>JBBRBW010000053.1:0-29821 GCA_038205425.1 Burkholderiales bacterium | reverse complement strand
CTCATCGGCTACGACCGCGACGACGCGCTGCTGCGCGGCTTCGCGGCGCTGGGCACGCCGGTGGCACGCGAACACTTCGCACTGCGCACCGACGACCAAGTGGTCTACGGCCGGCTGGTCGCCGCCGGCGCCGGCATCGGCTTCGTCGCTGCCTACAACCTGGCGCTGTGGCCGGGTGTGCAGGCCGTCCTGCCGATGCTGAAGATCCCGCCGCTGCCGTGCTGGCTGGCGGTGCACCGCGAAATACGCGGCAACCGCGTCGTGCGGCGCGTCTACGACTTCCTGGCCGAAGCGCTGCCGCCGCTGCTGGACACATCGGCCAGCAGGTCCAGGTAGGCCCCGGCCAGACGCTCGGCGCCCGCCAGGCCCAGCGCGTCCATCAGCGACTCTGCGACGGCGCGGCCCTCGACGTCGCTTTGCCCGTCGCGCAGCGTCACCTCGAGCTCCATGAAGTCGCCCAGCCCCTCGACGCGGTCGAGGTGGATGCGGGTGGTGAAGCGGCCATCGTCGGCCAAAAGCAGCCAGCGCTGCTTGCGCACGCGCCGCGGCGGCCCGCAGGCGCGCCCCAGCGCCTCGCGCAGCTCGGCCGCAGCCAGCACCGGCACAAGCACGTAGTCGCTGGTCTTGGCTTCGGTGCTGTCGGCGCGTTGGTAGTGGATGAGCTCGGCGCCGCCGTCGCCAAACTCGCGCAGCTTCAGGCGGCCGTGCGCCACGGTGAAGAAGCTGTCGTCCTGGTGCAGCAACTCGGCCGCCTGCGCGCCCGTCAGCGCCAGCGCGCGCGGCAGCAGGGCCTCGACACTGTCGATGCGCGCCTTGATCTCGATGTTGCGCGGCATCAGCGAGTGGCCTCGGCGGCGATCTGGCGCAGCGCCTGCTCGAAAACCTCGGGCGGCTGGCCGCCCGAAATCAGATGGCGATCGTTGATGACGATCGCCGGCACCGAGTGGATGCCCGCGCGCTGCCAGGCCTGTTCGGCGGCCCGCACCTCGTCGGCGTAGCGGCCGCTTTGCAGCACGTCGCGCGCGGCGTCCACGCCCAGGCCCACCTGCGCAGCCAGGTCCAGCAGCACGTCTCGAGCACCCGGGTTGCGGCCCTCGCCGTGGTAGGCCTGCAGCAGCGCATGTTTCAGCGCGCGCTGGCTGCCCGCCGGGCCCAGCAGCCCGGCCCAGTGCAGCAGGCGGTGGGCGTCGAAGGTGTTCCACACCCGCACACGTTCGCCGAATTCGAAACCCACCGCGGCACCACGTTCGTGGATGGTGGCGCGGTTCTGCGCCAGCTGGGCGTCGCTCAGGCCGTACTTGGCCTTCAGGTAGTCGGCGGCGTCGGCACCCTCGGCAGCCATCGTCGGGTTCAGCTCGAAGGGCTGGAAGTGCAGCTCGACGGCGAGGTCGGGGCCGAGGGCCTCGAGCGCGCGTTCCAGCGCGTTCAGACCGACGGCGCACCAGGGGCAAGCGACATCGGAAACAAAATCGATCTTCATGGGGGTGGTGTTCATGGCAGGTCAGCGCTTGCGTGCCAGTTGCGGGTCGAGCAGGTCGCGCAGACCATCGCCCATCAGGTTCAGGCCCAGCACGCTCAACATGATGGCCAGGCCGGGCCAAACGGCCAGCAGCGGCGCCTGGAACATCAGCGACTGTGCGTCGTTGAGCATGCGGCCCCAGCTGGGCTGCGGCGGCTGCGTGCCCAGGCCCAGGTAGGACAGCGCCGCCTCCGCCAGTATCGCCGTGGCGAAGGAAATCGTCGCCTGCACGATCAACGGGCTGGCAATGTTGGGCAGCACGTGGTCGCGCGTGATGGCCAGCGGCCCCTGGCCGGCAGCGCGCGCTGCGGTGACGTAGTCGCGCGCCCACACCGCCATCGCGGCACCGCGAGCGATGCGCGCGAAGACCGGGATGTTGAAGATGCCGATGGCCACGATGCTCATCACCAGCCCCGGCCCGTAGATGGCGGTCAGCATGATGGCCGAGAGCAGCGCCGGGAAGGCGAAGGTGAAATCGGCCGCGCGCATCAGAATTTCGTCGATCCAAGCCCGCCCACCGGCCCGCTGCGCCGCGGCCAGCAGGCCGAGCGCCACACCGGCCAGCAACCCGATGCCGACCGCGACGACACCGACGACGATGCTGTTCTGCGCACCTACCAGCAGCTGGCTGAGGATGTCGCGGCCCAGCATGTCGGTGCCCAGCCAATGCGCCGCACCTGGCGGAGCCAGCTTGTTCGGAATGTCGATGGCCGCGGGCGGATAGGGCGACCACGCCAGCGACAGCGCCGCAGCCCCGGCCATCAGCAGTGTCAGCACCAGCCCCACCACGAAGCTGGGGTGGCGCCGGGCGCGTTGGAGCAGCTGGCCTGGCACGTGGGCTAGCGCGGTTCGGGCCGGTGGGTGGCGACAGCTTGCGGCCCGTTGCGGACGTTGGCGACGTCTTGCGCTGTCTCGGACTTTCGAGGTGCGGTGCTTGACGTAGGCCGGGGTTTCGGCCCGGCGGCCGACTCCCTTTCTTTGCCGATGCAAAGAAAGGAAGCAAAGAAAGCACCTTCAATACGGCACACCTTCAGAGCCGTTGTCATCGATCGCTGCGCTCCGGCCGCTGCTGCGCGCGATCTCGCGAAGCCTCGCTCGACAGACTGGCCCGGCCAGACCGTGGCGATGCGGTCCACGGTCATGCTGTCGCGGGGCAAGGCCGTTCGCGCGGGGCTGCGCCGTCGCAATGCCCGCCGTGGCGTCGCAGCGCAAGGCGGTCTCTTTGGGCTGCAGACACCCGGCCTGCGTCTCCAGAGCGTTCGACAGCACGTCGGTGCTGGCGGAGCTCGGCGCTGGCCGGGCCAGTCTGTCGAGCGAGGCTTCGCGAGATCGTGCGCAGCAGCGGCTGGAGCGCAGCGATCGATGACAACGGCTCTGAAGGTGTGCCGTATTGAGGGTGCTTTCTTTGCTTCCTTTCTTTGCACCCGCAAAGAAAGGGAGTCGGCCGCCGGGCCGAAACCCCGGCCTACGTCAAGCACCGCACCTCGAAAGGCCGAGACAGCGCAATACGTCGCCAACGTCCGCAACGGGCCGCAAGCAGAAGCCGACCCCACCCTAGACCACCGCATGGCGCAGCCGCGGGTCGACCACCGCGTAAAGCAGGTCGACGACCAGATTGACGAGTACGACGACAGCGGCCAGCAACATCACCACGTCGCGCACCACCACCAGGTCGCGGTTGCTGATGGCCTGGAAAACCAGGCGGCCGATGCCCGGCAGCACGAAGACGCTCTCGATGACGATGGTGCCGGTGACGAGGTTGGCGAACTGCAGCCCGGCCACCGTCAGCACCGGGATCATCGCGTTGCGCAGGACGTGGCGAAGCAGCGCCTGGCGACGGCTCAGCCCCTTGGCGCGTGCGGTGCGCACGTAGTCCTCGCGCATCACGTCCAGCACCGCTGAACGGGTCACGCGGGCCAGGATCGCGGCCTGCACCAGCGCCAGCGACAACGCGGGCAGCAGAAGTGCCCGCAGACCCTGCAGCAGCCCACCACCCTCGTCTTCGGTCCAGCCTGGAAAGCCACCCGCGCCTACCCATTGCAGCTGCACCGCGAAGAGCAGGATGAGCAGGATCGCGAACCAGAAGTTGGGGATCGCGATGCCGAGCTGGCTGAGGGTCATCACGCCCACGTCGCCCAGTTTGTTGTGGCGCGCCGCGGCATAGACGCCCAGCGTGAGCGCCAGCACCACCGTCAGTGCCATTGCCATCAGCGCCAGCGGCAGCGTCACGCGCAGGCGTTCGGCCAGCAGCTCGGCGGTGGGGGTGTCGTAGCTGATGCTGCGCGCCGTCTCGCCCTGCAGCAGGCCGCCCACCCAATGCAGGTAACGCTGCAGCGGCGGCTCGTCCAGCCCCAGCTGGGTTTGCAGCGCGGCCAGCGCCTCGGGCGTGGCGGTGTCGCCGAGGATGACCTCGGCGGCATTGCCCGGCAGCAGTTCCAGCACCGCGAACACCACCATCGAAGCCACGGCCAGGGTGGCGACGAAGGTGGCCAGGCGCTTGAGCAGGAACAGGGGCATCGCGGCGGCATGATGCCGCAAGCCCGGCGGCCGCCCGCGCCTCAACTCTCGCGCGCGACGTCGCGTTCGGGCCTTCATGCGGCGAGCCGGTGCTTCCGGACCCGCTGGCCGTACTCAGGACACGCGGTAGGTCTGCAGGTGGATGCTGGTTTCCGTGGCCGCTATGCCCTTGATCAGGCGCACACGCTCCAGCACCGCGGCCAGTTCCACCAGGTTGCCGGCGCGCAGCTCGGCCAGCAGATCCCAGCGGCCGTTGGTGTCGTGCAAACCCGCCACGCCGGGTTCACCCAACAAGTGAGCAATGACTTCGCGGGTCTGGTTGCCGTCTACCGTGATGCTCATCCAGGCCGCGATGAGGTTGGGTTCGGTGTCGGGCCGCAGGCGCACCGTATAGCCGGTGATGACGCCGCTGTCCTCTAGCCGCTTGACGCGGTTGGTGACCGTGCCGCGCGACACACCCAGCTTGGTGGCCAGCGTGGCCACGGTGCTGCGGGCGTCCTGGCGCAGCAGGGCGATGAGTTGCAGGTCGGTACTGTCCATTGGCCGATTTGACATCACAGGCTGCCGAAATGCCAGAAACCTGGCGAAAATGATGCACTTCTGCCGCTTCTCATTACCAGCAGCCTCTCGAACAATGTCGACTCAGCCCGAAGAACCCCTGCGGAGACCCCCCATGACCACCCTGCTCACGACCCAAGACGTCGCCCGTACCGTGGCCGCGCACGGCCTGCCTGAGGTGCTGCGGCGTCTGGTAGAGGCGATCGAGGCGCATTTCCGCCGCTGGCCCGAGTTCGACAAGGTGGCGCGCCTGGCCAGCCACAGCCGCGATGGCGTGATCGAGCTCATGCCGGTGGCCGACGCGACCCATTACAGCTTCAAGTACGTCAACGGCCACCCAGCCAACGGTCGCCACGGCTTGCCCACGGTGATGGCCTTCGGCGTGCTGGCCGAGGTCGCCACCGGCCGGCCGACGCTGCTGAGTGAGTTGACACTCACTACCGCGATGCGCACGGCGGCCACGTCGGTGATGGCGGCGAAACTGCTGGCGCGGCCGGGGTCGCACACGATGGCGCTGATCGGCAACGGCGCGCAGAGCGAATTCCAGGCGCTGGCTTTCCACCACCTGCTGGGCATCACCACGCTGCGCCTGTTCGACATCGACGCCGCCGCCACCGCCAAGCTGCAGCGCCACCTGCGCACGCTGCCCGGTCTGCGCCTAGTGCTGTGCCAGAGTACGGCCGAAGCGCTGCAGGGCGCACACATCGTGACCACGGTGACGGCCGACAAGCGCAACGCCACCATCGTCACGCCCGAGATGCTGGCCCCCGGCATGCACCTGAACGCGGTGGGTGGCGACTGCCCCGGCAAGACCGAGCTGCACCCCGGCGTGCTGGCCGCGGCGCGTGTGTTCGTCGAATACGAACCCCAGAGCCGCATCGAGGGCGACGTGCAGCAGATGGCGGCCGACTTTCCGGTCACCGAACTGTGGCGTGTGCTGACCGGCCAGACCGCAGGGCGCCGCGGCGACGCAGAGGTGACGGTGTTCGACTCGGTCGGCTTTGCGCTGGAAGACTTCGCCGCGCTGCACCTGATGGGCGCGCTGGCCGCCGAGCTGGGACTGGGCCAGGCCATCGACCTGATCCCGGAGATGACCGACCCGAAGGACTTGTTCGGGGCGCTGATGCGCAGCCCCGTGCCGCTGCGCCAAGCGGCCTGAGCGGCCGCCCGGACTCTTCAGTCCTTGCGTTCTTGGCGGGATGCGGCCACCGCACGACCGGCGGCTTCAAAGGCCTGCAGCAGGCGCGCAAACAGAGCGGCGGCCAGCGGCGCAAAACGCGGCACCTGCACCGGGGTGGGGGTGTAGACGGTGAGCATGGTCATGATTGTTTCCCTTCGGGCCTCTTCTTCCAGAGGCGACGGGTCTTATATTGGGGTTTCTACCAATGCCATGCAAGTGAATAGTTTGCATGCCAGTTATTCGATCCAAGAATATGCTGGCAGCCATGGCCCTGAACTTCCGCACCCTCGACCTGAACCTGCTGCGCGTGCTGGATGCCGTGATGAGCGAAGGCAGCCTGACCCGCGCCGCCGCGGCGCTGGCCATGACGCAGCCGGCCGTCAGCCACGCGCTCAAGCGCTTGCACCAGGCCGTGGGCGAAGACCTTTTCGTACGCAGCGCCCACGGCATGAAGCCCACGCCACTGGCCGAGGCGCTCTGGCCGCAGGTGCGCGCCGCGCTGTCGGCCCTGCGTGAGGCGTTGGCGCCCGACGAGTTCGATCCGTTGCGCCACGCCGTGCAGCTGCGCCTGGCCATGGCCGACGCCACCGCCGCGCTGCTGGCACCGGCGCTGGTCAGCGGCATCGAGACCAGCGGCGCGCTCGTCAACCTGCGTGTGCTGCCGCTGACCACGCGCGACCCACGCCGCCTGCTCGAAAACGACGAGGCCGACCTGGCGGTGGGCTTTTTCCCCGAGGCCGTGACCGACATCGCCGCACGCGGTCACGACAGCCCGCTGCGCCATACGCGCCTGTACCAGACACGCTATGTCTGCGTCATGCGCCAGGGCCACCCGCTGGCCGCCGCGCCGTTGACGCTGGATGCCTACTGCGCCGCGCACCACCTGCTGGTCAGCTTCTCGGGGCGCGCCCACGGCTACGTCGACCAGTCGCTGCAGGCGCTGGGCCGCCAGCGCCGCGTGGTGCTCACCGTCAACCAGTTTTTCACCGCCGGCCGCGTGGTGGCGCACTCCGACCTGCTGACGGTGCTGCCCGAAAGCTTCGTGCAGGCCACCGGCTACGGGCCGGCGCTGGTGATGCGTGAACTGCCGTTGGTGCTGGGGCCGGTGCACGTCGAGATGATCTGGCACCTGCGCCACGACGCCACGCCCTCGCACCGCTGGCTGCGCCAGCAGGTGCAGGCGGCGGTGCACACGCCGGCCGGCTGAAACCCCCTGCGCGGCGACGCGTTGTTCAAGCCAGCGCGTCGGCGCAGTGTTCAGGCCAGCACGGCGGCGATGGCGCTGGCCGTGCGTTCGACGTTGCGTGTGCCGAGGCCGGCCACGCACATGCGGCCGCTGCGCACCAGGTAGACACCAAATTCCTCGCGCAGGCGGTCGACCTGCGCCGCGCTCAACCCGGTGTAGCTGAACATGCCGCGCTGGCTGAGGAAGTAGCCGAAGTCGTGCCCCGGGCACTTGGCCGTCAACAGCGCGTGCAGACTGCGCCGCATCGCCGCGATGCGTTCGCGCATCGCCGCCACGTCGGCCTCCCAGCTGGCGCGCAGCGCCGGGTCGCAGAGCACGCGGCTGACGATGCCGGCGGCGTGTATCGACGGGCTCGAGTAGTTGCGCCGCACGGTGGCCTGCAGCTGGCCCAGCACGAGCTGCGCCTCGGCGGCGTCGGCGCAGACCACGCTCAGCGCGCCGGCGCGTTCACCGTAGACGCTCATGCTCTTCGAGAACGAGTTCGCGACGAAGAAGCTCAGACCGGCGGCGGCCAGCAGGCGCACGGCCAAGGCGTCTTCGGCGATGCCGTCGCCGTAGCCCTGGTAGGCCAGGTCGAGGTAGGGCAGCAGCTCACCGTCGCGCAGCACCGGAACCAGCGCCTGCCACTGCGCTGGCGTCAGGTCGACGCCGGTCGGGTTGTGGCAGCAGGCGTGCAGCAGCACCAGGCTGCGCGCCGGCAGCGTGCGCAGCGTCGCCAGCATGGCGTCGAAGGCCAGGCCACCGGTGAAGGGGTCGTAATACGGGTAGCTGTTCACCGTGATGCCCGCGCCCTCGAACATCGCGTGGTGGTTGTCCCAGGTCGGGTCGCTGACCCAGATCGCGCTGCCCGGCAGCCAGCGTTTGACGAAGTCGGCGCCAACACGCAGGCCGCCGCTGCTGCCGACGGTCTGCAGCGTGGCGACGCGGCCGCTCGTCAGCACCTCGTGGTCGGTGCCGAAGAGCAGCTGCTGCACCGCCGTGCGCATCGCCGCGGCGCCTTCGATGGGCAGGTAGCTCTTGGCGCTGCTGGCGGCCAGCATCCGGGCTTCGGCCTGGCGCACGCAGTCCAGCACCGGGATGCGGCCGGCGTCGTCGAAATAGATGCCTATCGACAGGTTCACCTTGTCGGCGCGGGGGTCCTTCTGGAAGGCGTCGTTGAGGCCGAGGATGGGGTCGCCGGCATAGCGCTCGAGGTGTCTGAAGAAACTCATGGCGCAGGCGCGGCGAGGGCCTTCTGGATGTCCTGGCGCAGGCTCTCGGGTGCATCGTTCGGCGCGTAGCGCTTGATGACCTGGCCGTCGCGGCCGACGAGGAACTTCGTGAAGTTCCACTTCACGGCCTGGGTGCCCAGCAGGCCCGGCGCTTCACTCTTGAGCCACTGCCACAGCGGGTGGGCGTCGCTGCCGTTGACCTTCACCTTGGCCATCATCGGGAAGCTGACGCCGTAATTCAGCTGGCAGAACGAGGCGATGCTGTCGTTGCTGCCCGGGTCCTGGCCACCGAACTCGTTGCTCGGGAAACCCACCACCACGAGGCCCTTGTCGGTGTAGTCCTTCCAGAGCTTTTCCAGCCCCGCGAACTGCGGCGTGAAACCGCAGGCGCTGGCGGTGTTGATGATCAGCACGACCTTGCCGCGCTGGGCAGAGAAATTCGCCGGCTGGCCGGCGATGGAGACGGCGTCGAAGTCGTAGAGGCTTTTGGCCATGGCAGCGGCAGTCCTTCTGTAGGGGACCGGCATGTTAGCGCCACCCCCCTTGGCATGCGGGTGCGGCTGGCGTTGACAGCGCCGGGGCCGCAGCCCACCATCGCCTGCTCCCGTCGCCTTCGCCCACCCCGCCCCGTCTTCATGCCGCACCGAGTCGCGTTCCTGGGCTTCACCGAGTCCGAGCGTCATGCGCTGAGCTCGTACTTCCGGCTCGCCCACAACCGCAGCCCGAGCTACGCGCACGTGGCGACGCTGACCGACGCCGACCTGCTGGTGGCCGACGCCGACCATGGGCCGTCGGTGCAACTGGTGCTGGTCACCGAGCGGCTGGGCGAAACCGTTTTCATCGGGGCGCAGGCGCCGCCCGGCAGCGCGGCGTGGATGCGGCGGCCTATCGACGCGCTGCAGGTGATGCGCGAACTCGACGGCGTCGTCGCCCGCCTGATGCCAGGGCAAGCCGCGCGCGACGACGGCGGCGAACACACCACCATCATCCAGGCCATGCGCCGCCGGCGCGAAACCGCACCCGAGCCCGAAGCCGCCGGTGCGCAGGGGCTTCTGGGCGACCTGCCCTTCAGCGCCGCCGTCCCCGCCGCCACAGCGCGCGCCACCGCACCGGCGGCTTCGGCCTGGCCCGCCGAGACCGGGCCGGCACCGCCGCCCACGCCGGCGCTGGACGACGACCCGCGTGAAGAGCCGCCGGCCCACTTCGATGCGCTGCCGTCCGTCCCCGGCCCGCTGACCCTGCGCGACCCGCCGACGCCCGCCGCCGGCGAGCCCGGCGGGCCGCCTCTGCCCGAGCACTTTCCAGGCGCCGAGGGCCTGGTCGGCCACGAGCCACCGTTGCCGGTGCCGCCGGGTGCGTGGACCGAAGACCTGGCGGCGCTGCACGGCCTGCCGGTGCTGCGCGAGCTGGCGCCGGCGCCGGCCGCACCACCCTCACCCACACCCTCACCTCTGCCTGCACCCGCGCCGGCACCCGCGCCTGCACCCCCGCCTGCACCCCCGCCGGCACCCGCGCCGGCACCCCCGCCTGCACCCGCGCCTGCTGCCGCGCCTGCTGCCGCGCCTGCTGCCGTCACCCGGCCAGTGCCCACCGCGGCCGAGATGCCGCCGAAGCCTGCGGCCGCGGTGGTGCCGGCGCCGGCTGCTGCGCCCGCCAAGGCGCCCAAACCACCCAAGCTGCCCAAGGCCTCCCTGCTGCCCGGCAAGCCGCGCGCGCTGATGGTGGACGACAGCGCCATCGCACTGCTGTTCCTGGAAAAGCGCCTCGAGCGCTGGCAGATCCAGACCGACCACGCATCGAACAGCCAGGCGGCGCTGGCGCTGATGGCGCAAAACAGCTACGACCTCGTTTTCCTCGACGTCGAGCTGGGCACGGACAGCGCACTCGACGGCCTGGGCCTGTGCCGCCAGATCAAGCAGACCCCGGCATCGATGAACGCGCTGGTGGTCATGGTCAGCGCCCACCACAGTGAACTCGACCGCGTGCGCGGCAGCCTTGCCGGCTGCGACGCCTACCTCGGCAAGCCCCTGGACGAGGCCGAACTGCAACGCCTGCTGCAGCGCCAGGGCCTGCGCGCCCGGTCCGAGGCCGGGCCGGTGGCGCGCTGAGCGAGGCGTGGGCCGGGGAACTCAGTCTCGCGGCGGGAAATCGCCGCTCGCCCTTCGGCTGGCGTACAAGGCCTCGTGCGCTTCGCCTCAGAGCCTGTGACTGAATCCGGCGCGCCCGAGCGGGCGCCTCAGGGGGTGCCGATCTAGGCACAAAGCACAGCCGTAGCCCGGGCTACGGCGAGCATTTGCACCGCCGAACGGTGCCGCCTGGGCGCGCGAGCGGGTGTGTCGGATTTATTCACCGGCTCTCAGTCCCGGCCAGCCAGGAGGGTGGCGCCGACAATCAGCGCACCGCCCACCGCCAGCGCCGGCGTCACGCTGCCCGCACCCAGCCAGACCGCCGAGCCGGCAGCAAACAATACCTCCGTGATCATGATCACCGCTGTGACATTGGCCGGCAGCCGTGCCGCGCCGTATTGCAAGGCCAGGTTGCCGGCCAGGAAGACCGCGGCCAGGGCCAGCGCGCCGAGCACCCAGCCCGGCGCCGGCGCGGGCGGCAGCGGCACGGCGCCGGCGGCCGAGAGCGCCGCGGCCAGCCCGCCGGCCACCACCGCGCCACCCAGGAACATCGCCAGCGCACGCGCTGCCTCGGGCTGCGCGGCCTCGCGCCGCAGCATCACGTTGTTCAACGCGAAGGTGAAACCGCCCAGCACGCCCAGCCATTCCGGCAGCGTGCGCGGCACCGGCAGTCCGCCCGTGCCGGCCGCCGGCCAGAGCACGATGGCCGCGCCCGTCAGCGCCAGCGCCACACGCAGGCCGGCGGCGCGGGTCAGCGGCTCGTGCAGCAGCAGGCGTGCCAGGCCCACCGCCCACAGCGGCATCAGGTAGAAGAGCAGCACCACGCGCACCACGTCGCCCACCGTCACGCCCCAGTTGAAGGCGGCGTTGGTGATGCCCGCGGCCAGCACCAGCGGCCACAGCGAGCGCGTGCGCAGCAGTTCGACCCATGCGCCGCGGCGCCAGGCCGTGATGGCTACCAGCGCCACCGCATACACCAGCACCGTGGCCCACAGCGGGTGCAGGCCCTGCGCCTGCAGCGCGCGGAAGGGCCACCACGAGACACCCCAGGCGAAGGCGTTGAAGGTCAGGGCCAGCGCCGGGCCGGCGCGCGAGACGGCTGCGGTCACAAGCGCAGCCTTCAGTGCGTGTCGGAACGCGCGATGACGAGCAGCCGCTCGACCTCTTCGCGGTGCTGCACCGTGTTGCGCTTGTGCCAGCGTCGGATGACTTCCATGATGATGGCCACGGACAAGCCGAAGACCGTGATGGCGGTGAACGCCGAGAGGCCGAACTTCGTCATGCCGGCGTAGAAGGCACCCAGCGCCAGGATGCAGGCCTGCTCGTTGAAGTTCTGCACTGCGATGCTGCGGCCGGCGCCCATCAGGTTGTGGCCGCGGTGCTGCAGCAGCGCGTTCATCGGCACGATGAGGAAGCCGCACAGCGCGCCCAGCACGATGAGAAAGGGCGCTGCCACGTAGACGTTGGTCAGCACGTTCAGCCCGATCATCAGGATGCCGACCAGGATGCCCATCGGCAGCACCGAGGTCGCCCGGTCGAGCTTCATCACCATCGACGCCGAGACGGCGCCGATGACCGAGCCGACGATGACCACGCCCGCCAGGTTGCTGGCCTGCGTGGTGCCGTAGCCGAGCGCCGCCGCCGCCCAGGCGAAGACGATGATGCGCAGGTTGCCGAAGATGCCCCACAGCAGCGTGGTGGTGGCCAGGGTGATCTGGCCCAGCTTGTCGGCCCACAGGCGCGAGTTGCAACGCGCGAAGTCGTGCACCAGGCCGACGACACCGCCGGCCAGCGGCTGCAGCGGCGCCGTGGTGCGCGGGATGTAGAGGTTGAACACCGCCGCGATCACGTAAAGGAAGACGATGACCGAGATCGCCGCCTCGGGCGCGGTGTCGATGCTGGTGGTCATGCCAGGCAGGTCCAGGCCCAACAGCATCGGCGCCAGCTTCGGGCCGACGAGCTGGCCGCCGAGCAGGATACCCAGGATGATCGAGCCCACCGTCAAACCCTCGATCCAGCCGTTGCCCTTGACCAGCTGCGAAGGCGGCAGCAGCTCGGTCAGGATGCCGTACTTGGCGGGCGAATAGGCCGCCGCGCCCAGGCCCACCACGGCATAGGCCAGCAGCGGGTGGCCGCCGAACAGCATGTACAGGCAACCCACCACCTTCACCGTGTTGCTGACGAACATCACGCGGCCCTTGGGCAGCGCGTCGGCGAAGGCGCCCACGAAGGGCGCGAGGATGACGTAGAACAGCGCGAACATGGGCGCCAGTGCCGGCGTCTGCCAGGCCGGGGCGTTGCTCATGCGCAGCAGTTCGATGGCGGCGACCAACAGCGCGTTATCAGCCAGCGAGCTGAAGAACTGCGCCGACATGATGGTCGAAAAGCCTTTTTTCATCTGTCGCGCGCAGCCGGGCCGTGCCCGGGGGCCGGCCCATCTTGTCTCCATCTTCGGGGCGCGCGGGTTATAGCACGCGGTCCGCGGGCCGTCGGTGCCCGGCACGGGCGGCTGGCAGAATGAAGCACGGCAGCCGCGCATCCCTGAACGCGGCCCGCCCGACGACCTTCATGCCACGCCCGATCGAAGCCCTGGTCCACCCCGACGCCCTGGCGCACAACCTGGCGCGCGCCCGCGCCGCCGCGCCCGATTCACGTGTGTGGGCCGTCGTCAAGGCCAACGCTTACGGCCACGGCATCGAACGCGCCTACTCCGGACTGCGCAGCGCCGACGGCTTTGCGCTGCTCGACCTGGCCGAGGCCGAACGTGTGCGTGCCCTGGGCTGGCGCGGGCCCATCCTGCTGCTGGAAGGCGCCTTCGAGCCACGTGACCTGGAACTCTGTTCGCGCCTGAACCTCTGGCACGCCGTGCACTGCAGTGAACAGGTCGACTGGCTGGCCGCACACAAGACGCAGCAGCCGCACCGCGTGTTCTTGAAAATGAACAGCGGCATGAACCGGCTGGGCTTCAGGCCCACGGCCTTCCGCAGCGCCTGGGCGCGGCTGTCGGCGCTGCCGCAGGTCGACGAAATCTCGCTGATGACGCACTTCAGCGACGCCGACGGCGAACGCGGCATCGGGCACCAGGTGGCGGCCTTCGAGGAAGCCACGCGCGACCTGCCGGGTGAACGTTCGCTGTCGAACAGCGCGGCAGCGCTGCGGCACGGTGTCAGGAACGACTGGGTACGCGCCGGCATCCTGAGCTACGGCAGCGCACCCGACTTCCCGGAACACGACATCCACCACTGGGGCCTGCAGCCGGCGATGACGCTGCGCAGCAGGCTCATCGCCACGCAGGAACTGCAGCCCGGCGACAGCGTGGGCTACGGCAGCCGCTACGTCGCGCGCGAGCCGCAGCGCATCGGCATCGTGGCCTGCGGTTATGCCGACGGTTACCCGCGCCACGCCGGCACCGACACGCCGGTGCTGGTGGACGGTGTACGCACGGGCACCGTCGGCCGTGTCTCGATGGACATGCTGGCGGTCGACCTGACGCCAGTGCCGCAAGCCCGCACCGGCAGCGAGGTCACGTTGTGGGGGCACGGGCCGGCAGTCGACGGCGCGCCCACGCTGCTGGCCATCGACGACGTGGCGCGGGCCGCCGGCACCATCGGCTACGAACTCATGTGTGCGGTGGCGCCGCGGGTACCGGTGCACACTGCCGGCTGAGCTCAACCCGGCGCCGACCGGACCGACCCGCACACCGCGAAGGCAAAACCCACCATGGCCATCATCAGCAACATCGTCCTCGGCATCATCGTCGGCCTGCTGGCGCGCGGCATCATGCCGGGCGAACAGAAGATGGGCTGGATCCTCACCTGCCTGCTGGGCATCGCCGGCTCGGTGCTGGCGGGTTTCGCGGGCCGCGCCTTGGGCTGGTACACCGACGGCGCGCCGGCGGGCTGGTTCGCTTCAGTGATCGGCGCGCTGGGCCTGCTGTTCATCGTCGGACTGCTGCGCAAGAAGCAGGGCTGAGCGTCATGGCCCGGCGTGTGTTCGTCGACCGCGCCGAGGTCGATTTCACCGCCATCCGCGCCCAGGGTGCGGGCGGGCAGAACGTCAACAAGGTCAGCAGCGCGGCACACCTGCGCTTCGACGTCGCGGCGTCCTCGCTGCCCGATGACGTGAAGGCGCGGCTGCTGGCCCAGGCCGACCAGCGCATCAGCGGCGAAGGTGTCATCGTCATCAAGGCGCAGGACCACCGCAGCCTGCCGCGCAACCAGGCCGACGCGTTGCTGCGGCTGCAGGACATGGTCGACGAAGCCACGCACCAGCCCACCGTGCGCCGCGCGACGAAGCCGACCTACGGCTCGAAGCAGCGCCGGCTGGAAGGCAAATCCGTGCGCGCGCAGGTCAAGGCGGGGCGCGGCCGCGTGCGCGAAGGCTGAGCGGCGCCTGCATTCCGTGGCGCGCCGGCGTCGATTCACGACCGCTGCCGCCGCCTGGTCGCAGGGCTCTCGCCAGGCCACCAGGGCGCCGCCACAGTGCGGCGACACCCCACCACCGGAGCCCTGCGATGCAAGCCCTGACCTCCCTGCCCCTGACGCTGTTCTGCACGCTGGCCCTGGCGCAGACACCGCCCGCCGCCGCACCCGCACCCGCACCCGCAGGCTGCGCCACCGTCGAGATCCAGAACGTGCGCCCGCAGCTGGGCACGCTGATGGTGGCCGCCTATGGCAGCGCCGAAAGCTTCGGCAAGCAGCCCCTGGTGAGGCTGCGTGTGCCGGCCGGTGAGGCCTTGATGAGCGTGCAGCTGTGTGGCCTCAGCGGCAACGAGGTGGCGCTGATGCTGTTCCAGGACCTGGACGGCGACGGCAAGATGGGCCGCAACCTGATCGGCATGCCCACCGAGCCCTGGGGCGCTTCGGGCAGCCCCGGCATGTTCGGCCCCGAGTGGGGGACCGGCAAGGTGGCGCTGGACGGCAGCGTCATCGCCGTGAAGATGTCGCTGTAAGGGGCACACCATGCAACGCCGCCACCTTCTGCAAGCCCTGTCCGGCGCCGTCCTGGGCAGCCTGGGCCCCGCTGCCGCGCTGGCCGCGGGCGCCCGGCCCCAGGACTTCGACGCCGCCGCCGCGCGCCAGCCGCTGCTGACGCCGCTGAAGGGCGTGAGCGACAGCACCGGCGATGTCGACGGCCAGGCCCTGCTGCGCGGCCGCTGGCCGGCCGAGCTGCGCGGGCGCTTCTACCGCAACGGCCCGGCGCTGTTCGAACGCGGCGGCGAGCGTTACCACCACTGGTTCGACGGCGACGGCATGGTGCAGCAGTACCGCATCGGCGCCGGCGCCGTGCACCACCGCGGCCGACTGGTGCGCACCACCAAGCTGCGCGCCGAACAGCAGGCCGGGCGTTTCCTGGTGCCGGCGCTGGGCACGTACATCGACGGCGGCCCGCCCATCGGCGGCCCCGACGCCGTGAACACCGCCAACACCAATGCCGTGGAACATGCCGGGCGGGTGCTGGCAATGTGGGAAGGCGGCTCGGCCTACAGCCTCGACCCGCAGGACCTCTCGACCCAGGGGCCCGTCACCTGGCGCGCCGATCTCGCCCAGGTGCCGTTTTCGGCCCACCCCAAGATCGACAGCGCCGGCCACCTGTGGAACATCGGCACAGCGGGGCGCAAGCTCATCGTCTGGCACATCGGCCCGCAGGGCCAGCTGGTGAAGGTGCAACTGGCCGAGCTGCCCTTCGCCGGCGGCATGGTGCACGACATGGCCGTCACCGAACGCCACCTCGTGGTGCCGCTGCCGCCCATCACCTTCGACTTTACGCAACGCCCGGCCGACGGCCGCCGCCGCTTCGCGATGAAGCCGGGCGAGCCGCTGCGTGTGCTGGTGATGGAGAAGGCCGACATCACGCGCCGCCGTTTTTTCGAGCTGTCGGCCGAGATGGTCTTCCACGTCGGCAATGCCCACGACACGCGTGACGGCCAGGTGGTGCTGAGTTACGTCGGCGCGCCCGATGCGGGGTTCCTGGACGAAGGCGCGGTGGCGCTGCTGGCCGGCCGGCCTTTCAACGACGCCGAGGCGTCGGCCAAGCTGCTGCGCCTGGACCTGGCCAGCGGCCGCGTGCAGACCCAGACCTTTCGCGGCGACGTCGAATTCCCGCGGGTGCACCCGCAGCGCATCGGCCTGCCCGCACGTTGGCTGCTGACCGGCGCCGCCTGGCCCGCCCATCCGGACCGCGAGCACTTCGCGCTGCTGCACGGTGTGCAGCTGCTCGACACACAGACCGGCCGCGCCCGCCGCTTCGACTATGGCGCGCACACGGTGGCGGAAGAGCATGTCATCGTGCCCAAGCCGGGCAAGACCGGTGAACTCGACGCCTGGCTGCTGGGCACCACCTTCGACGCGCGCCGCCAGGCCACGGTGCTGAACCTGCTGGACGCCGCCCACGTCGAAGACGGCCCCATCGCCCAGGCGGTGCTGCCGTACGCGCTGCCGCTGGGCTTCCACGGCAACTTCACGGCCGCTTGAAGCCCGCGCCACGCGGCCCACAATGCCGCATGGCCAAGACCGTCTACACCTGCCGCGAGTGCGGCGGCACGAATGCCAAGTGGCTGGGCCAGTGCCCGCACTGCAAGGCCTGGAACACGCTCGATGAAGGTGTGGCCGAGCCCGCCGGCCCGGCCACGCGCAACACCCGCTTCCAGGCGCTGGCGCGCAGCCAGCCGGTGGCCACGCTGAGCGAGATCGAGGCCGCCGACATCGCGCGCACGCCCACCGGCCAGGAAGAGCTCGACCGCGTGCTGGGCGGCGGCATCGTCGAAGGCGCGGTGGTGCTGATCGGCGGCGACCCCGGCATCGGCAAGAGCACGCTGCTGCTGCAGGCGGTGGACGCTCTATCGTCGCAGATGAAGGTGCTGTACGTGACCGGCGAAGAGAGTGGCGCGCAGATCGCGCTGCGCGCCAAGCGCCTGGGACTGCCGGGCACGAAGGTGCGCGTGCTGGCCGAGATCCAGCTCGAGAAGATCGTCGCCGCGATCGAGACCGAAGAGCCCGCCTTCTGCGTCATCGACTCGATCCAGACCGTCTACAGCGACCAGCTCAATTCCGCCCCCGGCAGCGTGGCCCAGGTGCGCGAATGCGCCGCCCAACTCACGCGTGTGGCCAAGACGCGTGGCTGCACGGTGGTGCTGGTGGGCCACGTCACCAAGGAAGGCGCGCTGGCCGGGCCGCGTGTGCTGGAGCACATCGTCGACACGGTGCTCTACTTCGAGGGCGACACGCACAGCAGCTTCCGCCTCGTGCGTGCCATCAAGAACCGCTTCGGCGCGGTGAACGAGATCGGCGTCTTCGCGATGACCGAACGTGGCCTGAAGGGTGTCAGCAACCCGAGCGCGATTTTCCTGTCCACCCACGGCGAACCGGTGCCCGGCGCCTGCGTATTGGTGACACTGGAAGGCACGCGGCCGCTGCTCGTCGAGATTCAAGCCTTGGTCGACAGCGGCGGGCCGAGCCCGCGGCGGCTGTCCGTCGGCCTGGACCGCGACCGCCTGGCCATGCTGCTGGCGGTGCTGCACCGCCATGCCGGCGTGGCCTGCCTGGACCAGGACGTGTTCGTCAACGCGGTCGGCGGCGTGCGCATCGGTGAGCCCGCGGCCGACCTCGCGGTGCTGCTGGCCATCCAGGGCAGCCTGCGCGGCAAGGCGCTGCCGCGCGGCTTCATCGCCTTTGGCGAAGTCGGCCTGGCCGGCGAAGTGCGGCCTGCGCCGCGCGGTCAGGAACGCCTGAAGGAAGCCGCCAAGCTGGGCTTCAGCGTCGCCGTGGTGCCCAAGGCGAATGCGCCGAAGAAGCCGATCGAAGGACTGACGGTGCACGCGGTCGAACGCATCGAGCAGGCCATCGAGGTGGTGCGCGGGCTGGGCTGAAGACACGAAAGGCGCCAGCCCTTGTCACCGGGCACCGCCGGCCCCATCTCCAGGCTTGGTACGACGTCGAGAGGCCCGGTGATGTGGAAACGGCTGGCAATGCTCTGGGCCCTGGTGCGCGGCGACGCACGCCGGCTGTGGCTGGCGCTGCGCCACCCGCTTTCGCCCGGCTGGCTGAAGGGGGCCGTGGTGCTGATGGCACTCTACCTGCTGTCGCCGGTGGACCTGGTGCCCGACTTCATCCCCGTGCTGGGCCTGATGGACGACCTGGTGTTGCTGCCGCTGGCCATCCGCTTCGTGCTGAACCGCCTGCCCGCCACCGTGCGCGCCGACATCGGCCACGGCCAGCGCGGCTGAGTCCCCACACTTCACCCCCTCAGCCATGCGTCTGGCCGTCGTCTCGGACATCCACGGCAACCTGCCGGCGCTGCAGGCCGTGGTGGCCGACGCGCTGGCGCTCGGCCCCGTCGATGGCTGGCTGAACCTGGGCGACATCCTCTGCGGCCCGCTCTGGCCCGCGGAAACCGCCGACTGGCTGATGGCGCGCGGCTGGGCCACGATGGCCGGCAACCACGAGCGGCAGGTGCTGACGCAGGATCTGGCCTGCATGAGCCCGGCCGACCGCCACACCGCGCAAAGGCTGACGCCAACGCACCGCGCCTGGCTGGCCACGCTGCCGCCTTGCCTGCGCCCGGCGCCGGGCCTGCTGTGTGTGCACGGCACGCCGTCCAGTGACGTGAAGTACCTGCTGCAAACCGTCACCGCCGCCGGCCAGCGCGACGCCACGGGTGACGACGTGGCGCGCCGGCTGGGCGACCCGCAGGCCACGCTGGTGCTGTGCGGCCATTCGCACCTGCAGCGCGAAATGACCGTGCAAGGGCCCAGCGGCCCGGTGCAGGTCGTCAACCCGGGCAGCGTGGGCCTGCCAGCTTTCGACGACGAGCACGGCCACCCGCACGTCAACGAGTCGGGGTCACCGCATGCACGTTATGCGCTGGTCGAACATGGCCAGGAAGGCTGGCGCGTGCAACTGCGCCAGGTGGCCTACGACTGGGAGGCCGCCGCCGCGCAGGCCGAAGCGAACGGCCGCGGCGACTGGGCCGATGCGCTGCGCACGGGCCGTGTGGGCCGCGGGGAAGCCGGAGTGGTTGGCTGAGGCGGCCGGCTGAAATGGTCGACTCGATTGGCTGGCGCACGACTGCCGAAACCGGCCGCTGCGCCGGCCGCTGCGCGTTACTCAGGAACGGGGCTGCAACGAAACCTTGGCGAGCATCTCCGCGCGGTCTATCGCCCGCACCAGCGCGTCGTGGCGTTCACTGCCCGGCGCGGTCTGTGACAGCAGGCGCCGCCACAGCGCCGCGGCTTGTGCATGGTCGCCGCGCTCCCAGGCGGCGCTGCCCAGCAGGTCCAGCGCCTGGGGGTGCCTGGCGTCCAGGGCCAACGCCCGTTCGAGGCTTTGCTCGGGTTCACCGACCAGGCGGCCGCCCTGGGCCAGGGCACGCGCCTCGGCAAACTCGACCCAGACACCCGCATCGCGCGCTACCCGGGGCGCGAAGCGGGTGGCCGCCGCATAACCCGCTGCGGCGATCTCGAAGCGGCCCGCCTGGGCGTCCAGGCGCGCCTTGAAGACCAGCGCACGGCCGTCCCGCGGCTGGCGTTTCAGGTGGCGTTCAAGTTCGTCGTAGGCCGCCGCCCCGCTGGCCGCAGGCGGGGGTGCACCGTCGGCGACGGACACCGCCTCGGGCCGGGCGTCGAACCCCGCCTGCCCTGAACCGTCGCCCGCAGGGTCGCCCGCCGCGTCGCGCGCCGACCACAACCACAAGGCGCCTGCGCCCACCACCGCGGTGGCCGTCAGCACCTTGGCCAGCCGCGTCAGCCGCGGTGTCGCGAAGCGGCCGGGCACGGGCCGTGGCCTGCCGTTACCTGGGTGCCGCGGGTGCCGCGGGTGCCGCGGGCGCCGCGGGCGCCGCCGGTGCCGCGGGTGCCGCCAAGGCGGCCTGTGCCGCCGGGCGCCGCTTGGCCATGGCTTCGTCCAGCAGCTTGATGCCGGCCTGCGAGATGCCCATGCCCTTGTTGATCGAGGCTTCGAACTGCTGCGGGTTGTGGAAGTGCGCGCCGTTGGCTGCCGACCACCACTCGTAGTGCACATGGGCTTCGGCGTGCAGGGTTCGCGCTTCGTTCAGCACGGCCGCGTCGACGCCCATGTTCTGCGCCGCTTCGAACTTGTCGATCAGGCGTGTCAGCCAGAACTCTGACTTGCGCATCTTGCCCACCCACTTGTTCTTCAGCGAGTCGATGCTGTAGACGGCCTGCTTCTCGGTCCAGTCCTTGTGGCAGGTGAGGCAGGTTTCTTTCACGTAGTGCTTGGGCGATGTCTGCCAATGCGAGGTGTAGACCTTGCCGGTCTTGGCGTCCTTCACCTTGGGCATGTGGCAGTCGTGGCATTCCACACCCTGCTTCTGGTGCGTGCTGTTGTAGAAGATCTCGGCATCGGGGTGCTGGCCCTTCCACAGCGTGGCCCCGGTGATGCCGTGCTTGAAGTCGCCGAACCGCAGGTCCTTGTAATGCTGGCTGATGTCGTTCACGGCCTTCAGCGGGAAGTGGTTGGTGCGCTCGTCGGCCATCGTCACCGGCGCGCCGGTAACCGGGTCGGTGCCCGGGTTGCAGTTGTATTCCACGTGGCACTGGGCGCATTGCAGCTTGCTGTCGTAGCGGCTGAGCAGGGCGATCTTGCGCGTGAAGCCACGCTCGCCCAGTTCCTTGACTTCGATCTTCGCGCCCTTCGGATCCTTGTGCCACAGCGTGTCGGCCTGCGGACGCGTCAGCGCCTGGATCAGGCCGTCGCGAATGACGCGCGGCTTGGCGCTGTGCGGGTCGTGGCAGAAGTTGCAGTTCAACGAGTGGTTGGTGTCCTTCACGAAGTCGTTGACCTTGGACAGCCGGCTCCACTTGGCCTCGGGGTGCGGGTCGCCCATGTAGGCCCAGTCCAGGATGTGGTCGGACGACTTGCAGGACATGCACACCGGGTTGGCCGCGGCGGCGGTGCCGGGCTTGAAGGCCTTGTGCGGTTCACCCGGGAACTCGTCCTTGAGCACGTCCCAGATCCTGAAGTTGCCGCCCATGCGTGCCAGGCCGGCCTTGCCTTCCTTGTTCTGGAAACGCCCCCCGAAAGCGCGGTCCACCACCACTTGGTCGTACAGCGCGAAGGCGTGTGAACGGGGCTCGTTGTGTTCCCGCGTGAAGCCGTGCGGCGTCAGGATCTTGTCCATCGCGGTAAAGGTCAGGACGGACTTCTCCTTGTGCGCCGTCTTCTCGGTGTTCATGGTGTACATGGTCTTGAACTGGTTCGTGTGGCAGGTGCCGCAATTCGCCGGGTCCATGTTGGTGGTGGGGCGGCCCTTTCCCTTGGGCTTGTGGGTATCCAGGCCACCGTGGCAGCTGTCGCAGCCCACAGCCTTGTGGCTGCTGGTCTGGTGGAAGTCCTTGACGGCCTCGTGGCACTCATAGCAGTCACCGGCGTCGAACACCTTGCCCTTGGGCACCTGGGCTTTGAGGGTGGTCACCGGCCGGTCGACCACCTTGACCTGTGCCTGTGCCTGGGCCGGGACGGCGGTGAGCAGCAGGCCGAACAAGGCCAGCATGGCAAGCAGGGCCGGGTACCAGGTTCTTCCGTTCGATCGATGCATGGCAGCTTCCTCCAGGACAAGCACACCCCGGTCGGGACTGACCATGTGCAGCGCTTGCCTCATGATGGTGCGCGGCACCCCAGTCGGGCAAGCGAAGGCCGGGCAGCAATTGATGCGGGTCAACTTCAGTACGGGTACCGTGCCGGCCAGGGGACGGACGGCACCCACGGGCAGGCCGCAGTGGCATGGTTCGGCAGGCGCAAATGGCGGCGCAGCGAACGCAAGGGACAGACGATGCCTGGAAGCTTCCTCAGATCATGCATGGCCTGCTTCATGGCGGCGCTTTGGATGCTGCCCGAGCCGGCGCAGAGCGCAGACCCGACACCACCGGGCTCTGCGCTGCAGGCCGTGCTGGCACTGCCGGCGGACAAGGCCCGCGGCCGCGTCGCCTTCGACGACTGCGCCGGCTGCCACCGCAAGGACGCTTCGGGCCGGACGACCGGGCCCATTCCCCGGCTTTCGGGGCAGCACGCATCGGTGATCGTCAAGCAGGTGCTCGACATCCGCGGCGGCCAGCGCATCAACCCGGCCATGAAGCCGCACGTGGAAGAAGCGGACCTCGGCGCCCAGGCGCTGGCCGATATCGCCAGCTACCTGCAGTCGCTGCCCGTCGTGGGGCGTCTGGGGCAGGGGCCCGGAAACCAGCTGGCGCGTGGCCTGGCCCTGTTCAACAAGGACTGCGCGGCCTGCCACGGCGCCCGCGGCGAAGGCCGCGCCGAGGGCGCCATTCCCATGGTGGCGGCGCAGCATTACCCCTATCTGCTGCGTGAACTGGGGTTGATCCGCGACGGCGGGCGCGGCAACTCGAATCCGGTGATGGCCGCGCTGGTCAAGACCTACGCCGAGGCCGACCTGCAGGCCGTGGCGGACCACCTTTCGCGCCTGCCGCCGCCTGACAACTGAGGTGGCGTGCCGGGGCGGCGGGCGCAAGGCACGCGCGGCGTGCCGGGTGCACTCAGCCGCGCCGCTCGCGCCGCGTCTCGCGCAGGCCGTAAAGCAGCCGGCGCCATTCGTTTTCCAGCCGGTACGCGAATGCCGGCAACCGCCGTGTCCAGTGGAACTTGCGCGTGGTGCCGGCGCTGGTGCCTATGGTGCTGGCGATGGCTTCGTCGTGGCCGCAGGGCGTGGGCGTCACCAGCCGCACTTTCAGCCCGAAGCGCCAACCCTGGTCGAACACGTGGTCGTAGGGCAGTTGCATGGGCAGCAGGCCGCACGGTTCACGCAGGTAGGCCTCGGCCGCGCGCCGGTTCATCAGGTAGGCGCTGCTGCCGGTGCAGCGGCTGAGCATCACGGCCAGCTGGTGGCCGGGCGCCACTTCGAGGTAGGGCATGGGCGTGCCGCGGTGCACGGCCGAGAGCTTGACGACGTCCCAACGGTCGGCGCGCAAGACCAGCCCCTGCAGTACGGCGGGCAGGCTGTCCTTCAGCAGCACGTCGTCTTCCAGCACCAGCGCAAACGCGGCGTCGCTGGCCAGGAAGGCCCGCATCACGGCGACGTGCGACAGGTAACATCCCAGCTCGCCCAGCACCGGGCTCATGCCGTGCTTGCGGCGGTAAGCTGCTTCGTCCAGTGCCGCGTGTTGTTCAGGCGTCAGCGCTCGCGCGTCCACCGCAGCCAGCCGCGTGAACGGCAGCCGCAGCCGCTGCAGCTGCGCACTCACCCGGGCCAGCCGGTCGGGCGCCCTGTCGAGATTGATCACCCATGTCTGCACACCCGTCATCCCCAAGATTGTCCGCGATGGCCCCGCCGGCACCGGCAAGGCGCCACGCATGAATGGCGCCTGGCTGGGCTGGGCGCTGGCTGTGGCGGCTGTCGCGGCCGGTTATGTCGGCTACGGCTGGAAGGGCGTGGCGCTGGCCTGCACCGTCGCTTTCTTCTGGCTGCTGCTGCAGTTCAACCAGTCGCTGCGCGTGCTGCGCAACGCCTCGGCGCGCCCGATCGGCACGGTACCCAACGCCGTGATGCTGAACGCACGGCTGAACAAGGGCATGCGCCTGCCCGACGTGCTGAAACTGACGTTCAGCCTGGGCCGCCGCGTCGCCGACGAACCCGAGACCTGGGCCTGGGCCGACGAGGGCGGCGACGAGGTCGAAGTGCAGCTCGACAATGGCCGCATCAGCGCCTGGGAACTGAAGCGCAAGCCCGCCGAGCCCACCACGACCGGGACCTAAAATCATCGGCTTCACCCACCGCATGCCCCAAGGAGCTCCCATGTCGATGTCCGACCGCGACGGCAAGATCTGGATGGACGGCCAGCTCGTCGAATGGCGCGACGCCAAGATCCACGTGCTGAGCCATACGCTGCACTACGGCTGCGGGGCCTTCGAGGGCGTGCGCGCCTACAACACGGCGCAGGGCACGGCCATCTTCCGGCTGCAGGAACACACCGAGCGCCTGTTCAACAGCGCCAAGATCCTGCGCATGAAAATCCCCTTCACACCGCAAGAGGTGATGGAAGCGCAGCGCACCGTGGTGCGCGAGAACAAGCTCGAGAGCTGCTACCTGCGCCCGCTGGTGTGGATCGGCGACGAGAAGCTCGGCGTCAGCCCCAAGGGCAACACCATCCACCTGATGGTCGCCGCCTGGCCCTGGGGCGCCTACCTGGGCGAAGAAGGCATGAAGCGCGGCATCCGCGTGAAGATCAGCAGCTACACGCGCCACCACGTCAACATCACGATGACGCAGGCCAAGGCGGTGAGAAACTACACCAACAGCATCCTGGCCAACATGGAAGCCACGGATGAAGGCTACGACGAGGCCATGCTGCTCGACCCCAGCGGCTTCGTCAGTGAAGGTGCGGGCGAAAATCTCTTCGTCGTCAAGAAGGGCGTGGTCTACACGCCGGACCTTTCCGCCGGCGCGCTGAACGGCATCACGCGCGACACCATCCTGCACATCTGCAACGACCTCGGCCTGAAGCTGGTGGAAAAGCGCATCACGCGCGACGAGGTCTACATCGCCGACGAGGCCTTCTTCACCGGCACCGCCGCCGAGGTGACGCCGATCCGCGAGCTCGACCGCATCGAGATCGGCAGCGGCGAATTTGCCGGAAGACGCGGGCCGATCACCGAGAAGATCCAGGCGGCGTTCTTCGACATCGTCTACGGCCGCAATGCCAAGTACGCCGAATGGCTGACCGCCGTCTGAGCATCACCATGGCCGAACCCAAAGCACTCGTCGAACTCGCCGCCGCCGACCTCATCGGGCCCGGTGTCACCTTCTGCCCGAACCCGAAGATGACGCTGTGGAGCCAGCACCCCAAGGTCTTCATCGACGTCGCCACCACCGGTGAAGGCCGCTGCCCGTATTGCGGCACGGTGTACCGGCTGAAGGCTGGCGAGAAGGTGCACTCCGCGCACTGACACGCACCACCCCCGAGGAGACACCACATGAGCACGCCGACCAAGTTCCTGCTCGACGAGAGCCGGATGCCCACACACTGGTACAACATCGCGGCCGATCTGCCGGTGCCCTGCGCGCCGCCGTTGCACCCCGGCACGCTGCAGCCCGTGGGCCCGGACGATCTGGCGCCGCTGTTCCCGATGGAGCTCATCGGGCAAGAGGTGAGCACCGAGCGCGAGATCCCCATCCCCGAGCCCGTGCGCGAGGTCTTCAAGCTCTGGCGCCCGAGTCCGCTGGTGCGCGCCCACCGGCTCGAGAAGGCCCTGGGCACGCCAGCGAAGATCTACTACAAGTACGAAGGCGTTTCGCCCGCGGGCAGCCACAAACCCAACACCGCCGTGCCGCAGGCCTGGTACAACAACCAGGCCGGCGTGAAGAAGCTCGCCACCGAGACCGGCGCCGGGCAGTGGGGCTCGTCGCTGGCCTTTGCCGGCGCGCTGTTCGACATCCAGGTGCAGGTCTTCCAGGTGCGCGTGAGCTACGACCAGAAGCCCTACCGCCGCGCGCTGATGGAGACCTACGGCGCCACCTGCGTGGCCAGCCCCAGCCCGCTGACGAACGCCGGCCGCGCCATCCTTGCCGAGCGTCCTGACCACCCCGGTTCGCTGGGCATCGCCATCAGCGAGGCGGTGGAAGTGGCGGCCACGAACGACGACACCAAGTACGCTTTGGGCTCGGTGCTCAACCACGTGCTGATGCACCAGACCATCATCGGCCAGGAGGCGATGCTGCAGCTGGAGATGGCCGGCGACGACCCCGACGTCATCGTCGGCTGCACCGGCGGCGGCAGCAACTTCGCCGGCATCGCCTTTCCGTTTATCGGCCAGCAGCTGCGCGGCAAGGGCAAGACCAAGCCGCGCCGCATCGTCGCCGTGGAACCCGCGGCCTGCCCGAGCCTGACGCGCGGCAAGTTCGCCTACGACTTCGGCGATACCGCCCACCTCACGCCGCTGACCAAGATGCACACGCTGGGCAGCACCTTCACGCCGCCCGGCTTCCACGCCGGCGGCCTGCGTTACCACGGCATGGCGCCGCTGGTCCGCCACCTGAAGGCGCTGGACCTCATCGAGGCCACGGCCTACCACCAGACCGAGTGTTTCGCGGCCGGCGTGCTGTTCGCGCGTGCCGAGGGCATCGTGCCGGCACCCGAGGCCAACCACGCGGTGAAGGGCGCCATCGTCGAGGCGCTGCGCTGCAAGGCCGAGGGCAAGAGCGAGGTCATCCTCTTCAACCTCTGCGGCCACGGCCACTTCGACATGAGCGCCTACCAGAGCTACTTCAGCGGCAAGCTGGTCGACCAGCCCTACGACGAAGCCGAGCTAGCGATGGCGCTGTCGGGCCTGCCTGCCGTGCCGGCTTGAGCCGGCGCAGCGCCGTGCCGGCTTGAGCCGGCGCAGCGCCGTCCTCGGGGCGCTCAGATCGGCTTGAAGCCGCCCTTGAAGCTTTCCTTCAGCGGCGCGTGCGTCAGCGGCGGGAAGTCGATGGCGACTTCCGGCACCGCCTTGTCGGGCAGCGCGTCGAGCAGGTGGCGGATGAGCCTCAGCCGGCCGCGGCGCTGGTCGTTGAAGTCCACCAGCGTCCACGGCGTGCGCTTGCCGTGGGTGGCTTCCAGCATGGTGTTGCGGGCCGCGGTGTAGTCGGCGTAACGCGCGCGGGCCTCGACGTCGATGGGGCTGAGCTTCCAGCGTTTCAGCGGGTCGGCCAGGCGTTCGGCGAAGCGTTCTTCCTGCAGCGCCTGGTCCACCGTCAGCCAGTACTTGAAGAGCAGGATGCCGTCGTCGACGAGCATCTTCTCGAACACCGGCGCCTGGTTCAGGAAAGCCTCGGCCTCGGCCTCGCTGCAGTAGCCCATCACACGCTCGACACCGGCGCGGTTGTACCAACTGCGGTCGAAGAGCACGATCTCGCCGGCCGCCGGCAGGTGCGGCACGTAACGCTGGAAGTACCACTGCGTGCGTTCGCGGTCGGTGGGTCTGGGCAGCGCGACGGTGCGGCACTGGCGCGGGTTCAGCGTCGAAGACAGCGCCGTGATGACACCGCCCTTGCCCGCCGTGTCGCGCCCCTCCAGCAGCACCACCAGGCGCTTGCCGGTGTGCTGCAGCCAGCGCGCCATGTCGTTGAGTTCCAGCTCCAGCGGCGCCAGCTGGTCTTCGTACGCACTCTTGTCCAGGCGCGAGCCGTTGCCGTCACCCTTGTCCTTGGCGCCCTTGTCCTTGCCGGACTTGCCCTTCGATGTCGACTTGGCCATGGTGCTGCGCTCTCCTGGACGGGCGGGGGTGAGGGTGAGGCTTCAGCGCCGGCCGAGCACCGCCGACAGCCGGTCCTCGGCGCCGGCCACACGCTCCAGCCGAGGGTAGCGCAGACCGCCGCGCCAGTCGATGCGCACGGTGCGGAAGAGATCGCCCTCGCGCAGCAGCAGTTCGATCGGCGCCTGGCCCGCCTTGTTCGCGGTGATCGCCTGGCGCAGCCCTTCGGCCTTGTAGGCGCGGCCGTTGACGGCCAGCAGCGTGAGGCCCGGCGTCAGCCCGGCTTCGAATGCCGGGCTGCCCCAGGCGACGCTGCTGATGCGCGTGTCGGCCCCCGGCGCCGCCGCGGCGCTGCCGCCACCGCGCTGCGAGCCGATGGTCAGGCCCAGCGAATGGCTGAAGTCGGCATAGCGGCCCTCGGCCTCGTCGGCGCGCGCGCTGTCGGTGGGCTTGTCGGCGTAGACCAGCTTCCAGCCGCCACGCGTCAGGCCGTCGAGCGGCGCAGCCGGTGCATTGCTGTCGAGGCGCTGGCGCAGGAAGCCCGCCCAGTCGTGCGGCACGACGCCGTGCAGCGCCGCGACGATGTCCTCGAAGCGGTACGGCAGCGGGCCCAGCTCGCCGTCCTTGACGCCGAAGAAGGCCTTTGCGAAGTCGTCGAGCGACTTCGTGCCACCGCTCTTCTCGCGGATCAGCGTGTCGGCGTCCAGCCACACCAGCAGCATCTCGGCGTAGTAGTCGCCGCTGCTGCGCTGCCAGCTGCGCCAGTCCTTGTTGCCGCGGCGGCCTGCGAAGAGGTTGTCGTTGACGGTGTCCTGCAGGTTGCGCCAGGCACGACCGGCCTGTTGCTCGTAGCTGGCCGCCGTGCGCGCCAGGCGCTCCAGCGCCAGCGTCGGTGTCGTCAGGCCGCTGCGCGACGCCAGCACCCAGCCCCAGTACTCGGTCTGCCCTTCGTAGAGCCAGAGCAGCCGACCCTGCATGGGCTGCTGGAAGTCGGGCGTGTTCAGGCCCTCGGGACGGCGAAACTTGCCGTTCCACGAATGGGCGTACTCGTGCGGCAGCAGTTCGCGCGAACCGATGCGCTTGTCCCACCCTTCCCAGTAGTTCGGGCGCACGCCGTTTTCGCTGCTCTGGTGGTGTTCGAGGCCGATGCCGCCCAGCTCCTCGCTGAGCGCCAGCAGGAAGTCGTAATGCGCGAAATGGCGTGAACCGAAGGCCTTGTCGGCCTGGCGCACGAGCTCGCGGTGGGCCTCGATCTGGGCCTCGCTGGGCTTCAACTGCTCGTCGCTGTCGGCCACGAGGTTCAGCGCCACCGCACGCGGCGCGCCGGGCGCTTCGAGCTCGATGCGGCGGAAGTGGCGGCCGGCGAACACCGGTGCATCGACCAGCATCTCCAGCGTCACCGGCTGGAACTGCAGCGTGCCGCCGTCCTGCCGCAGCGGGCGCAGCGCGGTGCCGGCCTGCCAGCCCTCGGGCAGCACCAGCGTGGGCGCCACGCGGATGGCCGCGGCGTGCCAGCCGGCCGGGTAGAGCAGCACCACCTGCCACTGCACGTTGAGCATCTGGCGCGTGACGACCACGCGGCCGCTGGCGGCGGTCACCGGCGACAGGTGCTGGAACTCGATGTCGAGCGTGTCGGCGCCGGCCGGCACCACCACGCGGAAGGAAAAGGGGTCGAGCGGGTCGCGTTCCCAGGCCACGGTCTGGCCGCGGGCGCGGATCTGCAGCCCGGCCATCGCCGTCACCTCGCCCGTGGACGCGTGCTGGCCCGGCAGCCAGCGCGGCAGGTAGAGCGTCAGCGGTCCGGGGCGAACGGGCAGCGTCTGCTGCACCCGCAGGATCTTGCGGTCGAGGTCGGTGGCGTCGACGCGCAGCGTGATCACGCCCGGGTAGGGCGTGGTCGACACCTTGGCGGCGGGCGACGTCTGCGCGCCGGCGGCGAACGCCAGGCACAGCAGCGAGAGCAGCGCCGTGCGGCGCAGGAGAGGGATGGCGGTCATCATGGCGTGGGCAGCTGGCGCGCTTGAGAAGCGCAGGATGCTACATATCAGTTGGCTGCGCTGCAGCGCGGCACCCGGACAAACGGAGCGCCGGTTCAGCCCCCAAGCTTCCCGCCACGGAACCAGCTCCGCCGGGCCGTTGGCGGACGGCCAGCGGCGAGGACGCCGCTGGCGCTCGCAGGCGACGCGCAGTCCGCAGAGACTGTTCCTCGTCCGACTCGCCCCACCTGGGGGGTAGCGAACGAAGCGGGCTTGGGGGCTCCACT
>JBBRBW010000052.1:0-30118 GCA_038205425.1 Burkholderiales bacterium | reverse complement strand
GACCGTGCACCGGGCCGCCACGGCCTGGCCGGGCCAGTCTGTCGAGCGAGGCTTCGCGAGATCGCGCGCAGCAGCGGCCGGAGCGCAGCGATCGGTGACAACGGCACAGAAGGTGTGCCGTATTGAAGGTGCTTTCTTTGCTTCCTTTCTTTGCACAAGCAAAGAAAGGGAGTCGGCCGCCGGGCCGAAACCCCGGCCTACGTTACGCAGCGCACCTCGAAAGGCCGAGACAGCGCAAGACGTCGCGAACGTCTGCAACGGGCCGAGTGCGGTCGCAGCGACCACGCATTTCCCAGCTGGTGTGCCGCGCCGCGTGCTGGAGTCACCGAAATGATCGACGTCATCCTCTGCGACGACCACGCGCTGATCCGCCGCGGCATCCGCGACACGCTGTCCGATGCACCCGACATCCGCGTCGTCGGCGAGGCCGGCGACTACGGCGAACTGCGCTCGCTGATGCGCACGCTGGCGCAGGACCCGGCACACGCGCACGGTCGCAACGGCCCTTGCGACGTGCTGGTGCTGGACATCAACCTGCCCGGCCGCAGCGGCCTGGACGCGCTGCATGCGCTGAAGGACGAGGGCAGCCCGATCAAGGTGCTGGTGGTCAGCATGTACCCGGAAGACCAGTACGCCATACGTGCGCTGCGCGCCGGCGCCTACGGCTACGTCAACAAGGGCGGCGACCCGCAACTGCTGGTGCAGGCCGTGCGTACGGTGGCGCAGGGGCGCAAGTACGTCACCCCCGAAATCGCGCAGATGCTGGTCGAGAGCCTGACCACGCCGGCCACCGAGAACGCGCACAACAAGCTCAGCGACCGCGAACTGCAGACGCTGGTGATGATCGCCAGCGGCAAGCGCCTGGCCGACATCGCCGAAGAGCTGATGCTGAGCCCGAAGACGGTGTCGGTGTACCGCGCCCGGGTGCTCGAGAAGCTGCAACTGGCCAACAACTCCGAGCTCACGGTGTATGCCATCCGCAGCGGGCTCGTGGGGCAGTAAGCCCGCGGGCGCGTCGGCCTTGCCCGCGGTGCGTGAACTCGACGACCCGCAAGGCCTGCGCCGCGCCGGCGCCGAGTTGCTCTCGCTGGCGCTCATCGACAGCCGCAACCACCTGCTGGCGCTGCTGGCGCAGGACGAGAGCAACGCGGCGCTGCGGCTGGCGGCGCATGCCGGCTGGTTTCAGGAGTACTGGATCGCCCGCCACGTGCAGCGCCGGCGCGGAGAAGCCGGTGACGCCGGGGCGCCGCGCCTGGCCGGCATCGAGCCGCGCATCGACGGCTGGTTGACGCCCGACGGCGATGCGCCGGTGCCGGACGGACTGCGCGCCTACCTCGTCGACACGCTGGAGATCACGCTCGACCTGTTGGCCGCGCTGCCGCTCGCGGCGCAAGACGACGCGGCGCTCTTCCATTACCGCAGCGGCCTGCTGCACGAAGACCGCCTGTGCGAGACGCTGGCGTTGCGGCTGAACATCGGCGCACCACCGGCGCGCGCCGACCGGTCGCCGCTGCTGCTGCCGGCGCAGCGCTGGACGCTGGGCACGGCGCGCGTTACCGGCGGCCTGGTGCCGCACAACGAGCGCTGGGCCTTCGAAGTGGCGGTGCCCGAATTCGAGATCGACGCCCAGCCGGTGAACTGGGCGCGCTACGTCGAGTTTGCCGACGACGGCGGCTACGACCGCGCTGAACTGTGGACCGAGCCTGCCTGGGCATGGTTGCAGGCCCAAGGCCGCCGCGCCCCGGGGCGGGTGGAACAGCTGCAGGGCGCCGTGCTGGTACTGCGCGGCCAGGGGCGCCACGCCGGGCTGCAGCGCGCCAGCGCCTCGCAGCCGGCGCTGCATGTCACGCGCTTCGAGGCCGAGGCCTGGTGCCGCTGGGCCGGCCGCCGCCTGCCCACCGAGCCCGAATGGGAGACCGCCGCCCACCGCGGCGCCGGGCTCGGTTTTGTCTGGGGTGATGTCTTCGAGTGGGTCGCCGGCAGCGCACGCGCCTGGCCCGGGGCCGGTGCGGCGGCGCCCGGTGCGCTGGACCGCGTGCCCGCCGAATCGGGCATCGGCGTGCTGCGCGGTGCTTCCTTCGCAACACGCGCGCGCTGGCGCCACCCCAAGGCGCGGCGCTTCGCGGCGCCGGGGCGAGACGACCTGTACTGCGGCTTTCGCAGCTGCGCGGCCTAGGAGCGTGGGCCGGAGTAGGTGGGCGGGAGCAACCCCCCAGAAAAAGGCACCCCCCGGGAAACACCACCGCGCCCAGGGGGGCAACCCCGGGGAGGTCGGTGCTGCCCTGCGGTACTCGGTTTTCGCACGTTTCGCTTCGACGCCTTCTGCCGCCCACGCTTCTAGGCGCCGCCGCGCCGGCCGGGCGGTGGTTACGATGGGCCTTCTTCACCTCGAAGGGGCATCGGCATGGCATCCACAGCGGGTTTCCGGCTTCCACGGCTGTGCCTTCCCCGGCCCGGGCTCGACCTGTCGAAGTGGGCCGTGGTGGCCTGCGACCAGTACACCGCCGAGGCGGCCTACTGGCAGCGCGTGGCCGACGAAGTGGGTGACGCGCCGTCGACGCTGCACCTGATATTCCCCGAGGTCCACCTCGGCGCGGCGGACGCGCCGGCCCGTGTGCGCGACATCCAGGCCACGATGCGGCGCTACCTTGCACAGGGCCTGTTGCGCGAGCACACCGGGGCCGTGCTCGTCGAACGCCGCATCGGCGCGGCCACGCGGCGCGGGCTGATGCTGGAGCTCGACCTCGAGCACTACGACTACGCCGTCGGGTCCACCAGCCTCGTCAGACCCACCGAAGGCACCATGGTCGAGCGGCTGGCGCCACGCATCGCCGTGCGCAGCGGTGCCGAGCTCGAGCTGCCGCATGTGCTGGTGCTGATCGACGACCCCGCGCAGACCGTGATCGAACCGATCGCGGCCGCACGCGGGGCGCTGACAGCGCTCTACGACACGGCGCTGATGCTCGGCGGCGGCCACGTCGCCGGCCATGCGGTGGCCGAAGCCGCCATCGCGCAGGCCGTGCGAGCGCTGCAGGCGCTGGCCGCACCGCAGGCCTTTGCGGCGCGCTACGGCGTGCCCGTGGGCACACCGCCCATGCTCTTTGCCGTCGGCGACGGCAACCACTCGCTGGCCACCGCCAAGGCGATCTGGGAGCGGCAGAAGGCCGCGGTCGGCGCCGACCACCCCAGCCGCTGGGCGCTGGTGGAAGTCGAGAACATCCACGACCCGGCACTGGCCTTCGCGCCCATCCACCGCCTGCTCTTCGACGTCACGGCCGACCTGCGTGCGGCGCTGGCGCAGGCCTTCGGCAGCCGCCTGCGCTGCACCGACGTGGCCTCGGCCGTGGTGATGCGCGAACAGGTGCAGGCGGCCGATGGCCAGCGCCAGGCCGCGGGCCTCGTCGGCCCCGGCGCCCGCTTCAGCGTGATCGAGATCACCGACCCGCCTTCGACGCTGGCCGTGGGCACGTTGCAGCCGGTGATCGACGCCTTCGTCGCACAGGGCGGCGCCAGGGACGTCGATTACGTGCACGGCGACGCGGTGCTGGAGCGCCTGGGCCAGCAGCCGGGGCAGCTCGGCATCCACCTGCCGACGGTGGCCAAGGGGGCGCTGCTGCGCCGCGTGGTGCACGAAGGCCCGTTGCCGCGCAAGACCTTCTCGATGGGCGAAGCCCACGAGAAGCGCTATTACGTCGAGGCGCGGCGCATCCGGGTGCCCGGCGAGCCGCCAGCGGGCGGCTGACGCAGCGGGCATCATCGGGGCAGAGGTGCGCTGCCGTGGCGCGCCGCGGAGCCCGATGCCATGCCCGACCTGCACTTCCACCTCAACGGCCGCGCCACCGCGACCGAGGCCGAACCGGCCACGCTGCTGGTGCACCTGCTGCGCGACACGCTGGGTCTGACGGGCACGCATGTCGGCTGCGACACCGCGCAGTGCGGCGCCTGCACCGTGCTGCTGGACGGCCAGGCCGTGAAGAGCTGCAGCGTGCTGGCGCTGCAGGCGCAGCGCCGCACCGTGACCACCATCGAAGGCCTGGCCGGGCCCGACGGCAGGCTGCACCCGGTGCAGGAAGCTTTTGTCGCCTGCCACGGCCTGCAGTGCGGCTTCTGCACCCCGGGCATGGTGATGGCCGCCACCTGCCTGCTGAATGAAACACCGCAGCCCAGTGAGGCGCAGGTCGTGCACGCGCTGGAAGGCAACCTGTGCCGCTGCACGGGTTACGTCAACATCGTCGCGGCCGTGCAGCAGGCCGCCACGGCGATGCAGGGGGAGCGCGCATGAACGCACCCACCGAAGCGGCACGGTTCGGCAGCGGCCACGCCGTGCGCCGCATCGAAGACCCGGCGCTGGTGCAGGGCCAGGGGTGCTTCACCGACGACGTGCAGCCGGCAGGTCAGCTCTTCGTCCGTTTCGTGCGGTCGAACGTCGCGCATGGCCGCATCGTCGGCATCGACTGCGCCGAAGCACTGGCGATGCCCGGCGTGGTGGCCGTCTACACCGGGGCCGACCTCGAGGCCGCCGGCGTCAAGCCGTTGGCGCCCGCTGGGGGCTTCAAGCAGGCGGACGGCACGCCGATGAACCCGCCGCCCAAGCGGCAACTGGCGCTGGGCACCGTGCGCCACGTCGGCGAAGCCGTGGCCGCCGTGGTGGCCGAAACACGCGAAGCCGCGCGTGCGGCGGCCGACGCGGTGCTGCTCGACATCGAAGCGCTGCCCGCCGTGGCCGATGCCGTGGCGGCGCTTGCCGCAGGCGCACCGCAAGTCTGGGAAGGTGCGCCCGGCAACCTGCTGGCCGAGGCGCGCCACGGCGACGCCGCGGCCACCGAAGCCGCCTTCGCCGCCGCGGCCCACCGCGTCACGCTGGTGATCGTCAACCAGCGCCTGGCGCCCAGCCCGCTGGAGCCACGTTCGGTGCTGGCCGAAGTGGCCGACGGCCGGCTCACCGTGCGCCTGTCGAGCCAGATGCCGACCGGCGTGCGAGGTGGCCTGGTGCATTGCCTGCCGGGGCAGAGCGTCGACAGCGTGCGGGTGCTGGTGGGTGATGTCGGTGGTGGCTTCGGCATGAAAACCGCGCTCTACCCCGAGGACGTGGTCACTGCCTTCGCCGCACTGCAGCTGCAACGGCCGGTGAAGTGGCAGGCCGAACGCGTGGAGGACTTCCTCACCGCCGTGCACGGTCGCGACCTGCTCAGCCGCGCCGAGATGGCGCTCGACGCGCAGGGCCGCGTGCTGGCGCTGCGTGTGCGTTCCTGGGCCAACGTCGGCGCCACGCCCACTGGCGCGGGAGTGGCCATCCAGCTGCTCATCGGGCCCTGGGTCAGCACCAGCATCTACGACATCCCCACGCTCAGCCTGCACATCAGCGCCGTGCTCACCCACACCGCGGCCACCGGCGCCTACCGCGGCGCCGGCCGGCCCGAGGCCATCTACACGGTGGAGCGGCTGATGGACGCGGCCGCGCGAGAGATGGGCATCGACCCCGCCGAGCTGCGCCGCCGCAACATGCTGCGGCCTGAGCAGATGCCCTACAAGAGCCCGATGGGGCAGACCTACGACAGTGGCCGCTTCGAGCAGATCCTCGACCAGGGCCTGGCGCTGGCTGACTGGCCCGGCTTCGATGCGCGCCGCGCGGCCAGCGAAGCCCACGGCCTGCTGCGCGGCCGCGGCATCGCCACCTTCCTGGAATGGACCGGCGGCAACGCGCTGGAAGAGAACGTTGCGGTGCGCGTGACGGCCGACGGTTTGATCGAACTCACCAGCGCCACCATGGCCATGGGCCAGGGCATCGCCACCAGCTACGCGCAACTGGCGGTGGACGTGTTCGGCGTGCCCATCGACCGCATCCGCATCCTGCAGGGCGACACCGACCGCGCCAACGGCTTCGGCAGCGCCGGCAGCCGCAGCCTCTTCACCGGCGGCGCCGCAGCCTTCGTCGCCTCGCAGCGCGCCGTGGAAGCCGGCAAGCCGCTGGCCGCCGAAGCACTGGAGGCCGGCGTGGCCGACATCGAATACGCCGCCGGCCGCTACTCGGTGGCCGGCACCGACCTGGGCATCGGCCTCTTTGAACTGGCGCAGCGCCAGCCGGGGCTGGCCATCGTCGCCGACGGTGGCGCCAAGGCCGACGCACCGACCTGGCCCAACGGCTGCCATGTCTGCGAGGTCGAGATCGACCCCGCCACCGGCGAGACGAAGGTGGTGGCCTACGCCAGCGTCAACGACATCGGCCGCATCGTCAGCCCCGTGATCGTGCGTGGGCAAGTCGAAGGCGGCGCGGTGCAGGGTATCGGCCAGGCGCTGTGCGAACGTGTGGTCTACGACGCCGAGGGTCAGCTGCTCAGCGCCAGCTTCATGGACTATGCGCTGCCGCACGCCGACGGCTTCCTCGGCTTCAAGACCGCATTCGACCAGAGCATTCCGTGCCTGACCAACCGCCTGGGTGCCAAGGGCGTGGGCGAGCTCGGCACCATCGGCGCCACGCCTGCGGTGGTGAACGCGGTGGTGGATGCACTGGCCCACGCGGGACAGGGCCGTGCCGCCGAGGGCGTGCAGATGCCGCTGACCAGCGAAACGGTGTGGCGGGCGCTGCGCGGCGACTACGGCGCTGCCGACAAGCTGCCGGTGGACTGAGCGGCGCTAGAAGGCCGGCGGGTGCACGCCCTTGTTCCAGAACTTGGACAGCAAGGCGTAGGCCGCCGAGGAAGTGCTGCCAACGGGTTTCACGTTCTCGTCGAAGACCTTGTTGACTTCCGGTGGTTCGCAGGCACCGAAGGGGCTGATCGAACGAAAGGCCATCGTCCAGTCGAGGAACTCGCGCCGCGCGATCGGCTCGCGCAGCAACTCGATGATGCCGCCGTGCAAGGGGCTGCTTCTGATGGCCTCGTAGACGGTGGACAGCCCGGCAGCCGGGCCCTCGATGTACTGCATGAAGTTGCCGTACGAATACAGCAGCACGCCGGTTACGCCCTCCTTCAGGTTGCGTGCGCGCGCACGCTCCAGCATGTGGTCGATCTCCGCCTGCGACAAGCCGCGCTTGGCGGTGGACACATAGACGAGTGCATGAAGCTGATCCATGGTGACCTCACGGAGCGTGTCCGGGTTGAGTCGTCACCCCTCGGCGAGCCCTGATGCCGCCCGCACGGGCCTTGCTTTTCCGGGCCAGTGCCCGAAGCCCGAACTTACCGATACGCATACCCGAGTGCAGTGTGGCCGCCAAGCACACCCATGGCTTGCCTCAGATCAACGCGCGGCACCCGTGGGCAATCAAAGGGCCTGGGCCTTCGACCCCGCGCAAGGTCTTGCCGGGGCGCGAGTTGATCAGCTGCGCTCCGGTGGCGTCAGCACCTGCGGGATGGTGCCGACCCAACTGCGCTCCATGGCGTCGAACTCCTCCTGCGACGACTCGGAGACCACGACCGAGGGCACAGAGTCCTCGCTGTGCGCGCGCTGGACCCGGTCCTCGCGTACCTCGGCGGCCACGCGCAGCACGCCCAGGCGTTCGATGAGGTCCTCCAGCAGCTCTGAGGGCTCCTGGGTGACGAACAGCTGCGCCTGCATCGCGGCGCGGCCGAGCACGAGGCTGGCAAGGCCCTCCACGCCGTTTCAGCCGCGCCGGCCGAGCAGGTCGTGCACCAGCGCCATTTCGTGCAACAGTTCGGCGGCGTCGTCCCGATCGTGTCCCAGCAGCCGCGCGCGCAGTTCGTTGCGCAGGGCCTCCAGTGCATCGGCTTCCTAGACCTGCGGCGGGCGCCTGCGGTCGTCAAGCAGCAGATGCACCTGCAGGCCTCGGCGCTCGACGCGCAGCGGCCGGCCCAGCAGGCCCTTGAGTCAGCGCAGCGAGCCCGGCGTGCCCCTCGGCCCGCGGCGTTCCTGGAAGCCCTTGCGGCGGGGTGGCTTGGGACTGAAGGGGGTGTGCGACATGCGGCAGGCCCGGCATTGGGGGTGACGACCTTCGGGATATCGGCGGCGCGCCGCGGGGCTTGAGCGCGCCGCGCGTGAACTGCGCGGCGCCCGGTCGGCGTTGCCGGCGGTCTAGACGGGCCGTTGCAGTCGTTGTCCGCCGGCCAGCACCGCCGCCAGTTCTTCCAGGCTCTGCAGGTTGTGCGCGGGCAGGAAAGCATCGACGTGCGGCAGCATGGCGCGGATGCCCGCGGCGCGCGGCTGGAACTGCTCGAAGCGCAGCAGCGGGTTCAGCCACAGCAGCCGGCGGCAGCTCTTGTGCAGGCGCTCCATCTCGAAGCGCAGCTTCTCGCAGCGCGGGTCGTCGGGGGTGCCGTGTTCCAGGCCGTCGCTGATCAGCAGCACCGTGGCGCGTGTGCCCAGCGTGCGGCGCGCCCAGTGCTGGTTGAAGTCGTGCAGACAGGCGCTGATGCGCGTGCCGCCCGACCAGTCCTGCACCTCGTGCACGACACGGGCGATCGCGACGTCGGGGTCGCGCTGGCGCAGGGCGCGCGTGGTGCGTGTCAGCCGCGTGCCGAAGACGAAGCTCTCGACGCGGGCGTCGGCATGGCCCAGGGCATGCGTGAAGTGCAGCAGCATGCGTGAATAGCGGCTCATGCTGCCCGAGATGTCGGCCAGCACGAGCAGCGGCGCGGGGCGTTGGCGCGGGCGCCGCCAGCGCAGCTGCCAGAGTTCGCTGCCGTGGCGCGCCAATGCCTGCAGCGTGGCGCGGCCGTCCACACGCGCCTGGCGGCCGGGGCCGGACGTGGGCTCGCGGCGGCGTGTGGTGATGGGCTCGAAGAGGGTCGTCATGCTGCGCAGCAAGGCCTGGGCGGCGCGCCACTCGTCGGCGGTCATGGTCTCGAAGTCGGCCTTGCGCAGCAGCTCGCGCTGGTTCCAGGTCAAGCTTGCATCGGGCTCGATCTGCTCGGGCAGCGACGGCTGGGGGTTGTGCGGCTGGTGCGGGAAGAGCGCCTCGCTCAGGCGCCGGTTCTCGGGCGCCGGCGGTGTCTCGGTCTTGGCCTGCACACGCGGCAGCAGCAGGGCCATCGTGCGGTCGGCCAGGTCGGCGTCGCGCCAGAAGAGCGTGAAGCCCTGGTCGAAGAGCTCGCGGTGCTCCACGCGGTCGAGCAGGCAGGCCATCAGCGTGTCGTGGAAGTCGCGCCGGCTGTCCAACCCGGCCACCTGCAGGGCGGCCAGCGCGAGCTGGATGCGGTCGGTGGGCACCGGCAGGCCGGCCGAGCGCAGCACGCGGCCGAAGTGCATGACGTTCTCTGCCAGGTGGCCGGGCAAGCTGGGGGCGTCAGGGGCGCGGGTCATCGGCATGGCGGACGGGCAGGGCGTGCCGGGGCGCAGTGGCCGCAAGCCGCCTCAGCGCGCCGCTTCGTTCTCACGCCGCAATTGGTCCAGCAGTCGCGCAGCCTCGCTGCCCTGCACCTTGGCGATGTCGTCCTGGTACTTCAGCAGCACGCCCAGCGTGTGATTGATGGTCTCGGGGTCGAGCACCAGCGCGTCGAGTGCCATCAGCGCACGTGTCCATTCGATGGTTTCGGCAATGCCCGGCAACTTGTAGAGCTCCAGCGTGCGCAGCTTCTGCACGAAAGCCACGATCTCGGCCGACAGCAACTGCGGCGCGCCGGGCACACGGCGCGCCAGGATCTGTGCCTCGCGCGCGGCGTCAGGGAAGCCCACCCAGTGGTAGAGGCAGCGGCGCTTCACCGCGTCGTGGATCTCGCGCGTGCGGTTGCTGGTCAGCACCACGATGGGCGGCGTCAACGCCTTCACCGTGCCGTACTCGGGGATGGTGATCTGGAAGTCGGACAGCACCTCGAGCAGGAAGGCTTCGAAAGGTTCGTCGGCGCGGTCGAGCTCGTCGATCAGCAGCACCGGCGGCACCGGGTTGGCCGGATCGATGGCCTGCAGCAGTGCACGCCGGATGAGAAAGCGGTCGCTGAAGAGTTCGTCGGCGAGCTGCCCGCGCTGCAGGCCGGCGGTCTCGGCCAGGCGGATCTCCAGCATCTGCCTGGCGTAGTTCCACTCGTAGGCGGCACCGGCCAGGTCCAGGCCCTCGTGGCACTGCAGGCGGATGAGGGGCCGGCCCAGCATCGCGGCCAGGGTCTTGGCGATCTCAGTCTTGCCGGTGCCGGGCTCACCTTCCAGGAACAGCGGGCGCTGCAGCTTCAGGGCCAGGAAAACGGTGGTGGCCAGTGCACGTTCGGGCACGTAGTCCAGCGCCAGCAGCCGCGTGGCGGTGTCGTCGATGCTGGTGGGCAGGTTCATGGCTGCGGCGGATTCTCTCAGGCTGCGCCTGGTCAATGCGGGTCGCGGGCGGCATCCGGCAGGCGGGTGTCTATCATCGCGGCCGATCGCGGCCGATCGCGGCAGACCGCGACATCGGGGAGATGAGAATGGCATCCGAAAATTCGTACGCCAGGATCATGCACCCGCGCAGCGCGGCGCTGCTGGTGTCCCTGGTCCTGGCCGCCTGCGGCGGCGGCGGGGGTGGCGGCGGCGCCACGCCGCAGAGCCTCGACCTGTCTGCCCGCCGCTACCTGCCGTTGCAGGTCGGCCACCGCTGGATCTACGAGGACTCCTCGCTCACGAGGCCGGTGACGGTTCGCATCACCGGCACACGCACGGTGGGCGGCGTCAGCGGCTTTGTGCAGCAGTCCGACGACCCCGAGGACGAGGAGACCGTGCTCGTCGAAGACGCCCAGGGCGTGCGCGAGTTTCCCGGCCAAGACGCCAGCCCGCTGACCGAAGCAGTGTGTCCCGTGCAGTTGCTGCGTTACCCGCTGCGCGTGGGCGACACGCATGTCGTCGCCGACAAGCAGCTGAACGCGCTGATGGACTTCGATCTGGATGGTCGCGCGGACGATGTCAACCTGCGCGCCGACGCCGTGGTGGTCGGGCTCGAGGCCCAGGACACGCCGGCTGGGCGTGTGGCCGATTGCCTGCACCTGCGCACCACGGCGGTGGTGCGGGTGCGGCTGGCGGCGACCGGGCAGACGGTCACCGTCACCACCACCGGCGACGACTGGTTTGCACCCGGCGTCGGCCGCGTGCGCTCGGAGGCCACCACACGCGGCGACGGGCTCACGCCGAGCACGGTGACGCAGCGTGTTGTCGCCTACGCCCTGGGCAGCCTGCGCAGCGAGAGCGTGGCGCCCACCGCCAGTGCCCCCGCGCTGCCAGCCGGCACGGTGCTGGGCCGGAACGCGGTGATCCGCATCGACTTCAGCGAGGACATGGATGTCGCCACGCTTGCGGCTGCGTTGCAGGTGACGGACAACACCGGCCGCGTCGTGGCCGGCAGCATGAGCGTGGCCGACCGCGGTCTGCAGTTCAGCCCGGCTGCAGGCTGGACCAGCGGCGACTACGTGGCGCGTCTGGCCGCGTCGGCGCAAGACCGCGTGGGCAACGCGCTGGCCATGGCGCAGAGCTGGAACTTCGGCGTCGATGCCACGGCGCCGGCGCTGGTGTCGTCCAGCCCGGTCGAAGGCACCATCGACGTGGCCCTGGCCAGCAGCATCGTGCTGCGCATCAGCGAGCCGGTGGACCCGGCGTCGGTCAACGCCGGCCCGTCAGGCTTCGTGCAGGCGCCTTCGGTGACCGCCGACGCCACCGTTGGTGCCGCCACCCGCGCCAGACTGGCAGTGGGCGACCTCAACGGCGACGGCCGACCCGACATCGTCGTCAGTTCGGACAACCTGCCCGGTTTCGCCGCCGCGGCATTGCTGCTGCAGGCCGGCGACGGCGGCTTCGGCGCGCCGCAGTGGCTGTTCACCGGAGGCAACGAGTCTGCCGGCAACCTGGCCATCGGCGACATCGACGGTGACGGCCGGGCCGATCTCGTGGGCGCGCCTGCGCAGGGCCTGACGGTGTTCGCGCAGCGCAGCGACGGCCAACTGGCAGCGCCGCGCCGCTTGAGCACCGATCCGTTTCCGTCGGCGCCGGTCCTGGCCGATGTCAACGGCGACGGCCGGCTGGACATCCTGGCTGCCGCCGGCGCCTTCGACTTCGAGCTGCGGCTGCAGCAGGCCGACGGCACACTGGCCGCGCCTGCGGTCTACCCCGACAGTTTCCGCGGCGCCGGGCTCGACCCGGCCACCGTGGCCGTGACCGATGTCAACGGCGACGGCCGTGCCGATGTGCTGATTGGCGGCCACCTGTTCCTGCAGCGCGAGGTGCCGCTGATGGCGCAGTCCGTGCAGCCGCCGGCAGCGGCCGCGGGGCGCGGCCGCGTACAGGTGCTGCGGCAGGCGGTGCAGCAGGCGGTGTGGGCACAGCGCCTGCGCTGAGCGCGGGACGTCGATCGCGCCGCGCCGTCAACCGACCGCGCGCGCCGCCAGCACGGGAATCAGCGCCGCTCGGTAGGCAGCGCTGCCGTGCAGGTCGTCGTTGAGTTCGGTGGCCGACAGGCTGGCGCCGGCAAGCGCGGCGGCGCGGTAATCTGCGGCCAGGCGCGATTCCAGCCCGGTGGCGCGAAAGACGCCATGGGCGCCGGCGCCGGTCACCGCCACGCGCACGCCGGCGGGGCCCTTGGCGGCAAACACGCCCACCAGCGCAAAGCGCGACGCCGGCTGCTTGAACTTCTGCCAGCCGGCGTGTTCGGGGATGGGAAAGCTGACGGCGGTGATCATCTCGCTTTCGTCGAGCGCCGTGCTGAAGATGCCGAGGAAGTAGTCGTCGGCCGCGATCTGGCGCTGGTGGGTGTGCACCGTGGCGCCCAGTGCCAGCACGGCGGCCGGGTAACACGCGGCGGGGTCGTTGTTGGCCAGGCTGCCGCCCAGCGTGCCGCGGTGGCGCACCTGGCGGTCGCCGATCTGGCCGGCAAGGTCGGCCAGCGCCGGGATGTGTTGCCGCACGAGCTGCGACGCGGCCACTTCGGCGTGTGTGCAGCCGGCGCCGATGCGCAGCGCGCCGTCGACGACCTCGATGCCCTTCAGCGCGGCGATGGCACCCAGGTCGATCAGCGCTGTCGGCGCGATCAGCCCCAGCTTCATGGCCTGCAGCAGGGTCTGGCCGCCGGCGATGAACTTGCTGTCTTCGCGCGCGGCGGCCTGCATGGCGGCGTCCACGGTGGCGGGGGTCTGGTAATCGAAAGCCTGCATGGTGTCGGGGCTCCTGCGCTGCGGCAGCGTGGGCTTCAGCCGCCGCCGCGCTGGGTGTAAAGGTCGAAGTAGCGCATGAACTCGCGCCGCGCCCCGGCGTCCGTGCCGTCGAAGCGGTAGCGCACCGCCAGCCGCGGCATGCTCAGCAACGCGATGCGCCGCGGCGGCAGCACGGTCCAGCTCAGGTGCATTGTGCCCAGTCCGCCGGCCAGCGTGACCACGGCCTGCCCCGGCGCGGGCAGCGCCAGGGCATGCGCGCCCACGGCGCCGGGCAGGCAGCGCTGCCATTCGCTGTCGGTGAAGCCCTGTTCGCGTTCGAAAGCGGCGGGCACCTCGGGCCGCATGCGCGCCTCAGCCTGCCGGCGTGAAATCGCCGACGGGCCTTCGCCAGGCGTTCGCGCCCTTCCGGGCGCTCTCGTCCACGGTCAGCCCGTCGGGCGTGAAATCGCCGACGGGCCTTCGCCAGGCGCTCGCGCCCTTCCGGGCGCTCTCGTCCACGCTCAGCCCCCTGCGATCGGCGGCCAGATGGCCAGCACGTCGCCTTCGGCCAGCGTGCGTGTGGCGCGTTCTTCGGGCGCCACGTAGACGCCGTTGATCAGCACCAGGTGCACGAGTTTCATCGGCAGCGCAAAGGGCTCGATGACCTGCAGGATGCTGGCGCCGGGCGCCACGTCGAGCGTCATCGCATTGCCCTGGCGCTTGTCCACGGGCAGGTGTTCGCCCAGGCTGGCGTAGAGCTTGAAGGTGATCTGCATGCGGCGTTCAGGCCGGCACCAGCGCGTGCGTGTGCTGCGCCTGCGCACACGCCAGGTAGGCTTCCATCAGCAGCGTGGGGTCGGCCAGCAGCTTTTCCTTCCATGGGCCCAGGTGCACCTGGCCTTCGACCAGGCCACGCATCACGCCGACGTGGTTCGTCCAGCCGATGGCGTTGCAGCCCACCAGCACGTCGCCGCTGAACTGCAGGCTGAGGTGGCGGCATGCCTGCTGATCGGTGAGCTCGACATGCTGGCCTCCGGGCAGGCCATCCCAAAGGCCGAAGCTGGCGCTGATGAGGCCCAAGGTGTCGAGCACGTTGATCTGCGTGACACCACGCAGTTCGGTCGGCCTGCCGGCCATGTTCAGTGCGGCCACGCGTGCCTGTTCGGCGGCGTTGGGCTGGATGGCGCTGACGATGGTCTTGCCCGACACCTTGTCGAAGGCCTCGGCGCAGTCGCCTGCGGCGTAGATGCCGGGCACGCTGGTCTGCAGGTGTTCGTCGGTCAGCACGCCCACCAGGCAGCGCACGCCGCTGTCTTGCAGGAACCCGATGTTGGGCTTGACACCGGTGGCGCTGATGACCAGGTCGGCCTCGATCACCTGGCCCGTGGACAGGCGCACCTTCATGACCAGCGTGGCGTCGCGTTCGATGGCCTCGACACGCGCGCCGGTGTGCACGTTCACGCCCTTCTTCAAGCACCAGGCCTTGATCATGCCGCCGGCGGTGGGGCCCATCATGCGCGGCACCATGCGGTCGCTCATCTCGACCACGCTGAGCTTCACGCCGCGCGCGGCCAGTGACTCCATGATGATGCAGCCGATGAAGCCGGCGCCCATCTGCAGCACACGCGCGCCGGGCTTCGCCAGCGCAGCGATGGCGCGCGCATCGGCCATCGTCCAGCAGGCGTGCACGCCGGGCCCGGCGATGCCGGGGATCGGCGGCGTGGCCGGGCTGGAGCCGGTGGCGATGAGCAGGCGGTCGAAGCCGTGCACGCTGCCATCGTCCATCGTCACGGTGCGCGCCGCGGTGTCGACACGCACGGCGCGGTTGCGCTTGAGCTGGATGCCCAGCGCTTCGTAGTGGTTCGGCGCGTGGCGCAGGTGGGTGCCGCTCTCGCCGATGCTGCCCGACAGCAGGTAGGGGATGGCCATGCGCGAGTAGGGCGCCTCGGGCTCGTCGCCGACGAGATAGACCTCGTCGTGCGGAGCATGCTTGCGGACCGTCTCGGCGGCGATGACGCCGGCCGGGCCGGCGCCGAGGATGATGTGTCGCATGGGGCGTCCTCAAACGGAAAGGGCGGTCCGAGGACCGCCCTGGGTCATCACTGCGGCGGGGCTCAGAGGCCCAGTCGCTCGCGGGTGTCGGCCTTGAGCTGGCCATCGGTGTCCCAGCCGCGCAGTGCGTAGTACTTGGGCAGCATCTCGGGCAGCTTGTTGACGAGACCCTTGGCCGGGCCGGTCTTGGCGGGTTCGTTCAGCAGGCGCGGCGGCAGCGTGTCGTCTTTGCTCGTGAAGCCGGCGCGGTTGTTGAAGTCGCGCTCCATGTTCCAGATGCGCTCGCCGATCTTGCTCAGGTTTTCCAGCGTGAACTCGGGCCCGCAGGCGGCGGCCACCTGCGGCTGCACGTCGGCCAGACCCCAGGCGAAGCTGGTGAAGATGCAGATGCCGGCCGAGTCGAAGGCCGCGGTGGCGTCCTGGAAGGCGATGACGAGTTCGGGCTTGCCTTCGGCGCTGAGCGGGTCGGTCTTGACCGGGATGCCCAGCACTTCACTGGCCACCGTGTAGCCGCGCAGGTGGCAGGCGCCGCGGTTGCTGGTGGCGTAGGCCAGGCCCATGCCCTGGATGCCGCGGCTGTCGTAGGCCGGGAATTCCTGTCCCTTCACGCTCATGCTCAGCTCGGGATGGCCGTACTTCGTGCACAGGCGCTTGCTGCCCTGGCCGATCTCCTTGCCGAAGCCTTCGCCCTTGGCGGTGATCTCGGCGAAGTGGGTCAGTGCCTCGGCGCTGCCGAACTGTGCGTCGATGCCGATCTGTTCTTTTGTCAGCACACCCAGGGTGTAGAGCTCCATCACGGCGCCGATGGTGGCGCCGAAGGTGATGGGGTCCATGCCGTGTTCGTTGCACAGCACGTTGGCGTACTGCAGCGCGTCGAGGTCCTTCACGCCGTTGGCTGCGCCCAGTGCCCAGGCCGCTTCGTATTCCAGGCCGCCCGAAGCACCCCAGTACTGCGGCTGGTTCTTCACCGTGTAGTGGCCCTGGTCTATCTTCTGGATGCGGCCGCAGGCGATGGTGCAGCCGAAGCAGGCCTGGTTCGTCACCAGCGGCTTCTTGCCGTCGGTGGCGCGCGGCGTGGCCATGGCTTCGGCCGAGATGTCCTTGGCGCCTTCGAAGGCCACGTCGCGGTGGTTGCGCGTGGGCAGCGCGCCCATCTCGTTGATGACGTTCATCAGCACCTGGGTGCCGTAGGTGGGCAGGCCCTGGCCAGTGACGGCGTTGTCGTGCAGGATCTTCTTCTTCTCGGCCGTGACGCGCATGAACTCCTTGGCGTCGTGCAGGTTGCCGACGCCCTTGGTGCCGCGCACGGCGATGGCCTTGAGGTTCTTGCTGCCCATCACGGCGCCGACGCCGCTGCGCCCGGCGGCGCGGTGCAGGTCGTTGACGACGGCGGCGAACAGCACCTGGTGCTCGCCCGCGCCGCCGATGCTGGAAATGCGCAGCAGCGGGTCCTGGTGGTCCTTCTTGAGCTGCTCTTCGGTGTGCCAGACCGTGCCGCCCCACAGATGGCCGGCGTCACGCAGTTCGGCCACGTCGTCGTTGATGTACAGGTAAACGGGTTTCGGTGACTTGCCCTCGAAGATCACCATGTCCCAGCCGGCCATCTTCAGCTCGGCGCCCCAGTAGCCGCCGCTGTTGCTGCAGGCAATCGCCCCGGTCAGCGGGCCCTTGGTGACGACGGTGTAGCGGCCGCCGGTGCTGGCCATGGTGCCGGTCAGCGGGCCGGTGGCCCAGATGATCTTGTTGCCCGGTGCCAGCGCTTCGACCTTGGGGTCGAGCTCTTCGCACAGGTACTTGGACGCCAGGCCGCGCGAGCCCAGGTATTCCCTGGCCCAAGCCATGTTCAGCGGTTCGGATTTGACGGTGCCGGCGCTCAGGTCGACACGGAGGATCTTTCCAGCCCAGGACATCGGTGGCTCCTTAAACGCTTTGCTGGTTGCCCAGCTTGTTTGCCCAGGCCTGCATCTTGTCCAGACCGGTCCAGTTGGCGTCAATGTAGGTAATGGCGCCGGTGGGGCAGGCGTCGGCGCAGGCGGGCTCGCCGCCGCACAGGTCGCACTTCTGCACCTTGCCGGTTTCCTGCACGTAGTTGATGGTGCCGAAGGGGCAACTGATGGTGCAGACCTTGCAGCCGACGCAGGTGCTGTCGTTGACGACCTTGGCGCCGGTGGCCTTGTCGACGGTGATGGCCTCCACCGGGCAGGCGTGCAGGCACCAGGCCTCGTCGCACTGCGTGCAGGTGTAGGGCACCTTCTTGCCGGTGTCGTGGAAGTCGAACACCTTGATGCGCGACTTGGCCGGCGCGAAGACGCCGTAGTTTTCGTAGGAACACGCCATTTCGCACTGAAGGCATCCGGTGCACTTCTCGGCGTTGATGTGGAGGCTCTTCTGCATGCGCTGTCTCTCCGCTGGTTTCGAGGGGTCGGCGACGGCCGCAGACATATGCACGCCGTGACCGACCTCGCGGCGATTGTGGTGAGCCCCCACCTATGCAAACCTAGGCATAACCCTGAGCCCACGGACGGCCTGCTGCAGGCTGTCACGGCGCTGACGCCGGACCGTCATCGGCGGCTCATCCAATGGCGCTCAAATGGCCCCGTCATCACCGGACGGGACGCATGCCGCCAGGCTTCCACCTGCTCATCGCGGCACAGTTCGTTTCGGCGCTGGCCGACAACGCGCTGCTCATCGTGGCCATCGCGCTGCTGCAGCAGCAGGGGCACCCGCTGTGGTGGGCGCCGCTGCTGAAGTTCAACTTCACCATCGCTTACGTCGTGCTGGCGCCCTTTGTCGGCCCGCTTGCCGACGCCTGGCCCAAGCAGCGCGTGATGATGGCCATGAACGCGCTGAAGGTGGTGGGCGTGGCGGCGCTGCTGGCGGGGCTGAACCCGCTGGCCGCCTTCGCCATCATCGGCATCGGCGCCGCGGCCTATGCGCCGGCGAAGTACGGGCTGGTGACCGAGATGGTGGCGCCGCGGCAGCTGGTGGCGGCCAACGGCTGGATCGAGGTGTCCACCGTCTGCGCCATCCTGATGGGTGCCGTGCTCGGCGGCGTTCTGGTCAGCCCCTGGGCGGCGGGCTGGGCCGACACCCTTGCCCGGCGCTACTGGCCCGGCCAGGGCGCGCTGCAGGTGGCCGCGGCGCTGCTGCTGGTGGCCTATGCGCTGGCCGCGCTGCTGAACCTGGGCATACCGGGCAGCGGCGCACGCTACCGCCGCGCCCACCGTGCACCGCGGGCGTTATGGCGTGCCTTCTGGCGTGCGCAGCGTCGGCTGTGGGCCGACGCGGAAGGCGGTCTGTCGATGGCCGCGACGACGCTGTTCTGGGGCGTGGCTGCGGTGCTGCAGTTCGCCGTGCTGCGCTGGGCGGGCGAAAGCCTCGGCCTGCCGCTCGATCAGGCCGCCTACCTGCAGGCGGTGGTGGCCGTCGGCATCGTTGGCGGTGCGGCGGTGGCGGCGCGCCACGTCGCGCTGGCCGCGGCGGCACGTGTGCTGCCGCTGGGCGTGCTGATGGGCGCGCTGGTGCCGCTGGTGGCGGCGGTGGACAGCTGGCCCGCGGCGCTGCCGCTGCTGGCCTTGGTGGGCGCACTGGGCGGCGCGTTGGTGGTGCCGCTGAACGCGCTGCTGCAGCACCGTGGCCACGTGCTGCTGAGCGCGGGGCGTTCGATCGCGGTGCAGAACTTCAACGAGAACCTCAGTGTTCTCTTCATGCTCGCGGCCTACGCCGGCCTGCTGAAGGCGGGCGCCGACATCCGCAGCCTGATGGCGGGTTTGGGCGTGATGGTGGCGGTCGTGGTCGGCGCGTTGGTCTGGCGCGAGCACGGGGTGGCGTCGCGCCGGGCGCGCGCCTGAGCGTGTACCGCGAAAGGGTACCAGTCCAGTCAGCGCCGGCCCTGCGCCGTGTTCACCCGGGCAGCCCAGCGGCCGCTCGGGCGCAGGTCGTTCAGCGGGTCGGTGACGAAGCGGCCGGCACCACGATCACTGTCGTGCCCGAGCCGGACTTGCCGGTGTCGCCCTTCATGCCGTCGTAGCCCTGGCTGCCGGTAGCGCCTGTGCTGCCCGTGCTGCCGGTCGCACCGGTGCGGCCGGTGTTGCCGTCGTAGCCCTGGCTACCGGTTGCGCCAGTACTCCCCGTGCTTCCGGTGCTGCCGGTGCTTCCGGTGCTGCCGGTGCTGCCAGTGGCGCCGGTCGGCCCGGCGGGTCCGGGCACGGCCACCGGGGTGGCCGGCATGTTCACCACGGTGGGTTTTTCACAGGCAACCAAGGCCAGCGGGATGAGCAGGGCGACGATCAGGGGGGAGAGCTTCATGGGGTGTCCTCGTGTTCGCAGGGGTTGTGCGCGATGGTCGACAGACCACCCGGTCCGACGTACCTTAGGCGTATCCCCTGCTGATTTCGGTGCGCTGGCAAACACAACGCAACGGCCGTGTCAGACCAGCGGCAGGACCGGGGACCAGGCCGCGTCGCCTTTTGCGCCTTCCACACCCGCCATTGCCGTGGCGTATTCGCTCTCGACGGCCTCGACGATGCAGCCCCAGCCCAGCTGCGCGGCCGTGGCCCGCGCCTGCAGCCCCAGTGCACGCACGCGCAGCGGCGCGCCGGCCAGGCGCTGCGCGGCGCTGCAGAAAGCGGCCGTGTCGTCCAGGCGCGCGAGCAGGCCGTTGTCGCCATCGCGGATGAGCTGCCCCGCCGCGGCATGCTCGTAGGCCAGCACGGCCAGCCCGCTGGCCATGGCTTCGGGCACGACGTTACCGAAGGTCTCGGTGGTACTGGGGAAGAGGAAGACATCGGCCGATGCGTAGTGCGCGGCCAGGTCCTCGCCGCGGCGCAAGCCCGCGAAGACAGCATCGGGGCAGCGCTGCTGCAGGCGCGTACGTTCGGGGCCGTCGCCCACCAGCACCAGGCGCAGGCGCGGTGCCTCACCCTGCGCGCTGGCGCCCAGTGCGGCAGCCATGGCTTCGGCGGCGGCCACCACCGCGCCCAGGTTCTTCTCCGGCGCGAGGCGTCCCACGCACAGCGCCACCAGCGTCTCGGGCGCCGCACCCCAACTGGCGCGCAGTGCCTCGCTGCGCCGCGCGGGGTCGAAGAGGCGGGTGTCGACACCGCGCGCCACCACACGCAGGCGCTCGAAGCCGGCCGCGGCGAGTTCACGTTGCAGCGCAGCCGTGGGCACCATCGTGCAGGCCGTGCGGTTGTGGAACTTGCGCAGATAGGCCATCACCGGTGCGCGCAGCCAGCCCACGCCGTAGTGCGCGCTGTAGGCGTGGAAGTTGGTGCGGAAGTCGCTGACCACCGGCAACCGCAGCTTGCACGCCGCCTGCAGCGCCGACCAGCCCAGCGGCCCTTCGGTGACGAGGTGCACGACGTCGGGCCGCCGCGCCGTCCACAGCCGCAGCAGCGCGCTGCGTGCCGGCAGGCCCATCTTCAGCTGCGGGTAGCGCGGAATCGGCAGTCCGCGCAGCAGCACTTCGTCCAGCGGTTGCGTGGGCAGCAGCGCAGAGGCGCTGCCGAGCTGCGTGCCTTCCTGCCGCGGCCGCACCAGCTGCAACTGGTGCCCGCGCTGGCGCAGGCCGTCGACGACACGTGCGATGGTCGCCGCCACGCCGTTGACCTCGGGGGGGTAGGTCTCGGTGACGACGGCCACGCGCAGCGAGCGCCGCGCCGGCAGGTAGTCGTCGACCACGATGGTGTCCGCTTGCGTCTGGGCCATGCCCCGATGGTGGCGACGTCGCGCAACAGTTCGATGACAGCGGGCAGGGCGGCTGCAGCGGGCGCGCCACGTCACAGGAGCTTCACGCGCCGTTCACCGCGTGTTCACGCCCCGTGTTCACGATGCGGTCACGCAAAACTTCCACCGGAGCCGCACTTGAGCGAATTCCTGCAAGCCCTGTCCACGCAGCGCTGGGACGACCACCGCTACTACCACCACAGCCGCATCAACCAGGCGCTGCACTTCGTCAGCGCGCTGAGCTTCATGGCCGCCTACGCGCTGCTGTTCATCGACCCGGCCGCTGCCGCGCTGCTGGCCTGGGGCGTGAGCATGACGACACGCCAGGCCGGCCATTTCTTCTTCGAGCCCAAGGGCTACGACCACATCAACCGGGCCACGCACGAACACAAGGAAGAGATCAAGGTCGGCTACAACCTGCGCCGCAAGATTGTCCTGATGGCGGTGTGGGTGGCGATGCCGGTGCTGCTGTGGTCGTCGCCTTCGATGGGCGGTTTGATTGCACCGGCGGTCGGCATCGAGGGCTGGCTGCACGACGTGGGCATCGCCTGGTTGGCGCTGGGCGTGGGCGGGCTGCTGTTCCGCACGGTGCACCTGTTTTTTCTCTACGACGTGCAGACCGGCCTGGTGTGGGCGACGAAGATCCTCACCGACCCCTTCCACGACGCGATGCTCTACTGGCGCGCGCCGCTGGCCCTGCTGCGCGGCGAGCTGATCGACCCGATGCACCACGCGCGCGGGCGCTGATGCGGGTCTTGGGCGGCGGCTTGCGGCGACGCCAGCACCGACGTGCTGTCGAACGCCCTGGAGGCGCAGGCCGGGTGCCCATATCTCAAAGAGACCACCTTGGCCTGCGACGCCACGGCGGGCATTGCGACGGCGCAGCCAAGCGCGAACAGCCTTGCCCCGCGACAGCATGACCGTGCACAGGGCCGCCACGGTCTGGCCGGGCCAGTCTGTCGAGCGAGGCTTCGCGAGATCGCGCGCAGCAGCGGCTTGAGCGCAGCGATCGGTGACATCGGCTCAGGAGGTGGGCCGTATTGAAGGTGCTTTTTTTGCTTCCTTTCTTTGCACCCGCAAAGAAAGGGAGTCGGCCGCCGGGCCGGAACCCCGGCCTACGTCAAGCAACGCACCTCGAAAGGCCGAGACAGCGCAAGACGTCGCCAACGTGCGCAACGGGCCGCAAGCCGCCCCTCGCCTGCGGCGCTAGAAGCGCTGGCTCAGCATCTCTCGCAGCAGCCCGCGGCGGATGGTCTTGTTCGTCAGGCCATCGTCTTGCCACCACCAGCCGTCGGCCTGCATCTCGAGCGCTGCGGCGACGAAGCGGCGCAGCACCTCGTCGAATTCGTCCTGCGTGTAGTTCAGGCTGAAGATCAGCCGCCCGGTGCCCACCCAGCTGAGGTGCAGGCCGTGGACGCGCAGGTAGAACTGCAGCATCCAGTTGTGGCGTGACGGCTGCGTGTAGAAGACCGTCCACACGCTGTGCAGGTTGGCCACCTGCACCGGCAGGCCTGCGTCGTGCAGCGCGGCATTGAACTGTGCCGCGCGCCGGTTCCAGGTGGCGTCGGCGTCTTCGTACATCGCTCGCACCGGCGCGCTGTGCAGGCGTTCCAGGAAGACCTGCATCGCGCCCATCACGCTGGGGTGGGCGTTGAAGGTGCCGCGGGCGAAGCAGATGTCGGCGGGCCGGTCTTCGCGGTAGCGCTTCATCAGCGCCGCCTTGCCGCAGACCACGCCCACCGGCAGCCCGCCGCCCAGCGTCTTGCCGTAGGTCACCATGTCGGCGCGCACGCCGAAGTAGTCCTGCGCGCCGCCCGGCGCGAGGCGGAAGCCCATGAACACCTCGTCGAAGATCAGCACGATGCCGCGTTCGCTGCACACCCGGCGCAGCTGCTGCAGCCAGGCCGTGTAGGCGGCGCGGTCGAAGTGGGCGCGGCGGCTGCTGTCGAGCAGTGTGTTGTCCGAAGAGGCCGACTTGTTCGGGTGCAGCGCCTGCAGCGGGTTCACCAGCACGCAGGCGATGTCCTTGCGCCGACGCAGCACACGCAGCGTGTCTTCGTCCATCTCCTTCAGCGTGTAGGTGTTGCCCGGCGGCAGCGGGTTGCCGGGGCCGGGCTGCACGTCCTCCCACCAGCCGTGGTAGGCGCCGCTGAAGCGCACGAGGTACTTGCGCCGGGTGTGATAACGCGCCAGGCGCACGGCCTGCATCACGGCTTCGGTGCCGCTCATGTGGAAGCTGATCTCGTCCAGCCCAGAGATGCGGCGCAGCTGCTCGACGTTCCACGCCACCGCCGGGTGGTAACTGCCGAGCATCGGGCCGAGCTCGGCCACGCGCGCGCCGCCTTCGGCGATGCAGCTCTTGTAGAAGTCATGGCCGAAGACGTTGACGCCGTAGGAGCCGCTGAGGTCGTAGAAGGTCTGGCCGTCGAGGTCGGTCACGGTCACGCCGTCGGTGCGCTGCACGAAGGCGCCCACGGCCAGGTGCTGGCGCAGGAAGGGGCTGTACTGGAAGGGCACGCGGTAGGCGCCGGTGAACTGCAGGTCGCTGAGCATCTCGCGCGTGTGCTTCGTCGCCTCGATCGACTTCGCGTGCCGCGTGTTCAGCACCTCGGCCAGCCGCATGAAACCGTCACGCCGCTGTGCCTGCACGTCGGCGGGTGCGCCGTCGCTGCCGAAAAAGCGCGCTGCGTCGTAGCTGTAGCCCGGCACCAGCCGCGCCACGCGCTTGGCCATGCGCGAGTGGCCGGTCAGCGACGGGTGCTTGGCCAGCGACAGTTCCAGCCGCTGCCGCGCCGCCGGCGCGAGCGCGGCCACCGAGGCCAGGGCCAGGGCACTCAGGACCAGGGTTTCGTTCATCTCGGCCTCGTCGGTGTCGAAGCGCCCCGTTGTACAGGCCGGCCTTGACAGTCTGATGAAGGCGCAGCGGCGTGTGCGCCTGTCACGGTTCTGACCGCGATGGGTCACGGCGCCGTCATGGGTCGTGTCGAGCATGGCTGTATGACCCTTGCCACCCTGCGCGACCGCCTGCTACTGCAGGAAGACCTGAACTTCCTGCTCACCAACCGTGTGCCGCGTATCGCGCTGACGCGCTTCATGGGTTGGTTCAGCAAGATCCGCAACCCGTGGGTGTGCCGTGCGTCGATCGCGATGTGGCGGCTGTTCACCGAGCTCGACCTGTCGGAAGCCAAGCAGCAGCACTTCGCCAGCCTGCACGACTGCTTCACGCGTGAACTGAAGCCCGGCGCGCGCGTCGTCGACATGGCCCCCGAAGTGCTGGCCAGCCCCTGCGACGCCATCGTCGGTGCCTGCGGCACGGTGCACCAGGGCCTGGTGCTGCAGGCCAAGGGCTCGCCCTACCGCATGGCCGATCTCTTCGGCCGCGCGGCGCGCGCCGCGCCCTTCGAGGGCGGCAGCTACGTCACGCTGCGGCTCACCTCCAGCATGTACCACCGCTTCCACGCGCCGCACGATGCGTGCATCGAACACGTCAGCTACCTCGCCGGCGACACCTGGAACGTCAACCCGGTGGCGCTGAAGCGGGTGCAGGGGCTGTTCTGCCGCAACGAGCGCGCGGTGATCCGCCTGCGGCTGCAGGACGGCACCCCACTGGCGCTGGTGCCGGTGGCGGCCATCCTGGTGGCCAGCATCCGGCTGCACTTTCTGGACCTGCTGCTGCACCTGCGCTGGCCGGGGCCGAACGAGCTGCCGTGCCATCACGCCGTGAAGAAAGGCGAGGAGCTCGGCTGGTTCGAGCACGGCTCGACCATCATCGTCTTCGCGCCGGCGGGATACACGCTGGCCCCCGGCATCGCCACCGGTCAGCACATCCGCATGGGGCAGGCGCTGATGCGGCTGCCGGCACACCGACCATGACCACGGTCGACCTGGTGTGGTTCAACGCCGGCGGTGGCCACCGCGCCGCGGCGCAGGCGCTGGAACAGGTGATGCTGGCGCAGGGCCGGCCGTGGCAGGTGCGCAAGGTCCAGCTGACCGAGGTGCTCGACCCGGCGGCGCTGTTCCGTCGTGTCACCGGCATCGAGCCCGAGGACCTCTACAACAAGCGGCTGGCCAGCGGCTTCACGCTCGGCCTGGCGCAGGAACTGAAGCTGCTGCAGGCCGTCATCCGCCTGGGCCACACGCTGCTCGTGCAGCGCCTGGCGCGGCATTGGGCGGCCACCCAGCCCGACCTGGTGGTCTCGCTGGTGCCCAACTTCAACCGCGCGCTGCACGACAGCCTGGCGCTGGCGTGCCCCGGCGTGCCGTTCGTCACCGTGCTCACCGACATGGCCGACCACCCGCCCAGCTTCTGGATCGAGCCCGGCACCACGCAGCATGTCGTCTGCGGCACGGCCCATGCCGCGCAGCAGGCGCTGGCCGCGGGCGTGCCGTCTTCGCGTGTGCACCGCAGCAGCGGCATGATCCTGCGCCCCGAATTCCACCTGCCAGCGGCCTTCGAACCAGCCAGCGACCGCGCGCGCCTGGGCCTGGACGGCCGCGCCACCGGCCTGGTGCTCTTCGGCGGCACGGGCTCGCGCGTGATGAAGCGCATTGCCGCGGCACTGCCCGAAACACCGCTGATCCTGATGTGTGGCCGCAACGAGGCGCTGGCCGAGGAACTGCGAGCGCAGGCGGCCGCCGACCCTGCGCCGCTGGCACCCCGCATCGTGGTCGGCCACACACCCGACGTGGCACGCTGGATGCGCTGCGCAGACTTCTTCATCGGCAAGCCCGGCCCCGGCAGCCTGAGCGAGGCCGTGCACCTGGGGCTGCCGGTGATCGTCACGCGCAATGCCTGGACCATGCCGCAGGAACGCTGGAACACCGAATGGGTGCGCAGCCAGGGACTCGGCATCGTGAAGCGCAGCTTCCGCGACGTGGGCGCGGCGGTGGACGAACTGCTGGCCGGGCTGCCGGCCTTCCAGGCGCGTGTGCGCAGCGTGCACAACCGCGCCGTCTTCGAGGTGCCGCAGATCGTCGAGCAGCTGCTGCAGGCCCGCGCGGCCAATGGCGAGGCCGCCGCAGCCGGCCGCTGCAGCGCCGGCGCCACGTCACCGGCCTGACGCGCGCCTGTCATGGCCACGTCTCGAGCGACGCCCAACATGTCAGGCGCCATGCGACGCGACGCCCTCACCGACACCCTGCCTGCAGCCCTCGACGCCGGTTTTCCCGGCGGCGATGCCGACGCCGAAGGTGAAGCGCCAGCCGCGCCGCGCCTGCGCGTGCGCACGGTATGGATCAGCGACCTGCACCTCGGCACGCCCGGCTGCCAGGCGGTGGCGCTGCTGCAGTTCCTGCGCAGCGTCGAGTGCGAGACGCTCTACCTCGTGGGCGACATCATCGACGGCTGGCAGCTGAAGCGGCAGTGGTATTGGCCGCAGGCCCACAACGACGTCGTGCAGAAGCTGCTGCGCAAGGCGCGCAAGGGCACACGCGTGATCTTCGTGCCCGGCAACCACGACGAGTTCGCGCGCAAGTACCTGGGCCACACCTTCGGCGGCATCGACGTCGCCGAGGAGTGTGTGCACCTCACCGCCGATGGCCGCCGCCTGTGGGTCACGCATGGCGACCACTTCGACGGCATCATCCAGTGCGCCAAGTGGCTGGCGCACGTGGGCGACTGGGCCTACGAGCTGACGCTGCGCATCAACCGCCACTTCAACTCGCTGCGCGCGCGGCTCGGGCTGCCGTACTGGAGCCTGTCCAAGTTCCTCAAGCTCAAGGTCAAGCGCGCGGTGAGCTATGTCGGCGACTTCGAGGCCGCCGTCGCACGCGAGGCGCGTCACCGCGGGCTGCAGGGCGTCGTCTGCGGCCACATCCACCATGCCGAGATGCGCAGCATCGAAGGCGTGCTCTACTGCAACGACGGCGACTGGGTCGAGAGCCTGACGGCGCTGGTGGAACACGCCGACGGGCGGCTGGAGATCGTCGACTGGGCCGAACGCATGGGCTTGCTCGAACACGCCGCGGCCGAGCTCACGCCCGCGCGGCCGCTCCCGCTGCCGAGCTGAGCTGAGCCGAACCCGCCTGCCGTGCCGCGGGCCGGCCTGGCGTTCATCAAGGTGATGGACGTGCAGCGCCACTTTTCATCAGCCGGGACGATGGCCAGGCAGGCTGCCGCGCCTACCTTGTGCATGTCGACATCGCCGCGCATAGGAGCCCTCGGGGCCGGTGGGCTTCGAGCGACGGGCGGTCTCGCCGCAGTGCTGGCGCCGCTCCATTTCCACCCTCGAAAGGAATGGCCATGATGCTCCCGAAACTGACTTCCGTTCTCGCGACGCTGTTGTGCGCGGGCTCCACAACCCTGGCCTGCGCCGCTGACGGTGCCAACACCGCTGCAGCGCCGCCGCTGACGCGTGCCGAAGTCCTGGCCGACCTGCAGATCTGGCGCGAAAGCGGCCTGGAAGCGCTGCAGGAAGGCGAGGAATCGGCCGTCTATACGCCGCGCCACGATGCCGCGCTGGCACGCTACACAGCCTTGCGCACAGCACCGTCGTTCAGCGTGCTGGTGCAACGCATCGCGCAGCAGCGCGGCGAGCGTGTGCTGATGTCGGCGGTGAAGTGAGCCCGGCTGGCCGTGCCGGTGGCGGGCGCGCCGCCGGCACGGCAGCGCCCCGCGGGCCGGGCGCCTAGGAGTTGGCCCGCACTTCCTCGATCGACGTGACGCCGGCCAGCACCTTCTCGATGCCGTCCTGGCGCAGCGTGCGCATGCCCTCGCCCTGGGCGTGGCGCTGCAGTTCGTCGGCGCGCTTCCCGGTCTGCACGAGGTGACGCAGGCCGCGGCTGACCATCATCAGCTCATGGACCGCAGCGCGGCCGCGGTAGCCGGTGTGGCTGCAGTGCTCGCAGCCCGGCGCGTGGTAGTGCGTCAGCCGGCCCTCGGTGCCGAAGCGCTTGCGCCAGTCGGCCAGCAACTCGTGGCGGCCGGGCGCGTTGTCGGCGCCGTGCATCGCGTGCTGCCAGTCGTGCAGCAGCTCTTCCTCTTCCTCGGGCGTCGCCTCACGCGCCACGCGGCATTGCGTGCACAGGCGGCGCACCAGGCGCTGCGCCAGCACGCCCAGCAGCGCGTCGGCGAAGTTGAACGGGTCCATGCCCATGTCGAGCAGGCGCGTCACGGTCTCGGCCGCGCTGTTGGTGTGCAGCGTGCTGAGCATCAGGTGGCCGGTGAGGCTGGCCTCGATGGCCACCTGCGCGGTCTCCTGGTCGCGTATCTCGCCGACCATGATGACGTCCGGGTCGGCGCGCAGGAAGGCGCGCAGCGCCTTGGCGAAGGTCCACTCGATGCGCGGGTTCACCTGCACCTGGCGCAGCCCGGGCTGGGTGATCTCCACCGGGTCTTCGGCAGTCCAGATCTTGCGGTCCGGCGTGTTGATGCTGCCCAGCAGCGAGTGCAGCGTCGTCGTCTTGCCCGAGCCCGTGGGGCCTACGCACAGCAGCATGCCGTGGGGCCGCTGCACGGCCAGCTTCAGGTGCTCGAAGTTGGACGTCGACAGACCCAGGTTTTCCAGCGGTATCGCGCGGCTCGACGCCAGCAGGCGCAGCACCGCGTCCTCCAGGTTGCTCTGTGTCGGCACGGTGGCCACGCGCAGTTCCAGGCGCATGCCCGGCACGAACTTGCCGAAGTTGATCTTGCCGTCCTGCGGCTTGCGGCGCTCGCTGATGTCGAGGTCGCACATGATCTTCAGCCGCGCGATCATCGCGCTGCGGTAGTTCGACGGCAGCTCCAGGTAGGGCCGCAGCCGGCCGTCCTTGCGGAAGCGGATGAGCACCTTCTCGCGGCCCGGTGGGCATTCGACGTGGATGTCGCTGATGCCTTGTGTATGGGCCTCGACGATCATCGAGTTGATGAGCCGCACCAGCGTGTTGTCGCTCTGCTCGAGCGTGCTTTCGTCGCTGTCCTCGATGTGGGCGTCGACCTTCTCCATCGAAGCCAGCAGCCGGCCGGCGTCGCCGGCGTCGAACTCGATCGGGCGGTCGATGTCGAAGTTGCCGCGCGGCGTGAACTCGGCCGCGCCCACCTTTTCGTAGGCGCGGTCGATGGCGCCCAGCAGCACACCCGTGCGTGCCAGCACCGGCACCACCTTGCACTGCGCGGCGAACTCCAGCTCGTCGATCTGGCCGCGGTTGCTGGGGTCCTCCACCGCCGCCACCAGCCGGCCGGCGCGCATCATCAGCGGCAGCGCCGGCACACGCGTGGCCGCCGCATAAGGCAGGCGCGTCACGGCCTCGGCGTCGGGCGGGAACTTCAGCACGTCGACCAGCGGATAGCCCATCTTGCGCGCCAGCGCCGTCTGCAGGTCGACGCGCGAGACCATGCCCTTGCGCACCAGCAGTTCGCCCAGCGGCACGCTGCGGTCGTTGCGCTGCTGCACCAGCGCGTCTTCGAGCTGCGCCTCGCTGATGAATCCCAAGGCGGTGAGCGCCTGGCCGATGCGCACCATGGGCATGCGCGCCTGTTCCTCGATGGCCGCGCCCAGTTCCTCGGGCGTGATGATCTGGCGCCCGACCAGCATGTCGCCGAGCTTGCGGCTGCGCAGCGCTTCCTGTTCGGCCAGCGCCTCGCGGATCTGGTCGGGCGTGGCCGAGTGTTGTTCCACCAGCGCCTGGCCGATGCGGATGCCGATCTCGGCGTGTTCGTAGGCCGCGCGCGGCACGAACCAGCGTCGCAGGTGGCCGGTGTCGTCCAGCGGCTCGAAGAGGAACAGGCCCCAGTCTTCCTCGCGTGCGCCGACCGTGGTGCCCTGCCAGGCCGGGCCGTTCTTCAGCAGCACCGTGAACGGCAGTTGCGGCAGGTCGGCGGCGTCGACCAGCAGGTCGGCGGGCTGCAGCGGTTCGGTCAGGCGCAGGCGGCGGAACTGCTCCAGCCGCAGCGGCAGCGGCCGGCGTTGCGTCGGCAGGCGCAGCTGCAGCAGACCCTGCTCGGGGTCGAACAGGCTGAGCAGGCCCTCGATGAGGTTGCCGTTCATGCCCTCGACGGTGCAGCCCGGCGCGCTGGCCGGTGCCACCGGCGCGGGGTAGACCGCGAGGTCGGGGGTCGGCCAGGCGTAGCCCGGCAGGTCGAAGGTCAGTGCGCCTTCGGGGAGGGGGTCTCTGTGCATGGTGTCTCCGGGATCGTCCGCTGTCACCAGCGCATCGGCCACAGCCTGGCCATCAGCGTCACGGTCGGTTGGGCAGCCAGCGTCGACGGCGGCGCCACCGGCGCGGCGGCGGGCGGCCCGGCCAGCGGCGCAGCCGGCTTGCCGGCCAGGCGCGTCTTGCGCTGGCGCTGCGTCACGCGCTTGGCCTTGTCCCGCCTGACGCCGGCCCGCGACGGG
>JBBRBW010000051.1:0-30243 GCA_038205425.1 Burkholderiales bacterium | reverse complement strand
GGACCCGGGGCTGCCGGAGGCAGCGCCAACCAACACCCTGGTCGCGCGCGAGAGCGAGCTAGCCATGCACGACGCAGCGCGCGCCCCGGCCCGCAGCCGCAGGCCCCAGCAGGTATTCGTCACTGGCGAGGCTGGCATCGGCAAGACGGCCGTTGTCGAGGCCTTTCTCCAGCGCCGAGCAGGCCACAGCGACCTGTGGGCAGCGCAGGGGCGCTGCATCGAGCAGTACGGCACCGGCGAGGCCTTCCTGCCGCTGCTCGAAGCACTCGAGAACCTGACTCCACAGGTCGGCGCCGCGCCGCTACGCGAGCTGCTCGCGCGCTACGCGCCGGGCTGGCTGGCGCAGCTGCCCTGGCTGGCCGGGCCGGCGCAGGCATCCGGGCCGCCGCAGGCCAGCGTGGCCAGCTCCGCGCAGGGCATGTTGCGCGAGATCGCCCAGGCCCTCGAGGTGCTGGCCGGGGAACGACCGGTGATGCTGTGGCTGGAGGACTTGCACTGGAGCGACCCCTCGACCCTGACCGCGCTGTCGTTCATCGCCGGGCGGCCGCAGCCGGCGCGGCTGTTCATCGTGGCCAGTTTCAGGCCCACCGATGCGCGCCACAACGAGTCGCCGCTGCACGGCCTGGCGCCACTTCTCGCACAACGCGATCAAGCGCGCGAGCTGGCGCTCGGGTTGCTCGACGTGGCCACCATTGCGGCGCTGCTGTCGAAGCGTTTCGGTACCCTCAGCGGTGTTTCGGTCGAGGCGCTGGCGGCGTTCGTGCACCGGCGCACCGAGGGCAATGCGCTGTTCGTCGTTACCCTTGTTGCCGACCTGGTGCGGCGCGGCTTGCTCGAACCCGAATCAGGCGGCTGGCGGCTGAAGGTCCGCCTCGCTGAACTGGCGACCGACCTGCCGGAGAGCCTGCGCCAGTTGGTGCAGCACCAGTTCGCCAACCTCGATGCCGCCGACCGCCGTCTGATCGAAGCGGCCGCCGTGGCGGGCACTGATTTTTCAGCGGCCTCGGTCGCAGCGGCGCTGCAGCTAGACACCGCCGAGGTCGAAGATCGCTGCGCCCAGCTCGCCGAGCATGACCGCTTTCTGCGACCGTGGGCACCGGTGGCCTGGCCAGACGGTACGGTGGCCTCCGGCTACGCTTTTTTGCATGCCCTGTACTGGCACGGCATCGACGAGCGCATCAGCCGCAGCCGCCGTAGCGAATGGCAAGGGCGCATCGCGCGGCGCCAGGAGACCGCCTGGATCCCCCACTGCGCACCGGTCGCGGCCGAGCTGGCGATGCGCTTCGAGCAGGCCGGCGACATCGAGCCGAGCGTGCGCTACCTGCTGATGGCCGGTGCCGGCGCCCTGGCCCGGCATGCCTACGTCGAGTGCATCGGCCTGCTGCGTCACGCGCTCGGCCTGCTGCCGCGCTTGCCGGCCGAACTGCGTCCGCGTCAGGAGCTCGAGCTGCTGCTGCCGCTGGGTGCTGCGCTGATGGCGGCCCAGGGTTATGCCTCCGGCGATGTCGAAGCGAACTACCAGCGGGCGCTGGTGCTGTGTCGCACCTGTGCGCTGCCGGGCGATCTGGCGCGGGTGCTGCGCGGGCTGTGGAACGTCGTCTTCCTGCGTTCGGACCTGGAGCAGGCCGCACAGGCGGCCGAAGAGCTGCGCATGCTCGCCGTCGAAAGCGGTAACCCGGTGATGTTGTTCGACGCCCATGCCAAGCTCGGCCAGACCCACCTGCACCGCGGCGATTTCATGGCGGCGCGAGCCCAGCTCGAACAAGCGCTGGCATTGGCCGATGGTGCCGAGGATTCGACGCGGCTGCGCGATGCGCCGCGCGTGCTGATCTACCTTGCCTGGGTACTCTGGCATGTCGGCGAAACGAAGGCGGCGCTGGCCCGCGCCGACGAGGCAATGACGCTGTCGCGCCGCGCCGACAGCCCGCACACCAGCGCCTTCGCTCTCGGTTACGCCAGCCTGTTGCACGTCTTCGTCGGCGACATGGCGGTCGCGCTCGACCTGGCGCGTCGCCAGACCGAACTGAGCCGCGAGCACGACCTGGTGTACTGGCGCGTGATGGGCGAATTCACCCAGGCCCTCATCGCGGCACACGGTGGTGAGATCGAGGCCGGAAGTGCCGCGATGAGCAAGGCAATTGCGGCGATGCGCTCGACCGGCGCCGAGGTTGGCGTCTGGTACCTGTTGTGCCTGCAGGCCGAAGCCGAGATCGGCGCCGGCCGGGTCGAGCGCGCCCGGTCCGCCCTCGTGGGCTGCGTGCTGGGCGAGCGCCCAGGCCGCAACGGTGCGGAGATCGGCCGTCTGCGCGGCGAACTCGCGCTGCTCGAAGGTAACGACGCGGCGACGCGCGAGCGCGCGGTTGGCCACTTCGAAGCGGCACGCGCGCTGGCCCAACGCCAAAGTGCAAAGGCCTTCGAGCTGCGCGCCTCGCTCAGCCTGGCCGCGCTGTGGATCGTCAGTGGCGAGCCGGCGCAGCGCACGCTGCGACTGCTGGTACCGCTGCGCGACGGCTTCGGCAAGGAACCGCAGACTGCCGACCTGCGGCGGGCGAACGCATTGATCGAATCAGCCGGAGGGTGACTGCTCGCACAATCGCAAGAGATCGCTCGCAGCCGAACCTACTCTTCAGACCCGGCGGCGAGCCCGACGTTGCTCAGCGTACACACGGCGAGCTCGAAACTCCGCCGTGGGGCTGCCGAGACCGCTTGCACATTGGCGAACAGCCGGTCACTGCCAGATTGCAGACGCACACCATCAGCTGCTCAAGCATTCCTATCTAGCCGGTTGGGCGCCTCCACCGTCCGCTACGGAGCGCAGACGCAAAGGACAGCCTCTGGCCGAGTGTTGCCGGATGGAATTGGCAAATCGGGTTCTGCTCTGCGCCATTTGGCTGTCATTCGATTCGATCGACCAGAAACCACCCTGAGTGGACTCCGCGCAGCTACAGCCATCCACTCCCTCATCGCTGAGCGCGTTCGGTCTTCCCGGGGCAGCGGTCGGCCGCCGTCTAGGTCAGTCGCGGCAATTGGCGCCCGCCAGTCGAAGGACTGTGGCGCGAACCGCAATTACTTTGGCGCCCGGCGACAGCCCAGGCAACCCACGTCGCGCAGTCCTTGATCAAGGCCGTGCGCGGAACCGGCTCAGCCGGTCCGGCTCGCCCCCCCGGGGCGTTGCGAACGAAGTGAGCTTGGGGGCTCACGTTCATTGCCGGCCTGCGACGTGGAAGACGATCGCCTGCTCGGCCATGCGCCCCTTGTCGTCGGCCACGCGCACCAGCAGTCGGTGTGTGCCCTGCGGCACCTGCGCGCCTTCGACTACCACGCCGCGTTCGCTGAGTCTGGAGTGGCGCTGCAGGCGTTCGGTGAGGTCGATCTTCAGCACGCCGTAGAGCACGCGGAAGCTGTCGGGCACGATGCGGGCGTCGGGCGCCGGGCTGAAGGCAACCTCCAGGCGCAGCGGCGAGCTCACCGCGGCCTCGCCAGCCGGCGCGATGATCTGGATCGCCGGCGCGTCGCCCGGCCCCGGCGGCTGCGGCACGCCGCGCGAACGCGGCACGACCGGCGGGGCCGCCGCAGCGGCGCGGGCCTCGCGCGCAGCCTCGTCGTCGGTGACGAGTTCGAAGGCCGCCGCCGGGGCCCCGGCCGCGTGCACGGTCAACCCGCAGCGCAGCAGCACGGCGCCGGCCAGTGTGGCGCGCAACAGCCGGCGTCGCGCTGCAGTGTCGGACGGAGGCCAGGTTCTCGGGCTGCGCATCGGCATTCCTCGGTCAATCGGCGGCGAACTGGGACGCGTTGCGTCCACGTACCCCGGCGTAGAAGCGCTTGATCTCGACCATGTCGGCGTCGATGTCGCCGCTGGGCCTGAACACCGGCCCCACGGCGGCTCGCTTGCGGTGGTAGTCCAGCGAAGTCAGCACGATGGGCAACTGGGCTTCAAGCGCAATGTAGTAGAAGCCGGTCTTCCAGTGCCGCGTCTTGCCGCGTGTGCCTTCGGGCGGCACCACCAGCTGGATCGGGCCCTCGGCGGCCACCAGCGCCGCCGCCGAGGCCGACACCAGGTTGTTGGCCGTGCTGCGGTCCACCGGAATGCCGCCAAGCCAGCGCATCAGCCCGCCGAAGGGAAAGCGGAAGATGCTGCGCTTGCCCATCCAGCGGATGTTCAGGTGCAGCGCGAAGGCGCTCACCAGCGTGTAAGGCAGATCCCAGTTGCTGGTGTGCGGCGCGGCGATCAGCACACACTTGCGCGCCTCGTCGGGCAGACGGCCCTCGACGGTCCAGCCGTTGAGGCGCAGGAAGGCCAGCGAAGCGGCGCGCAGCAGGGTGTTGACCACCGGGGTGTCGAAGATCGTGCGGGGCATGGGCGAAGATTCAGGCGGGGGCGCGCGGCATTGTCGCTGCCGCGGCCCTGCACAATGCGGCGCAGGAGGAACCCAGCATGGCATCCGGAAAGATCCTCGTCGCCCAGGGCGGCGGCCCCACCGCGGTCATCAACCAGTCGCTCGCCGGCGTGGTGCTGGAGGCACGGCGCCACCACGGCATCCAGCGTGTCTACGGCGCGCGCCACGGCGTGCGCGGCATCGTCAACGAGGACTTCGTCGACCTCACGCAGGAGACCAGCCACAACCTCGAGCTGGTGGCCAACACGCCCGCCGCGGCGCTGGGCAGCACACGCGACAAGCCCGACCTGGCCTACTGCCACGAGATGTTCCAGGTGCTGAAGGCGCACGAGATCGAGCACTTCTTCAACATCGGCGGCAACGACAGCAGCGACACCGTCCGCATCGTCGCCGAAGAGGCCGCCAAGGCCGGCTACCCGCTGCGCTGCATCCACATCCCCAAGACCATCGACAACGACCTGGTGCTGAACGACCACACGCCGGGTTTCCCGAGCGCGGCGCGTTTCGTGGCCCAGGCCTTTGCTGGAGCCAACCTCGACAACGCGGCGCTGCCCGGCGTTTACGTCGGCGTCGTGATGGGCCGCCATGCCGGTTTCCTCACCGCCGCCAGCGCCCTTGGCAAGAAGTTCCCCGACGACGGCCCGCACCTCATCTACGTGCCCGAGCGTGTGTTCGACATCGAGCGTTTCCTCGCCGACGTCAAGGCGACGCACGAAATACACGGCCGCTGCGTGGTGGCGGTCAGCGAAGGCATCCACGACGCCGCCGGCCGGCCGATGCTGGAGGTGCTGGCCAAGGACCTGCAAGGGGGCCTGGAGCGCGACGCCCACGGCAACGTGCAGCTCAGCGGCAGCGGCGCGCTGGCCGACCTGCTGTGCGAGGAGATCAAGGCCAAGCTGAAGATCAAGCGTGTGCGCGGCGACACCTTCGGCTACCTGCAGCGCAGCTTCGTCGGCTGCGTCAGCGACGTCGACCAGCGCGAGGCGCGCGAGGTCGGCGAGAAGGCGGTGCAGTTCGCGATGTGGGGCGGCACCAATGGCTCGGTGGCCATCAAGCGCACCGGCTTCTATTCGGTCGACTACGAACTGCTGTCGCTGGCCGCGGTGGCCGGCAAGACACGCACGATGGAGGACCACTTCATCAGCGAAAGCGGCACCGATGTGACCGATGCCTTCAGGCTCTACCTGCGCCCGCTGCTGGGTTCGGGCATGCCCGACGCCTTCCGGCTGCGGCCGGCGGCGGTGCCCAAGGTACTCAACCGCAGCCGCTGAGCCCGCCCGCGCCTCGACGCGCCTTCAGGGCGTGCGGGCCAACGTGGCCGGCAGCCCGCCGCACAGGGCTTCGGGCTGCATTTCACGCAGCGCCATGCAGGCGTTGACGCTGGTGCGCAGCGGCCTCGCCGACGGGCCGGGCAGGGCCGTCGAGCGGCCGAGCAGGGCCTCGATCTCGGCGCTCTTCAGCGAAGGGCGATGTGCCAGCAGCAGCGCCACGACGCCCGAGACCTCGGCCGCGGCGATCGAGCTGCCCGAGGCGACGTCGTAACGCGCCGAAGGCCCGAGCGTGAAGACTTCGTGCCCGGGTGCGTAGAGCACACGCGGCTCGGCCACCTCGCGCCCGGCGCTGTCCACCGCGATCACACCCTCCATGCCGGTGGGGAAGCCCTCGCGCCGGCCACTGGCCGGCACCGCGCCGACAACCACCATGCCGCGGGCCAGCAGGCGCTCGACGATGCGGGCCAGCAGCGGGTCGGCCGGCCCGCCCAGGCTGAGGTTGACGACGGACGCCTGTGCTGCCGCCGCGGCCGCCAGCGCCTGGGCCAGCGTGAAGCTGTTGCAGGCCCCCACGCCACTGGCGGTGCTGCGGCAGGCGCGCAGGGGCAGCAGGGTGGCGCCTGGCGCGATGCCGGCGATGCCGATGCCGTTGTTGGGCAGCGCGCTGATGACGCCGGCCACCGCTGTGCCGTGGGCCTCGGCCGGGTTGCCGCCGTCGGCGACGAAGTCGCGCACGCGGCCCAGGCGGCCGCCGAAGTCGGGGTGCACGACGTCGACGCCGGTGTCGATGAGCGCGATGCGCACACCCTCGCCGCGCGACCAGCGCTGTGCCGCCTGCACACCCAGGTCGCCCAGGTTGGCTTGCAGGCCGGCGTAGGGGTCGTTGTAGGCCGCGCCGTGCAGGTCGAACTGCACCAGCGCCTGGGCCGACTCGACGTCGGGGTCGCGCCGCAGGGCTGCCAGCAGTTCGTCGCGCTGCGCGCCCGGGGGCGCCGCAAAGACCAGGCAGTGCACGCCCAGCAGTTCGATAGGCCAGGTGGCCAGTTCCTTCAGCCCGTGCGCGGCGGCGATGCGCCGCGCCGCGGCCAACGCTTCGGCGCTGGCGCGGTAGCCCCCCGCGCCGACGTAGCCGCGGGCGGTGGATGCGGCGTTCGGGCTCGGGGCCCAAGGCTGGTTGCGCACGGTGACGACCACGTGACCGAGGGCTACGGCGTCGGCCACCGCCGGGGGCGCCAGCGTGGCCGCGGCGGTCCGCAACGGCGCTGGCGCGCAGCCGGCCAGCACGGCCGCTGTGGCCAGCGTGAGTGCTGCCGTCGCGTGCCGGCGTGTCATGGCTTCGACGCCTCGGGCCCCAGCGGCTCGGCAAAGCGCACGCGCGGGTCGGCGCGCAGCCGGGCCAGCACGGCCTCGGCCTCGCCGGCCTGCGCGTCCGGCGTCGCCAGCGTGAAGAGGCCGGCCGCGCTGGGCCCGGCCCGCACCGCCAGCCGATGGGCCTGCAGCAGCGCCTGCAACTCGCCCAGGGTCATGCTGGACGCAAAAACCACGCGCAGTGCCGCGCCGTGGACGGGTGCCGGGGCCGAGGTCAGGGTGCGGTAGGCGGCGTCCTCACGGTCCTGCCCGCGCAGCGCCGCCGTGCCCACGACCACCAGCGCCACCGACTGCAGCACCACCGCCGCCGCCAGCCAGCGCAGCGGGCTGCCGAAGCGGGGGCGGGACGCAGGCAGGCCGGGCGGCATGGCCGCGCGTTCGCCTGCGTCGGGCCCGGGCAGGGCGCTCTGCGCATCGATGCGCTGCATCAGCTTGCGCAGGCCGCTGTGCGGGGCGTGCTCCACCGCGTCGGGGCTGCGCAACAGCGTGCGCACCTGTTCCAGCGCGATGGCGTCGTCGCGGCAGCATGCGCAGCCTTCCAGGTGGGCCTCGACGGCTCGTGCATCGGCCGCTTCGAGCGTGCCGTTGACAAACCAGGGCAGCAGCCGCGCGGTCTCGTCGTGGCCGTCGGATCCTCGGGGAGCTGGGTTCATGGCAGGGGTCTCATGACAGGCCCGACAGTGACGGCAGCAGCTCACGCAGCTTGCGTCGGGCGTGGAACATGCGCGTCTTGACGGTGTTGACCGGGGCGTCCGTGATGGCCGCGATCTCCTCGCAGCTGTGGCCCAGGAAGTAGGTGAGCTCGAGCACCAGGCGCTGCTCGGTCGGCAGCGTGGCCAGCGCGCGGTCGAGCAACTGGCGCAGTTCGACCCCCGTGGCCGGGTCCTCGGTTGCGGACTCGTCGAAGTCACTGGCCAGGAAGGGGCGCACGCTGACGTGGCGCATCGTGGCCAGCGCGCGCCGGTAGGCGATGCCGACGATCCAGGTCGACACCTGCGAGGCGCCGCGGAACTCGGCCGCGCCCTGCCACACCACCCACAGCGTGTCGTTGATGATCTCCTCGGCCAGCTCGTAACGCGTCGTGACGCGCGTCAGGAAGCGCGCCAGCCGGCGGTGGTAGAGGTGGTAGAGCTCTTCCAGCGCCTGGCGGTCGCGCTGGGCGATGCGACGCACCAGCAACTGGTCGCGCGTGTCGTCGTGCCCGGCGCGTTCGGGGCGGCCGGATGACGGTTCGCTGGGACGGGCCAGGGTCACGGGGGTGGGCTCCAGGGGGTGGGAACGGCTTGGTCCTGCCGTGAGTGACGCGCCGCGGGCCGCCGGTTCAATCGGGGCCGCGGGCTCGCACTCAGAACGACCACGCGGCGCCGAGGGCCCAGTATCCGTCGGCGGCCGCTTGGCGGAACAGGCGCCGCGCCGTGCCGTCGGTGCCGAAGCGCTGCAGCGTCAGTTCCAGCGAGCCCCATCGAGCCGCCAGCCCCAGGTGCCAGGCGTGGTAGCCGACGCCGAAGTGGGCGCGCGTGTCGTAGTAGCCGGCCGCCGCCAGCAGCGACACAGGCCCCCACAGCGCCTGGCGCAGCGAGGCCTCCAGGGCGTGCGCGCGCCGCTGCTCGACCAGCCCCTGCACGGAAAACAGCGTGGTGTTGGGTGAGGTGGACAGGCTCAGTGACAGCCGGTCGTCGAAGGCGGCCGTGGCGGTGAAGTCGTCGTAGTCGTAGCCGCGGCCGAAGCGGGAGTCGGGGTAGCGGTAGTGCACCGCGCGCCACGAGAGGCTCCAGCGTTCGAGCGGCTGCCAGTCGAAGCCGGCGTAGACGTTCAGTTCCTGGCGGCCGTAGCTGCCGCGCGGGTCGGGCCCGCCCGACAGCCACACCCCCGCGAATGCGGTGTCCACGAAGCGCGTGTGCAGGTCCAGGTGGGCCGAGGCCGCAGCCCCACGCTGCAGCAAGCCGCGGAAGACGTAGCGGCTGCTGGCCCCGACGCTGCCGCCCCATGCTTCGGCGGCACGCGCCGGCGCCGCGGCCAGCAGCAGTGCCGGCAGCAGTGTCGGCAGCAGTGTCGGCAGCAGCGCCAGGGCGATGATTCGGACAGGCGACAGAGGGGGCAGGGCCATCGGGTCGGGTCGCGGGGCGCCCGATGGTAGCCCGGGCCCCGCGCAGGGACCCGGGCGCGCGCCGCGTCAGTTGTTCGGCGCGCCGGCGTTGATCCATGCCTTCAGGCGGTCGATGGTGGCCGCGTCGAAGAAAGGCCCGCCCTGCGGCATGCGCGCGCCGCTGATGCCGGCCGTGCCCTCGAGCTTGCGCACCAGGTAGCTGTCGGCCGCGTTGCCGGGCAGCACACGCTTGAGCGCGGGCTGCTCCAGGCTGTCCACGTTCACCAGGCTGGCGTAGCTGTTGCCGCTGTTCAGGTTCATCGACCCCGGCAGCGCCCCGGACGCTGGCACGGCGCCGCTGTGGCAGCCCGTGCAGGACGAGAAGATGTCCGTCTGCAGTTGGGCGAAGCTGACCGCCACGGGCGGCGCGCTGTTGCTCACCGTCGCGGTGGTGGCAGACGAGGAGCCGGCGTTACCGTCGGTGTCGGTGGCGCGTGCCACGATGGTGATGCTGCCATTGGCCACGCCGGCGCTGTCCCAGTCGAAGGTGTAGGGCGCGGTGGTGTCGGTGCCGACAACCGTGCCGTTGACGAGGAACTCCATGCGCGCCAGGTTCAGCGGCGAGGTCGCGGTGGCGGCCAGCGCCACCGTGCCCGTCAGCGTGCCGGCGGGCACGGTGAGCGTCACCACCGGCGGCTGGTTGAGCACCGGCGCTGTGCTGCCCAGGTCGATGCGGCCGTAGGCGCCGGCGGTTTCGCCCGTCGGGCCGGCGGCGTAGAACAGCGTGTTGCGCGGCTGGTTGGCGGCACCGTTGCCGAAGGCGATGCCCCACAGTCCGGCGGCCGTGAAGTCGGTGCCCGCGGCGCTCTTCACCGTGCCCAGGAAGCGGCCGTTGGCGATGTCGAAGCCGTGCACCTTGCCGTCACCGAAGTTGCCCACCATCAGCGCGCCGCCGAGGGTGCCGAAGTCGGCCGGCGCCAGGGCGATGCCCCAGGGCGCGTTCAGTCGGCCGCCAGGCGAGACCAGGCGCCGCACGAAGCTGCCGTCGGCCTCGAACAGGCTCACCACGCCCAGGCCGGCGCCCACGGTCTCGTCGGCGCTGCCGGCCGCGGCCTTGCTGGCGTAGGCGATGACGATCTGGTGTGCACCGCCCGTGCCCGTCGGCACGGCCTGGATGCCGAAGGGCGCGTAGCCGGCCGGCAGCGCGGGGTCGACGAAGGCGAAGCGCGTCGCCGTCGGCGTCTGCCGCGCGTAACTGCTGTCGAAGACGTCGACGCGGCTGTTGCGGAAGTCGGTCGCGTAGAGGTAGGACGCGCCCCCGGTGCTGCCGATGGCCAGGCCCTTGTAGACCGCGCCGCTGGCGTCGGTGTAGGTGGTGAGGGCCAGCGTGCCGTTCACGCTGGCCGCCCAGCCGGCGATCTTGCCGCCTTCGCCGCTGAAGATGAAGGCCGCCGCGGCCGTGCGCCCGGCGGAAGTGACGGTGAAGCCGGTGCCGCCGTTGAAGACGATGCCCGTCGGCAGGAAGCCAGGGTCGAAGCCCACGACGCGCGGCGCGGCCACGGGCTGCGCCTTGCCGTTGCCGTTGTACAGCGTGGAAGTGCCGGTGGCCTGGTTGGACACCCACACCGGCGAGGTGGTGCCGAAGGCCACACCCCAGCCGTTGACGAGGTTGGCGTCGACCGTCTGCGCGCCGTTGCCGGCGGCGTTGGACACCAGCAGCGTGGGTGTGTAGGCGCTGGCCGCCGTGACGGTGACGTTGGCCGTCTGCACCGTGCTGCCGGCATAGGCACCGCTGCCTGCGCAGGTCAGCGTGTATCCGGCCGTGCCTGCGGCGGTGGGCGTGACGTCGGACGTGCCGGAGATGGCCTGCGCGCCGCTCCAGCCACCGCTGGCGGTGCAGGTGCTGCCGGCGCTGGCCGTCCAGGTGAGACTGGCGCTCTGGCCCTGCACGAGGGTGGCGGGCAGCACGCCCAGCGTGACGCTGGGCAGCGGCAGCACGGGCGCTGGCGGGCTGCTGTCGCCGCCACCGCCGCAAGCGACAAGGCCGAGCGCCAGCAGCGCGGCCAGCGCGGCCCGGCGGGCCTGGAAGAGGGGTAGCACGGTCATCGTCGGTCTCCTGCGTGACTCGGGTTGTGCACCACCGATGCAGTGGGACGCTGTGAGTGCGTGCCCCAGCCCGCCCGGTTCTGGCGTGCACCCCCCACGGTTCGAGGTGCAGGCCTTTGAACCGGCGGCGTCCGGGCCGGCACCTACCGCGATCGTTCACGCCAGGGAGGGATGGATGCGCAGACCGAGACAGGGGTTGCAGGCCGCTGTCGTCGCAGTGGCGGGCTTGGTGGCCGGCTGCGGTGGCGGCAGCGGCGAGGGGCTGGACAGCAGCGGCCGGCCGCTGGCCGAGGGGGGTGGTTCGGGCGGCGCCGCGAGCGCCAGCTTCGTGTCCATCCAGGAGCAGGTGCTGACGCCGTTGTGCACGGTCTGCCACGCCGGATCGGCCGCGCCGGCGGGGCTGCGTCTGGACGCCGCCAACAGCTACCGCGCGCTGGTGGGTGTGTCCAGCGTCGAGGTGCCTGCGCTGCAGCGCGTGGCGCCCGGCCGGCCCGACGACAGTTACCTGGTGCAAAAACTCGAAGGCCACGCCGCCGTGGGCGCGCGCATGCCGCTGGGCGGGCCTTACCTGGATGCGGCGACGATGACCCGCATCCGCCAGTGGATCACCGCGGGGGCTGCGCCATGATCGGCTTCATCGTCCTGCGCCGGCTCTTGCCGGCCGTGTGCGCGTGGATCGGGCTGCTGGCCGGCACGGCCAGCGCCGAACCCTACCTGGCAGTGGACCAAGGCCAGAAGTGCATCGTCTGTCACGTCAACGCCAGCGGCGGCGGCCTGCGCAGCGCCTACGGGGTGCACTTCGCGCGCACGGGGCTGGCCGCCTTCGGCTTGCCCGACAGCCTGCCCACCTGGAGCGGCGCCGCCGGCGACCTGCTGCGCGTGGGCGGTGACCTGCGCTGGTCTTCGTCTCGCGTGCAGGTGCCCGGCCAGCCGGCGCAGCGCAGCTCGCGCATGGAGCAGGTGCGCTTCTATGGCGAACTCCGCCTGCCGAGCGACCGTGTCAGCCTCTACGTCGACGAACTCGTGGGTCCCGGCGACTCCACGACGCAGGAGGTCAACCTGCGCCTGCACGGCGAGTCGCGGCTGTGGCACCTGAAGGCCGGCCAGTTCTACCTGCCCTTCGGCTGGCGGCTGCAGGACAACACGGCCTTCGTGCGCTCGGTCAGCGGCATCGGCATGGCGACGCCCGAGCGCGGACTCGAAGCGGGCCTGGAGTTCGGCGACTGGTCGGCGCAGTGGGCCGTGACCCGGCCGTTGCGCACCACGGCCGGCGTGTCCGAGCGTCAGACCAGCGCCCTGGTGGCCTGGGTACAGCCCTCGGGCCGGCTGGGCGCTTCGGCGGCCTCGTCCACCACGGCAGCCGGCAAGCGCCAGGCCTGGGCGCTCTTCGGCGGCCTGCGCACCGGGCCCGTGGCCTGGCTGGCCGAGGTGGACATGGTCAGCGACACCGGCTACCCCGAAGGCCGCCGCCGGCTGCGCGCAGGCCTGCTGGAGGCCAACTGGAAGATCGCCCGCGGCCACAACCTGAAGCTCACCGGCGAATACTTCGACCCCGACCGCCGCGTGGCCGCGGACCACAAGGCCCGGCGCAGCCTGGTGTACGAGCTCACGCCGCTGCCCTTCGTGCAGATCCGCCTGGGTGTGCGCGAGCACCGCGGCATACCGCAGAGCCCGATCGACAACCGTCGCTCCAGCTTCGTGGAGCTGCACGGCCTGATGTAGTCAGAAGCCCGGCGGGCGGCGGTCGAACCAGGGCCGGGCCCGTTCCACCTGCCCGGCCAGGCGGAAGAGCAGGGCGTCCTCGCCCAGCCGGCCCACGGCCTGCACGCCGATGGGCAGGCCGGCGGCGTTCCAGTGCACTGGCAGCGACATCGCGGGCTGGCCGGTGGCGTTGAACATCGGCGTGAAGGGCATGTAGTCGAAGGTCTTGGCGGCCATGGGCGCGATCGCGCCCATGGCCTTCAGCAGCCAGCCGGCATCGAGGGCGTTGACGACGCGCATCAGCCGCTGCTCGGCCGCCGTGGGCTGCAGCGCGCCGGTGCGCGCCGGCGGCGTGGCCAGTGTCGGCGTCAGCAGCACGTCGTGGGCCGCGAAGAAGGGGGCCTGGCGGCGCGCGATCATCTGCAGCTGCAGCGACGCGCCGGCGTAGGCGCCGGCGCTCAGCGCATTGCCCAGCAAGCCCAGCGTGTAGGTTGCGGGTTCGAAGTCGCTTGCGCGCAGCCGGCGTTGCAGCCGGCGTTGCAGCAGGCGCGCCATCTGTTCGATCTGGGCTCGGGTTTCGCCGGCCAGCAGCTCGACGAAGGCCAGCGCGTCGGCTTCGGCATCGAGCAGCGGCGTGGCCTCCTCGACCTCGTGGCCCAGGCTCTCGAGCAGCCGCGCCGTGTTGTGCAAGGCGGCCACGCAGTCGGCGTGCACGGCGCCGTGGCCAAACAGCGGCTGCGCCGTGAAGGCGATGCGCAGGCGGCCCGGTTCGGTGCCCACTTCGTCCACGAAGGGCCGCTCGCGGCGCGGCGCCACATAAGGCGCGCCGGCGTCGGCGCCGTAGGTGGCGTCGAGCATCGCGGCGCTGTCGCGCACCGAGCGGCTGATCACGTGCTCGATCACCAGGCCGTGCCAGAGCTCGCCGTTGTCCGGCCCGGTGGGTGTGCTGCCGCGGCTGGGCTTGAAGCCGAAGAGGCCGCAGCAAGAAGCCGGGATGCGGATCGAACCGCCGCCGTCGCCGCCGCTGGCCAGCGGCACCATGCCGGCGGCCACCGCCGCGGCCGAACCGCCGCTGGAGCCGCCGGCCGAATGCGCTGGCGACCAGGGGTTGTGTGTCGCGCCGTACAGCGCCGGCTCGGTGGTCGGCACGAGACCGAACTCGGGTGTATTGCTGCGCCCGGCGATGCTCACGCCCGCGGCGCGGAAACGCCTCACCATCTCGCTGTCGCGTGGCATCGGCAGCTGCGCGAGCACACGGTTGCCGCTGCCGGTGGGCTCACCCGCCAGCGTGCTGCACAGGTCCTTCAGCAGGAAGGGCACGCCGGCGAAGGGCGCCTGAAGATCGATGCTTGCCAGTTCGGCGCGTGCCGCGTCGTAGCGTGTGCGGATGACGGCGTTCAGCGCCGGGTTGTGGCGCTCGATGCGTGCTGCGGCGGCGTCCAGCAACTCGGCGGCGCTGACGGCCCCGCTGCGCACCAGCGCCGCCAGGCCCAGGCCGTCGTGGGCGGTGTAATCGGTGTCGGAGAGCATCGCGGCATTCTGGACTGCCGCGCGCCACCCCGGACGAATGAAGCGGCGCGACACAACCAAGCTTCCCGCCAGGGAACCGGCTCCGCCGGCCCGTCAGCGGACGGCCGAGCAAGCAATGCCTCTGGCGTTGCGTGGAGCGCCAGCGAGCTTGGGGGCTCAGCCTAATGAGTCGTTGATCTGCTCGTTGAATTCAGACAGGCTGACGGCGGTGTTGACCTCGCGCGGCAGCGCGTCGCGAACCGAGAACACGCCCAGGATGCGGCCGTTGTCGGCCACCACCGGCAGGTGGCGGAAGCCGCGCTCGATCATGATCAGCACCGCATCGGCAACCTTGAGTTCCGGCCGCACACATTGCGGGCTGGGCGTCATGATCTTGCTGACCAGCGTGCTGGCCGGGTCCAGCGCCTTGGCCACCACACGTGTCATCAGGTCACGCTCGGTGACGATGCCCAGCAGTTGGCTGCCCTGGTCGATGATGAGCACGCTGCCGCAGTTGGCGCGTGTCATCACGCAGGCGGCTTCGTGAACGGTGGCGGTGGGGGCCAGGCTCAGCACATGGCGGCGCGACATGGCCTGGAAGATGGTGCGTTCGGACATGGGACACCTCCTGGGGTGACGGGGTGGCGGCGTTTCAGCGCAGCGCAGCGTTGATCTTGGCCAGCGCGCTGGCGCCCGGGCACAGCTGCGCTTCTGCCAGCGCGTTCAGCGGCGTGGCGCAGGTGTTGAACGCGGTGTGCAGGTCGGTGGCCAGCGGGTCGAGGTAGAGCAGGCCGGTGACGACCTCGCCGTGCTGGGCCTGCGTGTTCATGTAGCTCAGTGCGGCGTAGCGGTCGGTGGGGTCGTAGCCCTCGTGCAGCTTGCGCAGCCGCAGCACGGTGCCGTCGTGTTGCGGCACGTCGATCACATCGCCCGGAGCGTAGCGGGCCGTGATCTCTTCGCCTGGCGTCATGAAGTCGATGCGGCTCACGGCCTCGTTGTGCTGGCGCACGTAGTCGTAGCTCTTGGTGCTGCCGCCGTGGTTGTTGAAGGTCACGCAGGGGCTGATGACGTCGATGAAGGCCGCACCGCCGTGCGTCATCGCGCCCTTGATCAGCGGCACCAATTGTTCCTTGTCGCCCGAGAAGCTGCGTGCCACGAAGGTGGCGCCGAGCTGCAGCGCCAGGCCGACCAGGTCGACCGGGCTGTCGCTGTTGACGACGCCCTTCTTGCTCTTGCTGCCGCGGTCTGCGGTGGCGCTGAACTGGCCCTTGGTCAGGCCGTAGACGCCGTTGTTCTCGACGATGTAGGCCATGCGCACGCCGCGCCGCATGGCGTTGGCGAACTGGCCCAGGCCGATGCTGGCCGAGTCACCGTCACCGCTGACGCCCAGGTAGAGCAGCGAGCGGTTGGCCAGGTTGGCACCCGTCAGCACGCTGGGCATGCGCCCGTGCACGGTGTTGAAGCCGTGGCTGGCGCCCAGGAAGTAGTCGGGCGTCTTGCTGCTGCAGCCGATGCCCGAGAGCTTGGCCACGCGGTGCGGTTCGATGTCGAGTTCCCAGCAGGCCTGGATGATGGCCGCGCTGATGCTGTCGTGGCCGCAGCCGGCGCACAGCGTGCTGATGCGGCCTTCGTAGTCGCGCCGCGTGTAGCCGACCTTGTTGGCCTGCAGCGTGGGGTGGTGCAGCTTGGGCTTGGCGATGAAGGTCATGCGGTCACCTGGTTGACGGCGGTGGCGGGTTGGGCGGCCTCTTCGGCCAGCGCCTTGCGGATGGCCGCGGCGATGAAGCGTGCGGTGATGGGCGTGCCGTCGTAGTGCAGCACGGCGGGCAGGCGCGCCGGGTCGACTTCGAGTTCGTTGATGAGCAGACTGCGCATCTGCGCGTCGCGGTTCTGTTCGACGACAAAGACCTTGTCGTGCGCAGCGATGAAATCGGCCACCACCTGCGGGAAGGGGAAGGCGCGCAGCCGCAGCGCTTCGACCTGCAGGCCTTCGGCGTCCAGCACGTCGAGCGCCTCACGCATCGCCGGCGCGGTGCTGCCGTAATAGATGACGCCAAAACGCGTGGGCTCGTCGCACAGGCGCAGCACCGGCTGCGGCACCAGCGTGGCGGCGGTCTTGAACTTCTTCAAGAGCCTTTCCATGTTGTAGATGTAGTCCGGCCCGCGTTCGCTGTACTGCGCATAGGGGTTGCGTGTGGTGCCGCGCGTGAAGAAGGCACCCTTGCTGGGATGGGTGCCGGGCAGCGTGCGCCAGGGGATGCCGTCGCCGTCGACGTCCTTGTAGCGGCCGAAGTCCTTGCCGGCTTCCAGTTCGTCGGCCGTCATCACCTTGCCGGTGTCGTACTTGCGCGTGTCGTCCCAGGTGAAGGGTTTGCTCAGGCGCTGGTTCATGCCGATGTCGAGATCGGTCATGACGAAGATCGGCGTCTGCAGCCGGTCGGCCAGGTCCAGCGCGTCGGCGCTGAACTCGAAGCACTCGTGCGGGTCCTGCGGCAGCAGCAGCACGTGTTTGGTGTCGCCGTGCGAGGCGTAGGCGCAGGCCAGGATGTCGCTCTGCTGCGTGCGCGTGGGCATGCCGGTGGAAGGGCCGCCGCGCTGCACGTTGATGATGGTCACCGGGATCTCGGCGAAGTAGGCCAGGCCGATGAACTCGGTCATCAGGCTGATGCCCGGGCCCGAGGTGGCGGTGAAGGCGCGTGCGCCGTTCCAGCCCGCGCCGACCACCATGCCGATGCTGGCCAGCTCGTCCTCGGCCTGCACGATGGCGTAGCGGTGGGTGCCGGTGGCGGGGTCGATGCGGAACTTGTCGCAGTACTTCTGGAAGGCCTCGGGCACCGACGAACTCGGCGTGATCGGGTACCAGGCGCAGACCGTGGCGCCGCCGTACAGGCAGCCCAGCGCCGCGGCGCTGTTGCCGTCGGTGAAGATCTGGTCACCCACCTTGTCGGAGCTGTGCACGCGCAGGCCCAGCGGGTGCGGCAGGTGCTGCTTGACGTAGTCGCGCCCCAGGTGCAGCGCCTTCACGTTGCTCTCGAGCAGCCTCTCCTTGCCCTTGTACTGTTCCGCGAAGAGCTTCTCGAAGATCTCGGCCTCCATGTTCAGCAGCAGCGACAGCGCGCCGACGTAGATGATGTTCTTGAACAGCTGGCGCTGGCGCGGGTCGGTGTAGTTGGCGTTGGCGATCGCCGTCAGCGGCACCGGGATGACGACGATGTCCTCGCGCAGGCTGCCGGGGGGCAGCGCCCGCGTGCTGTCGTAGAAGAGGTAACCGCCGGGCTCGATCTCGGCCACGTCCTGGGCCCAGGTCTGCGGATTCATCGCCACCATCATGTCGACGCCGCCGCGGCGCCCGTGGTAGCCGTGCTCGCAGACGCGTGCCTCGTACCAGGTGGGCATGCCCTGGATGTTGCTGGGGAAGATGTTGCGCGGGCTGACGGGCACGCCCATGCGCATCACCGCCTTGGCGAAGAGTTCGTTGGCCGAGGCCGACCCCGAACCGTTGACGTTGGCGAACTTGATGACAAAATCGTTGACGGCTCTGATGCGCTTCATGCCCGGGCCCCTGCGCGTTGGAGGGTGGTGGTCTGGTGCGACGGGTTGGGCCCGCGGCAGCCCGGGCCGGCCCTGGTGGTGAGCAGCAGAAATTTCTGCATGTCCCATGCGCCGGTGGGGCAGCGTTCGGCGCACAGCCCGCAGTGCAGGCAGACGTCCTCGTCCTTGACCATCACGCGTGCCGTCTTCAGCGTGTTGCTGACGTACAGCGCCTGTTCGATGTTGTTCGAGGGTGCCTTGAGCCGCGTGCGCAGCTCGGGTTCTTCGCCCGGCGTGGTGAAGGTGATGCAGTCGGTGGGGCAGATGTCGACGCAGGCATCGCACTCGATGCACAGCTTGTCGGCGAACACCGTCTGCACGTCGCAGTTCAGGCAGCGCTCGGCTTCCTTGAAGGCGACCGCGGCGTCGAAGCCCAGTTCCACCTCGACGCGGATGCTGGCCAGCGCCTTCTCGGCCGCGGCCCAGGGCACCTTGTTGCGTGTGTCGTCGCTGGGTGCGTTGTCGTAGCTCCACTCGTGGATGCCCATCTTCTGCGACACCAGGTTCACCATCGGCGGCGGCCGGTTGGCCACCGGTTCGCCGTGCAGTAAGCGGTCGATGCTGACCGCCGCCTCGTGGCCGTGGGCCACCGCGGTGATGATGTTCTTCGGGCCGAAGGCGGCGTCGCCGCCGAAAAAGACGTTCGGCACCGTGGACTGGAAGGTCTGCGCGTCGAGCCGCGGCAGGCCCCACTTGTCGAACACGATGCCGCTGGCGCGCTCGATCCACGGGAAGGCGTTTTCCTGACCCACGGCCACCAGCACCTCGTCGCAGGGCAGCACCACGTCGGGCTCGCCGGTGTGCACCAGGCTGCGCTGGCCGGCTTCGTCGTAGACCGCCTTGACGATCTCGAAGCACATGGCCTTCAGCACGCCGCCTTCGTGCACGTAGGCCTTGGGCACGTGGTAGTTCAGGATCGGGATGCCTTCGTGCAGCGCGTCTTCCTTCTCCCAGGGGCTGGCCTTCATCTCGTCGAAGCCCGAGCGCACCACCACCTTCACGTCCTTGGCGCCCAGGCGCCGCGCCGAGCGGCAGCAGTCCATCGCGGTGTTGCCGCCGCCCAGCACCAGCACACGCTTCTTCACGCTGGTGACGTGCTGGAAGGACACGCTGGCCAGCCAGTCGATGCCGAGGTGGATGTCGGCGGCGGCTTCCTTGCGGCCGGGCAGTACCAGGTCGCGCCCGCGCGGCGCGCCGCAGCCGACGAAGATGGCGTCGTAGCCGTGGTCCATCAGCGCCGTCATCGAGTCGACGCGGTGGCCGGACTTGAACTCGACGCCCAGGTCCATGATGTAGCCGGTCTCTTCGTCGATCACCTCTTCGGGCAGGCGGAAGCGCGGGATCTGCGTGCGGATGAAACCGCCAGCCTTCTTCTCGCCGTCGAAGACCGTCACCGCGTAGCCCTGGGTGGCGAGGTCGCGCGCCACCGTCAGCGACGACGGCCCGGCGCCGACGCAGGCCACGCGCTTGCCGTTGGGCGGCAGCGGCTGGGGCATTTTTGCGCGCACGCCGGCGACGCCCTTGAAGTCGGCCGCCACGCGCTTCAGGCGGCAGATGGCCACCGGCTCGGGCTTGGGCGCGTTGGCTTCCTCGACGCGGCCGCGCCGGCAGGCCGGTTCACAGGGGCGGTCGCAAGTGCGGCCCAGCACACCGGGGAAGACGTTGCTGACCCAGTTGACCATGTAGGCGTCGTCGTAGCGGCCCTGCGCGATGAGCCGGATGTATTCCGGCACCGGGGTGTGGGCAGGGCAGGCCCACTGGCAGTCCACGACCTTGTGGAAGTAGGCCGGGTCGGCGATGTTCGTGGGCTGCAAGTTGGTCTCCTGGTCCTGTACTCGGGGTATTCGGTCCGGTACGGCTGGCTGAAAGTTTATCCATTGCGCGCGGCCGGACAAGGCGGGCACACGCGAGGCTCGCGCCGCCGGCGGGGGTTCAGCGGAAGGGCTCGGCCCGGGCCAGCAGTGCGTCCAGCCCGGGCTCGTTGGGGTCGCGCGGCTTGCCGGGGTGGATGATGGCCACCTGGCAGCTCTCGGCGGCCTCGACGAGCTGGCGGTAGCTACCGGCCGTGAGGTCCTTGATGTAGGCCTGCTTGCGCTCGTCGTAGCCGAACATGCGGTCGTTGATGAGCTGGCATTCGTTGCAGCTGGGGCAGCGTGCCGTGTCTATCCAGGCTTCGTCGTGCGAATGCGCCTCTGGTGCGGCAGGCTCGGCCGGCGCGGCCGCCAATTCGCCCGCGGCCGCAGGCGCCGCGGCCGGGGTGGACGCCTGCACTGAAGTCTGTGCGGCCTGCCATGCGGCCTTCTCGCGCGCCAGCAGGCGTTCGGCGTGCGAATCGTGCACGCCGCCGTGCTCCTGCAGCCGGTGCCACAGCAGCTGGCAGCGGCGCGTGGCCTGCATCAGCCGCGCATCGACCAGCACCCGCTGCAGCGAGTCGTGTTCGTCCACCGCCAGCACATAAGGCAGGCGCCGCGCGGCGTCGGCCTCGTCCAGCGCCAGCCAGTCGGCGGCCGCCAGCATGCCCGCGTGCCAGCGCTCGTGAGGCACACACGCGAAGTGCGCCGCCTGGCGCGGATCGCAGAGCATGAAGTCGGCGTAGGTGAAGGCGCAGCGCTCGCTGCTGCGCTGCTGCGCGGCGTCGGCGTAGTCCAGGGTCTCCACCGGCCAGTCATCCTCGGGCTGCGGATTGTTCTCGAGCGAAAAGCGTTCGGCCCAGTTGCTGCCCGCCGCGGCGTCGTAGCTGAACGAGGGGAAGGCGCGCGAGCTCATCGCCGCTGCAGCGTAGAGGTAGGCCGGCAGGCTGCCCGCCGGGCCTTCGTCGCGCGCAAAGACGCTGAACAGTGCCGGCCCGCGGCAGGCCAGCCCCTGCGCCAGGCGGGCGCGCAGCGCGTACAGGTTGGCGCTGGGCGCCTGCAGCACGAACATGCCGCCCAGCCCCATCGCGGTGGTGGCCAGCCGCGCGCTGCGCACGCCGAAGGCGTAGTGGCCGGTGCCGATGGCGGCGTCTTCCAGCAGTTCGTCGGTCTGTACCAGCACCTTGACGGGCAGGCCCGAGGACAGCAGGTCCATCAGCATCGCGTTTTCGGGCGCCTCGTTGCGCTCGGGCGGGATGCACACCAGGTAGTCGGGGAAGCGCGCCAGGTCGTCGGGCGTCAGCGCGTGCGCGTCCAGGGCCTCGAAGCTGAGGTCGTGCTCGGCCTCGATGTAGCGGCCCTGGGCCTCGAGTTCGGCCACGGCGATTGCGTTCACGAGTGCAGCGAGCTCGTCCAGCCGTTCGCGGAAGGCCGCGGCAGCGGCGGCGCAGTTGTCGAAGACGAAGCCGTGGCAGTGTTCGGCTTCGCCTCCGCCGTCGAGCTCGGGCGGGGCATAGAAGCGCTGCGACTCCAGCACCGCCAGCGTGCGCAGCAGGCGTTCGCGCCGCGACGGCGGCAGTTCGTCGCGCGGCACACCCTTGCCAACGACACGCGCCAGCGCGTCGAAGTCGAATTGCGCCTGGTGCGGGCCGCCCACCGAAGCCATCAGCGCCTGCGGTTGACGCCCGGCCTGCGAGTGGCTGAAGGCGGCGCGCAGGATGTCGGACAGCTTGCGCACCAGCCGGCCGAGGTCGGCGTTGAACTGGCGCGCCTTGCGCCGCTGTTCGGCGTGCCAGGCGTGCGTGAGCAGCTGTGCCGGCATGTCGGGGGTGCAGCCGAGCACCGTGCCGGCGGCCTGCAGCGCGGTGCCGGCCTGCGTCAGCACCTGCTCCAGCGTCTCGCCCTCGCGTGCGCCCAGCCTTGCGGCGGCGGCATTCCACAACTCGGCCAGGCTGCCGCGTGCGCCGGCGCCGACGTCGCGCCGGATCTCGCGTTCCAGCTGCAGCGCGTGGCGGCGCAGGCGCTCGCCTTCGATGCCGCGCGGCGCCACGTCCTTCAGCACGGCGTCGACCAGGCCCGACAGCGTGTGCACAAACGCGGGCGCGCCGTCGCGGGTTTCCAGCACGAGCGGGAAGTCGTGGCGAAGGGTGTCCAACTCGCGGTAGGGGGCCAGCAGCGCCGGACGCAAGCCGGTGGCCGGCAGCAGGCCGTCGCCGGCGGCCCGGCCGCTGAGGTGGAAGACCCGCTGGTCCTGGTGTCTGGCTTGCATGTCCATCACGGCCCCTCGCTCATGCGGCTTGCTGCGCCTGTTCCGCGTCGTCCGGCCAGACCGTGTACTTGTCGAACTCGCGGTTCAGGCCGGTGCGGATGGTGGCCGGCGAGCGCAGTTGCCCGGCGTGGCGCAGGTCTTCATAACAGGGTGCATCGGGGTTGCGGTAGAGGATGCCTACGGGGATCGGTTCGTCCATCGACGCGATCTCGCGCGCGCGGTCGATGTCGATGGGGTCGTGTTCACGCTGGTTGCGGTAGGCGCTGCTCAAGCTGGGGCTGAGCTGCAGGCCGTCCTTGTGGGTGAGCAGCATCGTGCGCTGCGGGTCGTGCAGCCAGGGGTCGAAGGCCTTGGGCATGAACTCGGGGCAGCGCTGCAGGATGCGCACGAACGAAAAGCCGCGGTGCCGGAACGCCGCGCGCACGATGTCGTACAGCACCTCGGGCACCCAGTCCACGCCCTGCGCGATGAAGGACGCGCCCTGCACGCCCAGCGACACCGTCAGCGGGTTCATCGGCTCCAGCATTGCGCCGTAGGGCGTGGTGTTGCTCTTGAAGCCCTTGGGGCTGGTGGGCGAGGCCTGCTTCTTGGTCAGCCCGTAGACGTGGTTGTCATGCAGGATGACGGTGATGTTCATGTTGTAGCGCAGCGCGTGGATCCAGTGCGCTGCGCCGATGCTGCAGCAGTCGCCGTCGCCGGTGCTGACGAAGACGTTGAGGTCGGGCCGGGCCATCTTGATGCCCTCGGCCACCGGGAAGGCACGGCCGTGGATGCCGTGGAAGCCGTAGGTCTTCATGTAATGCGGCAGCCGGCTGCTGCAACCGATGCCCGAGACGAAGACGGTGTTCTCGGGCGCCAGGTCTTCTTCGCTGCACAGGCGCTGCATCGCGGCCAGGATGGCGTTGTCGCCGCAGCCGTTGCACCAGCGCGGCACGCCGCCCTGGTAGTCCTCCAGCGCATGGTGTTCCTCGTGCAGCTTGATGACACACTGGCTGAGCGACGGTGAGAGGGTGCGGCTCATGACGGCTGGCCTTTCGTAAGCAGTGCCTGGCGCACGACGCGGCAGATGTCGCCGGGCTTGATGGGCTGGCCGCGGGCTTCGCTCCAGCAGTCGATGTCGACCAGGAAGCGGGCGCGCAGCATCATCGCCAGCGCCGAGTAGCGGCGGTTGTCCTCGTCGATCAGTTCATCTTCGATCTTGTCGGACCAATTGCCCTCGATCGTCATCACGTGTCGGAAGCGGGCCAGGATCTCGCGGATGCCCGAGGGCATGGGCTGCAGGAAGCGCAGGTGCATCGAGCTCACCGCCAGGCCCTCGGCGCGCAGGCGCGTCACGGCCTCTTCGATGGCGCCCATGGTGCTGCCCCAGCCTACCAGCAGCATGTCGCCTTCGGGCGGGCCGAACACCGGCGGCGCCTTCAGCGTCTTTTGCAGCGCGGCCAGCTTCAGGCTGCGTGCACGCAGGCCTTCTTCGTTGATCTTCGGGTCGTAGGCGACCTTGCTGGCGCGGTCGTGCGCCAGGCCGGTGAGGGTGTGCATGCCGCCGGGCTGGCCGGGCTGGAAGCGGCGCGACAGGCCCGTCACGGGGTCCCAGTCGTAGGGCTTCGCACCGGGCGGCACCGGCGTCTGGTCGACCGGCGGCGCCAACCAGTCTTCGCTGAACACCGGGCGCGGGAACGGCTGCTGCGCAGTGGACAGGCTGGCGTCGGAAAGCACCACCACCACCATGCCGAAGGTCTCGGCGATCTTGCGCGCGGTGATGACGGAATAGAAGCAGTCCTCGATGCTGCACGGCGCCATCACCACCTTGGGCGCGTCGCCGTGGCTGCCGAAGATGGCGGACAGCGCGTCGCCCTGTTCCACCTTGGTCGGCTGCCCGGTGCTGGGGCCGCCGCGCTGCACGTTGACGACGACGAGCGGAATCTCCGCCATCACCGCCAGCCCGATGGCCTCCTGCTTGAGCGAGTAACCCGGCCCCGAGGTGATTGTCACTGCGCACTTGCCGGCGTAGCTGGCGCCGATGGCAAACGCACAGGCCGCGATCTCGTCCTCGGCCTGGTGCACCAGGCCGCCGACTTTCTCGAACACCTCGCTGAGGTAGTGCGAAGCCGAGGTCGCCGGCGTGATCGGGTACATGGCGCAGATGTCCATGCCCGAGGCCATCACGCCCAGCGCGATGGCGGTGTTGCCGTTGATGACGATCTGCGCCTCCTTCGACTTCTGCGCCGGAATGCGGTACTTGAAGTCGAGGTTGGCCTCGCCCCAGGCAGCGCCGGCCTCGTAGAGCGCGACGTTGCTCTGGATGACCTTGTTGTCCTTCTTGCGGAAGATGCGTTCGATCTGCTCGCGCGCGAGCGCAGGGTCGAGCCCGTACACCTGGCACAGCAGGCCCAGCACGAACATGTTCTTGCCCTTGCGTGGATCGGCTACCAGTTCCTTGCAGCGCAACTCGAAGGGCGCCTCGACAAGCTTGAAACCGTCCTTGCGCAGCGCCTCGACGGTCTTGCGGTAGCTGGCCACGACCGTCGGGTCGCGGTGCTCGGCCCACATGCTCTCGAGCAGGATGGTCGCGCCGGGCTTCAGTTCGCCGGCCTGCACACGGCCGATCAGCACCTGCTCGTTGAAGGCCACCACGAGGTCGGTCTGGTCGCCGCCGTTGCTGATGCGTTCCGAGCCGATGCGGATGCGGATGCCGCTGGCCCCGGCCACGCTGCGTGCCGGCGGCTGGATCTCGGCCGGGATGATCTCGGTGGTCCAGATGCCGTTGCCCATGCGCGCGGCGATGGCGGCCAGGCTCTGGCCGCAGCGCTGCGCACCTTCGCCCGAGTCGCTGATGACCTCGACGATGTGTTCGCTGATCGGCACGGCGGGGCGCGCCGTGGTGCCGGCAGGGCGGTCGAGCAGGGTGGTGTCGTTCATGGTGTGCGGGGTCCGTTCACAGCTGCTCAGGCGAGGTGGACGCGTGCGTGGCCGCGTTCGCGGCGGTCGATGCCGAACAGGCGCGAGCCCGGGTCGTCGCCCGGCGGCGTGTAGACACGATCGCTGTCGCGCAGGCCCAGCCAGGCCTTCATGCCGCGTGCCGCCTTGCGGCCAGCGCCCATGGCCTGGATCACGGTGGCCGCGCCGGTGACGATGTCGCCGCCGGCGTAGACACCGGCGATCGATGTCGCCAGGCTTTCGTCGGTTTCGATGTAGCCGCGTTTGTCCAGCTTCAGTCCCGAGGTCTGGCCCAGAATGGGGTTGGCGTTGGTGCCGATGGCAAAAACCACCATGTCGCACTCGATCTCGAATTCGCTGCCCGGCACGGCGATGGGCTTGCGGCGGCCCGAGGCATCGGGCTCGCCGAGTTCCATGCGTTCGCAGCGCATCGCACGCACATTGTGTTTGTCGTCGCCGGTGAGTTCGAGCGGGCTGGTGAGCCAGAGGAATTCGATGCCTTCCTGCTGCGCGTGGTGGATTTCCTCGGCGCGCGCCGGCGCCTCGGTGGCGCTGCGGCGATAGACGCAATAGACCTTCTCGGCGCCCACGCGCAGCGATACGCGCATGGCGTCCATCGCCGTGTTGCCGGCGCCGATCACGGCCACGCGCCTGCCGGGCTGCAGCGGCGTGTCGAAGGACGGGAAGTCGCGCCCGCGCATCAGGTTGCAGCGCGTCAGCCATTCGTTGGCCGACAGCACGCCGCCCAGCGATTCACCCGGGATGCCCATGAAACTGGGGTAACCCGCGCCGCTGCCGATGAACACGGCATGGAAGCCCATCTCGCCCAGCATCTGCTCGACCGTGAACAGCCGCCCCACGAGCGTGTTGCACTCAAAGGTGATGCCCAGTTGCTTCAGCTTGCCGATCTCGACGTCGACCACGCTGTTGGGCAGGCGGAAGTCGGGGATGCCGTACTTCAGCACACCACCGGGTTCGTGAAAGGCCTCGAACACCGTGACCTCGCAGCCGGCCTTGGCCATGTCGGCGGCGCAGGCCATGCCGGCCGGGCCCGAGCCGACGATGCCGACCTTGAAACGTGTGCGCTCGATGTAGGGGATGTTGGCCCAGCCCTCGGCGATGGCCATGTCGCCGACGAAGCGCTCGAGCCGGTCGATGGCCACCGGCTCCAGCGTGTCGCCCACCGTGCACACACCTTCGCACTGGTTTTCCTGCGGGCAGACGCGGCCGCAGACGCTGGGCAGCAGGTTGGTGTCGGTGATGACGTCGTAGGCCCCGTGGAAGTTCTTCGACGCCATCTTGCGGATGAAACCCGGGATGTCGATGCCCACCGGACAGCCGCGCACGCAGGGCTGGTCGGCGCAGTCCAGGCAGCGTTCGGCCTCGACCAGCGCGTCTTCGAGCCGGTAGCCCATGGCCACCTCGTCGAAGTTCTTCACGCGCAATTCCGGTGCCTGCTCGGGCATGGCCGTGCGCGCCTGCGGGATGCTGCGGATCGTCTTCTTCTTCGCGGCCATGGGCGGGTCTCCTGCTCTCAATGTGCGTGGCCGGCGCCGCCGCGCAGGCGGCAGCTTTCGTTCCAGGCCTCCAGCGCCGCCTTCTCGGTGGGCTTGTAGCGACCCAGGCGCGCCATGAGGTCGTTGAAGTCGACCTGGTGGCCGTCGAAGTCGGGCCCGTCGACGCAGGCGAACTTGATGCTGTCGCCGATCTTCACGCGGCAGCCGCCGCACATGCCGGTGCCGTCGACCATCACCGGGTTCAGGCTCACCATGGTCTTGATGCCGAAGGGCCGCGTCGTGTCGGCGCATCCTTTCATCATGATCGGCGGGCCGATGGCCACCACCTCGTCGATGTCGGCGTGCTTCGAGATCGCCTGCTTGATGCCTTCGGTGACCAGCCCCTTGATGCCGGCCGAGCCGTCGTCGGTGCAGACGATGAGCTCGTCGCAGACGGCGCGGAACTTGTCTTCCCAGAACATCAGCGCGCGGTTGCGGAAGCCGAGCACGCCGATGACGCAGGCGCCACTTTCCTTGTAGGCGCGCGCCTGCGGGTAGACCGGCGCCACGCCCAGCCCGCCACCCACGCAGACCACCTTCTTCGCGGCGCCGACATGGCTGGGTATGCCCATCGGCCCCACCATCGCGAACAGCGAACTGCCGACGCGGCAGTTCTGCTGCATCTCCTTGGTGGTCTTGCCCACGGCCTGGATGACGAGGGTGATGGTGCCCTTGTCACGGTCGAAGTCGGCGATGGTCAGCGGTATGCGTTCGCCGTGTTCGTGTTCCATCACGATGACAAATTGCCCGGGCCTGGCGGCACGGGCCATCTGCGGGTGCTTGACCTCGAGCAGGTAGGTGACGTCGGAGAAGTCCGAGCGCGCGACGATCTCGAAACCTGGCATGGCATCCCCTCGCGTTGCGGCGGACTGCCGGCGTGGCCACACCTGCCTGCATGGCGGTCACTTCGGCGACGGATGCCGCTCGATGGTGTTCGAGCACCGAGCGTAGCGGCGGCATGCAGGCATGGCTTGCGCCAGATCAAGCGCCAACCTGCGGGGGTGCCCCGTAAGATGCAGCGATGCAGACGCCACCCCTCGTTCCGGCTGTTTCCGGCGAACGGGTTGCCGCGGGCGGCGTCAGTTGCTACGTGGCAGGCGTTGGCCCGCCGCTGCTGCTGCTGCACAGCGTCAACGCCGCCGCCTCGGCGGCCGAGGTCAAGCCGCTGTACGAACACTACCGCGCCACACGCACGGTGTTTGCGCCCGATCTGCCCGGCTACGGTTTCAGCCAGCGTGGCGACCGGCCCTATTCACCGCGCCTGATGACCGACGCGCTGCACGGCGTGGCGCAGCAGATCCGCCAGCGCTGCGGCCCGGCGCCCATCGACGCGCTGGCGGTTTCGCTGGGCTGCGAGTTCCTGGTCCGCGCCGCCAGCGAGCAGCCCGCGCAGTGGGGCCGGCTGGCGTTGGTCAGCCCCACCGGGCTGATGGGCAAGCGGCCGCGGCGCGGCCCGCCGGGCAGCACGCGTGCCTTGCCCTGGCTCTTCAAGGCCCTGGCCTACCCCCTTTGGGCGCAGGCGTTGTTCGACAGCCTGACCCGGCCGGACGTGGTGCGCTACTTCCTGCGCCGCACGTGGGGTGGGCCGGCCATCGACGCCGAGATGGCCGAATACGCCATCCTCACGGCGCGCCAGCCGGGTGCGCGCTTTGCGCCGCTGCACTTCCTGAGCGCCGGGCTCTTCAGCGCCGACATCCACGACGTCTACGAGGCGGTGCGCAGCCCGGTCTGGGCCAGCCATGGCGTGCGCGGGGACTTCACCGACTACCGCGGCCTGCCGCTGCTGAAACCGCAGCCGCCATGGCGCGTGACGGTTTTCCAGACCGGTGCGCTGCCCTACTTCGAAGTGCCCGAGGTCTTCCGCGCCGAGTTCGACGCCTTCCTGGCGACGTGACTGGCATATTCTTCGCAACTGGCCGCGCGCTGCCGCGCGCCTGACCCGCCGCAGCCGTTGCCATGACCAGCCTTTCCGCCACCGAAGTCCGCGTGCTCAGCCTGCTGCTCGAGCGCGCGCTGGCCCTGCCCGCCGACGAGCGCGAGACCTTCATCGCCGCCCTGCCTGAACGCCAGCAGGTGCTGGTGCCGCGCCTGCGCGAGCGCCTGGCCAACGTGGTGCAGGCCGCGGCCGCAGAACCCGCCGCGCCGCCGCCCCCGCGACCGAAGGCGGCGCCCAGGGCCGAGATCCGGGTCGGCCCCTACCGCCTGCTGGAACCGCTGCGCGGCGACGACGATGGCCGCGTCTGGCGCGCCGAGCGCGGCGAGGGCCCGGCGCGCAAGCTGTTTGCACTGCGCCTGCCGCCGCGCGTGAACGCCGACGCCGCCGCCAGGCCGCCGCGCGCCGCCGAGATGCAGGTCGTGCTGCTGCCCGCGCACGCCGACATCGTGCGCCTGGTCGACGCCGGCATCGACGGCGAAGGCCGCTTCTACCGCGTGCTGCCGCTGATCGAAGGCCTGGGCCTCGTCGAGCACGCACAGCGCCGCGGGCGCGGTGATCGTGCGGTGGCGCAGCTGATGCTGAAGGTGGCGCAGCGGGTGGCGCACGCGCACGAGGGGCAGGTGGCCTGTGGCGAGCTGCGGCTTTCCAGCTTCCGCGTCGACGACGAGGGCCGGGTGGTGCTGCTCGACTGGGGCCAGGGCCGCGCATTGCGTCCCGACACCATTGCCGCCGACGTGGTGGCGCTGGGCCGCGTGCTGCAGGTGCTGCTGGCCGGCGCCGAGCCGGGGGCCGAAGCGGGCGCCGGCCGCGCGGCTGCGCGGCCGGTCACGCCCGGCCCCGATCTGGCCTGGGTGCTGCAGCGTGCGCTGCACGGGCGCGCTGCGCCGCCCTACGCCAGCGTGCAGGCCCTGGTCGACGACCTGAAGCTGATCCCCGACTTCCGCCCGGTGCCCGGCGCGCCAGGCGGCACGCCGTACCTGGTGCGGCTGTACCTGCGCCGCAACCGGCTGGCGCTGGGCGCCAGCGTGCTGGTGGGCGCGCTGTTGCTGGGGGTCGGCAACGCCGGCTGGCGGGCCTTTCAGCGCGGCGCCGCGCAGACCGTACGCAGCGACCAGGTGCAGGTCTTCCTGGCCGAACAGCTGCCCGGGCCGGCACCCGGCGCCGACGGCCAGCCGCCCGACATCGCGCTCGAGGCGCCGCGGCTGCAGCGTGCGCTGGAGACGGCACGTTTCGGCTTCCCGGGCGACCCGGTGCTTCGCGGCCAGGTCATCACCGCGCTGGGCCTGCGCTTCCAGGCCCTGGGCCAGCCCGAGCAGGCGCTGGCCGTGCTGCAGGAGGCGGTGACGCTGCTGCGGGGCACGGCCCGTGCGGACGACCCCGCGCTGCTCGCAGCGCGGGCGGCGCTGGCGCAGCAGCAGCGCGTGGACAACCCTGGCGCCGCGCCGCGCTAAGCGCGGCTGCCGGGCCGCGGCGCGCTACAGCGCCTTGGTCGCGATGCGGAAGTCCGGGTCTTCCGCGTACGGCCCGACGTGGAAGCCCAGGCTGACCATCAGCTTGAGCATCGGCGCGTTGTTGGTCAGGATCAGGCCCATGATCTCGGCCAGCCCCATGCGCCGCGCGGCGTCCATGATCGAAAGCATCAGCCGCGAGCCCAGGCCGCGGCCGG
>JBBRBW010000050.1:0-30288 GCA_038205425.1 Burkholderiales bacterium | reverse complement strand
GGTGGCGCTGTAGGGTCTGTTGGGTTCGTAGGGGTGGGTCTCGGTGAAAGCCGGCGCGTCGGGGGCCAGGCTGCCGTAGACCTCGTCGGTGCTGACGTGGTGGAAGCGGAAGGCGGCCTTCGCGCCTTCGTCCAGCGTGTTCCAGTGGGCACGCGTGGCTTCGAGCAGCGTGAACGTGCCGTCGACGTTGGTCTTCATGAAGGCACCGGGACCGTGGATGCTGCGGTCGACGTGGCTTTCGGCCGCGAAGTGCAGCACCGCGCGCGGGCGGTGTTCGGCCAGCAGACGGTCGAGCAGCGTGCGGTCGCAGATGTCGCCGTGCACAAAGACATGGCGTGCATCGCCTTGCAGCGCGGCCAGGTTCTGCAGGTTGCCGGCGTAGGTGAGCGCGTCGAGGTTGACGACGGTTTCGTCGCTTTGCGCCAGCCAGTCGAGCACGAAGTTGCTGCCGATGAAGCCGGCGCCGCCGGTCACGAGAATCGTCATGAGTATGCTCTTTGGTGACCGATCAAGCCCTAGCGCGGAACCGGCCCAGCCGGTCCGCTGCAAGAGCCCCCTGGAAGTTGGCGAAGGCGCGAAACGACAAGCCTGGGGACCTCATTTTCTGCCGTAGGTGTCCTCGAACCTGACGATGTCGTCTTCGCCCAGGTAACTGCCCGACTGCACTTCGATGATCTCCAGCGGCAGCTTGCCCGGGTTGGCCAGCCTGTGGGTCTGGCCGAGCGGGATGTAGGTGCTCTGGTTTTCGGTCAGCATGATGACCTTGTCGCCGTTGGTCACCTCGGCGGTGCCGCTGACGACGATCCAGTGCTCGGCGCGGTGGTGGTGCATCTGCAGGCTCAGCGATGCGCCCGGCTTGACCAGGATGCGCTTGACCTGATGGCGGGGCCCGCTGTCGATGCTGTCGTACCAGCCCCAGGGCCGGTGGACCTTGCGGTGCAGCACCTGCTCGCCACGCTGTTCGCGGCCGAGGCGGTTGACGATGGCCTTCACGTCCTGGCTCTTCTCGCGGCTGGTGACGAGCACGGCGTCGGGGGTCTCCACCACCACCACGTCGTCCAGGCCGACCACGCCCACCAGCCGGCTGGTGGCGTGCACGAGTGTGTTGCGGCTGTCGGTGACGATGGCGTCGCCGACGCTGGCATTGCCGTCGGCGTCTTTCTCGGCCACCTGCCACACGGCGTCCCAGGCGCCGAGGTCGTTCCAGCCGGCGGCCAGCGGCTGCATGCGGATGTCGAGCACACCGGGGCACTTTTCCATCACCGCATAGTCGACCGATTCACTCGGCACGGTGCTGAACTCGACCTTTCCCGGGCGCACGAACACGGTGTCGCTGCTGCGCACGGCCCAGGCGGCGCGGCAGGCGGTGGCAATGTCGGGGCGGAAGCGCTCAAGTGCGGCCATCCATACCGACGCCTTCAGCACGAACATGCCGGCGTTCCAGTAGTAGGCGCCGCTGGCGACGTACTTCTCTGCCGTGACCACGTCGGGCTTCTCGACGAATTGCGCCACCTTGGCGCCGTCGGCACGGATGTAGCCGTAGCCCGTCTCGGGGCGGTCGGGGGTGATGCCCAGCACGGCGATGGCGCCGTCTGCGGCCATGGCCACCGCGCCGCGCAGTGCCTGTATGAAGGCGGCGGTGTCGGTGACGGTCTGGTCGGCCGAGGTGACGACCAGCACCGGGTCGCTGCCGTCCTCCAGCGCCTGCAGCGCGGCCAGCGTCAGCGCTGGCGCGGTGTTGCGGCCCACCGGCTCCAGCAGCACGGCGGAAGGCTCGGCTTTCAGTTCGCGCAACTGGTCGAGCACCAGGAAACGGTGCTCCTCGTTGCCCACCACCACCGGCGCGGCCACCTCCAGCTGCGTATCGCTGAGCCCCTGCAGCCGCGCTGCGGCCTGCTGGAACAAGCTGGTGTTGCCCGAGAGCACGAGGAACTGCTTCGGGAAACCGGCACGCGACAGCGGCCACAGCCGCGTGCCGGAGCCGCCGGCCATGATGACGGGTTGCACGGCGATCTTGTTCATGCGCCAAAGCCCTCGGGGTTCAGTGATTGCCAGCGCCAGCTGTCGGCGCACATGCGGTCCAGGTCGTGACGGGCCTGCCAGCCCAGCAGGCGTTGTGCGAGCGCCGGGTCTGCGTAGCAGGACGCCACGTCGCCGGGTCGGCGCGCCACCACCTGGTGGGGCACGGCGCGCCCGCTGGCGGCGGCGTAGGCACGCACCACTTCGAGCACGCTGTAGCCGCGGCCGGTGCCCAGGTTGACGGTGAAGGAGCCGGGTGCGTCGAAGAGCCGTCGCAGCGCCGCGACATGGCCTTCGGCGAGGTCGCTGACGTGGATGTAATCGCGCACGCCGGTGCCGTCGGGCGTGGCGTAGTCATCGCCGAAGACCTGCAATTGGGCGCGCCGGCCCACGGCCACCTGCGCGACATAGGGCATCAGGTTGTTGGGCGTGCCGCGCGGGTCTTCGCCGATGCGGCCGCTTTCGTGTGCACCCACCGGGTTGAAGTAGCGCAGGCAGGCCGTCTGCCAAGCCGCATCGGCGGCACCCAGGTCGCGCAGGATCTGCTCGCCCATCAGCTTCGTCTGGCCGTAAGGGTTGGTCGCGGACGAGGGCGCGTCTTCGGTGATGGGCAGCGTAGCCGGGTCGCCGTAGACGGTGGCGCTGGAGCTGAACACGAAGCGCCCGACGCCGCGCCGTTGCATCGTGCGGCACACGGTGAGCAGGCCACCCAGGTTGTTGGCGTAGTAGTCCAGCGGCTTGGCCGTCGACTCGCCGACCGCCTTGAAGGCCGCGAAGTGCACGGTGGCGTCGATGGCGTGGCGTTCGAACACGGCGGCCATCGCGCCGGCATCGCAGACGTCGGCGCGCTCGAACACCGGCTCGCGGCCCGACAGTTCACGCAGCCTGCTCAGTACCTCGGGCGAGCTGTTGGAGAAGTTGTCGACACCCACCACCTCGAAGCCGGCCTGCTGCAGCGCCAGCCAGGTGTGCGAAGCGATGTAGCCGGTGGCACCGGTGAGCAGGACGGTGGGTTTCATTGCAGTGTCACCTGGCCGTAGCAGCTGAAGGACGTGGAGCGACCCGGCGCCGTGAGCTCGCCGCTGGCGCTGCGCCGGCTGCTGGCGTGGTTGCAGCCCAGCAGCGTGCTGCGCCAAGGGGTCCAGCGCACGCCCAGGGTGAGGTTGGCCGTGCTGTCGCTGCCGGCGCGCGGTGCTTGCGGGATGGGGCCGATGGTGGTGGCCACCAGCGAACGCCGGTAGACGCCGTAGCCGGCCGTCAGCGCCACCTTGGCGGTCAGGTCGTGGTCGAGCTTGAAGCCCACGGCGCTGGTGACGCGGCTGTAGTCCAGCGTGGCCGGCAGGAAGTTGAGCTGCAGCACGGCGTAGGAGTCCTGGCCGGTCTCGCGCGTCGCGAAGACGTTGGTCTTGAGCTTGCCGGTGGCCTGCCAAGACCACGAAACGATGCCCGTGGTGCCGGCGAAATCGCGTTCCTGGTTGAGGTCGAAGCGCGTCTTGCCGTTGCTGATGCGCGCGTCCACGCTGCTGGCCCCGGTGGGCTGCATCGACAACGCCAGATCGACGCTGCTGCGCTTGAAGCGGTCGGCGCTGTCTTCGCCCGTGGCCGTGGTGGTGAACTTCGGGTAGACACCTCGCGTAGCCGACAGCGACAGGCTCACGCTCGTGATGCCGCTGGGTCGCCAGCGCAGGCCCAGCGAGCCGTTGTCCTGCTTGAACTCGCGCGAGCGCACGACCGGGTTGTCGAGCGAGTAGCCCACGTCGCGTCGGCCGCCGGCGAGTTCCAGGCTGTACTGCGTGATCACGCCGACGCTGACGCTGCCGTTGACCGACTTGCTGGTGACCAGGTTCTTGCCCGCCAGCACGCCCAGTTGCTCGTCGTAGAGCGACAGGCTGCGCTCGCCGGCCACGCGCAACGTGCCCGAGATGCGCTCTGCCGTGGCCCAGTCGAGGCCGGCACTGGCGCTGTAGCCCAGGTTGTCGAGCGCCGCGTTGTTCGTGTAGCGGTAGGAGCGCAGTGCCATGCTGCCGAAGACGCGCTGGCGCGAGATGCGCTGGTCGAAGCCGGCCAGCAAGCTGGTGGCGATGACGTCGTCGGCGCGCTCGAAGCCGGGCGCGGGCTCGACCCCGTCGGCCAGTTGCAGCACGTTGGACTCGTGCCCGCGCGACAGCGACAGGCCGATGTAGTAGGGGCTGGCCTGCCCCAGCGCCGCGGCCGACGCGAGCGCCAGCGCGCAGGCGGCAAGCGCCGGCCGGCAGGCGCGGTGGCAGGTCGGGGCGGTGCGGCGGTCAGTAGGCATTGCGGTCGAAGAACACGAGCTTGATGGTGCGCGCGATGATCTGCAGGTCGAGCCCCAGCGACCAGTTGCGCAGGTACTCCAGATCGTATTCGACGCGTGCCTGCATCTTTTCGATGGTGTCGGTCTCACCGCGGTGGCCGTGGATCTGCGCCCAGCCGGTGATGCCCGGCTTGACCTTGTGGCGCACCATGTAGGCCTTGATGAGCTGGCGGTACTGCTCGTTGTGCGCCACCGCGTGCGGCCGCGGCCCGACGATGCTCATGCGCCCCTGCAGCACGTTGATGAACTGCGGCAGCTCGTCGAGCGAACTGCGGCGCAGGAAGGCGCCGAAGCGCGTGATGCGCGGGTCGTCCTTGGTGGCCTGGTGCACCACGGCGCCGTCGTCCTGCGTGCGCATCGAGCGGAACTTGTAGACCACGATCTCCCCGCCGTCCAGCCCATTGCGGCGCTGCTTGAAGACCACCGGCCCCGACGAGCTGAGTTTCACGCCGACGGCGATGACCGCCAGCAGCGGCGCGATCAGCACCAGGATCAGCCCGGCCAGCACCAGGTCCGAGACGCGCTTGACGAGGCGGTTGGTGCCGGTGAACGGCGTTTCGCACAGGCCCACCACCGGCACGCCGTTCATGTCCTGCAGCCGGCCCTGGATGATGCTGATGCCGAACACGTCGGGCACGAAGAAAACGCTGGCGGTGGTGCCCTGTACCTGCTCCAGCAGTTCGACGATGCGCGGCTGGCTGCCCAGCGGCAGCGTGATGTAGACCTCGTGCACGCCGCGCTCGCGGATGTAGGGCGCCACCTGCTTCAGGTTGCCCAGGCGCTGGCCGGCGGCCTCGGCGTCGACGCGGTCGTCGGCGCGGTCGTCGAAGTAGCCCATGAAGAGCAGCCCGATGTCGCCGCGGGCCTGGAAGGAACGCGACACCTTCACGCCTAGAGCGCCGGCGCCGACGACCACCGCCATGCGCCGGTTCTCGGGCCGGCTGGCAACGCTGCGCAGCAGGCGGCGGCCGATGAAAAAGGCCAACCACTGCAGCACCGGCGTGGCCAGGCCCCACCACAGCAGCACGCGCGCCTCGAAGAGCTGCAGGCTGCGCGTGGCGTAACCGCACAGCGCCAGGATGACCAGCAGGCTGACCCACGAGGTGGTGATGTCGACCGCGGTGTTCAGCGGCCGGTCCCAGAAGCGGTTGCGGCCGGGGAAGGTCAGCGCGAAGATCAGCAGGCACAGCGTCAGGTCCGAGCGGCCGATAGGCACATCGAACCACGCCGACACCAGCAGGAAGACCAGCACCGTCAGCGAGGGCTCGAGGAACGCCGCGATCAGCGAAGTCACCGACTGCGGCGCGCTGTAGAAGGTTCGCTTGTAGCCTCGGTCTTCGAACATCGGGGGCGGGAGGGGAGGCTGGGGGGCGTCTGCGCTTGGGCTGCGGCCGCCGCCTTGCGTGACCACCCCTGCGGGCATGCGGGGGCACGCCACGGGGTCGGTCACGGATTCTCGCCCAATTCATCCCCCTGCCCGGGCGCACGCGGGCCGCAGCCGGCCCCTCATGCCGAGGGGCCCTGCCTACAATCGGGCAATGCTTCACAGTCTTCAAGCCCTGCTGGCTCCGGCCCTGGCCGAGCGTCTGACGCTCGTTATCAACCACGTCCTCAGCGCCGAGACGGTGGCCACCGAGCGGCTGCGCCCGCACGCCGGCCGCACGATGTCGCTGGCACTCAACGACTGGCCGCGCCTGCTGCCGGCGCCGCCGTCGCTGGCTTGGCGCGTCACGCCCGCCGGGCTGCTGGAGTGGTGCGGCCTGGACGGCGCGCCGGCGCCCGACCTGGCGGTGCAGATCGACGCCGGCAACCCGGCGCTGCTGCTGGCGCGGGCGCTGGGCGGCACGCCGCCGCCGGTGCAGGTCGACGGCGACGCGCAGCTGGCCGGCGACGTCAACTGGCTGCTGCTGAACCTGCGCTGGGACGTCGCGGCCGACCTCGAACGCCTGTTCGGGCCGCTGGTGGCCCAGCAGTTGCACAAGCTCGGTTCGGCCGTCGCCGCCGCGCTGCGCCTGGCGCTGAAGACCGCCGCGCAGCTGGGCGAGCGGCTGCGCTCGCGCACGCCGTGAGCCTGCGCAACCGGCGCCGGCAGGGGCGCTGATGAGGCACTACGGCCGGCTGGTGACCATCGTGGTCACCGTCCTGCGCTTCGGCCTGGACGAAGTGGCGCTGTCGTCCTTCCGCCAGCGCTGGGTACGGGCGCTGGTGCGCATCGCCACCGTGGGCCGCCGCCTCGACGCGCCGCGTGGCGAACGCCTGCGCCGCGGGCTAGAACGCCTGGGGCCGATCTTCGTCAAGTTCGGTCAGATGATGTCGACGCGGCGCGACGTCATCCCGCTGGACGTCGCCGACGAACTGGCCAGCCTGCAGGACAACGTGCCGCCCTTCCCGGCCGCGGTGTCGCGTGCGCTGGTGGAAGGGGCCTTCGGCCGCCGCATCGACGAGGTCTTCGACAGCTTCGACGCCGAGCCGGTGGCCAGCGCCTCGATCGCCCAGGTGCACTTCGCGGTGCTGAAGGACGGCCGCGAGGTCGCGGTGAAGGTGCTGCGCCCGCGCATGCTCGACGTCATCGATCAGGATCTGGCGCTGCTGCACCTGCTGGCGCGCTGGGTCGAACGGCTGTCGGTCGACGCGCGGCGGCTCAAGCTGCGCGAGGTGGTGACCGAGTTCGACGGTTACCTGCACGACGAGCTCGACCTCGTGCGCGAGGCCGCCAACGCCAGCCAGTTGCGCAGCAACATGGCGGGCCTGAACCTCGTGCTGGTGCCCGAGATGGTGTGGGAGCTGTGCACCGCCGGCGTGCTGGTGATGGAGCGCATGAAGGGCGTGCCGATCAGCCAGATCGAGCGCATTCGCGCCGCCGGGGTCGACATCAAGAAGCTGGCCCGCGACGGCGTCACGATCTTCTTCAACCAGGTCTTCCGTGACGGCTTCTTCCACGGCGACATGCACCCGGGCAACATCCAGGTGAGCCTGGATCCGAAGACCTTCGGCCGCTACATCGCGCTCGATTTCGGCATCGTGGGCACGCTCACCGACACCGACAAGGAATACCTCGCCTACAACCTGCTCGCTTTCCTGAGGCGCGACTACCGGCGTGTAGCCGAACTGCATGTGGAGGTCGGCTGGGTGCCGCCGAACACGCGGGTCGACGCGCTGGAAGCCGCCATCCGCACCGTCTGCGAGCCGATGTTCGACCGCCCGCTGCGCGAAATCTCGCTCGGCCAGGTGCTGCTGCGGCTGTTCCAGACCTCGCGCCGCTTCAGCGTCGAGATCCAGCCGCAGCTGGTGCTGCTGCAGAAGACGCTGCTCAACGTCGAGGGACTGGGCCGCGACCTCGACCCCGAGCTCGACCTCTGGACCACCGCCAAGCCCTTCCTGGAGCGCTGGATGAACGACCAGGTGGGCTGGCGCGGCCTGCTGAGCCGCCTGGAGCGCGAGGCGCCGGCCTATTCGAAGATGCTGCCCCAGCTGCCGCGCCTGGTGCACCGCGCGCTGCAGCGCCAGGGCGACCGCGGCGACAACGCCGCGCTGCTGGCCCTGCTGGCCGAACAGCGACGCACCAACCGGCTGCTGCAAGCGCTGGTGTGGGCGCTGGTGGGCTTCGTCGGCGGTGTGCTGCTGACACGCTTCTTCTTCGCCTGGCCCGGCTGAGGCGACGCGGCCGACCCCGGCCGACTACAATTCCACCTTTCCAATCAATGGTTTAGCTCGGCCCTAACTTGGTTACAAGTTAGTCCTCACTGCAACTTTGTTGAAAGCCATGCCCATCTACGCCTACCGCTGCACCCGCTGCGGCCACGCGCAGGACGTGCTGCAGAAGATGTCGGACCCGGTGCTCACCGTGTGCCCGTCCTGCGGTGCGGCCAGCTACGCCAAGCAGGTCACGGCTGCGGGCTTCCAGCTCAAGGGCTCGGGCTGGTACGTCACCGACTTCCGCGGCGGCAAGAAGCCCGAGGGCGATGCGGCGAAGCCGGCCGATCAGGCCGCCACCGCCACGCCGGCCGGCGAATCCAAGCCGGCGGCCGATGCCAAGCCGGCGGCCGCGCCTGCCCCCGCTGCACCTGCTGCACCCGCGCCGAGCCCCAGCTCGACCGACTGAGCCCACCCCTCCCTTCCGACGCGCCTTTCGGCCCGCTGCTGCTCCAGTGAAGAAATACCTCGTCGCCGGCTTGCTGGTCTGGCTTCCCCTGGCTGTCACGATCTGGTTGCTTTCGTGGCTGCTGGGTTCGCTGGACGGCGTTTTCTCTTCGCTGCTGTCGGCCACCCAGGCCCTGCTGCCCGAGTCCACCCGTGCGGGTATCGAACGGCTGCGCCACGTGCCCGGGTTGGGCGTGGTGGTGGTGGTGGTCGGCCTGCTGCTCACCGGCGTGTTCGCGGCCAACATCGTTGGCCAGTGGTGGCTGCGCCAGTGGGACCGCCTGCTCGGCAAGATCCCCATCGTCAAGAGCATCTACAACTCGGTCAAGCAGGTCTCGGACACGCTGTTCTCGACCAACGGCAACGCCTTCCGTGAAGCCGTGCTGGTGCAGTACCCGCGCCAGGGTTCCTGGACCATCGCTTTTGTCACCGGCAAGCCCGGAGGCGAGGTTGCTGAACGCCTGCCCGGCGACTACGTCAGCGTCTACGTGCCGACCACGCCCAACCCGACCTCGGGCTTCTTCCTGATGATGCCGCGCTCGGACATCCTGGAGCTGAAGATGAGCGTCGACGAGGCCCTGAAGTACGTCATCTCGATGGGCGTCGTGGGCCCGGGCGCGGCGCCCGCACCGGTGCTGGCCGTGCCCGCCGCAGCGCCCCGAAATTGACCGGGCTGGCGCGGCCCGGCAGCCGGCCAGCCCTGACGGGACGCACCCCAGGCGCGGGTGCCGCCGCCCGCGTGAGCGCCACACCCCGAACGACTTTCAGCAATCTCCCCTCTGGAGTGAAACGATGAGAACCACCTACTGTGGCCTGGTCAGCGAAACGCTGATGGACCAGACCGTCACCCTCATGGGCTGGGCCCACCGCCGCCGCGACCACGGCGGCGTCATCTTCATCGACCTGCGCGACCGCGAAGGCCTGGTGCAGGTGGTCTGCGACCCCGACCGCGTCGAGATGTTCAAGACCGCCGAAGGCGTGCGCAGCGAGTTCTGCCTTCAGGTCACCGGCAAGGTGCGCGCGCGCCCGGCCGGCAGCGAGAACATCAACCTTACCAGCGGCAAGATCGAGGTGCTGTGCCACGAACTCGTGGTGCTGAACCCCAGCGTCACGCCGCCTTTCCCGCTCGACGACGAGAACCTCAGCGAGACCGTGCGCCTGACGCACCGCGTGCTGGACCTGCGCCGCCCCGAGATGCAGAAGAACCTGCGCCTGCGCTACCGCGTGGCCATCGAGGTGCGCAAGTTCCTCGACGAGCAGGGTTTCATCGACATCGAGACGCCGATGCTCACGAAGAGCACACCCGAGGGCGCACGCGACTACCTCGTGCCTTCGCGTGTGCACGACGGCCACTTCTTTGCGCTGCCGCAGAGTCCGCAGCTCTTCAAGCAGCTGCTGATGGTGGCCGGCTTCGACCGCTATTACCAGATCACGAAGTGCTTCCGCGACGAGGACCTGCGCGCCGACCGCCAGCCCGAGTTCACGCAGATCGACATCGAGACCTCGTTCCTGAACGAGGAGGAGATCCGCGCCATCACCGAGGCCATGATCCGCACCGTGTTCCGCAAGACCATGGGCGTGGAACTGCCGGTGTACGCGCAGATGACCTATGCCGACGCGATGCACAAGTACGGCAGCGACAAGCCCGACCTGCGCGTGAACCTGGAACTGACCGAGCTCACCGAGGTGATGAAGACGGTCGACTTCAAGGTCTTCAGCGGCCCGGCCACAGCGGTCGGTGGCCGCGTCGTGGCGCTGCGCGTACCGGGGGGTGCGGAGATGAGCCGCGGCGAGATCGACGCCTACACCGAGTTCGTCAAGATCTACGGCGCCAAGGGCCTGGCCTGGATCAAGGTCAACGACGCCGGCAAGGGGCGAGAAGGTTTGCAAAGTCCAGTCGTGAAGAACCTGCACGACGCGGCCATTGCCGAGATCATCGCGCGCACCGGCGCGCGCAATGGCGACCTGCTGTTCTTCGGCGCCGACAAGGCCAAGGTCGTCAACGACGCCATCGGCGCCTTGCGTCTGAAGATCGGACTGAGCGAGTTCGGCCGCAACCACGGCCTGTTCGAGGACAAGTGGGCGCCGATGTGGGTGGTCGACTTCCCGATGTTCGAATACGACGACGACGCCAAGCGCTGGAACGCCGTGCACCACCCGTTCACGGCGCCGAAGGAGGGCCACGACGAGTTGATGAAGACCGACCCCGGCGCCTGCATCGCCAAGGCCTACGACATGGTGCTCAACGGCTGGGAGATCGGCGGCGGCTCGGTGCGTATCCACCGCGCCGACGTGCAGGCGCGTGTCTTCGAGGCGCTGAACATCACGCCCGAAGAGCAGAAGGTGAAGTTCGGTTTCCTGCTCGACGCGCTGCAGTACGGCGCGCCGCCGCACGGCGGCCTGGCTTTCGGCCTCGACCGCATCGCCACGCTGATGACCGGCGCCGAGAGCATCCGCGACGTCATCGCCTTCCCGAAGACGCAGCGCGCGCAGTGCCTGCTGACCGGCGCGCCGAGCTTCGTCGACGAGGCCCAGCTGCGTGAACTGCACATCCGGCTGCGCAACCCGACGCCGGCAGCCTGAATCGGGCGTGCTGCAGAATCAAAGGGCGCATCTCGCGCCCTTTTTCATGCCTCCCCCCCGTGCAACGTCTCGATCGTCCCCACAAGATCCCGCGCTCGGTGCTGGTGGTCATCCACACCCCGGCGCTGGAGGTGCTGCTGATCGAGCGCGCCGACAAGCCCGGTTACTGGCAGAGCGTCACCGGCTCGCTGGACACCGACGATGAGGTACTGGAAGCGACCGCGCGGCGCGAGGTGCTCGAAGAAACCGGCATCGACGGCGACCAGGTCGGCGGCGTGTTGCGCGACTGGCAGGCGCACAACGTCTACGAGATCTACGCCACCTGGCGCCACCGCTACGCCCCGGGCGTCATGCACAACACCGAATATGTCTTCGGCCTCACGGTGCCGCCGGGCACGCCGGTGGTGCTGAGCCCGCGCGAGCACCTGTCGTTTGTCTGGCTGCCCTGGCAGGAGGCCGCGGCGCGCTGTTTCTCGCCCAGCAATGCCGAGGCCATCCGCCGCCTGCCCACGATGTTGCCTGGATGACCCGGTCATGACCCTGAACCCGCTGAACTCGTCACAGTTGCCGCCGCACACCGGCTTCGCCGGGCTGCGTGTGGCCACCTACAACATCCACAAGGGAGTGCGCGGCATGGGCCCGCGCAAGCGGCTGGAGATCCACAACCTGGGCCTGGCCGTCGAGGCGCTGGACGCCGACCTGGTGTTCCTGCAGGAAGTGCGCGCCTTTCACACGCAGGAGGCGCGCCGCTTCCAGCGCACCAGCTTCGGCTGGCCGGCGCAGGGCCAGGCCGAGTTCCTGGCGCCCGACGGTTACGAGGTGGCCTACCGCAGCAATGCCGTCACACGCGGTGGCGAGCACGGCAACGCGCTGCTTTCGCGCTGGCCCATCGGCGACATCGGCCACCACGATGTCAGCGACCACCGCTTCGAGCAGCGCGGCCTGCTGCACGTGCCGGTGGCCTGGAACGGCAGCACCGTGCACGCGGTGGTGGTGCATTTCGGCCTTGTGCACCGCAGCCGCGTGCGCCAGGTGCAGCGCCTGGCGCAGTTCATCGCCGCCGAGGTGCCGGCTGGCGAGATGGTGGTGGTGGCCGGCGACTTCAACGACTGGGGCGAGCGCCTCGACGGCCCGATGGCCGAGCTGGGCCTGCGTCGCGCCTCGGCGCCGGGTGGGCGTCGGGTCGACAGCTGCACTTTCCCGTCGCTGGCGCCGGTGTTCTCGCTCGACCGCTTCTACGTGCGCGGCCTGGCCTGCCGCTCGACGATGGTGCCGCGCGGCACGGCCTGGGCGCGCATGTCCGACCACCTGCCGCTGGTGGCCGAACTGGTGCTCGACGTCGAAGGCGGCGGCGGGCCGTGATGCCCTCGGCCGACCTGCGCCGGCTGCGCAGCTGGGCCGCGGTGCCTGCGCCCCGCTACGTCGGCGGCAACCGGGTCGAGCTGCTGCAGGGCGGCGACGAACTCTTCCCGCGCATGCGGGCGGCCATCGTGGCGGCCCAGCACGAGGTCTGGCTGGCCACCTATATCTTCCACGACGACTCGGCGGCCACCGCGCTGGCCGTGGCGCTGAAGGAGGCCGCCGGCCGTGGCGTCGCGGTGCATGTCGTCGTCGACGGCTTCGGCAGCATTGCCACGCTGCCGCGCGTGCGGGCGCTGTTCGCCGACAGCGGTGTGCAGCTCGAGGTCTTCCGCCCGCTCGACCGCTGGTACGCCTGGCTGCAACCCGGGCAGCTGCGCCGCCTGCACCAGAAGCTGTGCGTCTGCGACGAGCAGACGGCCTTCGTCGGCGGCATCAACCTCATCGACGACCGCCACGACATGAATCACGGCTGGACCGACACGCCGCGGCTCGACTATGCGGTGCAACTGCAGGGCCCGCTGGCGGCCTCGGTGCACGCCACGGCACGCGCGATGTGGGCACGCGCCCACCTCTGGCGCAGCTGGCGCGAGGAGGTCAAATCGCTGGCGCGCAGCGAAAGGCCGTTGAAGCAGGCGATGACGATCGTGCGCGAGCTGCGCGGCCAGCCGCTGCCGGGTGAAGGCACGCCGGGCGAGCCGGTCGCGGTGGGCACCGTGCGCGCGGCCTTCCTGGTGCGCGACAACCTGCGCCAGCGCCGCACCATCGAGCGCAGCTACGTCGAGGCCATCCGCCACGCGCGCACCCGCATCGACCTGGCCGTGCCCTACTTCTACCCCGGCCGCTCCTTCCGCCGCGCGCTGCGCCACGCGGCGCGGCGCGGCGTGCAGGTGCGGCTGCTGCTGCAGGGCAAGGTCGACTACCGTATCGCCGCGCTGGCCGCGCGCGCGCTCTACGACGAACTGCGCGCCCATGGCGTGTGCATCTACGAGTACACGCCTGCCTTCCTGCACGCCAAGGTGGCGGTGGTCGACGACGACTGGGCCACCGTGGGCAGCAGCAACATCGACCCGCTGAGCCTGTTGCTGAATCTGGAAGCCAACGTCGTCGTGCGCGACGCCGGCTTCGCCGCCGCGCTGCGCGAGCGCCTGCAGCAGGCCTGCGACCTGTCGCTCGAAGTGAGTGGCGCACCGGTGCGCACCGGCTGGCGGCGCTGGCTGCATCGCGGCGTGGTCGCCTGGGCCGCCCACCTCTACCTGCGGCTGGCCGGGATCGCCGGACGGTATTGACGGGGCGGCGGGTGGCCGACGACGACCTCATCGTGCAGCGCCCGGAGGGCCTGTACTGCCCGCCGGGCGACTTTTTCATCGACCCTTGGCGCCCGGTGCCGCGTGCCGTCATCACCCACGCCCACGCCGACCACGCGCGCCGCGGCCACGGCGCCTACCTGGCGACTGCCGTCAGCGCCGGCGTGCTGCGCGCACGGCTGGGCGATATCGGCCTGCAGGGCCTGGCCTACGGCGAGGCGGTGCACATGCAAGGCGTACGCGTGTCACTGCATCCTGCGGGCCATGTGCTGGGTTCGGCGCAGGTGCGCGTCGAGCAGGGTGGCCGCGTCTGGGTGGCTTCGGGCGACTACTTCACCAGCGGCCACACCGACGACGTGAACGCCACCTGCGCTCCCTTCGAACCGGTACGCTGCGACACCTTCATCACCGAAAGCACCTTCGGCCTGCCCATCTACCGCTGGCGGCCGCAGGCCGAGGTGATGGCCGAGATCGTCGCCTGGTGGGCGGCCAACGCTGCCGCCGGTCGCGCCAGCCTGCTGCTGGGCTACAGCTTCGGCAAGGCGCAGCGGCTGCTGGCGGGTGTGCAGGCGGGTGTCGACGCCGGGCTCGGGCCGATCGTCGTGCACGGTGCCGTGGAGCCGCTGAACCAGGCCTACCGCGAAGCCGGTGTGGCGCTCCCGCCGACGCTGCGGCTGGAGGCCGTGGCCGACAAGGCGCTGCTGCAGCGTGCGCTGGTCGTGGCGCCGCCGGCGGTCCTGGGCAGCGCCTGGGCGCGCAAGTTCGGTGACGCCAGCGACGCCTTTGCCAGCGGCTGGATGCAACTGCGCGGTGCGCGCCGTCGCCAGGGTGTGGACCGGGGCTTCGTGCTCAGCGACCACGCCGACTGGCCGGGCCTGCAGCGCGCCATTGCCGCCACCGGTGCCAGCCGCGTCATCGTCACCCATGGCTACGAGGCGGTGATGGTGCGCTGGCTGCAGCAGCAGGGACTGCAGGCGGGCAGCTTCAGCACCGAGTACGGCAGCGACGACGGCGAGTCAGCGGCCGCCGACGTCACGGCCGCCGCCGGCGCCTGAGCGCCAGCGGTTCCAGCCCAGCGCCACCAGCGTCAGCAAAGCGAAGCTTGCACCGGCGCCGAAGGTCCAGGCCGAGCCCAGCGTGTCCCAAAGCAGCCCGGCCAGCACGCTGGCCAGCAGCATGGCCACGCCGCTGGCCAGGTTGAAGAAGCCGAAGGCAGTGCCGCGCAGGTCGGCCGGTGCCTGCTGCGCCACCATCGCCGCCAGCAGGCCCTGCGTCATGCCCATGTGCACGCCCCACAGCGCCACACCCACCAGCAGCACACCCCAGTGGTTGGCCGTGGCGAGCACGAGGTCGGCGGCCACCAGCACGAGCAGCCCGCCGGCCAGCAGCTTGCCGTGGCTCATGGTGTCCGAGAGCTTGCCGAAGGGGTAGGCCGACGCGGCGTAGACGAGGTTCATCGCCACCATCACCATTGGCACCCAGGCCACGGCGACGCCCAGCTGCTGCGCGCGCAGCACGAGGAAGGCTTCGCTGAAGCGCGCCAGCGTGAACACAGCGCCGATGGCCACGACACGCCAGTAGGCGCCGGGCAGCCGCGCCAGCGCTTCGCGCCTGATCGGATTCACGGCCGCGTGTGCCGTGGCACGCGGCGCCTCCTTCACGCCGAAGACCAGCAGCACCACCGCCAGCGTGCCCGGGATCACCGCCACCCAGAACACGGCGCGGAAGTCGTTGGCCCACAGCAGCATCAGCGCCGTGGCCACCAGCGGGCCGAGGAAGGCGCCCACGGTGTCCAGAGACTGGCGCAGGCCGTAGGCCGCGCCGCGCACGGCCGGCGGTGTGATGTCGGCCAGCAGCGCGTCGCGCGGCGCACCGCGGATGCCCTTGCCGACGCGGTCGACGAAGCGTGCCGCCACCACCATACCCACGCCGCTGGCCATCGCGAAGAAGGGCTTGCTGAAGGCGCCCATCGCATAACCCAGCACGGCCAGTCCCTTGCGCCGACCGAGCCAGTCACTCAGCACGCCAGAGAACACCTTGGTGATGAGCGCAGTCGACTCGGCGATGCCCTCGATGACGCCCACGGCCAGCACGCTGACGCCCAGCGTGCCCACCAGGAACAGCGGCAGCAGGCTGTGCACCATCTCGGAAGACAGGTCCATCAGCAGGCTGACGAAGCCCAGCACCCATACACCAGCCGGCAGGGCAGGGCGGGGAGCGAGGGCAGGATGTTTCACGTCAGTCCTTCAGCCTCGCCGTGTGCGACCTGCGGGCGGTTGCACGCGATTTCTGAGTGGTTCGTCGCGGCCCTTTGCGGACGCTCATCGGCGTTTGCTTTCGCGGTTCGCGCGTGCTTGCTTTCGGGCAGGCCGAGGCCTGATCTCGCGCGACGACAAGCACGCCCTCGACAACGAAAACGCGAACGTCCGCATAGGGCCGCAAGCGGAAGCCGGCCCGCCCCCCACACCCGCTCAGTCGTTGGCTGGCCTGCCGACCAACTGCACGTCCAGCCTCGGCTCGGTCAGTTTGGGGTCGATGCGGCTCTCGACGAAAATGCGCTGCGGATCTACGCCGCGGTCGGTGAGGTACTTGCGCAGGGCCTGCAGCCGCGCCGGCGTGAGGTCACGCTCGCCCTGGCCGCTGCCGTCGATCTGCCACGGCCCCACCGGCACCAGCAGGGCCACCTCGACCTGCAGGCCGAGTGCGTTGAGGATCAGCTCGGTGAGCTGGCTCCTGGCGCTGTCAGTGAGCTGGTCGCCCTTGAAGAGGCCGCGCGCGGGCAGCGACACCGTGCGCGTGTTTTCCTTGTCGTCCACCGGGGGCTTGGGCAGCGGCGTCACCGGCTTGTCTCCCGGCGCGGCGGCCAGCGGGCCGGCGGCCAGGCACAGCACAGCGGCCAGCAGCGCGGCGGGCAGGGTGGCGTAGGCGGTTCTGGGCCAGCGGACGGCAGGCAGGGGCATGCGACTTCCTTTCAGACGAGCAGGCATTGTGGGGGTTCCGGCGCGGCGGCGTGTGCGAGGCATCATGCCGCCATGCGCCGCTTCGCCCAGCTTTACCAGGCCCTGGACGCCAGCACCGCCACGCAGGCCAAGGTGGCAGCGTTGTGCGCCTACTTCCAGGCCGCACCCGCGGCCGACGCGGCCTGGGCGGTGTACTTCCTGGCCGGCGGCAAGCCGCGCCAGGTGGTGCCGACGGCGCTGCTGCGCGAGCTGGCCTGCCGCCAGGCCGGCATCGACGCCTGGCTGTTCGAGGCGTGTTACCAGGCCGTGGGCGACCTCGCCGAGACCATCGCCCACGTGCTGCCGCCCGGCGGCGCCGGCGACGATGCCGGGCTGGCCACCTGGCTCGAGACCCGCCTGCTGCCGCTGCGCGGGCTGGCGCCGGCCGAACAGGCCGAACGTGTGGCCGCCGCCTGGGCCGGGCTGGACAGCGCGGGCCGCTTTCTGCTGGTGAAGTTGATCGGTGGCGGCTTTCGCGTCGGCGTCAGCAAGCTGCTGGTGCAGCGCGCGCTGGCCGCGGTGGCGGGCCTGGACGCTCAGGTGATGGCGCAGCGCCTGGTGGGCTGGACCGACGCCCGCAGCACACCCAGCGCAGCGCGCTACGCCGCGCTGCTGGCGCCCGTGCAGGCCACGGCCGATGGGCATGTGGACCGGGGTGGCCAGCCCTATCCCTTTTTCCTGGCCCACGCGCTGCAAGCCGCGCCCGAGAGCTTCCAGGCCACGCTGGGCCCGCCGGGCGACTGGCTGGTGGAGTGGAAGTACGACGGCATGCGAGCCCAGGTGGTGAAGCGCGACGGCCAGGTGTGGATCTGGTCGCGTGGCGAGGAACTGGTGACCGAGCGTTTCCCCGAGGTCGTGCAGCAGGCCGCGGCCTGGCCCGACGGCGTGGTGGTCGACGGCGAGCTGCTGGTCTGGCAGCCCGGCAGCACCACACCCGCGTCCTTCCAGCTGCTGCAGCAGCGCCTGAACCGCAAGACCCTGCCGAAGAAGCTGCTGGCCGATGCGCCGGTGGTGCTGCTGGCCTACGACCTGCTCGAAGCCGACGGCGCCGACCTGCGTGCCGAGCCGCAGGCGCTGCGCCGCGCACGGCTGGAGGCCTTCGCCGAGGCGCAGCGCCTGCGGCTGTCGCCGCAAGTGCAGGCCGGCGACTGGGCGGCCTACGCCGCGCTGCGCACGGGTGCACGTGAACGCGGCGTCGAAGGCTTCATGCTCAAGCACCGCATGTCGCGTTACGGCAGCGGCCGCACCAAGGGCGACGGCACGTGGTGGAAGTGGAAGGTCGAACCGCTGGCGGTCGATGCCGTGCTGGTCTACGCCCAGGCCGGCCACGGCCGGCGCGCCAGCGTCTACACCGACTACACCTTCGCGGTGTGGAGCCGCGCACCGGCCAGCGCCGAGGAGGCGCAGGCCGTGCTCGAAGCCATCGCGCGCCGCGAGCCGGTGCCGGCGCGAGACAGCGGCGCGCTGCAGCTGCTGCCGTTCGCCAAGGCCTACTCAGGCCTGAGCGACGAGGAGTTCAAAGCCGTCGACCGTGTCATCCGCGCCACCACGCTCGAGAAGTTCGGCCCCGTGCGCAGCGTGCGCCCGAGCCTGGTGTTCGAGATCGGCTTCGAGGGCCTGAACGCCAGCCCGCGCCACAAGAGCGGCGTGGCGGTGCGCTTCCCGCGCATGCTGCGCATCCGCCACGACAAGCCGCTGCACGAGGCCGACACGCTGGCCAGCCTGTTGGCGCTGGCGGGCGGCGCCTGAAGTGCGGCGGCGGCCGACGCTCGGCGTCGCGGCGCCGCGGCCCGAATTACAGTGCCCCTCGCCGCCGGCGCGGGGCCGGACGAGGCAGGGAGCAAACATGAAGCAAGGTTTCTGGCGCAGCGTGCTGGTGGGGCTGGGCTGTGCGGCCGCGACGCTGGCGCAGGCGCAGATCAGCGAAGATCAGGCCGAGCAGCTGATGCGCCTGTCGGGCCAGTGGGCGCAGCTCGAATCGATGGCCACGCAGATGCAGGACGGCCTGCAGCAGGGGCTGTCTGCCGGCGAGAAGCCCGCCGCGCCCGAGCTGGTGCAGCGCGTGAAGCTGGCTGCGGCCGGCGCCTTCAGCGGCGAACGCATGCAGGCAGTGGCGCGGCGCAGCCTGGCCGAGGGCGTGCGCGCCAACCTGCTGCCCGAGCTGCTGCGCTGGTACGGCAGCCCGGTGGCCAGGCGCATCTCGCAGACCGAGGTCGAGAGCACCGCGGCCAAGGCCGAGGGCGACTTGAAGCAGCGCACGCAGGCCGGCATGACCCTGGTGCAGGCCGCCACGCCCGAGCGACAGCAGCTGCTGCTGAAGCTGGTCGAGGTGACACGCGCACCCAGTCTGGGTGTCGACCTCGTGATCAACATGTGGGTGGCGCTGCCATTGACGCTGGTCCGCTTCGACCCCCAGGCGCCGCGCATCAGCGAAGCCGAGTTGCGCGCCGGCTTCGACGCGCAGCGCCCGCAGTTGCTGACCGCCTTCGAGACCATCAGCCTGGCGAGCATGGCCACCACCTACAAGGCGCTGCCCGACGACGCGCTGGCCGCCTACGCCGGCTTCATGTCGACGGTGGCGGGTCAGCACTACACCGACCTGGGTACCCAGGCCTTCGAGACCGCCATCCTGGCGGCCATCGCGGCGCTGAAACCCTGAGCGTCGGTCGCCGGCCCGGAATTGGGCGGTCTACACCCCGCTAATGCAATCTTGGCAAGGGGGCCCGTTGCCTAGCATGGCAGGGACGCCCTACCGAGGAGCTGCGTGGACTCCGCCCTTGCCCAAGAACCGCCCGTGGCCCCAGCCGCGGCACCCGTTGCCGCCCCGTTTGTCGCCCCGTTTGTCGCCCCATCTGTCGCGACAGCCGGGCCCGACCCGCTGCTGAACGCCGCGCGCAGCGGCCGCATGCCGCTGCCCGAACTGCTCGATCGCGCCGGCGCGCTGCAGGCCGCAGGCGAAGCCGAGCGCGCCGCCGCGCTCTACGACGCCTGGCTGGCCAGCACGACCTCGCCGCTGCGTCACGTGGCGGGTTTCAACTGGGGCGCGCTGCTGTCGCAGCTGGGCCGCAATGATCAGGCCGAGACCGCCTACGCGCTGGCGCTCGAAGCCCAGCCCGGCTTCGCCCCGGCGCTGCTGAACCTGGGCCACCTGTGCGAACGGCGCGGTGACGTCGTAGCCGCGCTCACGCACTGGCGCGACGTCTACCAAGCCGACCCGCCGCCGACGCTCGAACACCGCCTGCATGCGCTGAACAACGCCGCGCGCCTGCTCGAGATCCAGCGCCGCTACCCCGAGTCCGAAGCGCTGATGCGCCGCAGCCTCGAGTTCAAGGCGGCGCAGAACGACGTCATCCAGCACTACGTGCACATCCGCCAGAAGCAGTGCGCGTGGCCGCACTACCAGCCGGTCGGCGAGGTCACACCCAACCAGCTGCTGATGGGTACCTCGCTGCTGGCGACGATGGGCCTGTCCGACGACCCGGCGCTGCAGCTGCTTTCTTCGGTGCGCTTTGTGCACGAGAAGGTGCCCAAGCCCCCCGCGGTGCCCCTGCACAGCCAGACGCCGCCGCGCAGCGGCAAGGTCAAGATCGGCTACCTCAGCGGCGACCTGCACATGCACGCCGTCGGCCTGCTCACGCCCGAACTCTTCGAGCTGCACGACCGCAGCCGCTTCGAGGTCTGGGCCTTCTGCTGGACGCCGGAATCGGCGCAGCCCGTGTTTCAGCGTCAGCGCCAGCGCATCCTGAAGGCGATGGACCACCACGTGCGCCTGGCCGGTGTCGACGACACCACCGCGGCGCGGCACATCGCGCAGGCCGGCATCGACGTGCTCGTCGACCTGCAGGGCCTGACCAGCGGCGCGCGCCCGGCCATCCTGGGCCACCGCGCCGCGCCGGTGCAGGTGAGTTATCTCGGCCTGCCCGGCACCAGCGCCTTGCCGGGTGTCGACTGGATGCTGGCCGACCGCTTCGTCATGCCGCCCGAGCTGCTGCCCTACTGCACCGAGCAGCCGATCTACCTGCCGCACTGCTACCAGGTCAGCGACCGCCAGCGCGAAGTGGCCGCGATGCCGACACGGGCCCGGTACGGTGTGCCCGAAGGTGCCTTCGTCTTCGCCAGCTTCAACAACAACCACAAGTTCACGCCCGAGATGTTCGGTGCCTGGATGCGCATCCTGCAGCAGGTGCCGGGCAGCATCCTGTGGCTGCTGGCCGACAACGACACCGCGCGCGACAACATGCGTGCCGCCGCCGTCGCCCAGGGTGTGGCGCCCGAGCGCCTGTTCTTCGCGCCGCGGGTCAGCCCGGCCGAGTACCTGGCGCGCTTCCAGCTCGTCGACCTGATGCTCGACACCTTCCCCTTCAACGCCGGCACCACCGCCAGCGACGCGTTGTGGATGGGCACGCCGATGGTCACGCGCGCCGGCCGCACCTACATCAGCCGCATGGCCGGCAGCCTGCTCAACGCCGTCGGCCTGCCCGACCTGGTGACCGAGAACCTGGCCGACTACGAAAAGCTCGCCGTCACGCTGGGCCGTCAGCCGCAGCGCGTGGCCTCGATACGCCGCTACCTGGCCGAGCACGGGCGCAGCAGCGCGCTCTTCGACCTGCCGCAGATCGTGCGCGACATCGAAACGCAATTCGAGCGCCTGGCGCTCGCCGCGCGGAGCGGCTGAGCGCACCTGAACCATGGACGAGCCGCACCTCGCCCCGATCGCCGGCACGGCCCAGCCGCCGCCGGCGTGGGACCTGGACAACGACGCGCTGGCGCACGCGCTGTCGTGGCTGACGCGGCATCACGGCCGCGAGCGCACCGCCGAGTCGCTGCTGGCCCACCTGCCGCTCAACGGCCCCGTGGGGCCCGACCAGGCCGTGCGCGCGCTGCGCGAGGCCGGCTACAACGCCGGCCTGGTGCAGCGCCCGGTGGGCGAACTGCACGAGATGCTGCTGCCGGCCGTGCTGCTGCTCAAGGGCGGCGATGCCTGCATCGTCGTGGCGCGCCGCGAAGGGCCCGCGCCGGACGCGGGCGGCGGCGTCTACGACATCGTCATGCCCGGCCGCGAGGCCGTCGCCTGCACGGCCACCGAAGCCGAGCTCGAGGCCGAGTACACCGGCATCGCGCTGGTCTCCACACCGCTGCCGGCCAACGACGCCGGCCCGGGCGGCGCGAACCGCCATGGCCAGGAAGCGACGCTGATGCGCAACCCCGGCAGCCACTGGCTGTGGGGCACGATGCGGCGTTTCATCCCCTACTACCGCGGCGCGCTGCTGGCGGCGATGCTGAGCAACCTGCTGATGCTGGTGACGGCCTTGTCCACCAGCGTCATCTACGACAAGGTCATTCCGCACCAGGCCTACGTCACGCTGTGGGCGCTGGCCGCCGCCAGCGGCCTGGCGCTGGCCTTCGACATGATGGCGCGCCAGCTGCGCGCCTACCTCATCGACATGGCCGGCCGCAAGGCCGACCTCATCGTCGGCAGCATGCTGTTCCGCCAGACCCTGGCGCTGCGCATGGAGCACCGCCCCGCGTCGGCGGGTGCCTATGCCCACACGCTGGCGCAGGTCGAGCAGATGCGCGACTTCTTCGCCTCGGCCACGCTTTCGGCGATCTCCGACCTGCCCTTCATCCTCGTCTTCGTGGCCATGGTTTTTGTGGTCGGCGGGCCGCTGGGCTGGGTGCTGGTGGTGTGCATCCCGGTGCTGGTGTTGGTGTCGGTGGCGATCCAGGGTTCGCTGCGCCGCGCCATGAGCAGCAACATGCAGCAGCTGGCCGACCTGAACGGCGTGCTGGTCGAAGCCGTGGACGGGCTCGAGGACGTGAAGGCCGCCGGCGCCCAGGGCCGTTTCCTGCGCCGCTACGAGGAATTCACGGCGACCGCGGCGGCGGCCGCGCTGCGTTCGCGCACCATCACGGCGTGGACGATGAACCTGTCGTCCGTCACGCAGCAGCTGGTGAGCATGGTCATGCTGGTGTGGGGTGTGTACCTCATCGACGAGCGCGTCATCACCGGCGGCGCGCTCTTCGGCGCCGTGATGCTGGGCTCGCGTGCCGTGGCGCCACTGGCCAGCGTGACCTCGCTGGCCACGCGCTACCAGGGTGCCCGTGCCGCGATGCGGGCGCTGGAACAGGTGATGAACAAGCCCATAGACCGCGACGTCGGCCGGGCCTACGTGCCCAAGCGTGAAGTCAGCGGCCGCATCGGCCTGCACGAGGTGGGCTTCTCCTACCCGGCGCCGGCCAGCGTGCCCGGCGCTACCGGCGGCGGCGAAGGCCCGCGTGTGCTGAAGGGCGTGACGCTGCGCTTCGAGCCCGGCGAGCGTGTGGCCATCCTGGGCCGCATCGGCAGCGGCAAGAGCACGGTGCTGCGCCTGCTGGCGGGCCTGTACCTGCCCACCGAAGGGCAGGTGGTGGTCGACGGCATCGATCTGCGCCAGATCGACCCCGCAGACTACCGCGCCCGCGTCGGTTTCGTCTCGCAGGACCCGCGCCTCTTCCACGGCACGCTGCGTGAAAACGTGCTGCTCGACCGCCCCGCCGCCGACCCGGCACGCCTGGCCGACGTGGCCCGCCTCACCGGCCTGGAACGCCTGGTCACCAGCCACCCGCAGGGCTGGGAATTGCCGGTGGGCGAGGCCGGCGCGCTGCTCTCGGGCGGCCAGCGCCAGCTCGTCGCGCTGGCACGCTGCCTGGTCACGCAGCCCCGCATCCTGCTCATGGACGAACCGACGAGCAGCATGGACGCGCAGAGCGAGGTCGCCTTCCTGCGCCAGCTGAAGGAGGCCTGCGGCGACTGCACGCTGATCATGGTCACGCACCGGCCGGCGGTGCTGGAACTGGTGAACCGCGTGCTGGTCGTCGACGGCGGCCGCCTGGTGATGGACGGCCCGAAAGACCAGGTGCTGGCCGCGCTGAGCGGTGCGCGCCCCGCGCCTGCGCCGCAGGCCGGTGCGGCGCCGACAAACGTGCACTTGCACCCGAGCGCGCGGCCGGTCGAGCGCGAGGCTTCGGTGTGAGTGCGCTCGCGATGAAGGCGGGGACTTCGCCTTGCGGCCCGGCCCAGCCCGGTGAACTTCGTAAGATGAGCGCCACCTCGATCTTCAAGCGCAAGCGGGCACCCGAGCTGCGGCGCGGCGACGTGCCCTACCTCAACGCGGTGCAGGCCGCGCAGGTGATGGACCCGGCGCCGGCCGCGATGTGGGCTGTCTACCTGCTGCTGCTGGCGATCGGCGTTGCAGTGACCTGGGCTGCCATTGCGCAGGTGGACATCGTCGCCAAGGCCAATGGCCGTGTTGTGCCCGACGGGCGCGAGCAGGTCATCGCCAGCCTCGAAGGCGGCATCCTGCGCGAGATGCTGGTGCGTGAAGGCCAGGAGGTGGTGGAAGGTCAGGCACTGGCATCGCTGGACCCGACACGCTTCGAGTCGCAGCAGGCCGAAGGCACGGTGAAGAAGCTGTCGCTTCAAGCTGCGCTGGCGCGCCTGCAGGCCGAAGCCAACGGCACGCGGCTGCAGTTTCCGGCCGGACTGCCCGACAGCGTGGTGCAGGCCGAGACCGAGAGCCACGAAGCCCGCCAGCGTGTGCTCGACGAGGCTGTCGACACCAGCCGCCGCAGCGCCGGCCTGCTGGCGCGTGAACTGGCAATGGCCGAAAGCATGTCGTCCAAGGGCCTGATGAGCGAGGTGGAGGTGATGCGCGTGCGCCGCCAGGTCAACGACCTGCAGTTGCAGACGCAGGAACGCATCAACCGCTTCCGCCAGGATGCCGCCGGCGAGCTCGTGCGCGTGCGCAACGAACTGGCGCAGCTCGAAGAGCAGATGGTGGTGCGCGACGACGCGCTGCGCCGCACGACGCTGGTGTCGCCGGTGAAGGGTGTCGTCAAGACCATCCGCGCCAACACGGTGGGCGGCGTGGTTGCACCCGGCGCGCCGGTGATGGAGCTGCTGCCCATCGGCCCGCGCGTGCTGGTGGAAGCGCGCGTCAAGCCGGCCGACATCGGCTTCGTCAAGACCGGCCAGCCGGTGAAGGTCAAGCTCAGCGCCTACGAATACACCGTCTACGGCGCGCTGGAAGGCACCGTGGTCTCGATCAGCCCCGACGCGATGGGCGACCCCGAGAAGGCGGCGCAGCCCGAGGGCACCTGGTACCGCGCGATGATCCGTGCCGACCTGGACGGCCTGCGCAAGGCCGACAAGCCGCTGCCGGTGCTGCCCGGCATGACCGGCAGCGTGGAGATACGCACCGGCCAGCGCAGCGTGCTGGGTTTCCTGCTGCGGCCGATGCTGAAGTCGCAAGAGGCATTCCGCGAGCGCTGAGCAGGAATGGCGCCGCGGCCCTGGCATCCGCGGTTCAAAGCCTGCGGAGCGGCGCCATGCCCCGTTCACCTTCACCGCGCGTCCCGTGCCTGCAGCGGCGGCGCCACTCTGCACGCGGGGCGGCAAAGTGTGAACTAGGCCAAGGCGCTGTGCGGCGACAGGAAACGTGTCAGCCGCTCACCGTAGAGCGCTGCCTGCTCGCCGCCCGGCAGCCTGGCCGCGGCGTGGTTGAGCTCGTGCAGGCGCAATGGGGCCGAATGGGATGCCTGCACCAGCGTCAGCCCGCTCGGCTCAAGCGCCAGCGACGAAAACAGCAGGTCGATGGGCAGCCGCAGGCCTCGCGGCTGCGCCGCCACGCCCAGCTGCAGCAGTTCGACCCGCAGGGTCCCGTGCGTCGGGTCCAGGTACTGCTCGACGACGCAGGCGGGGCGCGCCGGGGGTGTCGTCGTGCCGACGAGGGCGGCGTAGGCATCGGCTGACAAGGCGGCGGGGTGGGCGCCTGCCGACAGACGGGCGCCGGCCGCCGAAGATCGCGCCATGAAACGGTCAGGTGCGCTCGATGGGCGTGCCACCCGTGATGGTCGGGCGATGGCGCCGGGCCGATGCTCGAGACAGGATCTGTCATGACGAACACCAAAACCATCCGAACTGCCGCGCTGCAAGCCCCTTGCCTGACCGGGGTGTGTCCATGAACGGCGGCAAGCTCATCGGCATCCTGCTCATCGTGGCCGGCGCTCTGGCGCTGATCTACGGCAGCTTCTCCTACACGAAGGCCACGCACGAGGCCAAGCTGGGCCCGATCGAGCTGTCGGTGAGCGAGAAGCAGACGGTCAACGTGCCGGTCTGGGCCGGCGCCGGCGCCATCGTCGCGGGCATCGCCCTGCTGGCCTTCGGCGGCCGTCGCGGCTGAGCGCCGCCGCTGCGCGCGCCACGCGTGCGGAGACCTGCGCAGGCTGCGACCTGCGCGCTGAGTGAGCACCACCGTGGCCGATACACCTTGCAGCGCCTGTCCGCTGCGGCCGCTGCCGCTGTTCCAGGGCCACACGCCGGAAGAGACCACGCTGGTGCAGTCGCTCAAGCGCCGCGAAATCGCGCTGGGCGCGTACGAGACGCTGATCCACGAAGGCCAGACCGACGCGCCGCTGTTCACGCTGCGTGAGGGCTGGGCCTTCCGCTACAAGACGCTGAGCGACGGGCGCCGGCAGATCCTGAGCTTCCTGCTCGCCGGCGACTTCATCGGCGTGCAGCAGAAGATGGGCGATGCCGCCGCGCACGGCGTCGACACGCTGACCGACGCGCTGTTCTGCGTCTTCCAGCGCGACGCGCTGTGGGAACTGCACCGCCAGTCGCCGACCATGGGCTTCAACATCACCTGGCTGACGGCGCACGAGGAGTCGCTGGTCGACGACACGCTGCTGTCGGTGGGGCGGCGCAGCGCCGAGGAGCGCATCGCGATGCTGCTCATCCTGCTGTTCAAGCGCGCCGCCGCGTTGCTGCCCGACGCGGGTGTCGGCGGTGTGCCCTTCCCGCTGACGCAGCAGCATCTGGCCGACAGCATGGGACTGTCGCTGGTGCACACCAACAAGACCTTGCGCAAGCTTGAGCGGCGCGGCCTGCACCGCATCGCCGACGGCCGCCTCGTGATGCGCGACGTGAAGGCGCTGGCGCGTCTGGCCGACCTCTACGGCGACGGCCGGCCGCCACAACGCCCGCTGGTCTGAGCCCGAACGCGATTTCGCGCGTGAGGGCTGAGAGCCTGTGAACAAGTCCGACACTCCCGCGTGTGCGCCCCAGGCGGCACCGCTCGTCGTTGCAAATGCTCGCCGCAGCTCGGGCTACGGCTGTGCTTCGCGCCTAGACCGGCACCGCGTGGGGCACCTGCTCGGGCGCGCCGGATTCACTCACAGGCGCTGAGCCGCGCCGTGCCAGGCGCGCTACGTCTTTCGACACAGCGGCGGGCGGTGCACGCCCCTACATTGCCGGCGGCCCCACCGTCAAAACACCACCGGAAGTCCCGACGCCATCCATGTTTCCCCGCCCCACGCAAAACCAACTTCTCGCAACGCTGCCTGCCGCCGACTGGCAGGCCCTCAACACCTTGCTCGAATGGGTCGAGTTGCCGCGCGGCATGCTGCTGTACGAAGCGGGCATGGTGCCCCGCCACGTCTACTTTCCCACCACCGCGATCGTGTCGCTGACCTCGACGATGCAGGACGGCGCTTCGGCCGAGATCGCCGTCGTCGGCTGCGAGGGTGTCGTCGGCGTCTGCGCCTACATGGGCGAGGGCCGCTCGCTCAGCAACGCCGTGGTGCAGGGCGCGGGCCAGGCCCTGCGCCTGCGCGCGGTGGACATTCGTGCGGCTTCGCGTCACTCGGCGCCGCTGATGCAGGCGCTGCTGGGCTACACGCAGGTGCTGTTCGCGCAGATGGCGCAGACCTCGGCCTGCAGCCGGCACCACGCGCTCGACCAGCAGCTGTGCCGCTGGCTGCTGCTGCACCTGGACCGGCTCTGCGGCAACGAACTGGCGGTGACGCAGGAGCGCATTGCGCAGATGCTGGGCGTACGACGCGAGGGCGTCACGGTCGGCGCGCTCAAGTTGCAGAAGGCCGGGCTTATCCGCTACGGCCGCGGCCGCATCGCCGTGCTCGACCGCGCCGGCCTCGAGGACCGCTGCTGCGAGTGTTACGCCGTCGTCAAGGGTGCCTACGACCGCCTGCAGCAGGCCTGCAGCCCGCCCGCGGCGCGCGCCGCCTGAACACGTGGCGGGCTGAAGGCGGCGGCGCTCAGGCCGCGCGCAGACTTAGCCGGTGCACGAAGTCGAGCACTTCGGGCGGCGCGGGCGGGCCCGGCTGCGGCGCGGCCAGCACCGTGGACAGCACACGCTGCAGGGTCTCGGGCTGCGGCGCCAGAGGGCCGGCAAAACGCAGCGCCGCGCCCACCAGCACGACCACGGTCGGGAAGGTCTCGACGTCGAATTCGCCCAGCAGCTCGGCCTCGTCCTCGATGTCTATCCAGTGCGCCTGCAGGCCGGGGTGCTGGGTGCGCAGGGCCAGCGTGACACGTTCGAAGACCGGCTGGTAGTCGTCGCACAACCGGCACCATGCGGCGCACAGGCAGGCCACCTGCACGGCCGGGCCCGGTGTGCTTGCAGGGGCGGTGTTCATGGCGGCGCGCCTGGCCTAGATGTCGAAGGCCGCGCCGGGCTCGGCGGCCATCGCCCGTTCGACGACCTCGCGTGTCAGCGGCGATGCGAAACCGCGGATGAACGTGTAGACGTAGCTGCGCAGGAAGCTGCCGCGGCGCACCGCCAGGCGCGTCATGTTGCTGGCGAAGAGGTGGCGCGCGTCGATGGCGCACAGGTGGGCGTCGCGCTGCGCATCGAAGGCGATGGCCGCGATGATGCCCACGCCCATGCCCAGCTCGACGTAGGTCTTGATGACGTCGGCATCCATCGCCGAGAGCACGAGGTCGAAGGCCAGGCCCTGGCGCTCGAAGGCTTCGTCGATGTGGCCGCGGCCGGTGTAGCCGGGCTCGTAGGTGATGACGGGAAACTGCGCCAGCCGCGCCAGCGTCAGCGGCACGCCGTTTTGCTGGTCCTCGGCCAGCGGGTGTGCCGGCGGCACGATGACGCTGTGTGTCCACTGGTAGCAGGGCAGGGCCACCAGCTCGGGGTAGTCGGCCAGCGCCTCGGTGGCCACGCCGATGTCGGCCGTGCCTTCAAGCAGCAGTTCTGCCACCTGCCTGGGTGAACCCTGCTGCAGGTGCAGCACCACCTGCGGGTGGGCGCGGCTGAAGTCGCGTACCGCCAGCGGCAGCGCGTAGCGGGCCTGCGAGTGGGTGGCCGCGATCGTCAGTCGGCCACGGTCCTGGGCCGCGAAGTCGTCCCCGGCGCGTTTCAGGTTGTCGGCCTCCTGCAGCAGGCGTTCGACGATGGGCAGCACGCTGGCGCCGGGCGGCGTCAGGCCGGTCAGCCGCTTGCCGGCGCGTTCGAAGAGTTCGATGCCGAGTTCGTCCTCGAGCTCGCGGATCTGCCGGCTGACGCCCGGCTGCGAGGTGTGCAGCGCTTCGGCCACGAGCGTGAGGTTGAAACCCCGGCGCACGGCCTCGCGCACGGAACGCAATTGCTGGAAGTTCACGGGATGGTTGAGGGCGCAGGCGCCCGGCTGAAGCCAACCTTCAAGTATCGGCGAGCGCGCCGCGCCACCAAGGACGCAATTCTTCTGAGCTTCAGCGCTCCGTGTCTGAGCGCGGCCGCCGCTGCGTCAGCGGAAAGTGTTCAGTCGCTGCCTCAGCGGAAGAGGCCCAGCCGCTGCGCTTCCAGCGCCGCTTCGGCGCGCGAGCTCACGTTGAGCTTGCGGTAGATCTGCTTCACATAGTCGGCGATCGTGTGGCGAGACAGGCCCAGCTGCACGCCGATCTCGGGCAGCGTGAAGCCTTTTGCCACGCGCAGCAGCACTTCGTTCTCGCGGTCGGTGAGCGCCACGTGCGGCATGTTCTGCGGCCGCTCCTGCTGGCGCGTCTGCGATGCGAAGTGCGAGATCACGCGGCGCGCGATCGAAGGCGACAGCGGTGGCTCGCCCGCACTCATGCGCTTCAGCTGCTCCGCGATGAGCTCGCGCGCCTGCTCCTTCAGCAGGTAGCCGAAGGCGCCGGCCTGCAATGCGGGAAACAGGTGGTCGTCGTCATCGTGGATCGTCACCACCACCGACTGGCACTCCGGCTGCGACTCGCTCAATGCGGCCACCACGTCCACGCCCGAGCCGTCGGGCAGGCCGAGGTCGATCAGCGCGAGGTCGACCTTCATCGACGCGACCAGCTCGAGCGCGCCGTGGACGCGGGCCGCTTCGAAGATGTGCGAGTCCGGGAACACCTGCAATATCAGCGCCTTCAGCCAAGCGCGCGTCTCGGGAAGGTCTTCCAGCAGCAGGACGTTTTTCACGCCGGTCCCTCGGATTGGCGCACCATGCGCCCCGAATCATCCTACCAGCGCGAGTCGCGAATGAGGGTGCGCGGCGTGCCGATTCACAACGGAACTGTCAACGCGATCACGGTTCCGTAGCCTGCGCCGGACTGGACCAGGCACTGGCCGCTCATCTGCTTGGCGCGCCGCTTCATGCTCGACATGCCGAGCCCGCGGTCGAGCTTGCCGTCGAGCTCGGTCGGAATGCCGCGGCCGTTGTCCTGGATCGTCATCGCGAACTGGCCGTCGGTGATGCGGCAGCGCACGCTGCAGCG
>JBBRBW010000049.1:0-31047 GCA_038205425.1 Burkholderiales bacterium | reverse complement strand
AAAGCTCGATGAATGAGGGCCTGTGGCCTGGGCGCGACCTGACATGACGCCCGGCTCCCACTTCACCTATTTCGTCACGATCTTCCTGATGATCGCGGGGCTGTTCATCGTGATTGCGCGCGGCAATCTGATCAAGAAGCTGATCGGGCTGGGCATCTTCCAGACCTCGGTCTACCTGCTCTACATCGCGCCGGGCAAGCTGGTGGGTGGCACGGCGCCCATCCTCAGCGACGCCTTCACCGTTTATTCGAATCCGCTGCCGCATGTGCTGATCCTCACCGCCATCGTCGTCGGCGTGGCCACGCTGGCGCTGGGTCTGGCGCTGGTGGTGCGCATCCGCGAGGCCTACGGCGGCATCGAGGAAGACGAGATCCTGGCCCTCGACGAAAAGCCCGAGACGGTGGCGCCGCAATGAGCGTGATGGCGCATCTGCCGGCCTTGCAGGTGGTGGTGCCGCTGATGGCTGCACCGCTGACGGTGCTGCTGCGCCGCCGTGACCTGGCCTTCGGCGTGGCGCTGGTGGCCAGCTGGACGGCGCTGGTCATCGCCGTGCTGCTGTGGCTGCAGGTCGAAGCGGGCGGCACGCTGTCCTATGCCATCGGCAACTGGCCACCGCCCTGGGGCATCGAGTACCGCGTCGACCGCCTCAACGCCTTCGTGCTGGTGTTGGTGGCCGGCCTGGCCGCCGTGGTGCTGCCCTACAGCCGCGCCAGCATCGAGGCCGAGGTATCGAGCGAGCAGCACTACCTCTTCTACACGATGTTCGTGCTGTGCCTGACCGGCCTGCTGGGCATGGCCATCACTGGCGACGCCTTCAACATCTTCGTCTTCCTCGAGATCTCGTCGCTGTCGAGCTACGTGCTGATCGCGCTGGGCAGAGACCGCCGCGCGCTGGTGGCTTCCTACCAGTACCTGATCATGGGCACCATCGGCGCCACCTTCTTCGTCATCGGCATCGGCCTGCTCTACCTGCTGACGGGTACGCTGAACCTGGCCGACCTGGGCCGGCGCCTGGCGCTCGTGGACAACCCGCGCCCGGTGCTGGCCGCGCTGGCCTTCATCACCGTGGGCCTGTCGCTGAAGCTGGCGCTGTTCCCGCTGCACCAGTGGTTGCCCAACGCCTACGCCTACGCACCCACGGCGGTGGCGGCCTTCCTGTCCGGCACCGCCACCAAGGTGGCGGTCTACGTGCTGATCCGCCTCTACTACTCGGTCTTCAGCGATGCGCAGGCCTTCGCCATCGTGCCCACCGAGCAGATGCTGCTGATCCTGGGCCTGCTGGGGGCCTTCGCGGCGTCCACCATCGCCATCTTCCAGTCCGACCTGAAGCGGCTGTTCGCCTATTCCAGCGTGGCGCAGATCGGCTACATCGTCCTGGGCATCTCCTTCCACTCGGTGAACGGGCTGACGGCGTCCATCGTGCACCTGGCCATGCACGGCCTGGCCAAGGCGGCGGTGTTCATGCTGCTGGGCGGCGTGGCACTGGTGATGGGCGGCACGACGCTGGCGCGAGTGCAGGGCCTGGGCTACCGCATGCCCTTCACCAGCCTGGGCATCGTGATCTGCGGCCTGTCGCTGGTGGGTGTGCCCGGCACCGGCGGCTTCATCAGCAAGTGGCACCTCATCCTGGCCGCGCTGGAACGCGGGCAGTGGTGGCTGGCCTTCCTGATCGTCGGCTCGTCGCTGCTGGCGGCGGCCTATGTCTGGCGTTTCATCGAGGCCGCCTACTTCAATGAGCCGCGTAAGGACATCGGTGATGCGCGTGTGCCCTGGTCGATGGCGCTGCCGGCGCTGCTGCTGGTGGCCGCTTCCGTGGTGTTCGGGCTGTACAGCTCGGTGGTGCTGGAGTCGGCACGCGCGGCCGCCGTCATGCTGCTGGGGCCGCGCTGATGTTCACACCTGAACTCGGCATCCTGGCCGCCATGGCCGTGCCGCTGATCGGCGCACTGCTGATGTGGGCGACCTCGCGCATGCCCGACCTGCGCGACGCCATCACCCTGGCCACGGCAGCGGTGCTGCTGGTGGTGGTGCTGACTATCCTGCCGCACGTGCTGGCGGGCGCGCGGCCCACGCTGGCGCTGTTTACGGTGCTGCCCGGGCTGCAGATCAGTTTCACGGTCGAACCGCTGGGCATGCTGTTTGCGCTCATCGCGTCGGGGCTGTGGATCGTCAATTCGCTGTACTCCATCGGCTACATGCGCGGCAACGGTGAACGGCATCAAACGCGCTTCTACATCTGCTTCTCGCTGGCGCTGGCCGCCACCATGGGTGTGGCCTTCTCGGGCAACCTCTTCACGCTGTTTCTCGCCTACGAGGTGTTGACGCTGATCACCTACCCGCTGGTCACGCACGCCGGCACCGACAAGGCGCGCGCCGGCGGGCGCATCTACCTCAGCTACCTGATGGGCACCTCGGTGGCCTTCCTGCTGCCGGCGCTGGTGTTCATCTGGTTCGTCGCCGGCACCACCGACTTCACGCCCGGCGGCATCCTGCAGGGCAAGCTGGGACACAACGGCACCGCGGCGCTGCTCGTGCTGTGCATGTTCGGCGTCGGCAAGGCGGCGCTGATGCCCTTCCACCGCTGGCTGCCCGCGGCCATGGTCGCACCCACCCCGGTTTCGGCGCTGCTGCACGCGGTGGCCGTGGTGAAGGCCGGCGTGTTCACGGTGGTCAAGATCATCGTCTACATCTTTGGCGTCGACAACCTGGCCGGCAGCGGCATCGGAGGCTCGGCCGATTGGCTGGTCGTGGTGGCCGGCTTCACCATCATCGCGGCCTCGGTGGTGGCGCTGGGTGCCGACAACCTGAAGCGTCGGCTGGCCTACTCCACCATCAGCCAGCTGTCCTACGTGGTGATGGCCGCGGCGCTGCTGGCGCCGCTGTCGATCATCGGCGCCGTGATGCACATCGCGGCGCACGCAGTGGGCAAGATCACGCTGTTCTTCGCCGCCGGCGCCATCTACACCGCGTCGCACAAGACCGAGGTCAGCCAGCTCGACGGCATCGGCCGCCGCATGCCCATCACGATGGGTGCCTTCGCGCTGGCCGCGCTGTCGATGATCGGCCTGCCGCCGGCGGCGGGTTTCATCTCGAAGTGGTACATGCTGTCGGGCGCGATGGCGGCGCAGCAATGGCTCGGCGTGGTGGTGATCGCCGTCAGCACATTGCTCAACGCCGGCTATTTCCTGCCCATCGTCTACCGCGCGTTTTTCGTCGCGCCGGCTGCTGTGCAAGGCCATGACGAGCACCCGCACGGCGAAGCCCCGTGGCCGATGGTGCTGGCGCTGGGCCTCACTGCCACTGCCACCGTGCTGCTGTTTTTCCTGCCCGACGTGCCGCTGGCGCTGGCGCGCCAGATGATCGGCCTCTGAGGAGCTCTGGCCACCATGTCGCACACGCCTCCGACCTTGGCCCCGCCTTTTCCGCCGCCGTCGCACTGGCTGGACGATCCGCGCCACGTCAAGCTGCTATGGCGCGGTTTCCTCGCCGTACTGGCGTTCACGGTGCTGGCCGAACTGGCCGTGCACCTGCACCCGCACTTCGGCATCGAAGGCGTGTTCGCTTTCCACGCCTGGTTCGGCTTTGCCGCCTGCACCGCGATGATCGTCCTTGCCAAAGGCTTGGCGCTGCTGCTCAAGCGCCCCGACAACTACTACGGCCGCCGCGATGACTGACACCGTGCTGCACCCCGGCCTGGTGCTCATCCTGGGCGCGCTGCTGTTGCCCGCGCTGCGTGGCTGGCTGCGCGCGGTGGCGGTGGTGGCGCTGCCGCTGGCTGTGCTGGGCCTGGTGTGGCTGGTGCCCGACGGCGCCGTGTGGCAGCTGCGCTTCCTTGACTACACGCTCACGCCGCTGCAGGGCGACAAGCTCGCGCGCCTGTTCGCCACCATCTTCGCGCTGATGGCCGCCGGTGGCGGCCTCTTTGCGCTGGGACAGAAGAGCCGCGTCGAAGTGCCCGCGGCGTTCGTCTACGCTGGCGCGGCCATCGGCGTGGCGCTGGCGGGCGACCTCGTCACCGTGTTCGCCTTCCTGGAACTGATGGCCGTGGCCTCGACGCTGGTGCTGTGGAGCCAGGGTGACGCGGCGTCCTACCGCGCCGCGCGCCGCTACCTGATGGTGCACCTGCTGGGCGGCGTGGTGCTGTTTGCAGGCATCACCGGCCACGTCGTGCAGACCGGCGAAGTGGCCTTCACGCGCATGGCGCCCGATTCGGTCGCGCACTGGCTCATCCTGATCGGCTTCCTCGTCAACGCCGGTGCGCCGCCGCTGTCGGCCTGGCTGCCCGACGCCTACCCCGAGGCCTCGTGGAGCGGCACCGTCTTCCTCTCGGCCTTCACCACCAAGACGGCGGTCTACGTGCTGATACGCGGCTTCCCCGGCACCGAGCTGCTGATCTGGGTGGGCCTGTTCATGATCTTCTACGGCATCGTCTACGCGCTGCTGGAAAACGACATGCGGCGCATCCTGGCGTACTCGATCGTCAACCAGGTCGGCTTCATGATCGTGGGCATAGGCATAGGCACCGAGATGGCGCTCAACGGTGCCGCCGCGCATGCCTTCACGCACATCATCTACAAGGCGCTGCTTCTGATGTCTGCGGGCTCGGTGCTGCTGATGACAAACCGCCGCAAGTGCTCGGAGCTGGGTGGCCTGTTCCACACCATGCCGCTGACCACCGTGTGCGGCACCATCGGCGCGCTGGCCATCTCATCCTTCCCGCTCACCTCAGGCTTCATCTCGAAGTCCATGGTCTCGCAGGCTGCCGCCGACGGCCACCTTCTCTGGGTCTGGCTGGGGCTGACGGCGGCCTCTGCCGGCGTCTTCCTGCACGCCGGCATCAAGTTCCCGTGGTTCGTGTTCTTTCAGCGGGACTCGGGCCTGCGCCCTGCCGAGCCGCCGGCGTCGATGCGCTGGGCGATGCTCTTCTTCGCCTTCCTGTGCGTCGCGATGGGTGTGTGGGCCGAGCCGCTGTACGCGCTGCTGCCCTACACCGTCAACTACGTGCCCTACACCGGCGCCCACGTGCTGACGCAATTGCAGCTGCTGCTGTTCTCGGGCCTGGCCTTTTTCGTCATGCTGCCCTGGCTGAAGCGCACGCTGACGATCACGCTCGACACCGACTGGCTGTGGCGCCGCGCCGCTCCGGCGCTGTGGCAGGGTGCGCTTCGCGCCTACGCCGGCGTGCGTGGCGGCGTCGCGCGGCCAATGCAGGCGCTGGTCAAGGGCGTGCTGGATGCCGTGGAACGCACCTACGGCCAGGAAGGCCGGCTCGCACGCACCTGGGCCACGCGTTCGATGGCGCTTTGGGTGATGGTGCTGCTGCTGGGCTACCTGACGCTGTACTACGTTTGAAACGCCCGGGCCTGCGGCGCTGCCGGCGCGCCGCGCGGGCACTTCACTTTGCCGCGCCCCACAGCTGCTGCAGCCGCGCATCACGACCGCAGGACGCGCGGTAGTAGGCGTAGCGCACCGGGTTCTTGCGGTAATAGTCCTGGTGATAATCCTCGGCCGGGTAGAAGGCGCCCGCGGCCTCGACCGTCGTCACGATCGGCTCCTTGAAGGGCTTGCTCTTCTCCAGCGCCGCCAGCGAGGCCTTGGCGGCAGCGGCCTGTGTGGCGTCGTGCGTGAAGATGGCCGTGCGGTAGGGGCTGCCGCTGTCGCAGAACTGGCGGTCCATGGTGGTCGGGTCGATGCTGCGCCAGAACCTGGACAGCAGCGTGTCGTAGCTGATCTTCGACGGGTCGAACACGATGCGCACCACCTCGGCGTGGCCGGTGCGCTTCGCCGAGACCTGCTCGTAGCTCGGGTTGGCGACCGTGCCACCGGTGTAGCCCGAGGTCGTCGACAGCACACCCGGCAGCTTGTCGAAGTCGGCCTCGACACACCAGAAGCAGCCGCCCGCGAAGGTGGCTGCAGCCGTGGCGGCCGGTGCAGTGGACGCGGGTTGTGCCGCGGCCGGCAGCGCAGCCGCCAGCAGCAGCAGGCTCGCTGCGGAATGCACCAGCAGGGTCAGCAGGGCCTTCATGCCGGCACCGCCACGAAACGCAGCGCCACGCCGTTGTTGCAGTAGCGCTTGCCGCTGGGCCGCGGGCCGTCGTCGAAGACATGGCCCTGGTGGCCGCCGCAGCGCGCGCAGTGGTACTCGGTGCGCGGCAGGATGAGCTTGAAGTCGGTGCGCGTGGCGATGGCGTCGGGCAGCGCGGTGTGGAAGCTGGGCCAGCCGGTACCGCTGTCGAACTTGGCGCCATGGTCGAACAGCGGCAGTTCGCAGCCCGCGCAGTGGTAGCGGCCGGCGCGCTTCTCGGCGTTCAGCTCGCTGCTGAAGGGCCGTTCGGTGCCTTCGTCGCGCAGCACCGCGTACTGCGCCGGCGTGAGGCGGCGGCGCCACTCTGCGGCGGGCAGTTCGACGCGGTCGCTGCGCGCGGGGGACGCGGCTGCGGTCTGAGCGGCGGCGCTGCCCAGTCCCAGCGTGGACAGCAGGTTCATCAGTTGGCGGCGGGTCATGCGGGTCTCCTTGGGGTCGCTCGGTCTGGGTCGGCCCGGGACGCGGGATCTTTCAGAGGCGGCACGCGGCGATGATGGTGCCGGCTGCGGCAGCGCGGGCCGCTGGGGTCATTCCCAGGCGGCCGACACGCCCGCCTGCCGGCGTCACTCGGAAGCCGCCAGCACCAGCGCTTGCTGGCGGGTACGCCCTTCGCGCCACACGCTCAGCGTCACCGTCTCGCCCGGCTGGCGGCGTTCCAGCGCGGTGAGCATGTCGTCGAAGTCGTTCACCGCCTCGCCGTTGATGGCGGTGATGACGTCGCCAGCCAGCACTTCGCCGCGGGTGCCGCGACGGAACGACTGCAACCCGGCGCGCGCCGCCGGCGTGCCAGCGCCCACCTGCACGATGGCTACGCCCTTGGGCAGGCTCAGTGCCCGCTGCAGCGCCGGAGGCCCGGCCGAGACACCGATGGCCGGGCGCACGAAGCGCCCGTCGCGGATCAGCCGCGGCACGATGCGGTTGACCTCGTCCACCGGAATCGCAAAACCGATGCCGGCGCTGGCACCGCTGGGGCTGGCGATCTGCGTGTTGACGCCGACCAGCCGTCCGGCCGAGTCGAGCAGCGGGCCGCCCGAGTTGCCGGGGTTGATGGCCGCGTCGGTCTGGATCACGCCGCGGATGGTGCGGTTGTTGAAGGACTCGATCTCGCGGTTCAGCGCGCTCACCAGTCCCGTCGTCAGCGACTGGTCCAGGCCGAAGGGGTTGCCGATGGCGTAGACACGCTGGCCCACTTGCAGTTCGCGGCTGCTGCCCAGCGCGATCGGCGGCAGCTTGGCCTTCGGCGCCTCGATGCGCAGCACGGCGAGGTCGCGGTCGGGGAAGGCGCCGACCATCGTGGCGTCGAAGGTGGTCTGGTCGGCGAGCGTCACACGGGCGCCGTTGGCGCCCTGGATGACGTGGAAATTGGTGACGATGTGGCCGCTGTCGTCCCACACGAAACCGGTGCCGGTGCCGCGCGGCACCTGCTGCACGTTCACGCTGAAGAGGTCGCGCTGCACGCCCAGGCTGGTGATATGCACCACCGACGGTGAACTGCGCCGGAAGAGGTCGATGTTGGCCAGCTCGTCGGCGGCCAGCGGACCGCGCGGCGCGATGGCGCGCGGTGCGGCGTCGGGGCGGCCTTGCACCAGCGTCGGCACGGCGAAGAAGGCGGCTGCGGCGCCCAGCAGGGCGGCGGCGATAACGGCGATCTTGCTGGGCGAGGTGAGGGCTTTCATGGGCTGGGCGGCAAGAGGCAGACCGCTGCAGATGGGGGCGGGCCGCCGCGCATCAAGGCGCGCGGCGTGCGCGATCAGTTTCTGACGAAGTCCAGCAGGTGCAACGAGACCCCCACCACATGCAGCAGCAGCAGCGCGGCGAAAACACGCGCGCAGACCACGTGCACGTCGCACCAGGCCGCGGCGGCCTGCGAGCCCTGCACGAGCAGCCAGCCGGTGCCGGTGATGCCGGTGGCCAGCAACGAAAGCAGCAGCAGGCCTTCCAGCATCGCCAGCAGGCCGCCGCCTTCGGCTGCGGGCAGGCGGCCACGCGCGAGGCCGGCGATGTCGCGCGTCACGGCGGCCATGTGGCCGCTGAGCCAGGGGAAGCAGAGTTGCCGGCGCTGGCCCAGGCTGCAATGCACCAGGTAGAGCGGCGTCAGCAGCGCCACGGTGAGCCCGAGCCCCACATGGGCCAGGTTCGCGACACCGGCCGCTTCCGGCAGGTGGCGGTACATGCGAAGCCACGGGCTGCCCGCCAGCAGGCCCAGCGTCGACAGCGCCAGCGTCAGGTGCAGCGCACCCGACAGGCGTTCCAGCAGCGCTTTCACGCTGCCGCGCTGCCTGGCCCGCCGGCCAGCCCGGCCAGCTGCGCGGCAAATCCCTCGACCGCCTTCCAGTCGGTGAACTCGACCTTCGTCGTCGGGTCGGTCGGCCCCTTGTTGAGCCACATCACGAACTGCATCATGCGGCGGTCCAGCGGGCCGTAGCGCGCGTAGTCCAGCTCGCCGGCGAACACACCCTGCAGCTTCGGCTGCCACGGGCTCTGCGCCATGAATCGCCGCAGGTAGGGGTTGGTCTCGCGGGTGTTGCGTGTCGGCTTGCGGGCCACCAGGTTGACCGAGAAGAAGGCGCTGGGCTTGCTCTGCAGCACGGCCAGGTGCCGGCGGATGAAGTCCATCACGGCCGGGTTGTGTTTGCCGTGGCGGATGCTGGCGCCGATGACGATGGCGTCGAAGGCCGCCGGGTCGGGCACCGCGTCGGTGATCGCCGCCACCTCGGCAGTGACACCCTGGCGTGACAGGTGCGTTTGCAGGCGCTCGCTGATCCGGCGCGAAAGGCCGTAGACGCTCGAATACAGCAGCAGGATCTTGGCCATCGTGTCTCGGGTGTGCGCGGCCAATGTAGAGCAAGGCAGCCGTGGCGCCACACCGGCATCACGCCCCGGCTTGACCTCGATCAGAAGCTGGCGCGGCCGACACCTTGCGGCTGCGCGCGTGACGTCGCACTCAGCGCTTCACACGCTTTCAGGCCACGACGTAGGCGGCCGCCGCGGTGGCGATCAGCGTGCCTTCGTCGTTCACCAGCCGCATCTGCGTGCTGCCGATGCGGCCGCCCAGGCGCGACGGTTCGGCGCTGGCCACGAAGTGCCGGCCCAGGCCCGGGCGCAGGTAGTCGACACGCAGGTCGATGGTGCCCATCCTGCTGAAGCGCTGCATCACCTGCAGCATGTTGTCGTGCGGGTGGCGTTCGGCGATGCCCACCATCAGTGCCAGGCCGCCCATGGCGTCGAGCACGGCCGAGATCACGCCGCCGTGCAGGCGGCCGTAGCTGTAGTGGCCCACCAGTTCCGGCTTCATGGTGATGATGCCGCGCACGTCGCCCGGCCGCACCGAAGCGATCTTCAGCCCCAGCACCTGGTTGAAGGTGATCTTGTGTTCGAAGAGATCGACCAGCGCGGCGTCCAGGCGCGCCTGTTCGTCGCTGCTGCGCAGCGCCAGCGTCACGCCGTGGCCCCGGCCAGGCCGAGCAGCGTGCGTGTTTCGGCGGGGCTGGCCACTTCACGCCCGACGTTGCGGGCGCAGCGTGCCAGCGCCTCGATGAGCACGCCATTGCCGCCGGCTTTCTCGCCACCGGGCAGGTAGAAGGTGTCCTCGAGGCCGCTGCGCAGCATGCCGCCGAGCTCGGCCGTGCGCTGGTGCACGGGCCAGATCTCGGCGCGACCGATCAGCGTGCTCTGCCACACGGCGCCGGGCGGCGCGTACTTCGGCAGCAGCGCCAGCAGTTCGGCGTCGCAGGGCATGCCGCTGGCCACGCCCATCACGAAGTTGAGCTCGGGCACGCCGCTGAACAGCCCGGCCTGCAGGTACATGCCGACGCTGCGCACGATGCCGACGTCGAAACACTCGAACTCGGGGTGGATGTGCAGTTCCTTCATCACCGCGAGGAAGGCCTCGACCTTGGCCACCGGGTTGTCGAAGACCATCGGCGCCCAGGCCCAGTGGCCGTCGGCCTTGATCTTCAGGTAGTTCAGCGTGCCGGCGTTGCAGGCCGCGGCTTCGGGTTGCACACGCCGCAGGCAGGCCACGGGGCCGCTGATGTCCTTGCCGATGACACCCGTGCTCAGGTTCAGGATGACACCGGGGCAGGCTTCGCGGATGGCGCCGCAGACGGCCTCGGCCACGTCCGGGTCCCAGCTCGGCATGTGGCCCTGGCCGGGCTCCTGGCTGCGCAGGTGCACGTGCAGGATGCTGGCGCCGGCGTTGTAGGCGTCGCGCGCCTCGGCGGCCATCTGGGCCGGCGTGACGGGCACCGGGTGCTGCTGCGGGTTGGTCAGCACGCCGGTCAGCGCACAGGTGAGGATGGCCTTGTCGGCGCGCGGCTCGGCGTTCATGTGGTGAGCTCCAGTTCCACCAGCACGGCGCCCGCGGCCACCGTGTCCTTCAGCTTCACGTGCACGGCGCACACGCGGCCCGCGGCGGCGGCGTGCAGCCACATCTCCATCTTCATCGCCTCCACGCACACCAGCGGCGTGCCCGCGGCGACGGTGTCGCCCACGCTGACTGCCAGCTGCGCCACCACGCCGGCGACGGCAGCGCGCGCCAGGCGCGGTTCGGTACGTGTGTCGCCCGCAGGGTAGGCCGAGACTTCGTCGAAGCTGAACACCGCGCCGTCCAGCGCCAGGTGCAGCCGGGCCCCGACGCGCGCGGCGCGGGCCCGGCGCTGCACGCCGTCTTCGGTGTAGCGCAACACACCGGCGTCGAAGGACAGCACGGCCACGCCTTGCGGCGGGGCGCGCAGCGTGCGCGTCTGGCCCTGGCACTGCAGCGTGATGTCGGCATGCGAGACGCTGGCCGGCCGCGTGGCGGCCTGCGGTGCGTGCAGGGCGGCAGCCAGCCGCCAGGCCACCTCGGGCGGGGCCGGGCGTTGCAGCAGCGGCTCGCCCGCGGCGGCCCATTCGTCCAGCCGTGTGGTGGTCATCGTGGCCGCGGTGAACTGCGGGTGCTGCAGCAGGTCGCGCAGGAAACGGCCGTTGTTCACCACGCCCAGCAGCGGCACGTCTTCGAGCGCCCGTGTCAGACGGCGCACGGCATCGGCGCGGTCGCTGCCGTGGGCGATGAACTTGGCCACCATCGCGTCGTACCAGGGCGTGAGCTCGCCGCCTTCGGCGATGCCGTGGTCGATGCGGATGCCGGTGTCTGCGGGACGCCAGCCGGCGATGCGCCCGGTCTGCGGCGTCCAGCCTTCGTAGGGGTCTTCGGCGTAGAGGCGCGCCTCGATGGTGTGGCCGGTGAAGGTGATCTGCGCCTGCGCCAGCGGCAGCGGCTCGCCACGCGCCACACGCAGCTGCCACTCGACGAGGTCCAGCCCGGTGATGCATTCGGTGACCGGATGCTCGACCTGCAGCCGCGTGTTCATCTCCAGGAACCAGTGTTTGAGCCCGGCGTCGACGATGAACTCCACCGTGCCCGCGCCGCGGTAGCCCACGGCCAGCGCCGCGGCCACGGCGTCGGCGCCCAGGGCCGCGCGCATCGCTGCGCTGACGATGGGCGAGGGCGCCTCTTCGATCACCTTCTGCCGCCGACGCTGCGCAGTGCAGTCGCGTTCACCCAGGTGCACGGCGTGGCCGTGCTGGTCGGCGAAGACCTGCACCTCGACGTGGCGGCCGTCTTCGATCAGCCGTTCCAGCATCAGCCGACCATCGCCGAAAGCGCTTTGCGCCTCGCGCCGTGCGCCGGCCAGTGCCGCGGGCAGTTCGTCGGCTGCGCGCACGAGCCGCATGCCGCGGCCACCGCCACCGGCCACCGCCTTCACCAGCAGCGGCAGGCCCAGCTTGTGTGCTTCGGCGAGCAGTGTCGCGTCGCTCTGGTCCTCGCCCCCGTAGCCGGCGGCGCAGGGCACACCGGCGTGCTGCATCAGTCGCTTTGCGGCGGCCTTGTCGCCCATTGCGCGCATGGCCTCGGGCGGCGGGCCGATGAAGACGAGGCCGGCGTCGGCGCAGGCTTGCGCGAAGTCGGCGCGTTCGGACAGGAAGCCGTAACCCGGGTGCACGGCGTCGGCGCCGGTGGCACGCGCGGCGGCCAGCAGCGCGGCGATGTTCAGGTAGCTGTCTGCCGCCGGTGGTGGGCCGATGCAAACGGCTTCATCGGCCTGCCGCACGTGCGGCGCGCCGGCGTCGGCTTCGCTGTAGACGGCCACGGTGCGGTAACCCAGGCGGTGCGCGGTGCGCATCACGCGGCAGGCGATTTCCCCGCGGTTGGCGATGAGGATTTTTCGGAACATGTCACGCTGCGGGGAAATCGCCTGCATGCGCTGCGCGCATCAGGCATTCTGCCTTCGCCGCAACGGCCCGGCGGCCGTCGTCCCCGCGGTTGGCGATGCGGATCTTGCCGAAGCTCATGCGCCGACCGTCACTGTGGCGCCCCGGGCATCCATGCCGCCTTGCGCTTCTCCAGGAAGGCCAGCGTGCCTTCGCTGCCCTCGGGGCCCAGCGCGGCCTGCGAGAACACCTCGGCCGCGTGCTGCACCAGCGAGGCCGGCGTGTGGAAGCGCGCCCGCGCCAGCAGCGCCTTGGTGGCCGCCACCGCGCCGGGAGCGCATTGCAGGATGTTGTGCAGCACCTCGGCCAGCGCGTGGTCGAGCGCGCCGGCGGCGTGCATGGCGTGCACCAGGCGCAGTTCCAGCGCGGCGCGGGCGTCCAGCGTACGGCCGGTGATGGCCAGGCGCTTGGCATCGGCGTAGCCCAGCCGTTCGACGAGGAAAGGCGCGATCTGCGCCGGCACCACGCCCAGCGAGGTCTCGGGCAGGCGGAACACCGCGCTGGTGCCGGCCAGCGCCACGTCCACGACGCAGGCCAGGCCCAGGCCGCCGCCCATCACCGTGCCTTCCAGCACTGCCACCGTGGCCAGGCCGGTGTCGGCGAAGGCCACGCAGAGTTCGCCGAAAGCGGCGTTGACCTTGGCGATGGCCTGCGGGTCTTCTTCGAGCCGGGCGCGTGCGCCGGCCATGTCCTTGAGGTCGGCGCCGGCGCAGAAATGGCCACCGGCGCCGCGCAACACGATCACCCGCGTCCGGCCGTCGGCCTCGGCGGCCGCCAGGGCCTGGCGCAGTTCCAGCACCAGCGCCAGCGACATCGCGTTGCGCACCTCGGGTCGGTTCAGCGTGAGGTACAGGACGGGACCGTCGTGCCGGGCAAGCAAAGTTTCCATTCGAGTCTCCAGTGGATCAGTGGCACGTGACCAAGTGGCCGCCGTGGAATCGGCTTCGGCGGGCCACAGGCGGCGCCCGTTTGATGGGAAGCGGCGAAGCCGCTTCGGGGATGGTCGTCATTTTCCGGGCAAGGTGCCTTCGAGTTTGCAGATGATGCCCAGCATGATCTCGTCGGCGCCGCCGCCGATGCTGATGAGCCTGCTGTCGCGGTAGGCCTGGCTGATCGGGTTGTCGGCCGTGTAGCCCATGCCGCCCCAGTATTGCAGGCAGGCGTCGGCTACCTCGCGGCTGAGGCGGCCGCACTTCAGCTTGGCCATGCTGGCGAGCTTGGTGACGTCCTTGCCGCTGACGTACATCTCCACCGCGCGGGAGGTCAGCGCGCGCAGCGCCTCGATTTCGGTGCGCAACTCGGCCAGACGGAAGTGCACCACCTGGTTGTCGAGGATGCGCTTGCCGAAGGCCTGGCGCTGGCGGGTGTAATCGATGGTCTGGTCGATCAGGCGGTCCAGGCTGCGCAGCGAACCGGCGGCACCCCACAGCCGTTCTTCCTGGAACTGCAGCATCTGGAAGGTGAAACCCAGGCCTTCCTGGCCGATGAGGTTCTTCTTCGGCACGCGCACGTTGTCGAAGAACAGTTGCGCGGTGTCGCTGCTGTGCATGCCGATCTTGTGGATCTTCTGGCGCGTGATGCCGGGCGCGTCCATCGGCACCACGATCAGGCTCTTGTTCTTGTGCGGCGGGCCGTCGCTGGTGTTGGCCAGCAGGCAGCACCAGTCGGCCTGCATGCCGTTGGTGATCCACATCTTGGTGCCGTTGATGACGTAGTCGCCACCATCGGTCTTTGCGGTCGTCTTCAGCGCTGCGACGTCCGAGCCGCCGCCGGGCTCGCTCACGCCCAGGCAGGCCACCACGTCGCCGGCGATGGTGGGCGTGAGCCATTCCTTGCGCAGCGCGTCACTTCCAAACCGTGCCAAGGCCGGCGTGGCCATGTCGGTGTGCACGCCGATGGCCATCGGCACGCCACCACAGTTGCACTGGCCCAGCGCCTCGGCCATCACCATGCTGTAGCTGAAGTACCCGGAAGAGGCCGGCGCCGCCGAACTCTTCCGGGTACTTCAGGCCCAGCAGGCCCAGGTCGCCCAGCTTCTTGAAGACCTCGTGCGCCGGGAACTGGCCCCTGGCTTCCCACTCGGCAATGTGCGGGTTGAGTTCCTTGTCGCAGAACTTGACGACGGTGTCTTCCAGGGCGCGGTGTTCGGGGGTGAACTTCAAGTCGGTCTCCTGGAGTGGCGTGAATCAGGCGGGCGCGGCCTAAAGCCGTGCAACGCCAAAGGTGTTGGGCCGCAGCGTTCGTTGTTCGGCTTCGCGCGCGATCGCCAGGCACAGCCCCAGGATGCGGCGGGTGTCGCGCGGGTCGATGACGCCGTCGTCCCACAACCGCGCGGTGCCGAAGAGCACGTGGCTCTCGGCGTCCAGGCGCTGGCGCAGCGCGTCGCTCATCGCGGCCAGGGCTTCGTCGTTGGCGGGCATGCCCAGGCGTTCGAGCTTGGCGCGGTTCAGGATGTCCATCACCTTGGCGGCCTGGGCACCGCCCATCACCGCGGTGCGCGCACTGGGCCAGGCGAAGATGAAGCGCGGGTCGAAGCCGCGCCCGCACATGCCGTAGTTGCCGGCGCCATAGCTGCCGCCCAGCACGACGGTGAACTTCGGCACGCGGGCATTGGCCACGGCCTGGATCATCTTGCTGCCGTGCTTGATGGCGCCGGCCTGCTCGGCGGCCTTGCCGACCATGTAGCCGGTGGTGTTCTGCAGGAAGACGAGTGGCGTGCCGCTCTGGTCGCAGAGCTGGATGAACTGCGCCGCCTTGGTGCTGCCGTTGGGCTGGATGGGCCCGTTGTTGCCGATCAGCCCCACCGCGTGACCGTGCAGGCGGGCATGGCCGCAGACGGTGTCGGTGGCGTGGCTGGCCTTGAATTCGAGGAAGTCGCTGCCGTCCACCAGGCGCGCGATGACCTCGCGCACGTCGTAGGGCTCACGTTCGTCGGCGGGCACCACGCCCATCAGCTCGGCGGCGGGGAACAGCGGCTCGGGTGCCGCGTTGCACACGGGCACGGGGTCCCAGGGCAGCTTGTCGACCAGCTCACGCGCCAGCGCGATGGCGTGCGCGTCGTTCTCGGCCAGGTACTCGCCCAGGCCGGTGACTTCGGCGTGCATCTGTGCGCCGCCCAGCTCTTCGTCGCTCGCGTCTTCGCCGATGGCGGCCTTCACCAGCGGCGGGCCTGCCAGGTAGATGCTGCTGCGGCCACGTACCAGCACCACGTAGTCGCTCAGGCCCGGCAGGTAGGCGCCACCGGCGGTGGACGAGCCGTGCACGACGGCGATCTGCGGAATGCCCGCGGCACTGAGCCGCGCCTGGTTGGCAAAGCTGCGGCCGCCGTCGACGAAGATCTCTGCCTGGTACATCAGGTTGGCGCCGCCGCTTTCCACCAGCGCGATCAGCGGCAGTTTGTTCTGCGCCGCCATTTCCTGTGCGCGCAGCGCCTTCTTCAGCCCCATGGGTGCGACGGTGCCGCCCTTCACGGCACTGTCGCTGGCGCTGACCAGCACCCGCTTGCCAGCGACGACGCCGATGCCGACGATGCTGCCGCCGCCCTGCACACTTTTTTTGCCGTCGTCGTCGTGCATGCCCAGGCCGGCGAGCGGACTGAGTTCGAGGAAGTTGCTGCCGCGGTCGAGCAGGCGTGCGACGCGTTCACGCGGCAGCAACTGGCCGCGTTGTTCGAACTTCGCGCGTTTGCTTTCCGATTCGGACACCACTTTGGCCTGCAGCGCCAGCACCTCGTCCAGGCGCTGCTGCAAGCGCTGCGCGTTGGCGGCGAAGGCCGGCGAGCGCACGTCCAGCAGCGTCGACAGCGCCGGCATTACTTCAGCACCTCGGGCATCACGGCCCGGTGGAAACCGTCGAAGGGCACGGACTTCGCGCTGGCGCCCAGCGGGAAGACCTCGCTGCCCAGCGAGGCCGCGCCGTCGATCTGCAGCGTCACGCCGCTGATGAACGCCGCCGCCGGCGAGAGCAGGAAGACGATGGCCGCGCTGACTTCGGCCTCCAGCCCCAGCCGGCGCATCGGCACATGCTGCTTCAGGCGCGGTATCAGCGTCTTCATCGCGCCGCCGTAGCTGTCCATGCCCGAACTGGCGATCCAGCCCGGCGCGACGGCGTTCACACGTACGCCGGCATGCGCCCACTCGAAGGCCGCGGTGGCCGTGAGGTTGGCCATGCCCGCGCGCGCCGCGCCGCTGTGGCCCATGCCGGGCATGCCATTGCGGAAGTCGGCCGTCATGTTGACGATGGCGCCGCCGTGCTGCTGCATGCACTGGTTGAACAGCTCGCGCATCATCAGAAAGCCGCCGGTGAGGTTGTTGGCCACCACGGCGTCGAAACCCTTCTTGCTGATGGCCAGCAGCGGCGCCGGGAACTGGCCGCCGGCGTTGTTCACCAGGCCCGCCACCGGCCCGTGCCTGGCCAGCACCGCGGCCACGCCGGCCTTCACTGCGTCTTCGTCGCGGATGTCGAAGTTGATCGTCGCGCAGCGGCCGCCGTCTTCGGTGATCTCGGCGGCCACGGTGTCGAGCTTGCTCTGCGTGCGGCCGCTGACCACCACCTGCGCGCCCAACGACGCCAGTTCGTGCGCGACGCAGCGCCCGATGCCGCTGCCGCCACCGGTCACCCAGGCCACCTGGCCGTCGAAGAGGCCAGGACGGAACACGCTGCGGTAGCAGGCGGTGGCGGATGCGGGCGCGGTCATGGAAGGTGGGCGGGCGGGGCGGCCGTGGGCTTGCGGGCTCGAATTAGGCCCCGAGGTGACGTTAACGTCAACCTGATGCCGTCTAGGTGAATGCACGGATGCCCGCGGCAGGCGCCCGTCCTAGCATGCCGGCAACGACACCCGGAGACCGCGCCTGACATGGATATGCCCGCCTGCACCGAAACCCTGCGCGCCAAGGTCGGCGACGCCTGCGGCCTGAACGCGACGCTGAAATTCGACTGCGGCGACGACGGCGTGCTCGTCATCGACGGCCGCAGCGTGCCCAACACCGTGAGCAACGCGCAGGTCGAGACCGACTGCACCATCAACATCACGCTGGAGAACCTGGCCGCGCTGCTGACCGGCGAGCTCGAACCCGCCACCGGTTTCATGATGGGCCGGTTCAAGGTCAGCGGTGACATGAGCGTGGCCATGAAGCTGCAGCGCCTGGTCTGAGGGCATGAAGCCCCCAAGCTCGCTGGCGCTCCACGCAACGCCAGAGGCGTTGCTTGCTCGGCCGTCCAAGTCCGCGCAGGCGGACTTGGGGCCTCGGCCTTCGCCCCCCCGAGGGGGCCGTCCGCCAACGGTCCGGCAGAGCCGGTTCCGTGTCGGGAAGCTTGGGCATGTCTGCGGGCTTCGTGCATCGAGGGAGGCGCGAAGCGCCGTGGACAACTGAGATGTTGCAAGCCGCGCCGCGCAAGAAGCCGGCCCCTTCGGCCCAGGAAGCCGTCGACGCCCACCGCGACGAGGCCGACAGCGAGCTCTTCGGCATCACCGAGCTGTGCCGCGAGTCCGGCATCACGCTGCGCACGATCCGCTTCTACGAGGACAAGGGCCTGCTGGCGCCGCGCCGCGTCGGCGGCACCCGCGTCTATACGCGGCGCGACCGCGCGCGGCTGGCGCTCATCCTGCGCAGCAAGGCCATCGGCGCCAGCCTGGCCGAGATCAAGCACTACCTCGACCTCTACGGCGCGCACGGCGAGGGCCGCACGCAACAGATGAAGTTCGTACTGCAGCGCACCGACGCGGCCATCGCCGAACTCGAAACCAAACGCGCGCACATCGAGGCCACGCTGGCCGAACTGCGTGTCATCAACGCCGCCGTGCGCAAGCAGCTGGGCGAGCGCTAGAACCAGGAAAGGGGCCCGTCATGGCCGATGCTTTCATCTACGACCACGTGCGCACGCCGCGCGGCAAGGGCAAGAAGGACGGCAGCCTGCACCAGGCCACGCCGGTGTGGCTGCTGCGCACACTGCTGCAGGCGTTGCAACGGCGCTTGCAGCTCGACACCGCGCTGGTCGACGACGTGGTGCTGGGCTGCGTGACCCCGGTGGGCGAACAGGGCGCCGACATCGCACGCACCGCGGTGCTCGACGCCGACTGGGCGCAGACCGTGGCCGGCGTGACGCAGAGCCGCTTCTGCGCCAGCGGCCTGGAGAGCGTGAACCTGGCCGCCGCCAAGGTGGCCAGCGGCTACGAGGACCTGGTGGTGGCCGGCGGCATCGAGAGCATGAGCCGCTGGCCGATGGGCAGCGACGGCGGCGCCTGGTTCATGGACCCGCGCATCAACCAGCATCTGGGTTTTGTGCCGCAGGGTGTGGGCGCCGACCTCATCGCCACGCTGGAAGGTTTCACGCGTGCCGATGTCGACGCGTTTGCGCTGCGTTCCCACGCCAAGGCGGCGGCGGCGCGCGGGGCAGGGCACTTCGCCAAGAGCCTGGTGCCGGTGCACGACATCGCCGGGCTGCTGATGCTCGACCGCGACGAGACCATCCGCCCCAGCGTCGACGAACGCGCCTCGGCCGAAGCCATGGCCAAGCTCGAACCCAGCTTCGCGATGATGGGCGCGATGGGTTTCGACGCCACCGCGCTGCGCAAGTACACGACGGTGGAACGCATAGAACACATCCACCATGCCGGCAACTCGTCGGGCATCGTCGACGGCGCGGCGCTGATGCTGGTGGGCTCGGCCGCGGGCGGCGCGTCGGCCGGGCTGAAGCCGCGCGCGCGCATCCGCAGCGTGGCGGTGATCGGCAGTGAGCCCACCATCATGCTCACCGGCCCCACGCCGGCCTGCCGCAAGGCGCTGGCCAAGGCCGGCATGGCGGCGGCGGACATCGACCTGTGGGAGATCAACGAGGCCTTCGCGGTGGTGCCGATGAAAACCGCGCGCGACCTCGGCGTGGACCTTTCCCGCGTCAACGTCAACGGCGGCGCCATCGCGATGGGCCACCCACTGGGCGCCACCGGCTGCATCCTGCTGGGCACGCTGCTCGACGAACTCGAGCGCCGCGACCTCGCCACCGGCTGCGTCACGCTGTGCGTGGGCGGTGGCATGGGCATCGCCACCATCATCGAAAGGGCCTGACGATGCAAGCGCTGACGCTCACCACGGGCGACGACGGCATCGTCGTCGCCGCGATGAACCTGCCCGGCCGCAGCACCAACGTCGTCTGCGAGGCGCTGCTGCGCGGTATCGCCGAAGCCACCGAACGCCTGGCCGATGGCGCGGTGAAGGGCCTGGTGCTGACGTCGGCCAAGGCCGACTTCTGCACCGGCGGCGACATCGACCAGATGTCGAAGTGGAGCCGCCCCGAAGAGGCCTTCGAGGCCACGATGGCGATGAAGCGTGTGCTGCGTGCCCTCGAGAAGCAGGGCAAGCCGGTGGTGGCCGCGATCAACGGCCACGCGCTCGGCGGTGGGCTGGAACTGGCGCTGGCCTGCCACGCGCGTTTTGCGCTCGACGAGCCGCGGCTCAAGCTCGGCCAGCTCGAGGTCAAGCTCGGCCTGCTGCCGGGCGGCGGCGGCACGGTGCGGCTGTCGCGGCTGCTGGGCATCCAGGCGGCGCTGCAGATCTGCGCCGAGGGCGCCGAGATGGACGTGCACAAGGCGCTGGGCCTCGGTCTGCTGACGGGGCTGGCGAAGGATGCCGACGACCTGCTGGTGCAGGCGCGCGCGTGGATCGCCGGCCACCCCAAGGCGCAGCAGCCCTGGGACGCGCCGAAGTTCCGCTTCCCTGGCGGCGACAGCCGGGCCCCCGCGGTGGCCCAGCTGTTTTCGGTGGCGCCTTCGGTGGCCGCCGCCAAGAGCTGGGGCAACTACCCTGCGGTGCAGCACGTCATGAGCGCCATCTTCGAAGGCGGCCTGCTCGATTTCGACGCCGCCAGCGTGGTGGAAAGCCGCTATATCGCGGCCTGCGCCATGTCGCAGCAAAGCCGCAACATGATCGGCACGCTGTGGTACCAGCTCAATGCGCTGAAGAAGGGCGCATCGCGCCCCGCGGGCCCGCCCAGGACGACGGTGAAGAAGCTGGGTGTGCTGGGCGCGGGCATGATGGGCGCGGGCATCGCCGATGTCGCGGCGCAGGCCGGCATCGACGTGGTGCTGATCGACACCACGCAGGCCGCCGCCGACCAGGGCAAGGCCCACGCGCAGGGCCTGCTCGACAAGGCCGTCAAGCGGGGGCGCAGCACGGCAGCGCAGCGCGACGCGGTGCTGGCGCGCATCACGCCCGGCACCGACTACAGCCTGCTGGCCGGCTGCGAGCTGGTGGTCGAGGCGGTGTTCGAGGACCGCCTGGTCAAGGCCGCGGTGACACGGCAGGCCGAAGCCGTGCTGGCGCCGGGCGCCGTCTTCGCATCGAACACCTCGACACTGCCCATCACCGGCCTGGCCCAGGCCAGCCGCGACCCGCAGCACTTCATCGGCCTGCACTTCTTCAGCCCTGTTGCGAAAATGCCGCTGGTGGAGATCATCGTCGGCGCGCAGACGAGTGACGAGACGCTGGCGCGGGCCTTCGACTTCGTGCGCCAGATCGGCAAGACACCCATCGTCGTCAACGACAGCCGCGGCTTCTACACCAGCCGCGTTTTTGGCAGCTACCTGATGGAAGGCATCACGATGCTGGCCGAGGGTGTGCACCCGCGCAGCATCGAGGTGGCGGGCCTGCAGGCCGGCATGCCGATGCCGCCGCTGGCGCTGCAGGACGAAGTGTCGCTGGGGCTCTCGCTGCACGTGGCCGATCAGACGCAGGCGGATCTTGCCGCCGAGGGCCGGCTCTATCTCGAACACTCGGGCATGGCCGTGGTGCGGCAACTGTGCGCCAGCGGCCGCCTGGGCAAGAAGCTGGGCAAGGGCTTCTACGACTGGACGGACGACGGCAAGGCACTGTGGCCGGGGCTGGCGCAGCGCTACCCGGTGGCCGCGGTGCAGCCGCCGCAGCAGGAACTGATGGACCGGCTGATGTTCGCCCAGGCCAACGAGGCGGCACGCTGCTACCAGGAAGGTGTGCTGCGCTCGGTAGCCGACGCCAACATCGGCAGCATCTTCGGCTGGGGCTTTGCGCCCTTCCACGGCGGCGCGCTGCAGTTCATCAACGCAATGGGCGCGGCGGCCTTCGTCGCGCGTTCGCTCGAACTGGCGGCCAGGTTCGGCCCGCGCTTCGCGCCGGCCGAGCTTGTGGTGCAGCAGGCGGCCAGCGGTGGGCACTTCGCCGATCGCTGAAGCCCGCGCGGCCATCGCCGCCGCAGCGCAGCGGCCGCGTGGGCTGTGCGTGCTGACAGGCGCAGGCATGAGCGCCGAAAGCGGCATCCCTACCTTCCGTGACGCACTCACGGGGCACTGGGCGACGTTCAACCCGGCCGAACTGGCCAGCGAAGAAGGCTTCCGCGCCAACCCGCAGCGGGTGTGGGACTGGTACGCCGAACGCCGCGCCGGCGTGCAGGGCACGGTGCCCAACGCCGGCCACCATGCGCTGGCCGCCTTTGCGCGCCGCCACCCTGGCGTGCTGGGGCTGGTGACACAGAACGTCGACGACTTGCACCAGCGCGCCGGCAACACCGACGCGCTGCAGTTGCACGGCGATATCTTGGAGAACCGCTGGATCGACCCCTGCCCACGCCAGGCCGAACGCGGTTTTGCCTGCAGCCCGGAAGTTGCGCTGCCGGGCCGGCCGCCGGGCTGCGCCACCTGCGGCAACCTGCTGCGACCGGGCGTGGTGTGGTTCGGTGAGAACCTGCCGGTGGTGGCACTGGCGCAGGCCGTGCTGGCAGCCGAGCACTGCGCCGTGATGCTGGTGGTGGGCACCTCGGGCGCGGTGTGGCCGGCGGCCGGTCTGGCCGGGCTGGCGCGCGAGGCCGGCGCGCGGGTCATCATCGTCAACCCGGCGGAAAGCGAGATCGACGCCGTGGCCCACACCGTGCTGCGCGGCACGGCGGCCACGCTGCTGCCGGCGCTGCTGGGTGACGACGCCTGAAGAGTCCAGTTCTGGATTAAACTTCACTCATCATCTAGAACGGGATTCAGCGATGAGTGCAGTCCTGGCGCCGCAGACACGGCCCGAACCCAGCCCCGAAGCAATGGCCGCCGCCGGCCTGCGGGCTTTTGCGCGCATCGCCGAGGCCTGGGGCCTGAGCATCGACGAGCAGCTGGCGCTGCTGGGTCAGCCGCCACGTTCCACCTACTTCGCCTGGCGCAAGCACCCCGAGAAGGCCAGCCTGCCGCGCGACACGCTGGAGCGCCTGTCGAACATCCTGGGCATCTGGAAGAGCCTGCAGATCCTGCTGCCCGACGCCGCTGCGGCGGATGCCTGGCTGCGCCAGCCCAACGTGGCGGCGCCCTTCGGCGGCGGCAGTGCGCTGCAGCGCATGCTGGCCGGCAACGTCAGCGACCTGAACCTGGTGCGGCGCTACCTCGACGGCGTGCGCGGCGGGGGCTGGTCCTGAAGCGCGCGGCGCAGGCCGAGGCCGCCTCGTCCGAGCCCGCTTCGCCCGTGCCCGCCGCGGCCCGTGGCGAGCCCGCCGACGGCCCGCTGCCGCGCCGCGTGCGCTGGCAGCAGGCGTGCCGCATCGTGCCCACGCGCTACCCGGCGATCACGCTCTTCGACCGCGTCGCCGACGCCACCGACTTCGATGCCCTCTACGCGCTGGAGGCGCTGAGCAACGAACGCGCTCGCGACGAGCTGGGCCACATCGAGCGTGTGCCGCGCGAGCAGCGTGTCTACGGCCCGGGCAGCGGGCCGGTGATGGCCGCCTTCACCCATGTCAACACGCTGGGCAGCCGCTTTTCGGCGGGTGAGTGGGGCGTGTTCTACGCTGCGCGCGAACGCGCCACCGCGATGGCCGAGACGCGCCACCACCACGCCCTCTTCATGGCCGCCACACGCCAGGCGCCGATGCACCTGCCGATGCGGCTGTACCACGTGCCCATCGACGCCCGCCTGCACGACCTGCGGCTGGCAGGCGCGGTGCCTGCCGCGGTCTACGACCGCGACGACTACGCCGCCGCACGCACGCTCGGCGCACGCCTGCGCAGCGCGGGCTCGGCCGGCGTGGTCTACCGCAGTGTGCGCCACGCCCGCGGCGAATGTGTGGGCCTGTTCCGTCCGCAGGGCGCCGGCCCCTGCCTGCACGCCGCCTACCTGCTCTACGCCTGGGACGGCACAGGCTTCACCGACGTCTACGAGAAAACCGCGTGATGCCGACGACGACGCCGCCGCCGCCGCCGCCGCCGCCGCCGCAGCGCTTCGACCGCCTGGACGCGCTGCGCGCCGTGGCCATCGTCTGGATGGCCGTCTTCCACTTCTGCTTCGACCTCAACCACCTGGGCCTGTGGGAGCCGCGCCAGGCCTTCACGCGCGACCCCTTCTGGACGCTGCAGCGCACGGCGATCGTCAGCCTCTTCCTGTTCTGCGCCGGCCTCGGCCAGGCGGTGGCGCTCGGCGCCGCGCAGCGCTGGCCGCGCTTCTGGCGCCGCTGGGCCCAGGTGGCGGGTTGCGCGGTGCTGGTGAGCGCGGGCTCGGCGCTGATGTTCCCCAACACCTGGATCCACTTCGGCGTGCTGCACGGCATGGCCGTGATGCTGGTGCTGGCGCGTGTGTCCGCGCCGCTGGGCGCATGGTTGTGGCCGCTGGGTGCGCTGGCGCTGCTGCTGCCGCAGTTCGTGCAGCAGCCGGCCTTCGACGGGCCGGCGCACAACTGGCTGGGCCTGGTGACACACAAGCCGCTGACCGAGGACTACGTGCCGGTGTTGCCCTGGCTGGGCGTCATGCTGTGGGGCCTGGCGGCCGGCCAGTGGCTGCTGCGCCACCGGCGCGGTGTGATCACCGGGCCGCTGCCGGCGCCGCTGCAGCCGCTGGCCGTGCTGGGGCGCTGGTCGCTCAGTTTTTACATGCTGCACCAGCCGCTGCTGCTGGGCGCGCTGCTGGGCGGCCGCGCCCTTGGCTGGTGGTGAGATCGCCGCGTAGCATCACCGCCATGGGCCACGACCACGATCACGACCACGAACACGATCACCCTCATGGTGACGATCACGACCACAGCGCGCTGGGGCCGATGGACCTGCGCGTGCGTGCGCTGGAAACCGTGCTGGCGGCCAAGGGCTACGTCGACCCGGCCGCGCTCGACGCGCTGATCGACACCTACCAGACCCGCATCGGCCCGCGCAACGGCGCGCGCGTGGTGGCCCGGGCCTGGGCCGACCCGGCCTACCGCGAATGGCTGCGGCAGGACGCCTCGGCCGCCATCGCCGCGTTGGGTTACACCGGCCGCCAGGGTGAACACATGGTGGTGGTCGAGAACACGCCCGACTGCCACAACCTGGTGGTGTGCACGCTGTGCAGCTGCTACCCCTGGCCCGTGCTGGGCTTGCCGCCCACCTGGTACAAGAGCGCGCCTTACCGCTCACGCGCCGTGCGCGACCCGCGCGGTGTGCTGGCCGATTTCGGCGTCACGCTGCCCGCCGGCACGCAGTTCCGGGTCTGGGATTCCACTGCCGAGGTGCGCTACCTCGTGCTGCCGCAGCGGCCGGCCGGCACCGAGGGCTGGTCGGAAGAGGCGCTGGCCGAACTGGTGACGCGCGACTCGATGATCGGCACCGGCCTGCCGCGTTCACCTGGGGCCCCTGCATGACACCCTACCGCTCGCAGGCCGACCTGGGCGGCCAGCCGGGCCACGGCGCGGTGGTGCCCGAGCCCGAGGGTGAACTCTGGCACGCGCCCTGGGAGCCGCGTGCCATGGCCCTGACGGTGGCCATGGGCGCCACCGGCGCCTGGAACATCGACATGAGCCGCGCCGCACGCGAGACGCTGCCCGACTACGCGCGTTTGAGCTACTACCAGATCTGGATCGCCGGGCTCGAACGCCTGCTGATGCAGCGTGCCCTCGTGCAGGCCGACGAACTGGCGCAGGCGCGTGCGCTGCACCCCGCGCTGCCACTGCCACGCAGGCTCACCGCCGACATCCTGCCGGCCGTGCTGGCGCGGGGTGCGCCCACCGCACGCACCACGGCCGCGCCGCCGCGTTACGCCGTGGGCGACGCCGTGCGTACGACCACCGCGCCGCCGCCGCACCACACGCGCCTGCCCGGCTACTTGCGCGGCCGCCGCGGCGTGGTGTGCGCGCTGCACGGCGGCCATGTTTTTGCCGACATGCACGCGCTGGGCCTGGGCGAGCACCCGGCACAGCTCTACACCGTGGCCTTCGAAGGCCGCGAACTCTGGGGCGACGAGCCCGGCGCGCAAGGCCTCGTGGTGCATTTCGACGCCTGGGAACCCTATCTGGAACCCTATCTGGAGCCCTCATGAGCACACCCGTCCTGCAACTCTTCGACCTCACGGGCCAGGTGGCGCTGGTCACCGGCGGTTCACGCGGGCTGGGCCTGCAGATGGCCGAGGCCCTGGGCGAGGCCGGCGCCAAGGTGATGTTGACTTCGCGAAAGGCGGCCGACCTGGAAGAAGCGGCAGCGCATCTCTCCGAACGGGGCATCGACGCGCGCTGGATCGCCGCCGACGCCAGCCGGCCCGAGGAGGTGCAGCGTGTCGTCGCCGAGACGATGCACCGCATGGGCCAGATCGACATCCTCGTCAACAACGCCGGCGCCACCTGGGGCGCGCCGGCCGAGGACTACCCGCTCGAAGCCTGGGACAAGGTGATGAACCTGAACATCCGCAGCCTGTTCCTGTTCGCGCAGGCCGTGGGCAAGGCCAGCATGATCCCGCGCCGGCGCGGCCGCATCGTCAACGTCGCCAGCATCGCGGGCCTCAGCGGCAGCGTGGACGTGCAGTTCATCGCCTATGGCACCAGCAAGGGCGCGGTGGTCAACTTCACACGCACGCTGGCCGGCGAGTGGGGCCGCCACGGCATCACCGTCAACGCGCTGGCGCCGGGTTTCTTCCCGAGCAGGATGACGCAGGGTGTGCTGAACCACTTCGGCGCCGAGAAGCTGGCCGCCGGCGCACCGCTGAAGCGCCTGGGCGACGACGACGACCTCAAGGGCGCCGTGCTGCTGTTCGCCAGCGCGGCCGGCAAGCACATCACCGGGCAGATCCTGGCCGTGGACGGCGGCGTGAGCGCCGTGCACGGCGCTGCCTGAACGGCCACCCGAGATGGAATTCAAGGTCCACATCCCCTTCGTCAAGCTGCTCGGCATGGAACTGCAGCGCATGCACGGCGGCGAGGCCGAAGTTCACATGTCCATGCAAGACGACCACACCAACAGCTGGGGTGTGGCCCACGGCGGCGTGCTGATGACGCTGCTGGACGTGGTGATGGCGCATGCCGCGCGCAGCCCCGACACGCCCGAGGGCGAGCCGCTGCCCGGCGTTGTCACCATCGAGATGAAAACCTCCTTCATGCGCCCTGGTGAAGGGTGCCTGGTGGCCACCGGGCGGCGCCTGCACCGCACGGCGTCGATGGCCTTCTGCGAGGCCTTCGTGCACAGCCCCGCGGGCCAACTGCTGTGCCACGGCAGCGGCACCTTCAAGTACATGAAGGGCCTGCCCGCGGGCGGCGGGCGGCGCATCCAGCGCCTGAACGCCTCGGACTGAATGAAGCCCCCAAGCTCGCTGGCGCTCACTACCCCCCAGGGGGGGCGAGTCGGACGAGGAACGGTCCCTGCGGACCGTTCCTCGCCTACGAGCGCCCGCGGCGTCCTCGCCGCTGGCCGTCCGCCTACGGCCCGGCGAAGCCGGTTCCGTGGCGGGAAGCTTGGTCAAGAGTTCGCGCGTCATGCGTCGCGTCAGCCACCAAGCGCGGTGGAGCAACCGAGTTGAACCCCGCACGCCTGGACACGCACTGGACCTGGTGTCGCTTCGGCGCACTCGGCGTCGACAACCTCTACGACGCGCTGGCGCTGCGCTGCCGGGTCTTCATCCTCGAGCAGGGCCCCTACCTCGACCCCGACGGCGTCGACCGCGAAAGTGGCCACCTGCTGGGCCGCAATGCCGCCGGCCTGCTGCAGGCCTACCTGCGCGTGGTCGACCCCGGTGTGAAGTACGACGAGCCCTCGATAGGCCGTGTCATCACCGCGCCCGAGGCGCGTGGCAGCGGCCTCGGCCGCCGGCTGGTGGCCGAGGGCCTGGTGCGCTGCACGGCCGATTGGCCGGGGCGCGCCGTGCGCATCAGCGCGCAGTCGCACCTGGCGCGTTTCTACGGTGAGTTCGGTTTTCTGCGGGCGGGGCCGGACTACCTCGAAGACAACATCCCGCACTGCGAAATGCTGAGGCCTGCATGAACACCACGCATGAAGTTTTCAATCAGGCCAGCCCGCTGGTCGACGTCAACCTCTTCACCGGCAACCGGCCGCTGCGCGAGGCGCTGGCCGCGCACGCCGGCAGTGCGATGCCGGCGCTCGACATCGCCGCGCTCGAGGCCGCGGGCGCCGAGTTCGGCAGCGCCGCGATGCAGCGCCACGCGCGCCTGGCCAACACCCATGTGCCGGTGCTGCACACACACGACCGCTGCGGCCGCCGCATCGACGAAGTCGAATTCCACCCCAGCTACCACGCACTGCTGGGCGCGGCGCTGCGCCACGGCCTGCACGGCGCGCCCTGGGCCGCCGGCCCGGGTGCCCACGTGCAGCGCGCGGCGGCATTCATGCTCTTCACCGAGGCCGAGCCCAGTGTGCTGTGCCCGGTGTCGATGAGCTACGCTGTCACACCCGCGCTGCGTGCGCACCCGGCGCTGCACGCCGCCTTGGGCGCCAAGCTGGCCCATACCGCCTACGACGAACGTTTCGTGCCCATCGCGCAGAAGGCCGCGCTGACCATGGGCATGGGCATGACCGAGAAGCAGGGCGGTTCGGACGTGCGCAGCAACACCACGCGCGCGGCCTTCGAGGGCGTTGACGCCTGGGGCCGGCGCTACACGCTCACCGGCCACAAGTGGTTCTTCTCGGCGCCGATGTGCGACGCCTTCCTGGTGCTGGCACAAAGCGCAGGCGGCCTGTCGTGTTTTTTCCTGCCGCGCTTCCGGCCCGACGGCACGCTGAACACGATCTTCGTCCAGCGCCTCAAGCACAAGCTGGGCAACCACGCCAACGCCAGTTCCGAGGTCGAGTTCAACGACGCCCACGCCTGGCTGGTGGGCGAGGAAGGCCGCGGTGTGCCGCAGATCCTGGCCATGGGCGCGCTGACGCGGCTGGACTGCGCTTTGGGCACCGCAGGCCTGATGCGTCAGGCGCTGTCGCTGGCGCTGCACCACACCGCGCAGCGGCAAGCCTTCGGCAAGGCGCTGATCACCCAGCCGCTGATGAAAAACGTGCTCGCCGACCTGGCGCTGGAAAGCGAAGCCGCCACCGTGCTGGCGCTGCGCCTGGCGGTGGCGGTCGACCGCAGCGAAAACGGCGCCGACGCGCACGAGCAGGTGATGCGCCGCCTGCTCACGCCGGTGGCCAAGTTCTGGATCTGCAAGCGCGGCAGCGGTTTTGCGCAGGAAGCGATGGAGTGCCTGGGCGGCAACGGTTATGTCGAGGAAGGCGGGCAGGGCGTGATGGCGCGCATCTACCGCGAGATGCCGCTGAACAGCATCTGGGAAGGCGCCGGCAACATCATGGCGCTGGACCTGCTGCGTGCCTTCCGTGGCAAGGACGGCGGTGCCGACGTGGCACCTGCGCTCGAGCAGGAGTTCGCCCCCGCGCGTGGCGCGCACGCCGCCTTCGACCGCGCTGCCGACGCCGTGCTGCGCCAGGTCGACGCTTTCACCGAAGAAGGCCAGGCGCGGCGCCTGGCGCGCGAGGTGGCGCTGACATTGCAGGCCGCGCTGATCTTCCGCCACACCCAACACCACGGCGCGACGAGCGTCTTCGACGCCTTCTGCGACAGCCGCCTGGCGCAGGCCAGCGACGTCTACGGCCTGCTGCTGGCGCGCCACGATCTTGAACTGCTGGTTGCGCGAGCGATGCCGGCCGACATGGAATGAACACCTTCAGGCAAAGCCTCCGCGGCGGCACCGCCGTCATCACCGGCGCCGCTTCGGGCTTCGGTCTGCAGGCCTGCCGCATCGCCGCGGCGCGCGGCATGAACGTCGTGATGGCGGACGTCCAGGCCGCTGCGCTGCACACTGCGGCCGCAGAGATCGCTGCGCTGGGCGTGCCCGTGCTGCCGTTGCGCGTCGACGTCAGCAAGGCGGCCGAGGTCGAGGCGCTGGGCGCGGCCACGCTGCAGCGCTTCGGCGCGCCGAACTTCGTCTTCAACAACGCCGGTGTCGGCGCTGGCGGGCTGATCTGGGAACACAGCGCGCAAGACTGGGAGTGGGTGCTGGGCGTCAACCTGATGGGTGTGGCGCACGGCGTGCGGGTCTTCACGCCGATGATGCTGGCCGCCGCCGCGGCCGACCCCGGCTGGCACGGCCACATCGTCAACACCGCGAGCATGGCCGGCTTGCTGAACGCGCCCAACATGGGCGTCTACAACGTCAGCAAGCATGCCGTGGTGTCGCTCAGCGAGACGCTCTACCAGGACCTGGCGCTCGTCAGCCGCCAGGTGCATGCGCACGTGCTCTGCCCGTACTTCGTGCCCACCGGCATCCACCGGAGCGAGCGCAACCGCCCGCCCTCGACCGACACCGCCGCGGCGCCGCCCACACGCAGCCAGCGCATCGCGCAGGCCATGATCGAGCAGGCCGTGACACGCGGCAAGGTGACGGCGACGCAGGTGGCGGGCTTCGTCTTCGAGGCCATCGACGACAACCGCTTCTACATCTACAGCCACCCGCAGAGCCTGGCCGGCGTGCAGCAGCGCCTGGAAGACCTGATGACGCCACGCAACCCCAGCGACCCCTTCGCCGCGCGGCCCGAGATCGGCGAAAAGCTGCGCCAGTCGATGCGCGACTGAAGGCGCGCGCTCAGCAGGCCAGCGCCAGGGCTTGCAACGGCTTCGGCGCCGGGCTGCCGGTGACGACGAAGACGACGCGCCGCGGGAAAGCGGCGTCGCCGCGGGCCACGGGCAGCTGGGCGCGCAGGCCCTGCGCGGCCGGCCAGGCAGGCACGGGGCGGTAGAGGCGCACGACATGGTCGTGGCGCAGCGTCTCGCCGGCGTTTTCACCGCGCTGCACGGCGCTCTGGTGGCCGTCTTCCAGCACCGCCCAGTAGCCGGCCAGCTGCGCCGGCCCGCCGTGCAGCGGCGCCACCTCGACCACCACACGTTCACCCTCGCGGGTCAGGCTCAGCGCGGGTAGACCGGGCGTAGCGCCGGGCGTGACGCTGGCCGTGCGCGGCAGGCGGGGCCAACCGCGCCAGTCGTCACCATCGACGAGGACCTGCGGCGTGTAGACCTGGGCGCGGCCCGCCGCCCCGGCCAGCGTGTGCTGGCGCGCGGTGGCCTCGGCGCTGGCAAAGCGGTCGGGCCAGCCCAGGCGGTCCCAGTAGCTGACGTGGAAGCCCAGTGCCAGCACGTCGGGGCGGCCCTTCAGCGTCGACAGCCAGCGGTCGGCGGGTGGGCAGGAACTGCAGCCTTCCGAGGTGTAGAGCTCGACCACGGTCGGCACCGTGGCGCTGGAACGTGCGCTGCAGGCGGCGGCGCCGGGGCCCTGCGCCTGGGCGCCCGACGCCACGCCGGCCAGCAGGCCGGTCAGCCAGAACAGGGTGATGCGCGGGAATCGGTGGGGGTTCATGGGGCGCTGCCTTCGCTGTCGTACGAGGTGGTGCAGTCGCGCCAGGCCGGGCCTGGCTTACAGGCGCGGCCCAAGGGCTACGATGCGCCGCATGATCCCCCCAGAAGAACAACAACAAGCTGTCG
>JBBRBW010000048.1:0-31325 GCA_038205425.1 Burkholderiales bacterium | reverse complement strand
TTCGTAGCTGAGCAGGTCGTGGGTGATGAGTTCGGGCAACCCCACCGCCTGCAGCAAGCTCGCGCCGACGCGGCTCGGGAAACTGCGCCCACTGCAGGTCAGCAGCGGCAGCCCGGCCCACAGCGCGTCGCTGCCGGTGGTATGGGCGTTGTAGGGCCAGGTGTCCAGGAACAGGTCGCACAGCTGCAGCCGGCGCAGGTGCATGTCGTTGCGCCAGGGCGGCGCAAACAGAATGCGCTGCGCTTCCACACCGCGCTGCCCGGCCTCGAAACGAAGGTTGGCCTGCAGCTCGGGCTTGTCGCCATACAGCAGCAACACGCTGCCGGGCACACGCTGCAGCAGCCGCATCCAGACATCGAACACGGCCGGGATGATCTTGTAGGCGTTGTTCAGGCAGCAGAAGACAAAAGCGCCTTCGGGCAGGCCGGCTTCGGCACGTGTGGCCGGCTCGGCCGCCACGGGCCGCGTGCTGTCGTTGGGCTGGTAGCTGTCGGGCAGCCAGACCACCTGCTCGACGTAGTGCGCGCGCTCGGCCTCGGGGATCACGGTCCGGTCGGCGATGACGTAGTCAAGGTAGGGCGCGCCGACGGTGCCCGGAAAGCCCAGGTAATTCACCTGCAGCGGCGCCGGCCGCATCGAGAACACGCCGGTGCGGGCAAGGCCGAAGAAGCCGTTGAGATTGACCAGGATGTCGATGCCCTGCGCGCGCACCTGGCGGGCGGCATCCAGGTCGCTCAGGCCCTGGATGCCGTGCACCCGGCAGGCGGCCTCGATGCGGCGGCGGCGTGGCCCGCCGTCGTCCCAGCCGGTGTCGAAGGCATGCACTTCGAAGCGGCTGCGGTCGTGGCGCTCCAGCACCTCGGTCAGCAGCATGGCCGTGGCCTGCTCGCGGAATTCACCGGCCAGGTAGCCCAGGCGCAGCTTCGGCCCCTGGCCGATCACGGCTGGGGCCAGAAACTGCGGCCGCGGCGGGTGCGTGCGCGCAGCCTGCGCCACCGCGGCGGCGCGCAGCAGGGCCGGGTCGGCACACCAGCCCTGCAGGCCGAAAGGCTCGGCGTCGGCCCGGCCGGCCTGCAGGCGGCCCAGCACGTGGGCCTGCAGCTTGTCGATGTTCAGCCAGTCACCCATCAGGTACTTGCAGTGCAGCAGCCAACTCGCGAGCAGCGGGCGCTGCGGGTCCTTGTGCAGCATCTGTTCGTAGACGAGGGCAGCGTCCTCGAACTGCTTCTGGTCCACCAGCACACGCGCGAAGCGCTCCATCACTTCCAGGCGCCCGGGATCGATCTGCAGCGCGCGCGCCAGGCTCACCTGCGCCTCGGCCGGGCTGCGCAGGTGCGACTGCACCACCCCCAGCACGGCCCAGGCGTCGGCCGACGCCGGAAACTGCTTCGTGGCTGCTTCGAAGACGGCCATGGCCTCGTGCGTGCGGCCTTCCTCCTCGAGCATCAGCCCGGCGTGCAGCTGGCTGAGCAGGCGCCAGTGCGGCTGCGCCGGCTCCAGCGCCGCCGCGCGCTCGAAGTGCGGGCCGGCCTCGGCGCCGCGGCCCAGGGAGCGCAGGCTCTGCGCCAGCTCGACGTGCACCGCCGCGGTGTCGGGTTGCAGGCGCAGGGCGGTGGCGAAACTCTCGACGGCTTCGGCGTGGCGGTCCTGCGCGGCCAGCGCCTTGGCCAGCGCCGCCTGCAACGCGGCCTGCAGCGCGGCCTGCGGCGCGGCATGCGGCGCGGCCGCAGTGGGCGAACTGCCCAGCGCCACGCGCAAAACCACCTCGGCGTGGCGCGGGTCGCCGGCGGCGATGAGTTGAATCGCGCGCGCCAGGGCGGCGGCGGGGTCAGGCGACGAAGGGGATCGGGCGACAGCGTGCATGGGCTTCTCGGGGCAAACCGGCCGCGGCGGGTGCCGGGCTGCACCGCACTTCTAGCCGCGCATGCGGTCACCCTGATGACAGCCCGCGGCGGCGTGCGCGATGGTTCCTACGGACTGCGCCGTGCACCGAACTGTCACGCGCGATTTCCAGAATGCCTGCTTCACTTGTCTCCGCCCGCTGCCCAGCGCGGGCCCATCGGGTTGCGCTGTGCCGAAGTTGTCTTGCCCCAGTTCCCAGCCCGAGGTGTGCCGCCCGCGGCATTCGGCCGCGGCCATCGCGGCGGCCATGGCGGCGCTGGCGCTGGCCTGTACGCTGGCCCCGGCGCCGGCCTGCGCGCAGCCGACCGCCGCAGCAGCCCCGGCGGAGGATGCCAGCCCGGCCTTCGAGATCCTGGAGTACATGATCGAAGGCAACACCGTGCTGCCCGTGGACGCGGTGGAACGTGCCGTCTATCCGCACCTGGGCCCGGCACGCCGCTTCGATGACGTGGAGGCGGCACGCAAGGCCCTGGAAACCGCCTACCGCAGCCTCGGCTACGCGCTGGCCAGCGTCGACATCCCGGAGCAGCGCGCCGACACCGGCGTCATCCGCCTGCTCGTCACCGAAGGCCGGGTGGCGCGCACGCGGGTCGTCGGCGCGCGCTACTACTCGCAGGGCTACATCCTCGAACGTGTCGCCTCGGCGGCCGAAGGCCAGGTGCCGCACCTGCCCACGCTGCAGGCCCAGCTGCTGGACGTCAACCGCAGTGCCGACCGGCGTGTCGTGCCCGTGCTGCGCCCTGGTCGCGAGGCCGGCAGCACCGAGATCGACCTCAATGTCACCGACAGCCTGCCGCTGCATGGCAGCCTGAGCCTGAACAACCAGGCCAGCCGCAACACCAGCGCTACGCGCCTGCAGGCTGCGCTGAGCTACGACAACGTGCTGCAGCGCGACCACAACCTGGGGCTGCAGGCGGTGGTCTCGCCCGAGTCGCCGGGCGAGGTGCAGGTGCTGAGCGCCACCTACTCGATGCCGCGCGGGCCGGCCGGGCTGGCGGCGCTGAGCTTCAGCTACACGCGCTCCGACAGCCAGGTGTTCGCCGGCGTCGGCGGCACGCAGCTCTTCGGCACGGGCAACATCTTCGGCGTGCGCCGCAGCGTGGTGCTGGAGCTGGCCGACCAGAGCTTCCAGCTGCTGACGCTGAGCGCCGAATACAAGGACATGCTCGACTCGGTGCAGGCCGGGGCAGGCGCCGGTTTCGACACCCCCATCACCTACCTGCCGCTCGGCATGGGCTGGACCGGCGCTTTCCGCGCGCCGCAGGGCGAATGGCAGCTGGGCGCAACGCTGTCGGGTGGCCTGAGGGGCCTCGTCAACGAGCAGCAGGAGTTTTCCGACAAGCGCTACCAGGCCAAGGCGCAGTACCTGCTGCTGAAGCTCGACGCGCGCCACACCCGCACGCTGCCCTGGTACGGCCTGCGCCTGCGCGCCCAGGCCGATGTGCAGCTGGCGCCGGCGCCCATCATCTCCAACGAGCAGTTCGTGGTCGGCGGTGCGAACAGCGTGCGCGGCTACCTCGAGGCCGAGGCCGTGGGCGACCAGGGCCTGCGCGGCTCGCTGCAGCTGGCCACGCCCGACCTCGCGCCGCGCCTGGGCTGGCCACTGCTGGCCTCGGCCAGCCTGCATACCTTCGTCGACGGCGCGCTGGCGGTGCTGCGCCGGCCGCTGCCCGGGCAGGCCTCGCGCTTCCGGCTGCTGGGCGTGGGCCTGGGCGGGCAGCTCAGCACCAAGGGCAGCTATCCGATGAGCCTGTCGCTGGAGCTGGGCTGGCCGCTGCTGAAACACGACAGCCTGGGCAGCGACGGCCTGCGCGCGCACGCCAATGCGTCCGTCGGCTTCTAGCCGCAACGCCGCCACCGTTTCCGAGATGCCCATGCGCCCCCACCGACCGCCCTGCCCCGCCACCCTGCACGCCGCCGCGCTGGGCGCACGCCGCAAAGTGGCCCTGGCCGCAGCGGCCTGCTGCGGCGCACTGTGGGCGGGCCTGGCCGGCCCGGCGCTGGCACAGGGCGCCGGCGGCATCCTGCCCCCGGCCATGCTGCCGCAACTGCGCGGTGTGGTGGCCGGACAGGCGGTGGTGAACGCGCCGGCGCCGGGGGCGGCGTCAGCGCTCATGACCATCGACCAGGCCTCGCTGCGGGCGGTGCTGGACTGGCGCAGCTTCAACATCGGCGGCGCGGCCGAGGTGCTGTTCCGCCACCAGCAGGGCAGCGCCGCGAGCACCCTGAACCGCATCTTCGACGCCAACCCCAGCGTCATCCAGGGCCGCCTGCGCAGCATCGGGCCCACGGTGGATGGCCAGCCGACGGCGGGCGGCCAGGTCATGCTGATCAACCAGAACGGCATCCTCTTCGACCGCGGCGCGCGCGTGGACACGCAGTCGCTGCTGGCCTCGACGCTGAACCTGGCGCTGAGCAACAGCCAGTTCTGCGGCGGCAACCTGCTGCAGTGCAACAGCGGCGCGCCGCTGACCGCGGGCGGGTTGACGACACCGGCCTTCACGGGCGGCTACGACGACGCCGGCAACCCGCTGGCGCTGCGGCCCGACGGGCAACGGCCGGGCAACATCGGCATCGGCAGCTTCGGCGCGCCGGCGGCGGCGACGCCCGTGATCCAGTCGGGCAGCGGCGGCTCGGTGGTGATGGTGGCCTCGCGCATCGACCACGACGCCGGCCTCATCGCTTCGCCCGACGGGCAGGTGGTGCTGGCCGCCGGCAGCAAGGCCTACCTGGCCGTCAACGCCGATGCCAGCGACATCACGCTGCGGGGTCTGGTGGTGGAGGTCGAGGCGCACAAGGAAGGCGCCGGCCTGAACCTGACCAACCTGGTGCGCAACGCCGGTGAGGTGACCGCCGACCGCGGCAACATCACCATCGCCGCGCTCGCCATCAACCAGGAAGGGCGCGTCTCGGCGAAGAGCGCGGTCCAGCGCAACGGCTCCATCTACCTCAGCGCGCGCAATCTGGGCGGTACCGGCAGCGGCTCGCTGCGCCTGGCCGCCGGCAGTGTGACCGAGGTGATGCCCGACGGGGCCGACACCGCGACGCTGCCCGAGAGCAGCGACTACGCGCCCTTCCGCGGCGAGATCCGCGCCCGCGGCAGCGTGATCGAGAACCACGGCGTGCTGCAGGCCGCAGGCGGCCGCATCGGCATCGAGGCCACGAACGCCGCCGACCCGGCGGCCGCCCGTGTCTACCTGGGCGACGGCAGCGTCACCAGCGTGGCCGGCATGTGGAGCGACGTCGACCCGGCACGCAACCTGGCCACGTTCCGCGTCACGTCCAACGAACTCAAGAACGCGCCCGACCAGAAAAACGGCATCCTGCTCGGCGCCACCGTCACGGTGGACCTGGGCGCGGGCAGCAACATCCTGGCGCTGGCCGGCTACCGCGACGCCGTGCCGCGCACGGTGGCCGAGAAGGCCGCCGTGGGCGGCGAGCTCTCCATCGGGTCGACGGGCGCACTGATCGAGCGCAGCGGGGCCACGCTCGATGTCTCCGGCGGCGGCTACCGCTACGCCGACAGCCGTGTCGCCACCACCACGCTACTGGGCGAAGACGGGCGCGTCTACGACATCGCCACCGCACCGCAGCAGACACGCCTGGCCGCGCAGCTGGACCGTGCCGAGTTCGCAGACGCACGCTGGGGCCAGACCACGAGCGTGCTCAACCTGACACTGGCTTCGGGCAGCCTGCGCGCCGCCTACGTGGAAGGCCGCAACGGCGGCACGCTGCGCCTGGGCTCGGGCGCCGGCCTGGTGCTGGACGGCAGCCTGCGCGGGGGCGTGACCATAGGCGAGCGCCAGTTCGACCGTGCCCCCACCGGTGGCACGCTTTTTGTCGGCACCGGCCTGCAGCCGCTGTCGCTGGACCTGGTGGACCAGCCGCCCGTCACCGTCACCTTCAACCCGGAAGGTCAGCGCCTGGGGAACGTGCTGTGGCGCCAGCAGGGCGGCGACACGCTGGGTACCGGGTTCGGCGCCGGCAGCGCGCTGAGCACCGCACAGCGCGAGAACATCCTGCTCGGCGCGGACCAGGTCTTCGGCGCGGCCCGCAGCAATGCGAAGGGGCGCGAGGAGACCGGCTTCGCCAAGGTCGAGGTGAACGCCGACGGCCGCATCGTGCTGCCGGCCGACGTGCGCCTGCAGTCCGACATCGGTGCCAGCCTGACGCTGCGCGCGCCGCTGCTCGACCTGGCCGGCGACATCTCGCTGCCCGCGGGCAACCTGCTGCTGGCGCCGCAGCTGGAAGGCGGTGTCGACCTCATCGACAACAGCCTGCTGACGCTGAACGAGCGCCTGCTGGTGCGCAGCAGCGCCAGCCTGTCGGTGGCGGGTGCCTGGATCAACCAGAGTGGCACGGGCGGGCAGGCCGTCGGCGAACGCCTGCCCAGCGCGCGCCTGGGAACCGGCGGCAGCCTGATGCCAGCCTCCGCCGGCGGCAGCGTGCTGCTGCGGCCAGTGGACGAAAGCTTCCAGACACGGCTGGAGCGCGGTGCCGTCATCGACGCCAGCGGCGGCGCGCTGCTCGACGCCGGCCGCCGCGTCAGCGGCGGGCGCGGCGGGCAGATCACGCTCGCCCAGGGCAACGCCAACCAGACCACCTCCGACTGGATGCAGGCCGAACTGCGTGGCCACGCGCTGGCCAGCGGCGGCAGCCTGACCTTCAACCTGAACCGCGCCGTGCTGGCTGGCGACGACGCCAACGGCACGCTGCCCGCCGACACCACGCGGCTGCTCGCCGGCCAGTTTGCCGAGGGCGGCTTTGCCAGTGTCACGGTCAACGCCGCCAACGGGTTGCGGGTGGACGATGGCGCGCAGCTCGTTGCGCAGCAGCGCAACCTCGTCGTCGACACCGCTGCGGCGCTGGCGCTGCCTTCGGGCGCCGCGCTGCGCGACGTGGCCCACGTGCAGTTGCTGCCGGCGCACCAGCGCGCGCCGGCCAGCCTGACGCTGGCGGCAGGCGGCGGCGCGCTGCAGGTCGGTGAAGGTGCCGCATTGCTCGTCGACCCGGGTGGCAGCCTGTCGTTGGTGGCCGCCGCGGGGCTGGAGGTCGACGGTCTGCTCTCGGCGCCAGGCGGGCGCATCACGCTGTCGCTGCGCGGCAGCGAACTGCTCGAAGCCCCGCCCTTGCGTCTCGGCCACGACGCCGTGCTGTCGGTGGCCGGCACCTTCGTGCCGACCCCCAGCGACAGCGGCCTGCTGCGCGGCAACGTGCTCGGCGGCGGCAGCATCACGCTCGAGGCGCGGCAGGCCGGCATCCTCACCGAGGCCGGCTCGCGCATCGACCTCAGCGGCATCGAGCAGCGTGTGTTCCAGGCCGACGCCTCGCAGCAGGACGAGGCCTTGCGCACGACGACCCTGGCCGGCCACGCCGGCACGCTGCAACTGCGGGCCCAGCGCACGCTGGTGCTGAACGGCGAACTGCGCGCCGCCGGCCCGGGCAGCGCGGCCGGGGGCAGCCTGGCCGTGGAACTGCTGCGTCCCGACCTGCAGCAGAGCCTGCCGCCGGCACAACGCCTGGTGGTGGCGCCAGGCGGCGTGGACGCCGCGCCGACGGCCGGCGTGGGCCGCACCACCAGCCTGCTGGACGGGGCGGCCCTGCAAGCGGCCGGCTTCGAGAAGCTGCGCCTGCAGTCGGAAGACGTGGTCGAATTCCAGGGCACCGGCACGCTGGCCTTCGAACGCGGCATCCGCATCGACGCGCCGACGCTGCGCCTGGCGCCCGAGGCCCAGACCACACTGCGCGGCGCGACGGTGGCCATCGGCCAGTCGCTGGGCCCGCGGACGCAGCAGCAGGACGCGCTGGCCCGCATGGTGTGGACACGCGACGAGACACGCGCCCAGCCCGCCACCCCGCCGCAGGCCGGCACGGGCGTGCTGACGATCGACGCCGGCACGGTCGACTTCTACGGCAGCAGCCGCCTCGATGGCGTGGCGCTGGCGCGTGTGCAGAGCCAGGGCGACGTGCGGTTCATCGGCCGCGAGGTCAACCTCAACCCGGCGCAGGGCAACGACCCGGCGCTCATCGTCCAGGCCGGCGCGCTGCGCACGGCGGGCAACCTGGAATTCAGCGCCAGCCAGCTCTACCCGGCCACGCGCACCCGGTTCGAGGTGCAGGCCCTGGGCAGTGGCAGCTACCTGCTGGTGCAGGGCAACGGCCAGACCGCAGGCGACGTTTATTCCGTGGCCGGCGCGCTGTCGCTGCAGGCCGCACAGCTCGTGCAGGCCGGCACGGTGCGTGCACCCGAAGGCGCGCTGGAACTGCGCGCCAGCGAACGGCTGGAACTGGCCGCGGGCAGCCTCAGTTCGGTCTCTGGCGCCGGCCTCACCGTGCTCTACGGCGGCACGCTGGATGGTGTTCAGTGGCGCTACGTCGACGGCAACCAGACCAACTCGCTGACCAACCCGCGCCTGCTGACGGCCGTCTCGCCCGCCGGCAAGCGCGTGGCGCTGAGCGCACCCGACATCGTCGTGGCCGGCGGCGCCGAGCTCGACCTCAGCGGCGGCGGCAACGTGCAGGCGGTGGAATTCGTGCCCGGCAATGGCGGTGACACCGACATCGCCAACGCGGCCGACATCTACGCCGTCATCCCGCGCTCGCGTCTGGCCGGCGTGCCCTACGACAGCTACCAGCAGCTGGCCGGCGGGCGCGACCCGGGCGCCGGCTTCACGCTCGGCAACGCGCGCGACGCCGTGCTTTACGACAGCGTGGACATCGGCCCGGGCGCGCGCGTGCCGGCGGGCGAGTACGTGCTGCTGCCCACGCGCTTCGCGACCCTGCCCGGCGCGTTCCTGGTGCAGTTGCAGACCGGCAGCGCCTACCGCAACCTGCAGCCCGGCCAGACGGCCACGCTGGCCTCGGGCGAGACCGTCGTGGCCGCGCACCGCACGGCCATCGGCACGGCGGTGCGGGAGTCCCAGAGCGTCGGCGTGGTGGTGCTGCCAGGCGCGGCGATCAGCCGCTACAGCGACTACACGCTCAGCGGCGCGCAACTGCTGGCCGCCCAGGCCGAACGCGCCGGCAACGCGGCGCCGCCCGCCCCATGGGATGCCGGGCACCTGAGCCTGCTGGACGCCAGTGCGCTGACGCTGGCCGGCAACTTCCTGACCGGCGGCGCCATGCTGGACGGCCGCAACGGCCGCAATGCCGAGATCGACATCACCGGGCCGCGCATCGCGATCGTCGCCGCAGTCGACCCGGGTGCCTGGGCGGCCGGCACGCTGCAGATCAGCAGCGCCACGCTGTCGGCGCTGAACGCCAGCGTGCTGGTGGGTGGCACACGCACGCTCGAAGGCGACACCACGCGCATCACGACGACGGCCTCGCGCGTGAGCGTCGCCACCAGCGCGGCGGCGCCGGTGGAACTGCCCGAACTGATCATCAGCGCACTCGAGGGCATCGACATTGCCGACGGCAGCGTGCTGCGCGCGGTGACCGCGCAGGGCACAGCCGCGCCGGCCACGGCGCAGGTGCTGGGGGCCGAGGCGTCGGGCGCGCTGTTGCGGCTGAGCAGCCAAGGGCAGGCCAGCATCGACCGCGGCAGCTTCAGCGCCGCCGCGGGCGACCTGGACATCGCCGCAGGCGCCGTGCTGCAGGCCAGTGGCTCGATGCTGCTGGACGCCACGCGGGCCACACGTTCGGCCGGCACGCTGCGCGTCGGCCCGACCAGCGGCCTGGCCGGCGGCGCGCTGAGCCTTTCGGGTTCACGGGTGAGCCTGGGCGAGACGGCCGCGCTGTCACCCGCCACCGGCGGCCTGGTGCTGTCCAACGCCGACCTGGCGGGCTATGCCAGTCTGGGTGAACTGACGCTGCGCGCCTACGAGCAGATCGACCTCCTGGGCAACACCAGACTCGGTGCGGCGACGCTGGGTCGCCTGACGCTGGACACGCCGTCACTGGCCGCCGTGCCGGTGGGCGGCGTGGCACAGGCCAGGCTGAGCGCGACCGAGCTGCAGTGGCTGAACCGGTCCGCCGCGCAGGGCACGGCCACGGGCGGCTCGGGCCAGTTGCAGTTCGATGCCGCGCGGCTGCTGCTCGGCGATGGCGACAAGGCCACGAGCGGCTATGGCGAGGTGACACTGGCGGCCACCGGGAGCCTGCAGTTGCAAGGCACGGGCGGCCTGCACGCCGGCGGCCAGCTGAACCTGGTGACGCCGCTGCTGCAGACGCTGGGCGGTGCGCAGCAGCGGCTGGTGGCGGTGGACGAGACCGCGCCCGGCGCGCCGGTCTACGGCCGCCTGCAGCTGCGCGCCGCCGACGGCGCACCGGCCGCCACGCCGCCAGAGGCTGGCGCCACGGCCCTGGGCGGCCGCCTGCTGCTGCAGGGCGGCGAGGTGGATTTGGACACGGCCGTGGCCGCACGCTCGGGCAGCATCACCGTGCAAGCCAAGGGCGGCAGCCTGCACCTGGGCGCAGGGGCGGCGCTGGACGCCAGCGGCGCCAGCGTCGACTTCAGGGGCAGTGTGGCAGCCGCCGATGGCGGCAGCGTCGCGCTGCAGGCCGGCAGCGGCCGCGTGGAGATGCTGACGGGCAGCCGGATCGACGTCTCTGCCGCCACCGAAGGGGGCCGTGCCGGGCTCTGGACGCTGCAGGCCGCCGAGGCGGACCTCGCCGGCAGCATGCGCGCAACGGGTGCGGCCGCAGGGGGCTCGGCCCAGATCGACCTGGGCCGGCTGGCCGACTTCTCGGCCCTCAATGCCCTGCTCGACACGGGCGGCTTCATGGAACAGCGGCAGCTGCGCCTGCGCACTGGCGACCTGCGCGTGCAGGCCGCCGACCACGTCGACGCGCGGCGCGTGAGCCTGAGCGCCGACGCCGGCCGCATCGAGGTGCTGGGCACCGTGGGCCGCAACACCAGCGCAGGCGGTGCGCGCCTGGAACTGCACGCGGCGCAGGGCCTGCAACTGGCATCCGGCAGCCGGCTGCTGGCCGCCGGCACCGGCACGGCCGCCCGCGGCGGTGAGGTGCGCGTCGACACACGCGGCGGCGCATTGGCCTTCGACAGCGGCGCGCGCATCGATGTGCGGGCGGGCGAAGCCGGCGCACCCGGCGCCGTGGTCTTCGGCAGCGCCCGTGACGCCAGCGGCGCCAGCGGCGTGGTTACGCTGGCCGGCGAAGTGCTGCGCCACAGCACTACCTCGCTGGCCGCCGTCGGCAGCAACAACACCAGCGATGCCGCCACGCGTCCGGCCAGCGTCGATCTCGAACTCACGCGCGTCTACCGCGGCGGCGAGGTGCCGGCGGTGATCGGCGCGGCGCAGATCGCCGCCTGGGCCGCAGACCACGAAGCCTTTGTCGGCAGCCTCGCGGGCTCGCCGCTGATGGCCGGCTTGCGCGACGAAACCGGCGCCGCAGCCGGCACGCGTGTCACCGGGGCCACCGAGCTGCAGGCCGCCGGCACGCTAACCCTGGACGCCAACTGGAACCTCACGCAGTCCAGCTGGCTGGCCGCCGGTCTGCCCGGCACCCTGACGCTGCGCGCCGCCGGCGGCCTGCGCCTGCAGCAGACCCTCGGCGCAGCGCAGACGCCCAACCTGCCGGCCACCAACGCCAACGCGGCGAGCAACAACAACATCAACCTCGCCAACCATGCCATCGTGGCCGGCGACACCTGGCACATCCGCCTGGCCGCCGGTGCCGACCTGGCCGCGGCCGACCCGATGGCCACGTCGGGCACGGCCGCTGACGGCCACCTGGTGCTGGCCGGCGCGCAGGCCGGCGTGCGCACGGGCACCGGCAACATCGACCTCGCGGCCGCGGGCGACATCCGGATCGAGCAGCCGGCATCGGCCATCTACACCGCGGGGCGCATCGGTGCGGCCGACACGGCCATCAACGGCAACAACCGCTGGGCCGTCGACGGCGGCAGCATCTCGATGCGCACCGGCGGCTCGGTGCAGGGCCCGGCCGACGTCCCCGACCTGTGGGTGACCGACTGGCTGCGCCGCCCGCGCCAGACCGCCACCGAGTTCACGCGCGACGGTGCACTCACCGATTGGTGGAGCTACCGCCCACGCTTCCAGCAGGGCGTGGCCACGCTGGCCGGCGGCGACATCGAGGTGCAAGCCGGCGGCGCGGTGCTCGACCTGCTGTTTGCGCTGCCCACCAGCGGCCGCACCAGCGTCCTGGGCAACACGCGGGCGGTCGACGTCAGCGGCGGCGGCCATCTGGTGCTGCAGGCCGGTGGCGATGTGGACGGTGCGTCTTTCCTGCTGGGCCGCGGCACCGGCCGCGTCGCGGCGGGCGGTGGCCTCGGCAGCAGCCAGGCGGTGCAGGGCTACCTGATGGGCTACAGCAGCGGCGCCGTGCCCGAGCAGGCCAGCCTGGCGCTCGTGGCCGGCGGCAACGCCGTGCTGCAGAGCGTCGACAACCCGACCTTCATGGGCATGAACCCGGGCGCCGGCGCAACGGGCCCGAGCTTCCACCCGACGAACGCGGCCACGGCCTCCCCCAGCAGCATTGCCACCACCTTCTTCACCTATGCCGCCAACAGCGAAGTGGCGGTCACGTCGAAGGCCGGCGACACGGCCGTGAACGGGCAGCTGGCGCGCGCGAGCGACGCCTGGCGCTCCATCACCAGCCTGAACGTGAACAACCGGCCGCCCAGCGGCACCACGGCCTTCCCGGCGAGCCTGACGCTGCTGGCCCTGGGCGGCGACGTCCTGGGCCCCGGTGTGCTGGAGCAGAACCGGGGCGCGCCCAACCTCATCAAGACCTGGCCTTCGGCCACGGCCAGCCTGGTGGCGCTGGCGGCCGGCAGCGTGCGCGAGCTGGGCGTGGAGGTTTCGGACCTGTCACCCGTGTCGCTGGTCACGCCGGGGCAGAACTTCGGAATCTCGCGCCTGCAGCTCAACGGCAGCAGCGACTTCTTCAACACGGGCGCAAAAATCTCGGTGGAGCTCAAGCCCATCACGCTGGGCCGCCTCACCGAGCGCTCGGCGCACTTGCCCCCGGGCCTGGTGGCGCGCAGCGCCGCAGCCGGCGGCCTGCACTTCGACGTGCAGGCGCTGGAAGGCAGCATCGTAGGCGAGACCAGCCCCGCGCTCTACCTGCCCGCACGCAGCCGCGTGACCGCCGGCCAGGACATCCTGAACCCCAACCTGCAACTGCAGAACCTGCAGCCCAGTGACGTGAGCGAGGTGCGCGCGGTGCGGGGCCAGCTGGCCAAGGGCCCCGGCGTCGGCGGCATCGAGATCGCCGGCCCGGGCCGGCTGCTGGTGCAGGCCGGCGGTGACATCGAACTCGGCAACTCGGTGGTCAGCGCCAACGGCATCATCGTCGGCGGACTCGTCGCCACCGGCAACACGCGCAACGCGCTGCTGGCCAGCCCCGACAGCGCACGCCTGACGGTGATCGCCGGCGTGCCCAGCGACGTCGACCTGGGGCGCATGGACAGCACCTATGCGCGGGTGCTGGCACTGAACCGCGGCAGCGACCAGATCAGCTCGCTCTATGCGCAGCTGGCGATAGACCTGGAGAGCACGGCCGGGCGCGACGCCGTGCTGGCCGCCGGCGGCGTCGCCGATCTGGTGTCGCGCAACGCGGCCTATGCACGCCTGACGACACTGGACCAGACGGCGCCCGAGGCCCTGGCCACCTTCCAGCGGCTGCTGCGCACGGACCGCCTGCCGCTGGCCGGCGCCGACGCCGCCGCCGCGGCGGCCCTGCTGACCCTGCTCGGCCGCGAGGACGACCTGGCACGCCTGGGACAGGCCCGCAGCCTGCGCGAGTTCCTGCAGCCCGGTGGCGGTGCCGGCGCGGGCGCCGGCGTACCCAGCCTGGGCGGCACCGTGCTCGATGCCGCCGCGCTGGAGCGCTACGTCGCCCTGAGCGAGCGCTACCCGCAGCTTTACAGCGGCGCGCTGCTGCGGCGCGCCAACGGCGCCCGGCTCACCGGCACCGGACCGCTGGTCTTCGACGCCATGCTCGAGGAGGTCGTCGCCGGCCTCGTCGGTGACCCGGCCGCGCGCAGCGGCAACCTGTACACCTTCCAGACCTCGGTGCAGACGCTGGGCGGCAGCGACATCGACCTGTGGGCGCCGTCCGGCGACATCGTCATCGGCCTCACCACCCCCAACGCCAGCCGGCCGGTCGGTGTCGTCACCAACCAGGGCGGTGCGGTGCGCAGCGTGCTGTCGGGCAACTTCAGCATCAACCAGGGCAAGCTGCTGACGGCGCAGGGTGGCGACATCCTCGTCTACTCGGCACTGGGCAGCATCGACGCCGGTCGCGGTGCGAAGACGTCGCTGTCGACGCCGCCACCACAGCGCCGCCCGATCCTGGACGCCCAGGGAAACCAGGTGGGCGTGGAGGTGATCATCCCGGCCAGCGCCGCCGGCAGCGGCATCCAGACGCTCAGCTCCGACCCCGACGGCCTGGGCCCGGCCGTGGCACCCGCCGCGGGTGACATCTACCTCTTCGCACCGGCCGGCAAGATCGACGCCGGCGAGGCAGGCATTCGCAGCAGCGGCAACATTCTCGTCAACGCCCAGGTGGTGCTGAACGCCAGCGACATCAAGGCCGCTGGCGTGTCGCAGGGGGTGCCGCAGGTGCCCTCGGGCAGCCTCGCCGGCACGCTGGCCGCTGCTGGCGCCAACCCGCAGGCCGGGGGGCCGTCCGAAGACAAGGCCGCCAAGGCTGCCGAGCAGGCCGCGCGCCAGGCGGCTGCGGTGAAGCAGGCGCCCAGGCCCACCGTGCTGACGGTGGAGGTGCTGGGTTTCGGCGACAAGAACTGCAAGGAAGACGACAAGGAGTGCTTCGCCAAGTAGCCGCGCGGGCAGTCGATATGAACCGGTCCTTGCGCATCCTCAACCTCATCCGCTCGGTGAACCCCGTGCACGGCGGCCCCGCGGAAGGGGTGCGCCAGAGCGTGGCTGCGGCGCGCGAACTGGGCCACGTCGAGGAGGTGCTGACGCTGGACGCGCCCGCAGATGCCTGGGTGGACAGCTTCCCGGCGCGCACCCATGCCCTGGGCCCGGCACGCGGCAACTTTGGCTACACACCGCGTCTGCTGCCCTGGCTGCAGCGGCACGCGGCGGACTACGACGCGCTGGTGGTGCACGGCCTGTGGCAGTTCCACGGCGTGGCCGCGCGGCGCGCCGCGCTGGCCAGTGGCCGCCCCTACCTCGTCTATCCGCACGGCATGCTGGACCCCTGGTTCCGCGCCAGCAGCCCGGGCAAACACGCAAAGAAGTGGCTGTACTGGCTGGCGGCCGAGCGCGCGGTGATCCGTGATGCCGCCGGCGTCATCTTCACGACCCAGGAAGAGGCGCGCCTGGCGCCGACGACCTTCCGTCCCTACGACGCACGCCCCGCCGTGCTGGGCTACGGTCTGGCCCTGGACGACGGTGCGCGCCGGAGCAGCGCCGAGGACTTCCTGCGCAGACATCCGGCACTGAAGGGCCGCCGCCTGCTGCTGTTCCTGGGCCGCCTGCATCCGAAGAAGGGCTGCGACTTGCTGGTGCGTGCCTTCGCCGAACTTGCTTCGCAGGACCCGCGGCTGCACCTCGTGATGGCCGGCCCCGACGCCACGGGCCTGCAGGCCGGGCTGCACGCGATGGCGGTGGCCAGGGGCGTCTCGGAGAGGATCACCTGGACCGGCATGCTCGAGGGGCCCGCGAAGTGGGGCGCGCTGCGCGCCGCCGAGGCCTTCGTGCTGCCGTCGCACCAGGAGAACTTCGGCATCGCGGTGGCCGAGGCGCTGGCCGTGGGGACGCCTGCGCTGCTGTCCCGGCAGGTCAACACCTGGCGCGAGGTCGTCGAAGCCGGCGCCGGGATGGCCGAGGCCGACACCCTGCCTGGCACCGTCGCGCTGCTGGCGCGCTGGTTGTCCCTGTCGGACCGGGAGCGCCTGCGCATGCGCGCGGCCGCGCTCGCCTGCTTCGAACGCCACTTCCACAGCCGCGGCTCCGCGCAGCGCCTCGCGGCGCTGGTGCACAGCCTGCAGGCTGCGGCCGGCCACCCTGCCTGAATCTTCGCCGATTCACAGCCCTGCAACACAGGACACCGACAGTGACCGGTTTCACCTTCCCCGCTTCCATCCCCTTGCCCATGAAGAAGTCCGCACTCGTTGTCTTGATGCTGCTGCTGCAGGCCCTTGGGGCCACGGCCGCCTGGGCGAACTGGAACCCGGACTGGACGCGGCGCATGAAGGTCACGCTGGACACCTCGCCCGCCGGCCTGGCCCTGACTGCGCCGGTCGAGAACGTGCCCGTGCTGGTGCGCCTGCACACGGGCAACTTCCAGTTCCTCGACGCGAAGCCCGACGGCAGCGACCTGCGCTTCATCGCCGCTGACGACAAGACGCCGCTGAAGTTCCACATCGAACGCTACGACGGCCTCAACGAGCTGGCCTTCGTGTGGGTGTACCTGCCGAAGCTGCAGGCCGGCGCCAAGGACGGGTACGTCTGGCTCTACTACGGCAACGAGAAGGCCGCGCCGGCCAGCGACGCGAAGAGTGGCCACGACGTGGCGCAGGCCCTCGTCTATCACTTCGGCGAGAACGAGGCCACGCCGCAGGACGCCACGGCCAACGGCAACCACGCCGCACGCATGACGGCGCGGCCGTCGCCTGCCAGCCTGGCCGGCGCAGGCGCGCTGTTCGACGGCAAGGGCGAGATCGCCATCAACGCATCGCCCACGCTGCAGGCCGGTGCGGGTGGCCTCACGGTCTCGATGTGGCTCAAGCCCACGGCGCTCGACGACGCCACGCTGTGGCGGCTTGGCGAAGGCCCAGCTGCGCTCAGCCTCGGCCTGCGGGGTGGCAGTCTCGCGCTGCAGGCCGGCGCCGGCAACACGGCGACCGGCGGCACCCTGGCGGCGGGCAGCTGGCAGCACGTGGCACTGGTGGTCCAGAACGGGGTCACGGTCTACCTGAACGGCACCGAGGTCGCGCGCAGCAACGCCACCCCGGCGCCTCAGGCCGGCCCCATGGTGGTGGGCCCGGGCTACAAGGGCGAACTCGACGAGTTCACGGTGGCCAGCACGGCCCGCAGCGCGGACTGGCTGCGCGTCGCGGCGGGCGGGCAAGGCCCTGGCCAGAAGCTGATGGGCACGGTCGCGGCCGAGGCGGGCGAGCCCGAGGAGGGCGTGTCCTACCTGCGCATCCTGCTCGGGGCGGTGACACTGGACGGCTGGATCGTCATTGCACTGCTGGGCGTGATGTTCGTCATCAGCTTCTGGGTGATGATCTCCAAGGCCTTCCTCGTGCGCAGCCTGGCGCGCGACAACGCGCGCTTCATGGCCCAGTTCGGTCGCATGATGGAAGGCGTGAGCCCCGGCCAGGCACCCGCCGAGCGGCAGCAGGCCGAGCAGGAGGCAGCAGCCCTCCACGGCCGCTCGCCGCTGTATAGGCTCTACGCCGCGGCCATGTCCGAGGTGCACACGCGGTTCGACAGTTACCAGCGCAGCGGTCGGGCCCTGCTCCTCAACGAGAGCTCGCTGGCGGCGATCAAGGCCACGCTCGACGCCCGCCTGGTGCGTGAGTTGCAAGGGCTCAACAGCAAGCTCGTCGTGCTGACGGTGTCGATCGCCGGCGGCCCTTTCCTGGGGCTGCTGGGCACGGTCGTCGGCGTGATGATCACTTTCGCGGCCATTGCCGCCGCGGGCGACGTCAACGTCAACGCCATCGCGCCGGGCATCGCCGCAGCGCTGGTGGCCACGGTGGCCGGACTGGCCGTCGCCATACCGTGCCTGTTCGGCTACAACTTTCTCACCACACGCATCGGCGAGATCACGGCCGACCTGCAGGCCTTCGTCGATGAACTCGTGACGCGCATCGCCGAGAACCACACCGCGTGATGCACGCCGCCCCCACGCGACCAGGAGCTGAGCGATGAAGATGCAAGCCTCGGGCAAGGCCTACGACGAGATCAACGTCGTGCCCATGCTCGACCTCAGTTATGTGCTGCTGGTGATCTTCATCATCATGACCACGGCCTCGGTGCAGGGCATCAAGGTCAACCTGCCCAAGGCCAGCGCCACGCCCAGCCTGGCCAAGCCGCAGACCAAGGCCATCACGATCCGCGAAGACGGGCAGATCTTCCTCGACACCTACCCCGTGACGCTGCAGGAACTGGAAGACCGGCTGCGCCAGCTGAAGGCGGTGAACCCCAGCTTCCCGGTCGTCATCAAGGGCGACGCCAAGGTGTCTTACGAGAAGGTCGTCGACGTGCTGGACCTGATGGGCCGGCTGGACATCACGCAGCTCGGCCTGGTCACTCAGCGCCTGGTGAAGTGAGCGGCGCGGCCCGACCTGCCATGTCACCTTCGGCCTTCGAAAGCCTGCCCGCCGAGCGCACTCCCTGGATGGGCCGCTTCGTGGGCGGCGCCATCGCGTCGCTGTTTCTCGGCGGGCTCGCCTGGTTCATCGTCGACAACATCGGGTCGAAGAGCCAGGTCCGCAAGCCTACCGTGCAGCAAGTCGCCGTGCTGCGCCAGCCGCCGCCACCACCGCCCAGGCCGCCCGAAAAGCTGCCCGAACCTCCGCGCGTGAAGGATGAGGTCAAGATCGACCAGCCCAAGCCCGAGCCGATGCCCGACAAGCCGGCTGACGCTGCACCTGCCGACAAGCCGCTGGGCGTGGACGCCGATGGCAGTGCCGGCAGCGACGGTTTCGGCCTGGCCGCCAACCGCGGGGGACGCGACATCACCACCATCGGCAACCCCGGCGGCGGTGGCAGCGGCCGCTATTTCACGGGCTTGCTGCAACGCAACTTCTTCGACGCGCTGGCGCGCAACCGCAATGCACCGCAGGACGAATTCAGCGTCGTCGTTCAGGTCTGGATCGGCGATGACGGGCGCATCCAGCGCACGCAGATCGTCAACGGCAGCGGCAACGGGTCCCTGGACCGTCTCATCGAGTCCACGCTGGCGGACATGGCGGCCTTGCGGGAGCTGCCGCCCAGCTACCTGCGCCAGGTGCGGCTGCGCCTGAACCGCCGGGCCTGATGCGCCGTGCATCCCGGCCGCTGCCTCCCAGACATCTTCGATCGACTCCACATGAACCGTCTTCCGATCTCCGCCCGCCGCTGGCACGGCCGCCTGGCCGTCCTGCTGGCCGCATGCAGCCTGGGAACCCCGGCCTGGTCGGCGGATGCCGACATCGAGCGCGTGCGGTCGACGACGGCGCGCCTGATCGGGCAACTCGTCGAGCAAGGGCTGCTCACGCGCGAACGCGCCCAGCTCCTGCTGAAGGAGCTTGAAGGCAGCGCCGGGGCGGTGGCGGCCACACCGGCGGCGCCCGCACCTGCCACGGCGCCCCCTGCGGCCACGCCCCCAGCGGCCGCTGCCAACACCGTTCGTGTGCCGTACATACCCGAGTTCGTGCGCCAGCAGATGAAGACAGAGATCCGCGACGAACTGGCGGCCCAGGCGGCGCGTGAAGGCTGGGCCGGCGCGGGTGCCGTGCCCACCTGGGTGCGTGGCCTGCGCGTCGAGGGCGACCTGCGCACGCGGCTGCAGGCCGACAACTTCGACGCCGCCAATGCGGCTGCGATCAGCATCACGGAGACCAACCGCACGCGCACGCTCACACTGGCCAACACCACGGTCGACCGCCAGCGCCTGCGGGTGCGCGCCCGCCTGGGCGTGAACTTCGATCCCGATCCGAGCTGGAGCGGCAGCCTGCGGCTCACCACCGGCAGCACCACCGATCCGCTGTCTTCCAACCAGACGCTGGGCACCTACGGCAACCGGTTCACGTCCAGCTTCGACCGCGCCTTCATCCGCTGGCGCGCGAGCCCCGACGCCAACGTCGTGCTCGGCCGCTTCGGCAACCCGTGGGTCGGCACCGACCTGGTGTGGGCCAATGACCTGTCATTCGACGGCGTGGCCGCGCAGTGGACGCCAGCGCTCGGAACCTGGGGCCGTGGCTCGCTCACCGCCGCCGCGATGCCGGTGCAGGAGGTCGAACTCGGCAGCGACAAGTGGCTGTTCGGCCTGCAGGCCGGCGTGGCCTGGCCGGGCAGCACACGCTGGTCTGCGCGGCTGGGCTTGGCGTACTACCACTATGCCAGGCTGAGCGGCCGCGCCAACAGCCCCGGGTCCAGCCTTTCGGACAGCAGCGCGCCTGCCTTCGCGCAGAAGGGCAACACCTACTTCAACATCTCCTCGGACCCCGCGCGCCCCCTGCTGGCACTGGCGGCCGACTACCGGCTGGTCAACCTGACAGGGTCGTTCGACCTGCTGACCTTCGGCAACAAGCGACTGGTGCTGACGGGCGACTGGGTGCGCAACATCGGCTACGACCGGGCTTCCGTCTCGGCACGGTTGGGCACCGCCGTGGAGCCCGCGACCACCGGCCTGCTGCTGCGCGCCTCGCTGGGGGATGCCGAGGTCGACGCGGCCGGCAAGTGGCAGGCCTTCGTGTCCTACAAGCGCCTTGAACGCGACGCCGTGCCCGATGCCTTCACCGACAGCGACCTGCGCGGCGGCGGCACCGACGTCAAGGGCTATGTGCTGGGGGCCAGCTACGGCGTGGGGCGCCAGAGCGCACTGAGCCTGCGCTGGCTGGCGGCCGACTCGCTCAGCGGCGCACCGCTGTCGATGGACACGGTGCAGATCGACCTGCTGGTGCGCTACTGACATGACATTCAGGATGGTGCGCTCCGCCAGGCCCCGGAGGACACGATGAACCGACTCTCAACAAGCTCCCTGTTGCTGGCGGCGGCTGCCTTGATGGCGGCACCCGCCTGCGCACAGGGCGACCGGACCACCGAACGCGCCGCGCGGCGACAGCAGTTGCAACTGCAGGCCTTGCAGCAGGAAGTCACGCAGGCCAAGACAGAGACGCAGAAGGCAGAGCAGGACCGCGCGGCGGTCGAACAACAACTCAAGGACCGAGAGCGCACCGCCGGCAGCGCACTGCGTGCCAGCCGTGAACTTGCCGAGCGGCTGAAGGCCGTGGCGTTCGAGAAGGAGGCCCTGGTGCAGCGCGTCGCCGCACTGGAGGCGCAGGCGGCCGAGCATCAGCGCCAGTCCGAGGAAGCACTGGCAGCGAAGTCCCGCGACCTGGAACAGGCGACGCGCGCCCAGGAGCAGCGCGGTGTGGAGAGCGGCCAATGGCAGCAACGCCACGCCGAGCAATTGCGCCTGGTGGGCGAATGCAGTGGCAAGAACGAGCGCCTGCTCAAGCTCAGCGGCGAGTTGCTGGACCGCTGGCAGCGCAAGGGCATCTTCGATGTGCTGCGCCAGCGCGAGCCGCTGCTGGGCTTGAGCGACGTCGAGATGTTCAACCGGGTGCAGGACTACCGTGACAAGTCAGAGAACGAGAGGTTCGTGCCCCGTGTCGAACGCCCGCAATGAACACCCGTGCCGCCGCCATGTGCTGGCGGCGATGCCGGGACTGGTAGGGACGCTCCTGCTGTCCGGCTGTGCCTGGCCCAGCCTGGGCCTGCTGGGCCGGCCGCCGGCCCCCGTCGACACCGTCGAAGGCGGTGCCGAGCCCCTGCCCTGGGGCGCGCCACCCGGCAGCGCCCGGCCCGGTGCGGCTGCGGGGTCTGCGCCTGCCGACCCCGGCTACCGCATCGGGCCGGAAGATGCCCTCGAGATCGCGGTCTGGAAGGACGAGACGCTGAAGTCCAGCGTGCTGGTGCGGCCCGACGGCGGCATCTCCTTTCCCCTGGTGGGCGACCTGCGAGTGGCCGGCCTGACGACCACGCAGGTGCGTGAAGAGATCGTGCGCAGGCTCACGCGCTTCGTCCCCGACGCCGAGGTCACGGTGTCGGTGGTGCGGGTGGCCAGTTACCGCATCTACGTCATCGGACGCGTCAACAAGCCAGGCGAATTTGCCGTCGGCCGCGCCATCGACGTGCTGCAGGCCCTGAGCCTGGCCGGCGGCCTGACGCCCTTTGCCAACGACGACGAAATCCGCATCATCCGCCGCGAGGGCGGGCGCCAGCTCACCATTCCCTTCGACTACCGGAGCCTTCGCAAGGAGGGTGCGCTGACTCAGAACATCCTGCTGCGCAGCGGAGATGTGGTGCTGGTGCCGTGAGTTCCCCGCCGTGCGCGCCGCGTCGTGCAGCGCGACGACAGGTCCTGCGGCCTGCGGGTGCCTTGCTGTTCGGCACGGCGCTGTGCACGGTCGTCTCCCTGTCCACCCCCGCCACCGCCCATGCGCAGGCATGGAATTGGCAAGGCGGCGCGCGCGCGACGCTGGAACACAACAGCAACCAGGCGCTGACGGTCGCCAACAGTCCCGCCCTGCTGACTGCCCGCCTGACTGCCACGGGGCGGGCCGGGCGGCAGGCGCCGATCGGCAGGTCCGAAGGCGAGGCCGAACTCGTCTTCGACGCCTCACGCCAGGCCGGCCGCGGTGATGGCAGCGTGCTCGGACGCGTGACGCTGAACCACCAGATCGAGGCGCTGCGCGACAGCGGATCGGCCCGCATCGGGCACCGCCGCAACCGGCCCATCGAAAACGCACGCACGGCCAGCGAAGCCGCCTTCGGGACGGGCGAGCAAGACGTCACCGAACTGGCACTCTCCTGGTCGCACGCCTTCAGCGAACGGCTGTCGGCCGAACTGGACACCGGCCGGAGCCGGACACGTGTGAGCGCACCCAGTGCCGGGCAAGGCTACGCACTCGCCAACGGCTCGGCCGGGCTGCGCTTCCGCTTCAGCGAGATCACCACGCTGACGGGAAGCCTGGGCCGTACGCGCCAACGCCTGGACGGCAATGGCCTCTTGATCGACATCGATACGCTGCGCCTGGGGGGATCCATGACCGCCAGCGAGACGCTGTCGTTCCGGCTCGATGCGGCGCACTCGGCGACCACACAAGTCTTCACTCTGCGCGCGCTTGTGTGCCCGTTGCCCGCCAGCTTCTGCCAGGGTGGTCTGGTGCCCTTCGTGCTGGCAGAGCAGGTGGCCCGCAGCCGCAGGTCCCAGACGCAATACAACGTCTCGGGCCAGTGGCGCTGGAGCGAGACATCGACGTTCGCGGCCCGGGCGTCCCGCGCGCTGACGGCGGGCGTGCAAGGCGTCAGCCTGGAGGACATCCATGGTCTGGACGTCGCGCACGATGCGGGGCCGGACACCAGCGTCAGCCTGGCCTGGCAGCAGTCGCGCTCCACGCTGGCAGGCCAGCCCGGCGCTTCCGCCGGCCGCCTGCAGTCGCTCGCGCTGGTCGCGAATCACCGGCTGGGCGAGCGGCTGTCGCTGCTGGGCCAGTTGCAGCACAGACGCTACAGCCGCGGCACCCTCGACACGGGGGCTTCGGGCACCGTACTTTCCATCAGTTTGCAATATCTGGGTGCGACAGTCCCGTTGCCACACTGAGCCGAACGAGCCATGCCGACGCGGCGCCTGCCACTCCACACCACCGACACGCCATGACCGCCTACAGCGACGACGCACCTCCCGCCCTGATGTCGGACGCCGACGAGGGCAGGCGCCTGGGCGACATCCTGGCCGTCCTGCGCCGCCGTCGCAGCCTGCTGGCCGGCGTCTTCGTGCTCCTGCTCGGCCTGAGCGCGGCGCTCGCGTGGATGCTGCCGGCCGTCTACCGCTCGACCGCCACCATCCTGATCAAGGAACAGGAGATCCCCCAGGAACTGGTGCGCTCGACCGTCACGAGCTATGCCGACGAACGCATCCAGGTCATCGCCCAGCAGGTGATGACGCGCAGCACCTTGCTGGAGCTGGTCGACAAGTACGGCCTCTACGGCAAGGCGCGGCAACGGGAGACCAGCGAGGAGATCGTCGACCGCATGCGGCGCGACATCAAGCTCACGCCCATCAGCGCCGAGGTCACCGACCGCCGAACCGGCTCCCCTGTGCGCTCGACGATCGCGTTCACGGTGTCCTACGAGAGCGAGGCCGCGGCCAGCGCGCAGAAGATCGCCAGCGAACTGACCACACTCTTCCTCAACGAGAACATCAAGAACCGCCAGGAGAAAGCCGCCGAGACGACAAGTTTCCTGGAGCAGGAGCTCGCGCGCGTGAGCGAGCACATCTCCGAGGTGGAGCAGCAGCTGTCGGAGTTCAAGCGGCGCAACCAGGGTCGCACACCCGATGTCAGTCTGTCCAACGTGATGGGCAGCGAACGCACCGAAACCGACCTGCAGCGCGTCGAGCGTGAGCTCGGTTTCCTCGCCGACCGCCGGCTGCAGCTGCAGGCCCAACTGGCCGAGACCCGGCCTCACGCGCCACTGGTCGGCGGCGGCTCGCTGGAACCCGACGATCGCCTGCGCGCCCTGAAACTGCAGCTGACGACGGCGCGCGCGCAGTTCAGCGACAGCCACCCCGATGTGCGCCGCCTGCAGCGCGAGATCGACACGCTGCAGTCGCAGCTGGGCGCACCCGCCGGGCCGCAGCCTGGCGCCGACGACAGGCAGGCCTCGCTGCGCCAGCTGTCCCGGCAGCTCGCACAGCTGCGCCAACGCTACTCCGACGCCCACCCCGACGTCGTACGGCTGCAGCGCACCTACGACGCGCTCGCGCTGGCGGTCGGCGCCGACGCGGCGCGTCCGGCGTCGGGTACGGCCCTGGCCCCATCGAAGCCCGACAACCCGCTGTACCTGTCGCTGCGTACGCAAATCGAGACCACGGGAGCCCAGATCGACATGTTGCGCGCCGAGCGCAAAGGCCTGCAGGAACGGCTGGCCGAACTCACGGTGAAGGTATCGCAGGCGCCGGATGTCGAACGTCAGTACCTGGAGCTGGTGCGCGACATGGACTCTTCGCGCACACGCTTCCGCGAACTGCGCGACAAGAGCATGCAGGCCCAGGTGGCCGAGCAGCTCGAGCGCAGCCGCAAGGCTGAGCGCTTCACGGTCATCGAGCCCCCGATCTTCCCGGAGCGGCCCCATCGGCCCAACCGGCCGCTGATCCTGGCGATGGGGGCGGTGCTCGCGCTCGGCGGCGCCCTGCTGGCGGTTGCGGTGATGGAGGCCCTGGACCAGACGGTGGGCAGCCCCCGTGACGTCGTGCGCGTACTGCAGGTGCCCGTGCTGGCGATGCTGCCCAGCCTGCCGCTGCCGGTGTCGGCCGAGCGGCGCCTGCGGCTGCGCCTGCTGGCCACGCTGGCCACGCTGGCGCTGGTCTCGCTTGTGGCGGTAGCCCTGCACCTGTTCGTGATGCCGCTTGACGTGATGGGTTACGGCCTGCTGCGGCGGATCGGAGGATGAACCCCGTGAAACCGCCCCCCCAACCCCTGCCCATGCAGGGTACGTCCACGGACGAGCCCTCGGCCGCCCTGCCCCGGCTGCACATGCTGAAGTCGCCCCAAGATGCGGCCAGCGTGCCGGGTCTCGAGGAGTCCGGCCCCGCGGAGGCGGTCGCGGCCACCGGGCCCGCGCCGCGCAGCGGCCCGCTCAACGTGGACTACACGGCCACCCGCATGGTGCCGGGCGCCCTCGAAAGGCTGCAACGCACACATGGCGTGGTGCGACCGGACCGCTCCGAGCTCTCCGAGACCTTCAAGCGGCTGCGCAGCCTCGTGTTGCAGCGCCTTCGCGCCGACGGTCACTCGATGCTGGCGGTGACCAGCCCGAGGGCCATCGCCGGCAAGTCGCTCACGGCCGTCAACCTGGCGCTCGCCGTGGCGGCGGAGCTCGACCGCACGGTGCTGCTCGTCGACGCCGACCTCTCCGGGCGGGGCCTTCAGGCCCTCTTCGGCCTGGCAGGCGAACGGGGGCTGGGCGACCACCTCTGCCACGGCACACCGCTGGACGCCCTCTTGCTCAACCCGGGCGTGCCCCGCTTCGTGCTGCTGCCCGCGGGCGCCAGCGGCGGTCTGGCCTCGGCCGAACTGCTGGGAACCCAGGCCATGGAAAAGCTGGGTCAGGAGTTCAAGCAGCGTTACCCGGACCGCATCGTCATCATCGACTTGCCGCCGCTGCTGGACACCGCCGATGCACTCGCTTTCCTGCCGCTGGCGGACACGACGCTGCTGGTGGTCGAAGAGCACGGCACGGCGTTGGCCGACATGGAGGCGGCCAAGGAACTGCTGGCGCCCTTCAATCTGGTCGGGGTGGTGATGTCCCGCCCGCACCCCGGAGACCGGCCGCAGCGCCGCCGCTGGTGGCGCCGCCGCGGCGAACCCTCGCCAGCCTGAACGGACTAGCACCGGGACACGCAAAAGTCATCGGCTGCGCGCACGCTCGCTGCAGTTTCGCTTTCACTCGGTCCAGCGCCGCGGCCCCGCATGAAAATCCTCCTCGTCAGCATGAACTACAGCCCCGAGCTCACGGGCATCGGCAAGTACTCGGGCGAGATGGCGGAGGGACTGGCGGATCGGGGCCATGAACTGACGGTCGTCTGCGCACCGCCTTACTACCCGGCTTGGCAGGTCGCGGACGGCTACGTTGCGAACCGCTACAAGTGCGAGCGACCGCGCCCCGGCGTCACGGTCTGGCGCTGCCCCTTGTGGGTTCCGAAGCAGCCGTCCGGCCCGCACCGCCTGCTGCACCAGCTCAGCTTCGTGGCCAGCAGCCTGCCGGTGCTGCTGTGGCTGGCGATTCGCTGGCGCCCGGTCGTGGTGTTCGCGGTGGCACCCGCCACCTTCCTGGCGCCGGCGGCCTGGCTGGCGGCCCAGCTGGCCGGCGCGAAGTCCTGGCTGCATGTGCAGGACCTGGAGCTCGACGCGGCCTTCGGCATGGGCCTGCTGCGGGGTGAGCGTCTCAAGCGTGCCTGTCTGGCCGTCGAACGCACGCTGATGAGTGGCTTCGATCAGGTGTCGACGATCTCGCGCCGCATGCTGCGGCAACTGGCCTGCAAGGGCGTCGCCCTGGAACGGGCCACGCTGGTCCCGAACGGGGTCGACCTGCGGGTCGTCGACCCGGCTCTGCAGGCCGAGCCTGCGGCAGCGCTGCGATTGAAGCTCGGGATTGCCCCGGGCCAAAAACTGGTGCTGTTCTCCGGCACGATGAACCGCAAACAAGGCCTGACTGCCGTGGTGGAGGCGGCCCGCCTCCTGCAGCACCGGCACGACATCGTCTTTCTTCTCTGCGGCCAAGGTGAAATGCGCGCGGGTCTTGAAGCAGCGGCCCGTGGGCTGCAGCAGGTGCGCTTTATCGCCTTGCGTCCTGCCCACGAACTCGGGGCCTTGCTGACCGCGGCCGACCTGCATCTGCTGCCGCAAGTGCGCGACGCCGCCGACCTGGTGCTGCCTTCGAAGCTGGGAGGCATGCTGGCCAGCGGGCGCGCCGTCATCGCGGCGGTCGACGCCGGCAGCGAGATCGCGACCCTGGTCCGCGATTGTGGTCTCTGCGTCGAACCCGAGTCCGCCACAGCCTTCGCCGAGGCGATCGAGTCGCTGTGCGACCTGCCCGACCTGCGCCTCGCGATGGGTCGCGCGGCGCGTCATCTGGCGCAGACACGGCTGAGCTCCCGCGCTGTCCTCGAACGGCTGGATGCCGACCTGAGGGCACTGGCCGGCCAGCCATCCTCGCGGGTGCCGGCCCTGCCCGGTTTGCCGCCGCTGCCGCGCTGAGCGCTGCCGTCGGCTTCGCTCAGCGCAGTGTCAGGGCCGAGCCGGGCACGCCCGTGGCCCGGAGTTCCACGATGTCATCGGCGCCCCGCAGTTCCCAGCGGTGCACACCGCCCCATGTGGATTCGTCGTTGTGGTACAGGTAGAGGCGCGCCCCGACCCGCACGAGCCAGGGGCTGAAGGCGTTGCCGCTGAGGCCGGGCGCTGCGTCGCTGCTGCTGCGCGTGCTGGCCACGCCGAACTGGCCGATGAAGAGTCCGTTGTCGAGGAAGTGCATGAACTGGTTGGCCTGACCGGCGCGGCCGTTGCCGAGGTCGCTGTAGAACTCGCCGTGGAAGCCGTAGACCACGGCGCGTCCGGCGGTCATGGCGACATTGCCGCCGTAGTGAATGCGCGTGTCGCCGCTGCCCCGTGTCTGGAAGCTTCCCCGTCCGTCCAGCGCGGCGCTGGGGCTGGCCTGCCAGGCCCAGGCATTGCCGCCAGCCGGCGCCGCCCCGAGATGGAAGCCCTCGTTGCCCTGGACCGAAGGGTCCAGGCTGACCACCAGGCCGGACTCGGTGACCGGCCATCGCGGGCCGCTGACCCCGGCGAAGGTGCCGGGCCGGTGGTGTGCGCTGCTGGCCGTCGCCGGCATGGACGCCAGGACCGTCGCGCGCCCGGCCCACCGGACCTGCCCGTCCGCAGCCACGCCGTCCAGCGGCCGTCGGTAGACCACCTGCTGCGCGCCTTCGAGCACCGCCTGGTGCAGACCGCCGTCGCCCTGAAGGACTTCGCCTGAACGTTCGGCCACCGCCGCCGCAGGCCTCGTGACCTCGCGCACCATGCCGTCGGCGGCGAGTTCAACGATCACCGACTGGCCGCGGCTGTGCATCTGGGCGTAAGTGCGCCCGCCGGCCAGCGTGGTGACAACACGAAAGCCACCCCAGTGCATATTGGCGGCGTGCTCGTCGCGCAGCGCGGCAGGCAGTGAGGGCAGCCAGTTGCGCACCAGGCGCCAGGAACCGGCGCTGCCCAGAACGCGGCTGTAGTCGACTTCGAACTCCAGGAAATTCGAGAACACACGCTGCGGCCGGTTGGGGTCGACCGCGCTGACGTAGGAAGCCGGCAGCCAGGCCACCGAGGCCGTGACGCTGCCGTCGCCGGCAAAGCGCTGCAGCCGGTTGTTGCAGACGTCAGCCACCCAGAGCTGGCCGGTGCCGTCCACCGCCAGCGCGGTGTGCTCGCGCTGCGCATAGCCGGTGAAGCACAGCCGGTCGGCCGCCACCGCCGCACCCGCCTGCAAGGCACCGCGCTGGCCGACCGTGCGCACGACGGCGCCCTCGGCACCGTACAGGCGCACCTGCTGGCGGCTGCCCCCTTCCGCGACCCAGATGCGGCCGCTGTTCTGCGGGTCCGTCGCCAGGGCCAACGGCTTTTCCATGCCATGCCATTCGGCGACCAGCCGGGGCTGCCAGGCGATGCCCGTGTACCGCTGTACACCGTCGCCCGTAACCACCCAGAGGTCGCCGTCAGCGCCCATGGCCAGGTGGTTGCTGCCTTCGTTCGACAAGGGCACGGACCACTGCGAGAGCAGCCTGCCGCTGCGCTTGTCGAAGACACGCACGAACTGCTCGCCGCCGTAGGCCACGGCCAGGGCCTCTCCTTCACGCTGCACGGCCAGGCCGGTGGCCATGGCCTCGCCTTCGGCCCGCAGCGCGATCACGCTGGGGTAGCTCTGGTCGGCATAGCAGTCGCCGCTGCCGGCGCGGAGGTTCAGGCACAGCGACTGGCCGTTGCCGAAGGTCACCGGGCGACCGTCAGCCACCTGTCTGGCGAAGACGAAGCTGCGTTTGCTCAGCCCGCCGGTCTGCGCCAGATACAGCGTCTGGCCATCGGAAGCGACGAGGCCGACGCCGATGAAGGGATCGACGTGTTGCACGGCCGGCGCGGGCCGTTGCGGGTCGTCGACATTCAACCCGGTCACTGCAGACTTGGCCTCGTTGTAGCCCAGGCCGATGTGCAGCTGCCGGCCGTCGGCGCTGAGGCTGGCGGGCGGCAGGAAGGAGCGGAAGGGCAGTTGCCCGGGCTGCGCCGAACTGTTGCCCACGACGCCCTGCCAGACGTAGCCGACATCGTGGTGGACGACGCGCACGGTGACCTCGGCACCGGACGACGTGCCGACGTCGTCCAGACGCAAGTCCCAGCTTCTCTCGTGGCGGCCGGCAGCCAGGGGCTCGCCGCGCCAGAGCGTGCGCAGCAGCCGGCCCTGCCCGTCATAGACCGCTGCGCTCGTGGTCCGCGCGGAGGGGAGATCGAAGGCGAAACTCAGCGAGGAGGAGGTCTCGGCTGTGCGCACCGACACGCTGGCGCCGTTGACCGGCACGGTGGCGCCATTGACCGGCACGGTGGCGGCGTTGACCGGCACGCTGGCGCCGTTGACCGGCACGGTGGCGCCGTTGACCGGCACGGTGGCGGCGTTGACCGGCGTTGACGTTCCAACGGTCGACGCCGTCAGGCCCTGCGCCGCGGCCGGGGCCATGGACACGATCGGCGCCGCTTCTCCTCCCCCACCGCCGCCGCAGGCGGTGATCCACAGAGCACAGGCGGCGGCGAGCATCAGCCCCCCGCGCCGCGGGGCGGCATGGCGCTTCCTGGTGTCACGCGTACCGGCATGGCTGCCAAGTGTGCCGAACTGCGATGTCATTTGCTGCTCCAGACGCGCCGCCGGCTGATGCGGCATCCCTCCTGCTTTCGGCAGACGGCTCGGGAACTGAGGCCCACGCAGCGCGCGGGGTGTGAATTCCGCAGCTTCCTGGACCGCCACCCGTGCGAGCGGGCCTGAACGCGAAGGCGGCACCCGCCCTGGGGCCAGCTTGGGCCTTTCGGCAGGGAGGCAGGCACGCCAGGCGGCTGGCCATGTCACACGTGCTCACTAGGCTGTGGGCCATGGAGGAATGACGTTCGACACACCACGGGCTACAGCCCCGTCCCGGCCCATTGCACAGGGGCTGAAGGCAGGCCCCCGTGGCAGTGATCGCGTCTGCAAGCACGATGAGAGATCTCGTTCAGGGACAGGCCATCCCGGAGAGCGGCCGGGCTCTGCCGATCAACGCCTGCGGGTGCTGGGTAGCGCCGGCGGCGGGGCCCTCTGATGTCCGCCATGCGGCTTGACGAGGCCCGTCGCCATCACTTCGCCGAAGCCGTCGAGGCTTCGATCGATGTGAGCAGTCGGCACCAGTTTTTTGTCTGGAGCCAGAGCGCCGTGCAGGGGCTGGTGCCGCACGAGATCCTCATCTGCGGCGTACGCGAGCACGGCGGCCCGTCGTTGACGCTGCACCACTTCAGCGCCAGCCGCTACTTTCGCCGGCCGCAGTTCGATGCCGTAGCCGACCCCACCGACGGCCTGGTGCCCAAGCTGAGTGCCACGCCGGGCTGGGCCAGTGGCGTGATGTTGTTTCCGCGTCCGGGCGCCGCGGCGACCGCACAAGCGGTGGAGGGCCTGGTCAGCGCCAACGAACTGCGCGACATGGCCGTGCGACTGATGCCCGGCGCCGATGGTGGCCTCTGGGCACTGTATGCCTTCTCCCGCCTCGGGCAGGTGCCGGACGCGGCGCTGTGCCACGCGGTCGAACTGCTGGTGCCCCACATGCATCACGCCTTCGTGCGCGTGCTGCAGAACGAACGGGAGCAAATGCAGGCGTCCGTGCCTCACGAGGCCCGGGTCGTCACGCGCCGACAGCATGAAGTCCTGCACCTGATCAAGGACGGCAAGACGAACCTGCAGATCGCAGTGGCCCTGGATTGCAGCCCCTGGACCGTGAAGAACCATATCCAGAACATCCTGCGCCGCCTCGGAACGAACAGCCGCGCGCACGCGATCTCGCGCGCCATGAGCCTCGGAATCCTGCGCCCGGACTGAGTCCGGCCCAGCCGCCCCCCCCCCCCCCCCCCAACCCCCACACCCAAGCAAAAAAACCAAGGACCAGAAAACACCCAAAAACGCGCCCGG
>JBBRBW010000047.1:0-31781 GCA_038205425.1 Burkholderiales bacterium | reverse complement strand
TTCACCTCGCGCGGCGGCACACGCAGCAGCGCGCCGTAGCGGCGGTACAGGCCGGTGGCCTCGACGGCCATCGGGCTGTCCAGGAAGATCGGCAACTGCGCGGGAATGGCGCCCGCCGCCTTCAGGCGCTGCAGCACCAGCAGCAGCGCCTGCGCGCGGCCCACGGCGAAGGAAGGCATCAGCACCGAGCCACCGCGCTGCACGGTGCGGTTGACGATGTCGGCCAGCCGCTGCGGGCTGTCTTCCGGCGGGTGCAGACGGTTGCCGTAGGTCGATTCCAGGAGCATCACGTCGGCGGGCAGCGGCGGCTTGGGCGGTGGCATCAGCAGGTCGCTGTCGCGGCCGACATCACCCGAAAAGCCCAGCCGCAGCGTGCCGTCGTCCAGGTTCACCGAACAGGCGCCGAGCAGGTGGCCTGCCGGCGTCAGCTTCACCGTGCTGCGGCCCAGCCGCAGCGCGCGCCCGGGCTCCAGCGGCACCAGCTGCGACAGCGCACGCTGCGCGTCGGCGCGCGTGTACAGCGGCAGCGCCTTTTCGTGTTTGCTGTAGCCGTAGCGGTTGGCGCGGCGCGCGTCTTCTTCCTGCAGGTGGGCGCTGTCGAGCAGCAGCACCTGGGCCAGCGCGCAGGTCGCCGGGCTGGCGTGGATGGGGCCGCGAAAGCCGTTTTTCACCAGCGCCGGCAGCCAGCCGCTGTGGTCGAGGTGGGCGTGGCTGAGCACCACGGCGTCGAGTTCGCGCAGTTCCGCCGGCATGACCCAGTTGCGTTCGCGGTGCAGCTTCCAGCCCTGGAAGAGGCCGCAGTCGAGCAGGATGCGGCGGTCGTCGGTCTCGACCAGGTGGCGTGAACCGGTGACGCCGTCGACGGCGCCGAGGAAATGGATCTTCATCTGGAGCCTCCGAGTGCCAGCAGCGTGGCCGAGTCGAGGATGCGCAGCCCGGGCGCGGCCTGCAGCAGCGCCTGGTGCAGTGCGCGCGCCACCGTCGCCGCGGCGATGGGGCGGTAGCTGCGCGGGATCAGCGGCGCCAGCGGCGCGGCCAGCAGCTGGGCCAGGCGTTCGCCGGCGCGTGCCGGCTGGGCCAGCGCGCCACGGTCGCCGGTCAGCAGCGAGGGCCGCGCGACGATCACGCTGTCGTAGCCCAGCCCGGCCACCGCCACTTCCATTTCGCCCTTCGTGCGGCTGTAGAAGCTGGCCGACTTGCGGTCGGCGCCCAGCGACGACACCACCGCCAGCTTGCGCGCACCGGCCGCACGCGCCGCACGGGCGAAGGCCAGCACGGCGTCGAAGTCGACGGCGCGGAAGGCGGCCTGCGAGCCGGCCACCGCGATGGTGGTGCCCAAGGCGCAGACCGCGGCGTCGGCCGCCGGCAGCGCGGGCAGCGCGGTGAAGTCCACCACGTGCACCTGCTGCAGGGGCGCGCTGGCGGCCAGCGGGCGGCGCACCAGCAGGTGCAGGGTGCCCGGCCCGTGCCATAACGCGGCATAGGCGCTGCCGACGAGCCCGGTGGCGCCGGCGAGCAGCACGTTCATGCCGGCACCGCCTTCGGCTCGACGGCGTCCCGGCGGTTGCCCAGAGGCATCGGCGTGTGCCGCAGCACCGCGCAGCGCAGCACCGCGCTGAACCACGAACGGGCTTCGTCGAAGCAGAGGACGGGCAGGGTGGTGTAGGCAAGGCAGCGCGACATCGCGCCCGAGGGTAACGCAGCGGCCGCGGGGCGGCCTTGCGCAGGCGCAGGCTTCAGGCCGGCGCGGGGTGGCTGGCGCGCAGCACGGCGGCGTCGTCGGCGTGGTCCAGGCCTTCCAGCACCACGGCCAGGTTGTGCGCCGCCAGCCAGCTGCCACGGCCCTGCACCGCGCCCGACAGGCCGGGTTGCTCGCCGATCTCCAGGCAGCGCTGCCAGGCCTGCTGGGCCATGGGCAGCAGTTCATCGGCCAGCGCGGGTGTCTCTGCGGCCCAGTCGAGCAGCAGGTCGCCCAGTGCAAAGAAGAAGTCGGGCGAGGCGGCGTGGTCTTCGAGCCGGGTCTGCGCGTGCTCCAGCGCCAGGGCGTGGCGGCCGGTCTTCTTCAGGCTGAACAGCAGCCGCGTCGCGAGGTCGTGGCGCCAGGCCGGGTGTTCGGTGCACAACGCGTCGGCGCGCTGCAGGGCATCGACGGCGGCGCCGTGTTCGCCGTAGACCGCGCAGTCCTTGCCGAGCTGGTACCAGAGGTAGGCGTCGCCGGGGCGTTCGGCGAGCTCGGCCTGCAGCAGGCGGCGGTTGCGCCCGCGCTTGGCAGCCGTGCTGGCGTCGTCGTAACCGTCGTGGCCGGCGTGCAGGGCCAGGCGGCGCAGCGGCAGCGTGTGCACGGGCTGTTCGTGCACGCGGCCGGCATAACGCACGCGGCCGGGCAGCAGCCGGCTGATCCACTGCTGTACGACGTTGCCCGCGCCGTCTTGGTCGGTGCGGCGGATCACGCCGACGTAGTCAGGCACCGTGTCGCGCAGGTCGCGCAACAACGCGCCACCGTCGATCAACCACTCGTCGGCGTCGAGCACCAGGTGCCAGTCGGCGGCGGCCAGTTCCAGCGAGGCGTTGCGTGCGGCGGCGAAGTCGTCGCACCAGGTGAAGTGCTCGACACGCGCCCCGTGGCGCCGCGCAATGGCCACGGTGTCGTCCTGCGAACCGGTGTCCAGCACCAGCATCGCATCGACCCACGGCGCCACGCTCGCCAGCAGGCGGCCGATGCGCGCTGCCTCGTCGCGGGCGATGACGGTCAGCACGATCTGCTGGCGCTTCATGGCCTCACCTGAACTGGCCCAGCAGGCGCTCGAGCGCCATCGTGAAGGGCTGCTGCATCAGCGGCAGCGTCATCACCAGGCCGAGCAGGCCCACGCCCAGCGTCACCGGGAAGCCGATGGCGAAGATGTTGATCTGCGGCGCCACGCGCGAGATCGTGCCCAGCACGAGGTTGATGAACAGCAGCATGGTCACCAGCGGCAGCGCGATCCACAGCCCGGTCGAGAAGATCTCGGCGCCCCAGCGCTGCGGCTGCATCTGGTGCAGGAAGGCGAAGGGCTCGGGGCCGATGGGGAAGGCGACGAAGCTCTGCGCCAGCGCGGCGATCACGAGCAGGTGGCCGTTCATGACGATGAACAGCCACGAGACCATGGTGCCGAAGAGCCGGCTGGTCGCGGTGGCCGTGCTGGCCGACAGCGGGTCGAAGAAGCCGGCGAAGTTCAGGCCCATCTGCAGGCCGATGATCTCGCCGGCAAATTCCACCGCCGCGAACACCACGCGCACCGCAAAGCCCAGACTGAGGCCGATGACCACCTGCTGTACCACCAGCAGCAGGGCCTGCGGCGCGTCCAGCGGTGTCGCAGCCACCGCGGGCGCCAGCGCCGGCAGGCTGTCCTGCGCGGCCAGGGCGAAGAAGGCGGCGAGGCCGACACGCACGCGCATCGGCACCGTGCGCGCGCCCAGCACCGGCAACGCCTGCAATAGCGCCAGCGCACGCAGGAAGGGCCAGATCAGCGGCATCAGCCAGGCCATCAACTGGCCTTCGGTGAAGGTGATCATCGCGACGCCGCCCGGCTATGCCCTGCCGCCTAGCCGACCATGCCCGGGATCGCCATCAGCGTGCTGCGGATGAACTCGACCAGGCTGCTCAGCATCCACGGCCCGGCGATCGCCAGCACGGCCACCGCAGCCACCACCTTCGGCACGAAGCTCAGCGTGGCCTCGTTGATCTGCGTGGCGGCCTGGAAGATGCTGACCACCAGGCCGACCACCAGCACCGTCAGCAGCACCGGGGCGCTGATCATCAGCAGCATCATCAGGCCGTTCTGGCCCGTCGTCAGAACTTGCTGTGCATCCATGTCAATTGATTCCGTCGACCTGCAGCGTGCGGGAAGAATGAAGGGCAGACGTCAGACCAAGCTTCCCGCCACGGAACCGGCTTCGCCGGGCCGTAGACGGACGCCCCCCCGGGGGGTAGCGAGCGTCAGCGAGCTTGGGGGCCCCATTCATGTCGCGAAAGAGGCGGCGAGTGAGCCCAGGAGCAGGTTCCAGCCGTCGGCCAGCACGAACAGCATCAGCTTGAAGGGCAGGGCGACGAGCACCGGGCTCAGCATCATCATGCCCAGGCTCATCAGCACGCTGGCCACGATCATGTCGATGACCAGGAAGGGGATGAAGATCATGAAGCCGATCTGGAATGCGCTCTTGAGTTCGCTGGTGACGAAGGCCGGCACCAGCACCGTCAGCGGCACGTCCTCGCCCTTCACGTTGTCGGGCAGCTTGGCCAGCTTGGCGAAGAGCTGCACGTCGCTCTGGCGCGTCTGCTTCAGCATCCACGTGCGCAGCGGCGCCACGCCTTCCTTCAGCGCCTGGTCCACCGCCATCGTGCCGGCAGCGTAGGGCGCGTAGGCCTTCTCGTAGACCTGGTCGAAGGTCGGCGCCATGACGAAGAAGGTCAGGAACAGGCTCAGGCCGACGATGACCTGGTTGGGTGGTGCGGCCTGCGTGCCCAGCGCCTGGCGCAGCAGGCTCAGCACGATGACGATGCGCGTGAAGGCCGTCATCAGCAGCAGCACCGCGGGCAGGAAGCTGAGCGCGGTGAAAAACAGCAGCGTCTGGATCGGCACCGAATAGCTGGTGCCACCGGGGCCCTGGCCGATGACCAGCGGCAGGCTGCCGCCGGACGGCGCGGCCTGCTGTGCCAGCGCGGGGCCGGCCGCGAGCATCAGCAGCAGGGCGCCCAGCATGCACAGCGGGCGGCGCAGCCTGGTGCGTTCAGCGTGCATCGGGGCCTTCGGCGAGGTTGCCGCCACGCAGCCGCGTCAGCAACTGCGCGAAGGTGGCGGACGGCGCGGCCTGGGTATCGGGCGGCGGCGCCGCGGTCTGCGCAGCCATCGTGTGCAGCGTGCGGATGCCCTGCGGCGACACGCCCAGCACCAGCCACAGGCGCTCGTCGCCCTGGCCCACCTCGACCGTCACCAGCTTCTGCTGCGCCGACAGCGGCAGCACCGCCACCGCGCGCGGCGTGCCGGCGGCCCCGCCGCCACCGGCCAGCGGCGTGCGCTTGATCAGCCACAGCACGGCCGGTATCGCCGCCACGACGGCCACGAACCAGAGCAGAGAGGTGTAGTTGAAGGGCATGTCGCGAAAGTGAAGTTCAGGACGAGCGGGAGAGCCGGCGCATGCGCTCGCTCGGCGTCACGATGTCGGTCAGGCGGATGCCGAACTTGTCGTTCACCACCACCACCTCGCCCTGGGCGATGAGGTAGCCGTTGACGAGCACGTCCATCGGTTCACCGGCCATCGTCTCCAGTTCGACCACCGAGCCCTGCGCCAGCTGCAGGATGTGCTTGATGGGAATGCGCGTGCGGCCCAGTTCCACGGTCAGCTGGACGGGGATGTCCAGGATCATGTTGATGTCGTTGCCGGTGCCGGTATTGATGGCCTGCGCCGACTGGAAGTTCGTGAACTGCGCCGGGGCCACGCTCTCTTGGGCGGCGGCCACTTCACTGGCGATCTCGTTGCCGCCGCCCTTGGTCTCGGCCAGCGCCGCCGCCCATTCGGCGGCCATGCGGTCCTCTTCGGACATGGCGGTATCGGTGTCGGACATTTCAGTTCTCCGTGACGGCGCGGGGTGTCATTGCTCACCTATCCAAGACAGGTTCGACCCGGTCAGCATGCGGTCGATCTTGATGGCGTACTTGTTGTTGCTGGTGCCGTAGTGGGCGTCGAAGACCGGCACGCCCGAGACCTTGGCCTTGATCATCGGGTTGAGGTCGAGCTCGATGAAGTCGCCGGGCTTGAAGGACAGCAGTTGCTCGACGGTGGCGCCGGCGGTGGCCAGTTCGGCCACCAGTTCGACCTCGGCCGACTGGATCTGGTGCGTGAGCAGGTTGACCCAGCGGCGGTCGGGCTCGGCGCTGTCGCCCTGGATGGTGCTGTACAGCGTGTCGCGGATCGGCTCCAGCGTGCTGTAGGGGATGCAGAAGTGCACCGTGCCGGTGGTCTCGCCGATTTCCAGCGTGAAGCTGGTGGCGACCACGATCTCGCTCGGTGTGGCGATGCTGGCGAACTGCGGCTGCATCTCGCTGCGCTGGTATTCCAGTTCCACCGGGTAGATGCCCATCCAGGCCTTCTTGTACTCGGCGCTGATGACCTCGATCAGGCGCAGGATGACACGCAGTTCGGTGGGGCTGAAGTCGCGGCCCTCGATGCGTGTGTGGAACTTGCCGATGCCACCGAACAGCGAGTCGATCACCGCGAACACCAGGCTCGGGTCGCAGACGATGAGCCCGCTGCCGCGCAGCGGCTTGACGTTGACGATGTTGAAGTTCGTCGGCACCACGATCTCGCGCAGGAAGGCGCTGAACTTCTGCACCTTGATGCCGCCGATGGCGACTTCCGGGCTCTTGCGGATGAAGTTGAACAGGCCGATGCGGATGTTGCGCGCGAAGCGTTCGTTGATGACCTCCATCGTCGGCATGCGGCCGCGGACGATGCGTTCCTGGCTCGCCAGGTCGTACTCGCGCACGCCGGTCGTCGGTGTCTCTTCCTGCTCGAGCTTCTGGCTTTCGCCGGTGATGCCCTGCAGCAGCGCGTCGACTTCGTCCTGCGAAAGAATCTGCTGGTTCATGTCAGAAGAAGCGCCAGAGGCCGCCGATCAAGCTTCCCGGCACGGAACCGGCTTCGCCGGGCCGTTGGCGGACGGCCCCCTCGGGGGGGGCGAGCGAAGGCGAGCTTGGGGGCCCACGTTCACTGAATGATGAAATTGGAAAAGTGGACCGCCTTGATCGGCAGCACCTGGGCCGCCTTCTTCTTTGCCTTCTTCTTCGTCTTCTTCGGCGCTTCTTCGTCCACGACCTCGGGCTCCTCCTGCTCGATCTCGACGCCCATGGCGCGTGAGGCCTCGCGGCGGATCTTCTCGGCCAACTGCAGCTTGCCCTCGCGATCCGCCAGCTCACCCGCGGTGCGGTCGGCGATGGTCATCAGGATGTTGTTGCGGATGGCCGGCATGAAGGCCTTGATCTGGTCGCCGACCTTGGCATCCGTGATCTCCAGCGTGATGCCGACCTGGGCATAGCGCTCGGCCTCGCGGTCGGCCAGGTTCACGGTGAAGGGGTCCATCGGCACGAACACCGGCACCACCTTGGGGTCGTGCGCGACGGCATGCGCCACGGGCTCGCCGTCCTCGCCTTCGGCGGCGGCGGGCTTCTTCTTCATCAGCACCACGGCGGCGCCGCCGCCACCGGCCAGCACCAGCACCGCCACGGCGATCATGATGATCAGCTTCTTCTTGCCCTTGGCCGGCGGGGGCGCTTCGGTGGTGGTGTTGGGGGGGGCGGCGGTGGCCATGCTTCTCTCCTGCTTCCCGGTCGTCGGCGCGGCCGCGGGTGCGGTGCGCCGATGTCGACGTGTTGCAGGAATTATTGAGACTGCAGGGTGCGCCTGAAGAGCCGATAAGGCCGGTCAAAGCGGGCCATCCCATCGCCTTGCGGCAAGGGATCAGGCCACGAGGTCGACGACGCCGCGGCGGCGCAGCGTCAAGGGGTTGACCGGCGCCGGCCCGCGGTCGGCGCCGGCCGCGGCCGTGCCGCGCTCACCCTGGCGTTCGCCCTGAGCCCCGGAGCCGGCCGTGCCGCCGCTTTCGGGCTGCGACTGGCGCGGCTGCTCGAAGACGCCGCCGCCGCTGAGCGTGAGCCCGGCCTCGCGCAGGCTGCCGGCCAGCGCCGGCATGGCCTGTTCCAGCGCCTGCCGCGTGCTGGCGTGTTCGGCCGCCATGTTCACGCGGGCCAGCGTGCCGTCGAGCGCGATCTGTACCGTCACCGGCCCGAGTTCGAGCGGGTGCAGTTCGAGCCGGGCGTGCTGTACACCTTCGCGCACGAAGGTGCTGAGCTGGGCGCCGAGCTGGGTGGCAAATTCGGGGCTGCCCGGGCTGGCGCCAAGGCGTGCATGCGCGGGCGTGGCCGCCGAGGCGCCCGGGCCGCCGTGCAGCGTGCCCGCGGCGGCGGCGGTGGCCATGGGCACGGCGGTGCCGAACGCGGTCTCGGCGGCCAGCGCCCGCGCTTCGACAGTCGCGGAGGTGGTGGCCTGCAGACGCTGGGTGCCGGTTTCGGCGGCCTGCTCGGCGCTGCTGTCGGCGCCGCGCGCCTGATGCATCAGTGGCGTGAAGGCATCGCCCTTGACGTCGGCCGCGGCGCGCGCGCCTGCTGCGCCGCCGGCTCGCGTGGCGACACCGGCGCTGTCGAGGGTCTCTGCTGTCGACCGCGGGCCGGTCTCGGACGCCGCAGTAGCGAAGCCGGCAGCCGCCGTGCGCGGGCCGCTGCGACCGTTGCCCGCGGCCTTCGCGGCACGGGTGGCCGCTTCGGCCTGCGCCTGTCGCGGCAGTGCGGCCATACCGGCCAGGCCGTTCAGGCCAGCCAGCAACGCTGCGGCGTCGCTGCCCACGGCCGGGTCGGCGGGCAGGTTCGCTTCGGCCGCAGCCGTGGCGCTGCCCAGCGCCGTGTCTTCGGCGGCCGCGGCATCTTCGCCGGCGGCGTCGGTGCGTTCGGCGGTGGGAGCCGCCGCCTCGCGGCTGTCGGGCGTCTTGCCGGCGGCCGGCTTGGCTTCCGGGGCCTTGGACGCCGCGGCCTGGCGGCGCGCGTCGGCTGCGTCGAGCATGCGGGCGAAGCTCTCGGGCCCGTTGCCGCTGCCGGCCGCGTTGAGGGGGGCTGGCGCCGCGACGGGCGCCTGGAGAACCGGGGGCAGGGCGTTGGCAAGCATGGTGAAGTGGCGTTGCGGTCGAGGGTCTGGGAGGGCGGGACGCGGCTGGCGGGCGGCGGCTCTCAGTGCGCCACCGGCACACCTTCGGCGCCGAGCCGCCAGCCGCTGCCGTGGGCGCCGTCGTCGCGCCGGCGCAGCTGGTTCTGCGCCGCGTCGTCGCTGCGGCGCTGTTCCAGGCGGTCGGCATGCACCTGCGCCTGCTGGCCGCGGCGTTCGAGCAGTTTGCGCACCGAGGCCACGCGGGTCTCGTGGGCCACGAGTTGGGCGCGCAGCGTGGTGCACCGGGTCTCGCTGGCCTGCAGCTGGGCCGCCTGCTGGTGCAGCGCCTGGTCGAGCCGCTGCATGAAGTCCTGGTGCAGACGCAGCGCTTCGATGCCCGCGCTGCGCCCGCCCAGAGCCGGGTGGCGGCCGCGGTAGTCGTCGCGGTAGTTGCGCAACTGCTCGGCCTGCGCCTGCAGGCGGCGCACCGCGGCTTCGGCCTGCAGCAGGGCGGCCTGGGCGTTGTCGCGCTGGTGTTCGGCGTGTTCGAGCAGGGTGGTCAGGGCGGCGGTCATGGTGGGCTGTTCGGGGCGGTGGGGTGGCTCAGGCCGACATCAGGCGGACATCAGCCGGTTGAGCTGGGCCCGGCTCATGTCCAGGGCTGCGCTTTCGTGCATGTCCTGCTGCAGCAGGGCGTTCATCTGCGGCTGCAGCTTGACGGCGAGGTCGAGCTCGGCGTCGTGGCCAGGCTGGTAGGCGCCGAGCTGAATCAGGTCGCGCGCCTTGTTCACCTTCGCCAGCAGCTGGCGCATGCGGCGCGCCGACTGCAGGTGTTCACGCCCGGCCACGGCCGTCATCACGCGCGAGATCGACTTCTCGACGTCGATGGCCGGGAAGTGGCCGCTTTCGGCGAGTTCGCGGCTGAGCACGATGTGGCCGTCGAGGATGCCGCGTGCGGCGTCGGCGATCGGGTCCTGCGGGTCGTCGCCTTCGCTGAGCACGGTGTAGAAGGCGGTGATCGAGCCCTGGCCGGCCATGCCGTTGCCGCTGCGTTCCACCAGCTGCGGCAGCTTGGCGAAGCAGCTCGGCGGGTAACCCTTGGTGGCCGGCGGCTCGCCGATGGCCAGCGCGATCTCGCGCTGCGCCATCGCGTAACGCGTCAGGCTGTCCATCAGCAGCAGCACGTGCAGGCCACGGTCGCGGAAATGCTCGGCGATCGCCGTGGCGTAGCTGGCGCCCTGCATGCGCAGCAGCGGCGGTGCGTCGGCCGGCGCAGCGACGACGACGCTGCGCGCGCGGCCTTCGTCCTCGAGGATGTCCTCGATGAATTCCTTGACCTCGCGGCCGCGTTCGCCGATGAGGCCGACGACGATGACGTCGGCCGCGGTGTAGCGCGCCATCATGCCCAGCAGCACGCTTTTGCCCACGCCGGTGCCGGCAAAGAGGCCGATGCGCTGGCCGCGGCCGACGGTGAGCAGCGCGTTGATGGCGCGCACCCCGGTGTCCAGCGGTGTGCGCACGGGGTCGCGGTCCATCGCGTTGATGGCGCGGCGCACCAGCGGCTGCGTGTGCACACCTTCCAGCGGGCCCAGGCGGTCGAGCGGGTGACCGTGGGAGTCGACGACACGGCCCAGCAGGCCCGCGCCCATCGGCAGGTGCAGGCCGCGGTCCTCGCTGCGGCGCCAGGCGTGGTTTTCGGCGCCCCAGCGTGGCGGCGAGGCCGGCGCCGGGCGTGGCACGACGCGGGCGCCGCTGGCCAGGCCGTGCAGCTCGCCCATCGGCATCAGAAAGGCGCGGTCACCGCTGAAACCCACCACTTCGGCCAGCACCGCGGGCTGGCCCGGGCAGTGCACCTCGCAGACCGAGCCGACGGGCACACGCACGCCCGCGGCTTCGAGCACCAGGCCGGTGACACGCAGCAGCGTGCCCACGGTCTCCAGTGGCTGCTGCAGCGCGGCGTAACCCTGCAGGTCGGCCAGGTAACGCTGCCAGCGCTGGCTGCGCGAGCGCAGTCGCTCGTCGGGGCCGGCGGCGGCCAGGCGTGTGGTGGCAGGGTTCATGGGTGTACCTTCGTGCTGCGCACTCCGGTATTCGCCCTTGGGGCGGCCCGGCGTGCTCACTTCTATACCTTCGTGCTGCGCACTCCGGTATTCGCCCTTGGGGCGGCCCGGCGTGCTCACTGGTGTACCTTCGTGCTGCGCACTCCGGTATTCCCCTTGGGGCGGCCCGGCGTGCTCATGCCGTGTCCTCGTCCAGGGCCAGGGTCGAGCCGAGCGCCGCGGCGGCCTGGGCCCAGCGCACGCCGATGCGTGCGTCGACCGCGCCGACGTCGCTTTGCACCAGCACACCACCGCGCTGGAGGGTGGCGTCGGCGTGCAGGCGTGCGCCGCGGGCTTCCAGCGCGTCGGCTGCGCCTTCGCTGACCAGCGGCAGGTCCAGCGGGTGCACGTGCACGGCGATGTGGCGGGCGCTCAGCATCACCGCACTCACCGCCTCGGCGGCCACCTGGGCCACCACCTCGGGGTGTGAATTCAGTTCGGCGCGCAGCACCTGCTGCGCCAGCAGTACGGCGCTCTGCGCCAGCGCGCCGGCCATCTCGGCGTCGAGCTCCGAGAGCTGGGCGTCGAAGCTCTCGAGCAGCGCGCCGATCTGCGACGTGGCCTGCTGCGCGAAGGTCTGCTTGAAGTTGTCCAGTGCCACCAGGCCGTCGCGGTAACCGTCCTGGTAGCCGGCCTGGCGCGCGGCGGCGATGCGCGCCTGCCAGTCGGCCGGCGTGGGCTCGGGCGGTGCTGCGGGTGCGGCGTCGGGCTGCTCGCCCAGCTTGCCGGGTTGCCAGCTCGCGAAGTCGCCCAGTTCCTCGCGCGGGATGAAACGCTGGTAGGGCGAAGTCGGCTTGCCCCCGGCCGGGGGCGGCACGTTGCGGAAGAAGGGGCCTTTCGGCGTGGCGCCCACTTAGACGTAGGACTCGTCGCCGCCGCCGGCCAGCACGATCTGGCCCTCGTCGACCAGCCGGCGCACGATCTTGAGCATTTCCTTCTGCTCGGCCTCGACTTCGGACAAGCGCACCGGGCCGCGTGATTCCAGGTCTTCCCGCAGCGTCTCGGCGGCGCGCGTGGACATGTTCTTGAAGATCTTCTCGCGCAGCGCCGGCGTGGCGCCCTTCAGCGCGATGACCAGCGAGTCGCTCTGCACTTCCTTCATCAGCGCCTGGATGCCCTTGTCGTCGATCTTTTCCACGTCGTCGAAGGTGAACATGTTGTCCATGATCTTCTGCGCCAGGTCGTTGTCGGCCTCGCGCACGAAGTCGAGCACGCTGGTCTCGACCGCGGTGCCCAGCATGTTCAGGATCTCGGCCGCGGTCTTGACCCCGCCCAGGCTGCTCTTGCGGCTGCGGTCGCCGCCGGCCAGCACCTTGCTCATCACCTCGTTCAGGTCGCGCAGGGCCAGCGGCTGGATGCCGTCGAGCGTGGCGATGCGCACCATCACCTCGTTGCGCTGGCGCTCGGTGAACAGCTTCAGCACCTCGGCCGCCTGGTCGAATTCCAGGTGCACGAGGATGGCCGCGACGATCTGCGGATGTTCGTTGCGCAGCAGTTCGGCCACCGAGGTAGGGTCCATCCACTTCAGGCTCTCGATGCCGGTGACGTCGCTGCCCTGCAGGATGCGGTCGATCAGCAGGTTGGCCTTGTCGTTGCCCAGCGCGCGGCGCAGCACGGCCTTCACGTATTCGTTGTTGTCGGCCACCAGCAGGTGCTCGTTGGCGGCCAGGGTACCGAAGCTGTCCATCACCTGGTCGACACGCTCGCGTGTGACCGCCTTCATGCGCGCGATGGTCTCGCCCAGGCGTTGCACTTCCTTCGGCGCCAGGTGCTTGAAGACCTCGGAGGCCTCTTCCTCGCCCAGGGTCATGAGCAGGATGGCTGCGTTTTCCAGTCCCTGGTCGTCCGTCGATGCGCTGGCCATGGTCGTGTCTTGTCCTGTTGCCGTTCAGGCGGCTTCGCCGTTGACCCAGCCGCGCACGATGTTCGCGACGGCCGCCGGGTTGGCCTTGGCCAGCGCGCGTGCCTGGTCGATCTTCTCGCTGGCGTTGCTCAGCAGCAGCGGGGGTGCCCCCGCTGGCGGGCTGTCGTCGGCCACCACCTCGTCGAGCCGGCTGCCGGGTTCGGGGGCCGGCGGGGCCAGCACCGCCATCACGGCCGGCTTGATGAGCTTGCTGACGACGACCAGTGCCACCAGCGCCAGCGCCAGTGGCGCGGCAGCGCTCTTCAGCAGGTCAAGCAACCAGGGCTGCTGCCACACCGGCGTGTCCTCGGCCTTGGGCTGCACGTCCTGGCGGAAGGGCGCGTTGACGACCTTCACCACGTCGCCGCGCTGGGCGTTGAAGCCGATGCCCTGTTGCACCAGCGCCGTGAGCTGCTCGATTTCCTTGTCGGACAGCGGCACCGTCGTCGTCTTGCCCTTGGCGTCGGTGCTGCTGCGGTGGTTGACGACGACGGCCGCGCTCAGCCGGCGCACGCTGCCCACCGCATTGCGCGTGACGGTAACGGTCTTGTCGACCTCGAAGCGCGTGGCGGCTTCCTTGCGCTGGGCGCCGCCACCGGCGCCGCCGGGGATCTGCGTGCCCTGCAATGCCTGGCTGGCGCCCGTGATCGGTGCCGTGGCCGCCACCGGCGGCTGGTTGCTGGTGGCGCCCGGGATGCCGGCCGGCGTGGCGCTGCCGGGCTGGATGCTTTCTTCGGTGCGCTGCTCGCGGATGGCGGGCTTGGCATCCTCGCCCTGGTTCGGGCGGTAGGCCTCGGCGGTCTGCATGACCTGGCTGAAGTCGATGTCGCCGGTGATGCTGACGCGCACGTTGTCGCCGCCCACCACCGGTTCCAGCAGCGCCAGCACACGCTTGTGCAGGCCGGCCTCGAGTTCACGGCGGTACTGCAGCTGCTGCGAGTCCAGGCCCTGGGCGCCTTCCTCGTCGCCGGGGCCGGAGAGCAGCGCGCCGGTGCTGTCGACCACGCTCACCGCCTTGTTGGTGAGTTCGGGCACGCTGCCCGAGACCAGACGCACGATGCCGGCGACCTGGTTGCGGTCGAGCGTACGGCCGGGGTGCAGCGTCAGCACGACGCTGGCGCTGGGTTTCTGCTGCTCGCGGAAAAAACCGTTCTGGTTCGGCAGCGCCAGGTGCACACGTGCGGCCTTCACCGATTCCAGGCTCTGGATGGTGGTGATGAGCTCGCCCTCGGCGACACGCTGCATCTTCATGCGTTCCTGGCCCTGGGTCTGGCCGAAGTTGTTCTTGTCCAGCAGCTCGTAACCCGGCGCGGTGCTGCCGCTGCCGACGTTCAGGCCGGCGGCGGCCAGCTTCATGCGCAGCGGATGCACCTGGTTGCTGGGCACCAGGATGACGCTGCCGCCGTCGGTGAACTTGTAGGGGATGTTGAGCTGGGTCAGGCGGTCGATGACCTGGCCGCCTTCCTTGTCCGACAGGTTGGTGTAGAGCGGGCGGTAGTTCGAGTCCCTGGCGCCGACGGTCATGAAGGCCAGCACCGCCAGCAGCGCGGCGACGCCAAACATGGCGCCGATCTGCGTGCGGGCGGGCAGGGTCTGCCAGCGCGCGCCCAGGCCGGTGTCGGCGACGGCGAGCGGGACGAGCTTGGTGGGCTGGGGGGTGACGACGGCGTTGTCCATGGGTGGCGGGGGAACTTCCGGGTTCGGGGCCATTGTTCGACGCCGATGGCCGCGGCATTGGCGCGAGAAGGCCCCCAAAGAGGCGCCTGATCCCGCCTTCCCGCGGCTGCCGCAGCCCTAGAGTGGCGCTGTGTGATGGGCGTCTTGCCGCCCTGCGTCGCCACCCTCGCCACCCCCACCATGAACGACCTCCGCATCAAACCCTTCGACTTCGCCGCCGCGGTGGCGCGGGCCGGGCTGCAGCCGAACGGCATGCCACGCACCGAGGGCCCCACCGGCGCCCCCGCCGGCGGCTTCCGCGCCGCGATGGACACGGCGCTGAAGGAAGTCAGCCAGAGCCAGTTTGAGGCCCAGGGCCTGCAGCGTGAGCTGACCCTGGGCAACCCGACGGTGAGCCTGGAAGACACCGTGATGGCGATGCAGAAAGCGCAGATCGGCTTCCAGGCCACGCTGCAGGTGCGCAACCGGCTGGCGCAGGCCTACAGCGACATCATGAACATGCAGGTATAGGGCCCCAAGCTCGCTGGCGCTCGCTACCCCCCAGGGGGCCGTCCGCCTACGGCCCGGCAGAGCCGGTTCCGCGGCGGGAAGCTTGGTCACAGGGTAGCGCTCGTCGTGTCGCGCGAGCGGCCAGAGGCGTCATAGAACGCTGACATCGCCGACCCGTTGGTGCTGTGGGCGGCAGGTCACGAACAGGCCGGCATGCTCGGCCAGCTGCCCCGCGACGCGCAGACCCGCGCACGCCCCAGGGCCGAGACTTCCACGCGCAGCTGCTCACCACGTGAACTCTCCAGCAGCGCCGTCTGCTGCCGGCCCGCGGCGGTGCCGCCGGGGTCCAGCGTCACGGCCAGGCCTTCGACGAGGCGCACGCCGCGCCAGTCGGCGCTGCGCACGGTGTGCAGCTGGCAGGCCTGGAGCGCGGCGCAGTCGCAGCCGGCACTGCGTGCGACGGCCCAGCACCAGCCGCTGTCGCGGCTGGGCGCGGCGCGGGCCTCGACGTACAGCGACTGGCCCTGGCGCGCAGCCTCGAAGCGGGCTTCGGCCAGGTCGGCGGCCAGGCCCTGCGCCGCGCCCTGCAGGCGCTGGCGTTCCATGCGCCTGCCGACATCGGGCAGGGCCAGCGTGGCCAGGATGGCCAGCACGGCCAGCGCCAGGCCCACCTCGATCATCGTGAAACCAAAGGCGGGGCGGCGCATCAGCGGTTCCAGCACTGCGGGCCGGGGCCGGCGGTGGCGAAGCCCAACTGCACGTCCAGCGTCAGCGCGCCGCACTCGGCGTCGTGGACCTGCACACCGCGGGCCAGCGCGGTGGCGCGGTAGGACTCGGGGCCGGTGCGTTGCAGTGCCAGCGTGTAGCGGCCCTGGTCGCTGACCGGCGCCACGCCGTGCAGCACCGAAAGCTCGGCGGCGTAAAGGCCGTGCAGCGAGCGGTACTGTTCCTGCACGGTCTGCAGGCGGGTGAGGGCGCTCACGGCGTCCAGCCGCGCGGCGCGCAGGCCGTGGCCGCGCCAGGTCGGCCAGGCCACGGTGACCAGCACGGCGGCCACCGCACACACGCCGAGGCATTCCACCAGCGTGAAACCGCGGCCGTCGGTGGGTGTCATGTTCAACCCACGGTAAGCAGGTGGCGACGGCGCTGTGTGCGGTCGATCCAGCGCTGCAGCACACGTTCCGAAGCCGCCGGCAGGCCGCGCCATTCGCAGCCCACGCGCACACCCTGCGTGCCGTTGCCGCCGGCGCTGCCGTGCCAGGCGCCCTGGGCGCTGACGTGCTGCAGGCCGATGGCGGACGTGAAGCGTGTGTCGGAGTCCAGCTCCAGCTGCACGTCGGCCACCAGCGTGCCGGCCTGCAGCGGTGGCACGTCGGGCGGCAGCCAGAGTGCGCAGCCGCCGATGCTCACGTCCAGCACCCGCAGTTCGACACGCATCTCGGGCATCGACGGGTGGCGGAAGCGGGCCTGCGGGCCGTGGCTTTCGCGCGTGCGCACGCGGTAAGCGTTGCGGCGCTGGAAGCGGTAGATCTCATCGGGCAGGCGGCACTGCAGCGTGCAGCTGGTGGCGCCGTGCACGAGCATGAAGTCCTGCAGGTCGAACTGCAGCTTGACGCTCTCGAGGTAGGCCACGGCCACCGCCTCGTCGACGTCCACCAGTTGCGGCAGCTGGGGTGCGCCGGCGTCGACGCTGAGGTTCATGCGGCCCTGGTCGGCGTCCAGCGCCCACAGCGTGACGGCCATCGACGTGCCGTCGGGCGCGCTCAGCACCACCGGCACGCTGCCGTCGCGCAGCGCGCGCAGCAGCGACAGCCGCTCTTGCGCCTGGGCGACGCGGAACTGGCCCCAGGGGTCGCTGCCGCCGCTGGCGTCGAGCTCGGCCGGCCGGGTGTCTTCGAACATCGCGCTCACCTCGATGGGCGGGAAACGGGGTCAGTGGAGGCTTTGCGCGCGGCGGCCCGACAGCGTGTCGTCCAGGTCCTGCAGCCAGGGTTCCGCCAGGTGGCGGATCTCGGCGTCGTTGACCAGGATGCGCTGCATGATGCGCGACTTGACCTTGGCCACTTCCATGGTCTGCGTCGGCACGGCGCCACGCGCCAGGCCCAGATCTTCCGGCTCCTGCGCGGCGTGCTTGAGCTGGCTGATCAGCAGCACGCAGGCGCCTTCGAGCTTGACGACTTCGTCCCAGTTGCCGGCGCGCGCGGCGGTGAGCATGTCGACGCTGGCGCGTTCGATGGCCTCGTAGTAGCTGAGCAGTTGCGGGTCCATGTTCGGGGTTCCTCGGGGCATCTCAGCGTTGGGCACGGGTGTTGTTGCCGATCGACAGCCAGGCCTCGTGCAGCGGCTGCATCAGGCGCAGGCACTCGGCGATGAGTTCGGGATCGTTGCGGGAATTGGCCTGCGTCAGGCGCTGCACGACGTAGCCGTAGAGCTCCATCAGGTCGCGCGCCAGCGCGCCGCCGGCGTCGAGGTTCAGGTGCGAGCGCAGGCCCTCGTCGACGATGCGGATGGCGCGCGTGAGGGCGCGGCACTTCAGCTCGGTGTCGCCGCTGGCCAGTGCAGCCTGGGCCTCGATGGCGGCCTGCGCAAAGCCTTCGAACAGCAGCGTCACCAGGCGGTGTGCGTCGGCGCCGGCGACCTGGATCTCGAGTGCGTTGGCCTGGTAAGCGGCGGCGCGGCTGGGCGCGGCGCGGCGGGGGGAAAACAACGAGGCAGCGAACATGGGCGGCGGGATGTGAGCGTCGGGATGCTGTATTTATCGGTGCCCCGTGCGGCGACTTGAGGCACGCCGGCCGCGGGTTGGTAGCGCTGTTCCGGCGACCCACGCGCGCTGCCGGCGGTGCGGGCGCGCACGACGCAAAAACGCCCCGTGCGCGGGCGCGCCGGGGCGTCGTCGAGAAAACATCGGAAAGGGCGTGCCGGGCCAGGCCGGGCCGCCGCCGGGCCTCAGTTGTTGCTGTTGTTGTTCAGCATCGTCATCTGCTGGCTGACGTAGCTGGCCAGGCCCGAGAGCTGCCCCATGCGTGTGTCGAGTGCGCTGTACTGGCGCTCCAGGCGCACCTGGGTGCGGGCGACGCGGTCTTCCAGCCGCGCCTGCGCCTGCTCGTTGTTGCGCTTGCGCGCCTGCAGGCTCTGCGTGCGGCTGTCCAGCGTGCCGTCGCTGTTCAGCGACAGGTTCAGCCAGCCCTGCAACTTGTTCGCAAAACCCTGGTTGGCGGGTGTCACGTCGTCGGCGTTCGAGAACAGCTTCTTCAACTCGGGCCCGTTGGCCAGTGCCGCGGTGAGCTTGGTGTCGTCGACCTTGATGGTGCCGTCGGTGTTCAGGTTCAGGCCGACATCGGCCAGGCGCGAGTAGCTGGCGCTGACGCCGCCGCCGCCGGTAAAGATGCTGCGCAGCTGGCTCAGCATGGAGGCGCCGGAACGGTCGCCCTGCAGAGGCCCGGCCTGCTTGGTGGCGGGGTCGTAGCTGGTCTGCTCGCGCAGCAGCTTGATGCTCTCGTTGTAGGCGGTGACGAACTCGTCGACCGACTTCTTCAGCGCCGCGGTGTCGGGCTCGACGACGACCTCGGCCTCGCCAAGCTGGCGCAGGTTCAGCGTCAGGCCCTCGATGGTGCCGGCCATGGTGTTGGTGGCCGACTCCACCGCCACGCCGTTGACCGTGGCCAACGCATTGGCCGCCGTCTGGGTGCGGGTCAGGATGCTGGTCCCGCCGGCGCTGGGGTCGAAGGCCAGTGCCGACAGGCCGCCGGCATCGCCGGCATTGCCGTCTCCGTCGGCCAGCACCTGGACGCGGAAGCTGTTCTCCGCGCCTGAGGCGGCCGAGCGCAGCACCAGCCGCGAGCCCGAGACGTCGTTGACGATGCTGGCCACCACGCCGGCGCCGGCGTTGTTGATCTGGTCGCGGATGTCGGTCAGCGAACTCTTGGTGGGGTCGATGTTGAGGTCGATGGCGGTGGCGCCGGCCTTGGGCACGGGCGGCACGGCGTCGAAGTTGCCCAGCTCGACGCGCAGCGTGCCCGAACCCAGCGACGCGGTGGGGCTGGCGTAGCCCGTGGTGACCAGCGTCTGGGCCGCGGCCAGGCGCGTAACGACGACGTTGTAGTTGCCGCTGGCGGCGCCGCCGGTGGCGGTGGCGCCCAGCGCCGTGATGTTCGACGAGGTGGCGGTGCTGGCGCTCCAGTTGCTGGCCTGGCTCAGCTTGGTGGAGGCGTCACGCAGGGTCGACAGTGCGCCCTGCACCCGCCCGAAGGCCGAGATCTGCGTCTGCAGGCGCGTGGCTTCGCTCTGCAGCTGGCGTATGGGCTGGCGTTCGATATCGACGAGCTGGCTGACGATGCTCCTGACATCGAGACCGCTGCCGATGCCGGCGGATGAGATGGCCATGATGTGGATCTCCGTTGGGTGATGGAACTGCGCCGGCCACTTCGGGCCAGTCGGAATTCCAGGTCTTCACCGCCGTTTTCGACACCTGGCGCGAGAACTTTAGGGTGCGGATGCGCCCGGCCCCCCGATGCCGGGGGGTGTCGTCAGCCCTTGAGCAACTGCAGCACTTGCTGCGGCAGCTGGTTGGCCTGGGCGACCATCGCAGTGCCGGCCTGCTGCAGGATCTGGGCGCGCGACATGTTGGCCGTTTCCTGCGCGTAGTCGGCGTCCATGATGCGGCCGCGGGCGGCCGACTGGTTCTCGGAGGCCACGCGCAGCGTGTCGATGACGGCCTCGAAGCGGTTCTGCGTCGCGCCGTACTGGGCGCGTTCGCCGTTGACGAGCGTCAGCGCGGCGTCGATGTTGCCCAGCGCGGTGGTCGAGTTGGGGGCGTCCAGCAGGTCGCCGGCGGCGATACCAGTGCCGCCCATGTCGGTCACCAGGTCGGCCGTCGTGATGACGATCTGGTCGCCGGCGTCGGCGCCGACCTGGAAGGTCTGCGCGCCGGAGTCGGTACCGAGGATCGCCAGGCCATTGAAGCGTGTGTTGCTCAGCGTGCGCGTGATTTCGTCGCTGAGCTGCTTGTACTCGGCGTTGAGGTTGGTGCGGTCGTCGGAGCCGTTGGTGGCGTTGGCCGACTGCACCGCCAGCTCACGCATGCGCTGCAGCATGTCGCCGACCTTGCCGATGGCGCCTTCAGCCGTCTGCGCCAGCGAAATGCCGTCGTTGGCGTTGCGGATGGCGACGTTCATGCCGCGCACCTGCGTCTGCATGCGGTCGGCGATGGCCAGGCCTGCGGCGTCGTCCTTCGCGGAATTGACCCGCAATCCGGAGGACAGCCTCTGCATCGAGGTCGCCAGACTGCCCTGGGACATGGACAGGTTTCGCTGGGCATTCAGCGATACCAGGTTCGTGTTGATCGTTTGTGCCACGTCGGTTTCTCCGTGCGAGGGCTGAACTGACTCCGGTGCAAAGGAACCGGCTCCCGCAGGCCGGAGAGTTCATGTGCCTGCTGAATCTATTTTCGGCAGGCCGCAGTCGGGCGATCGGTGGATATGAGGCGGTTTCCGCCGCCAAATGGCCGCCGGGGCCCGCGGGCCCCGGCAAAGCGCGACAGGGCCCGCAGGCCCTGTCGATGCGATACGCGGGGCCGGGTCGGCCCCATCGCGAAGGCAGTCTTCAGCGGATCAGGCTCAGCACCATCTGCGGCAGCTGGTTGGCCTGGGCCACCATCGCCGTGCCGGCCTGCTGCAGGATCTGGCTGCGCGACAGGTTGGCGGTTTCCGAGGCGAAGTCGGCGTCCATGATGCGGCCGCGGGCGGCGGCTTCGTTCTCGGTGCTGACCTGCAGCGTCGAGATGATGGCGTCGAAACGGTTCTGCACTGCGCCGTAGAGGGCGCGTTCGCCGTTGACGGTAGCCAATGCGGTGTCGATGTTGCCCAGCGCCAAGGTTGCGTCACCGGCCGTGGTGATGCCGCTGCCAGTGACCGTGGTGATGTCGCCGTTGGTGGCCAGGTTGGTGGTTGTCACGGTGACGGTGTCGCCGGAATTGGCGCCCACCTGGAACTGCTGCGCGCCGGCGTCCGCGCCGATGACGGCCAGGCCGTTGAAGCGGGTGTTGCCCAGCGTGCGGCCGATTTCCAGACCCAGTTGCTGGAATTCCTCGTTGAGGTTGGCGCGGTCGGCGGTGCCGTTGGTCGCGTTGGCCGATTGCACGGCGAGTTCACGCATGCGCTGCAGCATGTCGCCGACCTTGCCGATGGCGCCTTCAGCGGTCTGCGACAGCGAGATGGCGTCGTTGGCATTGCGGATGCCCACGGTATTGCCACGCACTTGCGCACTCATGCGTTCGGCGATCGCCAGGCCGGCGGCATCGTCCTTGGCGCTGTTGACACGCAGGCCCGACGAGAGCCGTTGCATCGAGGTCGACAGGGAAGACTGGCTCATGCCCAGGTTGCGCTGGGCGTTCAGGGAAACGGCATTCGTATTGATCGAGAGGGCCATGGAAAGCTCCAAAGGTTGATGACCACAGGCATATGCCTGGCAGGCTCCGCAGTCGGGACATCGTTACGCACGGTGCCTGCCTGCAACTCCACCGGTTTGCCGCCCAAGGGCGACGCGCCGCCGGAACTCGCCCGGGCCTCCTGGGGACGACGTGGACACGGCCCTTTCTGAAGGAGGCCATGCCACGCGACCTTTGTTGGTCCGGACCCCGCGCCCACTTCCGTGAGAGCGTTGAAGCCTTTTTCGTCTCGGGCCGGAAAACCTTTAGGCCTTTGCAAATCTGGCTGCAGACTGTCTCGAAGAAGAACGGTGCAGGAACCAGCCTTTTCGGCCCTTCACGCCGGAACCTGAGGCCGGCCTTCAGGCCGCGGTGGCGGCCTTCGCCAGCCCGTGCAGAAAGGCTTGTGCATGGGCCAGCTGCTCGAGGCTGACGTACTCGTCGGCCTGGTGGGCCTGCGCGATGCTGCCCGGCCCGCAGACCACGGTGGACATGCCCGCGCGCTGGAACAGGCCGGCCTCGGTGCCGAAGGCCACCAGCGTGGTCTGCAGCGTGCCGGCGAGGCGCAACGCGAGTTGCACCGCGGGTTCGTGCAACTGCGCCTGGAAGGCCGGCATGGTGGCGATGGGCTCGAAGTGGAAACCGGCAGTCGGCTCCACCGCCTGCATCGCGCCCTGCAGCGCGGCGGCGCAGTTCAGCACCTGCTGCTGCAGCGCCGCCGCGTCGTAGCGACCGTGGCTACCGGGCAGGTCGCGGAATTCGTAGTGGAAGCGGGCGTCCTCGGGCACCACGTTGTCGGCGATCCCGCCTTCAAAGACACACACCGCCGCGGTGCTGTAGGGCACGTCGAAGCCTGCTTGGCGGGGCTGCCCATCGCGCAGCTCGTCGCCGATGGCGGCGATGCGCGCCACCACGCGTGCCGCGGCTTCGACGGCGTTGACGGCCTGTGGCACCAGCGATGAATGCGCCGCCTTGCCGCGCACGCAACAGCGCCAGCGGTGCACGCCCTTGTGCGCGATGGCGGGCACCATATCGGTGGGCTCGCCGACGACGCACAGCGTGGGCGCGAGGCCGGCTTCCTGCAGGTCCGCGATCAGCACGCGCGCACCGAAGCCGCCCACCTCCTCGTCGTAGCTGAAGGCGTAATGCAGCGCGTGTGGCAGGTCCGCTTCGAGCCAGGCCCGCGTCTGCGCCACGACAAGGCCGATCCAGCCCTTCATGTCGGCGCTGCCGCGGCCGTAGAGGCGGCCGTCCTGCACGACGCCGGACAAGGGGTCGACGGTCCAGGCCTGACCGTCCCACGGCACGGTGTCGGTGTGGCCCGAGAGCACCAGCCCGCCCGGTTTGCCCGCGCCCAGCGTGGCGAAGAGGTTGGCCTTGCGGCGCTCACCGTCGTAGGTCAGGCGCAGCGGCACGCCCAGCGTGCGCAGGTGGTCGGCGATGCACTCGACGAGCGCGAGGTTCGAAACACGGCTGACGGTGTTCATGCGCACAAGGCGCTGGGCCCAGGCCAGGCCGTCGGCAGTGGGATGCAGGGGCAGCTTCATGCGGCGGCACTGTAGCGGCTACAGTGACCTCATGAATCCGTCCGCCGAGAGGCCCGCCACGTCCGCCGACGTGCTGCCCGTGACCCCTGGTGACATCGAGGCCGCCGCGCGGCGCATAACCGGCCACGTTCGGCGCACGCCGCTGCTGCGCCTGCCCGGTGCGGCGCTCGGCATCCACGTTGCCGAGATCTGGCTCAAGCTGGAACAGCTGCAGCGTGGCGGCAGCTTCAAGGCACGTGGCATGTTCAACCGCATGCTGGCGCTGCCGATACCCGCCGCCGGCGTGGTGGTGGCCTCGGGCGGCAATGCCGGCATCGCCGTGGCCACTGCCGCGCAGGCGCTGGGCGTGCGTTGCGAGGTCTACCTGCCCGAGAACAGCACTGCGGCCAAGCGGGCCGCGCTCGCCGCGCTGGGCGCGGCGGTGCAGGTGCAGGGCGCGACCTACGCCGACGCCCTGGCGGCCTGCCTGCAGCGCCAGGCCACGAGCGGTGCGTTGCTCATGCACGCCTACGACCAGGCCGAGGTGGTGGCCGGCGCCGGCACGCTGGCCGCCGAGATCGAGCACGTGGCCGGCCTGCCCGAGCGTGTGCTGGTCAGCGTCGGCGGCGGTGGCCTCATCGGCGGCGTGGCGGCGTGGTTTGCCGGCCGCACCCGCGTCGAGGCGCTGGAACCCGTGGGTTCGCCGACGCTGCACGCCGCCCGCGAAGCCGGCAGGCCGGTGGACGTGGTGGTCGGCGGCCTGGCCGCCGACGCGCTGGGCGCACGCCGCATCGGCACCATCGCCTGGCCGCTGTGCCAGCGCCATGTCGCGGCTGCGCATCTGTTGCCCGATGCCGCCATCGTCGCCGCGCAGCGTCTGCTGTGGCGCGAACTGCGGCTGGCCGTCGAGCCCGCCGCCGCGCTGGGCCTCGCGGCGCTGGCCTGCGGCGCTGTGCGACCGGCGGCGCATGAACGGGTGGCGCTGGTGCTGTGCGGCGCCAACTTCGACCCGGCTTCGCTGAACACGCAGGGGGCTGCATGAGGGCGTTCGGCACACCGAACGCAGCCGCGGCGCAGCCGTCTTCGACGTCGAACCTGGCCGCGCGCTTCGCGGCCGTGCGCGCCCAGACCGAGGCGCTGGCCAAGGGCCTGTCCGAGGCCGATTGCCAGGTGCAGAGCATGCCCGACGCCAGCCCCGTGAAGTGGCACCTGGCGCATGTCACGTGGTTCTTCGAGACCTTCGTGCTCGAACCCTTTGAGCCGGGATTCAAGCCGCACCATCCCGCCTACCGCGTGCTCTTCAACAGTTATTACCAGACGGTGGGCGATCTCCACCCGCGGCCGCTGCGTGGGCTGGTGACACGCCCGTCGCTGGCCGAGGTGCTGGCCTGGCGCAGCGCCGTCGATGAACGTCTGCAGGCGCTGCTGCACGACAGCGCCGACGCCGCGCTGGCCGAACGTGTCGAACTCGGCCTGCAGCACGAGCAGCAGCACCAGGAACTGCTGCTGACCGACCTGCTGCACCTGTTTTCGTGCAACCCGCTGGCACCCGTCTACCGGCCGCTGGCGCCCCGGGTCACGGTGGCCCCGGTGCCGCTGGCCTGGGTGGCCCAGGAAGGCGGCCTCACGGCCATCGGCCACGCTGGCGAGGGCTTCGCCTTCGACAACGAAGGCCCGCGCCACACTGTCTACCTTCAGCCCTGTGCACTGGCCAACCGCCTGACGACACAAGGCGAGTGGGCGCAGTTCATCGCCGACGGTGGCTACCGCGACCCGCGCTGGTGGCTGGCCGCCGGCTGGGACTGGGTGCAGGCGCAGGGCATCACGGCGCCGCTGTATTGGCAGCGTGGGGACACGGGCAGCTGGCGGGTGTTCACGCTGCACGGGCTGTTGCCGCTGTCGCCGCAGACGCCCGTGGTGCACATCAGCCTGTACGAAGCCGACGCGTATGCACGCTGGGCGGCGGCGCAGCAGCGCCTGCCCTTGCGCCTGCCCACCGAGGCCGAGTGGGAACACGCCGCCGCGCCGCTGGCGGCTGCCGGCATCGCCGGCGGCAACTTCGTCGAGAGCCAGGCGCTGCAACCGCTGCCCGCGGCCGGCAGCGCACCGGGACTGTTGCAGCTGTACGGCGACGTCTGGGAATGGACGCGCAGCGCCTACCTGCCTTACCCGGGCTTTCGCGCCTGGGCCGGCGCGGTGGGTGAATACAACGGCAAGTTCATGATCGACCAGACGGTGCTGCGCGGCGGCTCCTGCGCCACGCCGCGCAGCCACGTCCGCGCCAGCTACCGCAATTTCTTCCCGGCCGGTGCGCGCTGGCAGTTCAGCAGCGTGCGCCTGGCGTGCGACGCGGTCTAGCGAAACCCGGGTTGCACTTGCGCGAGGCCAACGCGCGTCCGGTGTCTTGCCCTTGGCGTCGCGCCGACCGCCCCCCCCGTCAGGAGACCTCGGCCGGCGTGTCCTGCTCGCAGTCGCCCGGCGCGGCCTGCGTGGGCAGCACGTCGCCTTCGCCGAGGCGCTCGCGCGTGATGGCCAGGTCGGCCACCGCAGCGGCGTAGAGCACGTTGGCGCGGTCGTCGGGGTCGGTGGCGGCCACGAACCCGAACTGGTCGAACAGCTTGCGCATGCGCGGGTTGCCGGTGCGGTAGGTCACCGCGTGCAGGTGCTGCACGCCGGCCGCCACGGACCAGTCGATCAGCATGCCCATCAGGTGTTCGCCTATGCCTTCACGCTCGAGGTCGCTGCGGCGCGAGAACGAGATCTCGTAGGCGCTGCGCACGGCGGTGCGGAAGGCGTGCACGACGCCGACGATGGCGTCGCCGGCCTCGAGCAGGAAGGCCGCATGGTCCTCGTAGTCCAGCGTGTGCTGGTAGAGCCGCTCCATGCGCTCGGTCGACACCAGCGCCGCGGCGGTGATCGCCCCCATGTAGCGCGTGCGGCGGTCCTGTTCGGACAGCGCCATGATGTAGGTGCGGATGGCCGGAATGTCCTCGGCGGTGGCCGGGCGCAGGATGGCGCTGACGCCGCCGCGCAGGTGCACCAGGCGCGCCGGGATCACGCCCACGCCCTGCATCGAGGGCAGCAGTCGCGCCTCCTTGGCCAGCGCGTCGCGCCAGTCGGGGTGGGCCACCTCGAGCATGGCTTCGACGCGGCCGGGGTCGTCGAGCCCGCGCAGGTCGGCCACGCCGTGCTCGGTGACCACCACCACCGGCAGGTCGGCGCTGATGGTGTGGTGCGCGCCCTCGGCGTGCGTGGCCACCACCTTGCTCTGCAGCGAACCGTCGCGCAGCGTGGCGATGCTGGGCAGCGCGATGATGGCGATGCCGCCTTCGGACCACGACGCGCCGAGCGCGAAATCGTGCTGCCCGCCGACGTCGGAGTGATGCCGGGTGCCGATCGTCGCTGCCGCGACCTCGCCGTTCAGGCTGACCGCGATCGTCGCGTTGACGCTCGCCATGCGCGGGTTGTGGGCGACCATGATCGGGTCGTTGACGAGTTCCTGCGGCAGCACTGCGAAGTCGGGGTTGTCGCGCAGCGATTCGTAAAGCCCCAGGCTTCCGAGCACGAAGCCGACCACGATGTGGTCGCGCAACTGCGGGCCACCGGTGCGCGCGATGAGGCCCTCGCGGTACAGGCGCAGCACGCCGTCGGAGAACATCTCCGACCAGATGCCGCCGACGGCCCGCCGCTGCTCGGCCAGCGACTCGGCGACGGCGTTCGGAATCATGCCGATGCCGAGCTGCAGGGTGTGGGGGAGCGCACCACCCGGGCCAGCGTCGCGGGCCAGCAGGTCGATGATGCGTGCGGCGATCGCGCGCGCCGTCGCGACGCCGGCGGACTTGACCGTCATCGTGTGCTCGATGAGCGGCTCGTCGGCTTCGACGACGAGGTCGAATGCGTCCAGGCGCATCGCGCAGCCGGTCTCGACCGTGCGGCCGCTGGCCGGGTCGGCGTATTGCGTGATGTGCCAGCGTGGCAGCTCGCGGTTGATCACGGCGACCTTGAACACCGCGGCCTTCACGGCCGAGATGTCCAGGCCCGCGTTCAGGCCCAGCGTGACGCGCGACTCGGCGTCGGGTGGCGAGACATGCGCGATCGCCACGTCCGGGCGCCACCGCGTCTGGTACAGCTTGTGCACCTGCGACAGGTTGCAGCGGATGTTGCGGGCCAGCCCCTGGTTGACCAGTTCACGCACACCCGGCCCGATGAAGGGCGTGACGGGCACGACGCCGCGTGCCACCGCTTCGGCCCAGCGCGCCGCGGGCCCCAGCGCCAGGGTCTGGAAGACGTGCACACGACCGCCCTGGCTCAGTTCGCCGGCGTTCTGGAACAGCCAGTCCTCGACGCTGACGATGCGCCCGGCGTTGCCCGGCAGGTAGAGCACGGGCACGCGGCCCGCCTCGCGCTGCACCGCCAGCACCTCGGCAACGCGCTGCATCGCCGCCGCAATGCTGCTGACGCTGCTGGATCGGGCTGTGCTCATCGGGTGCCTTCGGTCAGGGGAGGGGGGGTGGCGTCGTGGGGGCGTCGTGCCGCCGCTGTGTCGCGTTCGGTGGGGCGCTGGCTGGGCAAGCCTCAAGCCGGCCTGCCAACCATCTCGTGCGTTTGCAAGCGGCATGCCGCTGCGTGCGGCAGGCGGGCGCAGCGGGCGCGCCTGCCGGTGTCAGGGGGGGCTCGCGCCGTTCGTGGAGAGGGCTGACCCGGTCTGCTTGACTGCGTCGACGGGCAGTTCGTCCAGGCTCGGACCCACTTCTTCCAGTTCGTGGATGAGGCTGTCGACCTGCTCGAGGAAGAGGCTCTTGCTGGCAAAGGGGCTGGCAACGATCAGCTCGGACGCGTGCTCGGCGATGGCCGTCTTGCCGGCGTCTCGCGCCCAGCGCCGGACTTCGCAATAAGCGACAAAGGCCAGACGACCGAGGTCACCTTTCCTGCGCGCGTGACGCATGTCGGCCAGCATGTCTTCGAGCGCGTTGCGTTGTGTGAGGGTATTCATGTTGCAGTGCAGCATCGGTGCCAGAGCTGACGGAAAACTGACATCCGTGGGCCCCGCGTGCGGCTTAGAGTGAACTCCCTTGCACCGTTCCGCACCGCGGTTCGCCGTGGCACCAGGCTGGTGCTGGCAGCGGGGGCTCTTGGAGCCATTCAGCGCATTCACATCCGTGCCAGCCAATACGGCTTCTGGGTATCCAGGGTGCGCTGACAGTTCAACGGCCTGCGTCTGGCGTGCGACGCGGTCTGGGGTGCATGGCGGCGGCGGCTGACGGCCCGTTGTGGACGTTCTGCCGGCCGCAAACAGCTGCGTGCATGCAGCTGCGCGGAAGCATGCCGCCGGGGTGCTCTGCTGCGTTCATGCCCGGGGCTTGCGCCCCGGGCGCTCGCCAGGCACAAACAGTCCACTGGACTGTTTGTGTCCAGGCTCGCTCCCCCGCCGCCGGCCTGGCGGCCGACGGCTCCTCCTTTACTTCACTCCGCAGAGCACCCCACCGTCCTGCTCCGCCACCGGTGGTGGCGTGCGGGCAGGCGTTCCACGGCTGGTGGGGGCCGAAGGTGTTGGGTGGGCTGCGGAGTGAAGTAAAGGAGGAGGCACGGGCGCAGCCCGGGCTGGGGGACATGAACGCAGCAGCCCACCCGACGGCCTCGGCCCGCCCGAATGCAAGCGCGCGCGAACCGCGAAAGCAAACGTCGTAGAACGTCCGCAACGGGCCGAAAGACGAAGCCCGCCCTACTTCAACCCCAGAAACGCCTTCACCGGCACCACGCTGCGCGCCGGGTCTTCCTCTTGCGGCACATGGCCCAGGGTGTCGAACACCACGAGCTGGCTGCCGGCGATGCGTTCGTGGAACTGCTGGGCCACGCTGGGCGGGATGAGCCTGTCGCGCCCGCCCCAGAGGATCAGCGTGGGCTGCTTCAGCGTGCCCACCTTCTCGAAGCCCTCGCCCACCACCATGTGCTGCATGCGCATGGCCAGCGCGCGCCGGTTGCCTTCGCGCAGCGCCAGTTCGAAGTAACGGTCGACCAGTTCGGAAGTCACCCGCGACGGGTCGCCGTAGACGTCGGCCACACCCTGCGCCACCAGCGAACGCGGCAGCGCCCACTCGCTGATGCGGTTGAGCACCGGCACGCGGGCGACCCTGAAGGCCATCGGTATCGAAATCGGCGTGAAGGCCGGCCCCACTGCATCCACCAGCACCAGGCTGGCCACACGCTGGGGCGCGATGACGGCCGTGCGCCACGCGACCTCGCCGCCCAGCGAGTTGCCTCCCAGCACAACACGCGGCAGCTGGAGCACGTCCAGCAGGTCGAGCACGAAGCGGGCGTAGGTGTCGCCGTCGTAATCGTCGGGCGTGTACTGGCCGGCGAAGGGCCCGGTGAGGCCGAAGCCGGGCAGGTCGAAGGTAATGACGCGCCGCTGGCCCTTCAGCGCCTTGACCCAGCCTTCCCAGGTGTGCAGGCTGGACGAGGTGCCGTGGATCAGCACCAGCGGCAGCGGGCTGTCCACGCCGGTGTGACGCGGGCCCTCGTCACGCAGGTGCACGACCTGGCCCTTGACCTCGATGAAGTCCGAAGGCGCCGGTGCCCAGCGCGCCACCAGCGTCTGCACCGGGCGGTCGGGTGCACGCGACAGCGCCAGGCCCAGCGCCGTGGCCATCAGCAGCATGCCGACGACGCGCAGCACCCAGTTGGCCATCAGTGCGCTCCTGCCAGGTGGGTGTCCACGGCCTCGCGCTCGTCGAAGACGACGCAGCGGCCACGCCAGTGCGGTGCGCCGTCGGTCTGCTCGAAGTAGCGCAGGATGCCGCCTTCCAGTTGCAGTACGTTCAGCAGGCCCTGCTGCGCCATCCACAGCGCCGCCTTTTCGCAGCGGATACCGCCCGTGCAGTAGCTGACGACGGTCCGGCCCTGCAGTGCGTCGGCAAACCGGGCCAGCGCGGCGGGGAAGTCGCTGAACTTCTGCAGCCGCCAGTCCAGCGCGCCCTCGAAGGCCCCGGCGTCGACCTCGAAGGCGTTGCGCGTGTCCAGCATCAGCAGCGGGCGGCCTTCGTCGCAGCGGCCGGCCTGCAGCCAGCGCGCCAGCGTGGGCGCGTCGACACTGGGTGCGCGCCCGGCGTGCGGTTGCACGGTGGGCTGGTTCATGCGGACGATTTCGCGCTTGAGCTTGAAGCGCAGGCGGCCGAAGGGGGCCGCTGCGGCGGGGTGCCACTTGACGTCCAGGTCGGCGAAGCGCGGGTCGCTGCACAGCAGGGCCAGCCAACCCTGCAGCGCCTGGCGTTCACCGGCCAGCGCGACGTTGATGCCCTCGGGCGCCAGCAGCACCGTGCCCTTCAGCCCGGCAGCCTGCGCGGCCGGCAGCAGCCGCTGGCGCAGGGCCTCGCCGTCGGCGATGTCGACGAAGCGGTAGGCGGCGATGACGGCGACGGTCGAAGGGGGCGCGGGCACGGCGGGATTGTAGGGAGCCGCCCGCGGGCCGGCGGCGCATACCCGCTCTCTAGAATGCCGCGATGAGCTTCGTCCACCTGCGCACCCACACCGAATATTCCGTCGTCGATGGCACCCTGCGCATCGCCGATGCTGCCGCCGCGGCGCGCGCCGACGGCCAGCCGGCCATGGCCATCACCGACCTCAACAACCTCTTCGGTGCGGTCAAGTTCTACCAGGCCTGCCGCGGCGCCGGGGTGCAGCCGCTGATCGGTGCCGACCTCATCATGGAGCCGCACCCGGCCTATTCGGGCGGCGAGAAGCAGGCGAGCCGGCTGCTGCTGCTGGTGCAGGACACCCGCGGCTACCTCAACCTGTGCGAGCTGATTGCCCGCGGCTGGGTGAGCAACGCCCAGCGCGCGCAGGCCTGGATCAAGTGGGAGTGGCTGCAGACGCTGGGGCAGGGGCTCATCGCACTCAGCGGCGCCGACATGGGTGCGGTGGGCATGGCGCTGCTGGCCGGTGACGACGAACGGGCGACTGCTGCGGCGCAGCGGCTGGCCGCACTCTTTCCCGGCAGCTTCTACCTCGAACTGCAGCGCGCCGGGCTGCCGCACAACGAAGAGCATGTGCGTGCCGCGGCCACGCTGGCGGCGCGGCTGGGCCTGCCGGTGGTGGCCACCCACCCGGTGCAGTTCCTCGAGGCCGACGACTTCGACGCCCACGAGGCGCGGGTGTGCATCGCCGAAGGCGAGACCCTGGCCAACCCGCGGCGTGTCAAGCGTTTCACGCGCGACCAGTACTTCAAGACACGCGCCGAGATGGCGGCGCTGTTCGCCGACCTGCCTTCGGCCCTGGCCAACACGGTGGAGATTGCAAGGCGCTGCCATCTGCTGCTGGTGCTGGACAAGCCGCAGCTGCCCGACTTCCCGACGCCGCTGGTCGGGGGCGGCGCGCCGGGTGAACGCATGCCCATCGAAGCCTACTTCCGCAAGGCCTCGCACGAGGGCCTGGAGCAGCGCCTGGCCGCGCTCTTCCCCGACCCGGCCAAGCGCGTGCAGGAACGCGCGCGTTATGTCGAGAGGCTGGAGTTCGAGCTGAACACCATCGTCACGATGGGCTTCCCGGGCTACTTCCTCATCGTGTCCGACTTCATCGTCTGGGCCAAGGAAAACGGCTGCCCGGTGGGGCCGGGGCGGGGCTCGGGCGCGGGTTCGCTGGTGGCCTACGCGCTCTTCATCACCGACCTCGACCCGCTGTACTACCAGTTGCTTTTCGAACGCTTCCTGAACCCGGAGCGGGTATCGATGCCCGACTTCGACATCGACTTCTGCCAGGGCAACCGCGACCGCGTCATCGAGTACGTGAAAGACAAGTACGGCCGCGAGGCCGTGAGCCAGATCGCCACCTTCGGCACCATGGCCAGCAAGGCCGCGCTGCGCGACGTGGGGCGCGTGCTGGGCATGGGCTACGGGCATGTCGACAGCGTCGCCAAGCTGGTGCCAGGGCTGCCGGGC
>JBBRBW010000046.1:0-32819 GCA_038205425.1 Burkholderiales bacterium | reverse complement strand
GGTATCACCGCCGTGTGGCGCACGCTGCCGTCGGTGAAGATCTGCACGTCGGTGGTGCCGGCGCCGATGTCCACCACCGCCACGCCCAGGCTGCGCTCGTCGTCGGTGAGCACCGCGGCCGAGCTGGCGCTGGGGTTCAGCACCAGCCGTTCCACTTCCAGCCCGCAGCGCCGCACGCACTTCATGATGTTCTCGGTCGCGCTCTGCGCACCGGTGACGATGTGCACCTTCACCTCGAGCCGGCTACCGCTCATGCCGATGGGCTCTTTCACCTCGTGCCCGTCGATCACGAATTCCTGCGGCTCCACGAGCAGCAGGCGCTGGTCGTTCGGGATGCTGATGGCCTTGGCGGTTTCGACCACCCGCCCCACGTCGACCGGCGTGACCTCGCGGTTGTCACGCACGATGACCATGCCGGTGCTGTTCTGGCCGCGGATGTGGCTGCCGGTGATGCCGGTGTAGACGCGGTCGATCTTGCAGGCGGCCATCATCTCGGCCTCCTTGAGCGCCTGCTGGATGCTCTGCACGGTGGCGTCGATGTTGACGACGACGCCGCGTTTCAGACCGTGCGTCGGTGCCACGCCCAGGCCGGCCACACGCAGGCTGCCGTCGGGCAGCACCTCGGCGGCCACCACCATCACCTTGGCGGTGCCGATGTCCAGGGCGAAGACCATGTCCTTGAATTCCTTGGCCATGTCAGTACCGCCCGGCCGTTCCGAAGGTACTGAGCGTCCCCCCCGGGGGCAGCGAACGAAGTGAGCTTGGGGGCTTCATATGCTGTCCTCTAGTTGTTCCTGGCGGCGGCCGCGGCGGTGCCGGCGGCCGGGCTGGTGCTGACACCCTGCAGCCGCACGGCATACCCGTCGGCATGGCGCAGGTCGGCGTAAAGCAGCGGCTGGCGCCACTTCGCCGCCACCTGGGTGTAGGTACGCACGAAGCGTTCGCTGCGCGCCATCAGTTCTGCTTCGCTGCCGCGACCGAGTTCCAGCGCGGCGCCACTGTCGAGTTCCACACGCCAGCTGCCGCGGCCCGACAGTTCAACGCGCACCACGCCCAGCTCCAGCCGCGCCAGCGCAGCCTGCAGGCGGCGGTACAGCGCCAGCATCGGCGCCGCCGTGCCCTCGGGGCCGGCGAAGACCGGCAGGCTGTCGTCCTCGACGTCGCCGACGTTGGCCTCGAAAACTTCGCCGAAGCTGTTCACCAGGCGGTCGGCGCTGCGCTCGGCGTCGCTGCCTTCCCACAGCGCGGCGGCGTGGTGTTCTTCCAGCCGCACGGCCAGGCGGTCGGGCCAGACCCGGCGCACCACGGCGCGGCGCACCCAGGGCACGGTCTCGAAGGCGGCGCGGCCCTGCTGCAGGTCGACGCTGAAGAAGTTGCCGGCCAGCAGCGGCGCGGCGTTGGCGCGGATGGTGGGCACGCTGTTGCGCGCCAGTTCACCGTCGAGCTGGATGGCGCGGATGGGCAGCAGCGGGCTGCGCATCAGCCACAGCACGCCGGCCACAACCGCCCCCACCCCCGCCGCCAGGTAGACGGCGCTGGCGATGGTGTTCATCAGCCGCACGTCGGGCGGCAGCGGCGCGGCTGCGGGCCGGGCCGGGGTGCGGGTGCTGGGCATGCGGGCCACGGTGTGCTTCAGCGTCGCGCCACGCCGGGGTGGGCGTCCAGCGTGGCGTGCTGCAGGATGTGCAGGCAGAGCTGTTCGTAGCTCATGCCCGCGGCGCGCGCCGACATCGGCACCAGCGAATGGCCGGTCATGCCGGGGCTGGTATTCATCTCCAGCAGGAAGATCTTGCGGTCGTTGTTCCGGGGATCTGTGCGCAGCATCAGGTCGGCGCGGCCCCAGCCGCGACAGCCTAAAGCGAGGTAGGCGGCCAGCGTCAGCCGCTGCACCTCGGCCTCTTCGTCAGGCGACAGGCCGCTCGGGCAGCGGTAGCCGGTGTCGTCGCTGAAGTACTTGTGCTGGAAGTCGTAGTTGCCGTCGGGCGCGTCGATGCGGATGACCGGCAGCGCACGCGCCCCGGCACCCTGGCCCAGCACCGGGCAGGTGAGCTCGATGCCGTCGATGAACTCCTCGCACAGCACGTCGGCGTCGTAGTTCGCGGCCAGCGTCACGGCGTCCTGCATCTGCGAGTAGCCGCTGACCTTGGTGATGCCGATCGATGAACCTTCGCGCGGCGGCTTGACGATCAGCGGCAGGCCGATGGCATCGGGCACCGCCATCACGTCCTCGCGCGCCTGGCGCTCGGGGGCCAGCCACTGCCAGCGCGGCGTGGGCAGGCCTTCGGCGACCCACACACGCTTGGTCATCACCTTGTCCATCGCGATCGCGCTGGCCATCACGCCGCTGCCGGTGTAGGGCAGGCCCATCAGCTCGAGCGCACCCTGCACGGTACCGTCTTCGCCGTGGCGGCCATGCAGCGCGATGAAGACACGCGCAAAGCCTTCGCGCAACAGGTCCGAAAGCTCACGCTCGGCGGGGTCGAAGGCGTGGGCGTCGACACCCTGCGAACGCAGCGCGGCCAGCACGCCGCCACCTGACATCAGCGAGACCTCACGTTCGGCGCTGCGGCCGCCCATGAGCACAGCGACCTTGCCAAGAGGGTTCACGGCGACCTGGCCCAGGTTCTTCACGTCGCTGCTCATCGTGTGCCCTCCGCGGCCTGCATCAGCTGCCGCGGCACGCTGCCGATGGAACCCGCGCCCATCGTGATCACGACATCGCCGGCGCGCACCGCGGCCGTGATGGCCGCGGCCAAGCCCCCCACGTCGGGCACGAACTCGGCGCCACGCACGGCCTGCGCCAGACTGCGGCCATCGGCGCCGGCGATGGGCGCTTCGCCGGCGGCGTAGACCTCGGTCAGCAGCACGGCGTCGAAACCCTGCAGCACGGCAACGAAGTCGGCCCGACAGTCGCGTGTGCGGGTGTAGCGGTGCGGCTGGAAGGCCAGCAGCAGGCGCCGGCCCGGGAAGGCGCCGCGCGCCGCGGCCAGCATGGCCGCCATCTCGGCCGGGTGGTGGCCGTAGTCGTCGACGAGCGTGTAGCTGCCGCCACCCTGCGCGGCGGGCAGCGGCAGTTCGCCATGGCGCTGGAAACGGCGGCCGACACCCTGGAACTTCGCCAGCGCGGCGGCGATGGGTGCGTCGGGCAGCTCCAGTTCACGCGCCACGGCGATGGCCGCCAGCGCGTTGCGCACGTTGTGCACGCCGGCCAGGTTCAGCGTCACCGGCAGATCGGGCAGGCCCTGTTCACGCGCGGTGAAGCGCATCTGGCCGCCGGGCAGGGCCAGCACGTCGACGGCGCGCAGGTCGGCGCCTTCATCGAGGCCGTAGGTGGTGACGGGGCGCTGCAACTGCGGCAGCACGGCGCACACACCGGCGTCGTCGCGACACAGCACGGCGCGGCCGTAGAAGGGCAGGCGGTGGATGAAATCGACGAAGGCACCGTGCAGGCGGGCCAGGTCGTGGCCGTAGGTTTCCATGTGGTCGGCGTCGATGTTGGTGACGACGCTGATGACGGGGCTGAGATGCAGGAAGCTGGCATCACTCTCGTCGGCCTCGACGACGATGTAGTCACCGCTGCCCAGGCGGGCACCCGACGCGGCGCCTGCGCCTGCGCCTGTAGGCGATGACTCGCCGGCCGAAAGCAGCTGGCCGCCGATGACGAAGGTGGGGTCGACGCCGGCCTCGGCCAGCACGCTGGCAGTGAGCGAGGTCGTCGTCGTCTTGCCGTGGGTGCCGGCGATGGCGATGCCGGTCTTCAGACGCATCAGCTCGGCCAGCAGCACGGCACGCGCCACCACCGGGATGCGCTGCGCCTGCGCGGCGAGCACCTCGGGGTTGTCGGCTTGCACCGCCGTGCTCGTGACCACCGCCTGCGCGCCGGCGATGTGTTGCGCGGCGTGGCCGATGTGCACGCCGATGCCGAGTTCGGCCAGCCGGCGCGTGACCGCGCTGTCGTGCTGGTCGGAGCCGCTGACGCGGTAACCCAGGTTGTGCAGGATCTCGGCGATGGCGCTCATGCCGGCGCCGCCCACGCCGACGAAGTGGATGTGCTTGAGGGCGTGTTTCACGACGCGACCTCCGCCCTTGCAGGGCTCTTCGTCGGCATCGTCCTGTTCACGACGAAGTGGATGTGCTCGACGGCGTGCTTCATGCGCGCCCCGCCTTCGCGGTTACCAGCTTCTCGATCTCGTCGGCCACACGCGCAGCGGCGTCGGGACGCGCCAGCTTGCGCGCCTGCTCGGCCATCGCCAGCAGGCCTTCGCGTGTCTGCGCCGCCAGCACGCCGGCCAGCGACAGCGGCGTCAGTTCGTCCTGCGGCAGGTGCACCGCGGCGCCCTGGCGCGCCATCCACGCCGCGTTGTCGCGCTGGTGCGCGGTGGTGCTGACGATCAGTGGCACCAGCAGCGCCGGCACGCCGGCGGCGCAGAGCTCGCTGACGGTGATGGCGCCGGCGCGGCAGACCATCAGGTCGCAGGCCGCCAGGCGCTGCGGCATGTCGTCGATGAAGGGCAGCACCTCGGCTTCGATGCCGGCCTGGGCGTAGGCGGCGCGCACCTCGTCGGCCTGCTTGGTGCCGGTCTGGTGCACGACGTGCGGCCGGGCCTCTGCCGGCATCAGCGCCAGCGCGGCGGGCACCGTGGCGTTGAGCACCTGCGCGCCCAGGCTGCCGCCCACCACCAGCAGGCGCAGCGGGCCCCCACGGCCAGCCCAGCGTTCGGCGGGTGCGGGCAGCGCAGCGATCTCTGCGCGCACCGGGTTGCCGGTGACGACCGCGTTTTTCGTGTTCTGCGCCGCGACGCCGTCGAAACCGAAGGCCACACGGTCGGCCACCGGCAGCAGGCTGCGGTTGGACAGCAGCAGCGCGGCGTCGGCGTTCACCAGCAGCAGCGGCTTGTTGAGCCAACTCGCCATCAGCCCGCCGGGAAAACACACGTAGCCGCCCATGCCCAGCACGGCGTTGGCGCCGCGCCGGCGCAGGATGCCCATGCAGTCCCAGAACGCCTTCATCAGGCGCAGGCCCCCGGTAAGCGTGTGCAGCACGCCCTTGCCGCGCAGGCCGCTGAATTTGATGGTGTCGAGCGTGATGCCGGTTTTGGGCACGAGCTGGTTTTCCATGCCGTGCGAGGTGCCCAGCCAGCTGACGCTCCAGCCGCGGCGCTGCATCTCGGCGGCCACGGCCAGGCCCGGGATGATGTGCCCGCCAGTGCCCGCCGCCATGACGACCAAGTGGCTCATGCTCGGCCTCCGCGCATGAGTGCTCTGTTCTCGATGTCTACGCGAAGCACCATCGCCAGTGCCACCAGGTTCATCAGGATCGCCGAGCCGCCGTAGCTCATCAGCGGCAAGGTCAGCCCCTTGGTCGGCAGCACACCCAGGTTCACGCCCATGTTGATGAAGGCCTGGAAACCCATCCAGATGCCGATGCCCTGGCACATCAGGCCAGCGAACACGCGGTCGAGCGCGATGGCCTGGCGGCCGATGTGGAAGATGCGGCGTGTGAGCCAGAAGAAGAGCAGGATCACCGTCGACACGCCGATGAAACCGAGCTCTTCGCCGATGACGGCGAGCAGGAAGTCGGTGTGGGCCTCGGGCAGGTAGTGCAGTTTCTCCACGCTCGCCCCCAGGCCCTGGCCGAAGATCTCGCCGCGGCCAAAAGCAATGAGGCTGTGCGTGAGCTGGTAACCCTTGCCCTGCGCGTACTTCGGATTCCAGGGGTCGAGGTAGGCCAGGATGCGTTCACGGCGCAGGTCGTCGAAGGCCAGGAAGAGGCCCAGCACGACGAGCATCACCGCGGCGATGAGGAAGAACATGCGGGCGTTGACACCACCCAGGAACAGGATGCCCATCGCGATCGTCGCGATGACGATGAAAGCACCCATGTCGGGCTGGCGCAGCAGCAGCACGCCGACGAAGGCGACAGCCACCACCATCGGCGTGACGGCGCGGAAGAACTTCTCGCGTGTATCCATGCGCCGCACCATGTAGTTGGCGGCGTACATCGCGATCGCCAGCTTGGCCATCTCGCTGGGCTGGAAGTTCATGAAGCCCAGCGGTATCCAGCGCCGCGAAAAGTTCACCACCTTGCCGACAAAGGGCAACAGCACGATGACCAGCAGCATCAGCGCGATGACGAAGATCGCCGGCGCGTGTTTCTCCCAGAAGCTCATCGGCACCTGCACCACCGTCAGCGCGGCGATGAAGGCGATGGCCAGCGCCAGCAGGTGGCGCTGCAGGAAGTAGCCCTGCGTGTAGTTGGCGAACTTGGGGTTGTCGGGCAACGCAACGCTGGCCGAATAGACCATCACCACGCCCAGGGCGATGAGCGCGCCGACGACGGCCACCATCGTCTGGTCGAAGGCCATCAGGCGCACCGGGCGGTCACCGCCGACGTGGATGCGGTCGCGCACGGGCAGCGCGCCGACGGCTTCGCGGCGCGCGGCGAACCAGCCCTTGACGGCCGCCAGCGACGCGTTCACTGGAATGCCCTTCGCGCTGCGCGCTGCGGGATGAGCGCTTGGGAGCGGCCCGGCGCGCTCATGCCGCCTGCCCCGCGTCGGCCGCCAGGGCCTGCACCGTCTGCACAAAGACCTGCGCGCGGTGGCCGTAGTTGCGGAACATGTCCAGGCTGGCGCAGGCCGGGCTCAGCAGCACGGCGTCGCCGGCTTCGGCCTGCGCGAAGCACCAGGCCACCGCGGCTTGCAGCGTGGCGTGGCGCTGGTAGGGCACCGGCCCGAGCACGGCCTCGATGGCCGCGGCGTCGCGCCCCAGCGTGGCCACGGCGCGGGCGTGGCGTGACAGCGGTTCACGCAGCGGTGTGAAGTCCTGCCCCTTGCCGTCGCCGCCCAGGATGAGCAGCAGCTTGCCCGGCGCCTTGTCTTCGCCCAGGCCCTTGATCGCGGCCACCGTGGCGCCGACGTTGGTGCCCTTGCTGTCGTCGAAGGCCTCGACTTCTCCGATGCGGGCGACGAAGGCCACGCGGTGCGGTTCGCCGCTGTATTCACGCAGGCCGTGCAGCATGGGCGCCAGCGGGCAACCGATGGCAGTGGCCAGTGCCAGCGCGGCCAGCGCGTTGGCGGCGTTGTGGCGGCCGCGCACGCGCAGCGCGTCGGCGGGCATCAGGCGCTGCAGGTGGATCTCTTCCTCGTCGTCGCCCTTCCTGCGCTTGATGGTCTCGTCTGCAGGCAGTGCGCGCACCAGCCAGGCCATGCCGTTCTCGGTGACGAGGCCGAAGTCGCCCGGGCGGCCGGGTGCGTCGAGGCCGAAGCGCAGGATCGGCCGTGTGACCGGCTTGGGCTTGAGCTTGCCCTTCACGGGCAGCGGCTGCGGCACCATGGCCTCGACAGCCGGGTCGTCGCGGTTGATGACCCTCACACCGTTGCCGCCGAAAACACGTGCCTTGGCCGCGGTGTAGGCGGCCATCGTGCCGTGCCAGTCGAGGTGGTCTTGCGTGATGTTCAGCACCGTTGCCGCAGCGGGCTCGAAGCCGCGCACGCCGGTGCCGCCGCCTTCGAGCTGGAAGCTGCTGAGTTCCAGCACCCAGACTTCGGGCAGCGCGTCGGCGGGGGTCGGCGCGGCTTCGGGTGCGGGCGGCGGCAGCAGGGCCGCCAGCACGTCGGCCACCGGGGCGTCATCGTCGGGCAGCACGGGCGCGGCGGCGCGCTCTTCCTCGGCCACTTCCTCGATTTTTTCCTCGACCTCCGGCAGGTCTCCGGCGACCCCGGCTGGCAGCGCCGCCACTTCGGCCTCGACCACCAACACCGGCTCGGGCGGCAGCTCGACGAGTTGTGCACTCAGCGTGTCCAGCAGCGTCGGGCCGATGTTGCCGGCCACGGCGACGCGACGGCCGGCGCGCTCGACGAGCAGCGCGGTCATCGCGGTCGTCGTCGTCTTGCCGTTGGTGCCGGTGATGGCCAGCAGCTTGGGCGCGTAGGCCCAGGCGGCCTTCAGGTCGGCCAGCGCACGCACGAAGAGGTCGAGCTCGCCGAGCACGGCGATGCCGGCGTCGCGCGCCTCGTTCAGCAGCGGTGCCACGCGCGCGTCCGACGGCGCCAGACCGGGGCTCTTCAGCACCAGCTGGAAGCCGGCCACGTGCTCGGGCCGCAGTTCGCCGCCGATGCGCAGCACGCCCGGCCATTCGGCGGCCAGCACGGCGTCTCCCGGGGTCTCGTCGCGCGAGTCCCACACCGTCACCGCGGCGCCGCAGCGCGCGCACCAGCGCGCCATCGCCAGGCCGCTGTCGCCCAGGCCCAGGATGAGTATGCGGAGGTCCTTGAGGAAGTACATGACCGCTACCGCAGCTTCAGGCTGGCCAGGCCGACCAGGCACAGCAGCATCGTGATGATCCAGAAGCGCACGACGACCTGTGTCTCGGCCCAGCCCTTCTTCTCGAAGTGGTGGTGCAGCGGCGCCATCAGGAAGATGCGCTTGCCGACGCCGAACTTGGCCTTCGTGAACTTGAACCAGCCGACCTGGATCATCACGCTCAGCGCCTCGGCGACGAAGATGCCGCCCATGATGCCCAGCACGATCTCCTGGCGCGTGATGACGGCAATCGTCCCCAGCGCACCCCCGAGCGACAGCGCGCCCACGTCGCCCATGAACACCTGCGCCGGGCTGGTGTTGAACCACAGGAAGGCCAGCCCCGCGCCGGCCATCGCGGCGCAGAACACCAGCAGTTCGCCGGCGCCCGGGATGTAGGGGAACAGCAGGTACTTGCTGAAGTTGACGTTGCCCACCACGTAGGCGAAGACCCCGAGGGCGCTGCCCACCATCACCACCGGCATGATCGCCAGGCCGTCCAGCCCGTCGGTGAAGTTCACCGCGTTGCTGCAGCCGACGATGACGAACCAGGTCAGGAAGATGAAACCGAAGACGCCCAGCGGGTAGCTCACGGTCTTGAAGAAGGGCACCATGAGGTCGGCGCGCGGCGGCAAGTCGTTGGAGAAGCCGCTGCTGACCCAACGGATGAAGAGCTCCAGCACGCGCAGGTTGCTGGTCTCGCTGACGCTGAAGGCGAGATAGAGCGCGGCGACGACGCCGATCAGCGTCTGCCAGAAGAACTTCTCGCGGCTGCGCATGCCTTCCGGGTCCTTGCGCACGACCTTGCGCCAGTCGTCGGCCCAGCCGATGGCGCCGAAGCCGAAAGTCACGAGCATCACGACCCAGACGAAGCGGTTGGTCCAGTCGAACCACAGCAGCGTGGAGACGCCGATGCCGATGAGCACCAGCACGCCACCCATCGTCGGCGTGCCGCGTTTGCCCAGGTGGCTCTGCACGCCGTACTCGCGGATCGGCTGGCCGATCTTCATCTCGGTCAGGCGGCGGATGACCCAGGGCCCGAAGGCCAGGCCGATGAGCAGCGAGGTCAGCGCCGCCAGCACGGCGCGGAAGGTGAGGTACTGGAAGACACGCAGGAAGCCGAGCTGATCGGGATGCTGCGCCATCAACCATTGCGTCAGGCTAAGCAGCATGTGCGGCCTCCGCGCCCGGCGCCGCGGGCGGCGCCGACATCTGCTGCAGCGCACGCACCACCTGCTCCATCTTCATGAACCGCGAACCCTTGACCAGCACCGACGCCGCCGCAGGCCGTGCCGCGGGCAGCGCGGCCAGCAGTTCGGCCACGGTGTCGAAGTGGCGTTCGGCGCCGGTGTGCACACACGCCAGGCCAGCAGCCCAGATGAACTCGATGCCGGCGGCGCGGGCGGCGGCGCCGACCTCGGCGTGGAAACGCGGGCCTTCGCTGCCCACCTCGCCCATGTCGCCCAGCACCAGCCAGCGCGGGCGCGGCAGTTCGGCCAGCAGGCGGATGGCGGCCAGCACCGAATCGGGGTTGGCGTTGTAGCTGTCGTCGACGAGCGTGACCGGGCGGCCGTCCAGTTGCAGCGTGGCAAGCTGCGAGCGGCCGGCCGCGGGCTGGAAGGCCGCCAGGCCGCGTGCCACGGCGGCCAGCGGCGCGCCGGCCGCCAGCGCACAGGCGGCGGCGGCGGCGGCGTTGGCCACGTTGTGGCGGCCCGCCAGCGCCAGCGTGGTGTCGGCGCCGCCGACGGGCGTGTACAGCTGCAGCGCCCAGTCGCCGGTCTCGGCCTGCCAGCGGGCGTCGGCCCACACATGCGTGGCGGTGTCGCTGCCGGCCCGCAGTCCGAAGGTCCAGACGCGGCGCGCGCCGGCGAGTTCGCGCCACAGCGGCGTGTAGGGGTCGTCGGCGGGGATGACCGCGGTGCCGTCGGCCGGCAGCGACGTGATGACGGCGCCGTTCTCGCGCGCCACGGCTTCGACGCTGGCCATGAACTCCTGGTGTTCACGCTGCGCGTTGTTGACCAGCGCCACCGTGGGCCGCGCCAGCTGTGCCAGCAGGGCGATCTCGCCGGCGTGGTTCATGCCCAGCTCCAGCACCGCGACGCGGTGGCCGGGGCGCAGGCGCAGCAGCGTCAGCGGCACACCGATGTGGTTGTTCAGGTTGCCGGCGGTGGCCAGCGCGGCGTCGCCGTGCGCGGCGCGCAGGATGGCGGCGAGCATCTGCGTCACGGTCGTCTTGCCGTTGCTGCCGGTCACGGCCACCAGCGGCAGGCTGAATTGCGCGCGCCAGGCCGCTGCCAGCTGCTGCAAGCCCAGCAGGCTGTCGGCCACCTGCAGGCCGGGCAGCGTGGCATCGCCCAGCCCATGTTCGGCCAGCGCGGCCACGGCGCCGGCGGCACGCGCCTGCGGCAGGTAGTCGTGGCCGTCGAAACGTTCGCCCGTCAGCGCGACAAACAGGTCGCCGGGCTGCAGCGTGCGGGTGTCGGTGTGCACCCGTTCAACCGCGATGTCGGCGCGGCCGACCCGCGTGCTGCCGGGCAGCAGCGCCTGCGCCTGAGCCAGCGTGAACATCATGCGGTGGCCCCGTCGCGGGCCCGCAGCGCGGCCTGCGCTTCGAGCAGGTCGGAGAAGGGGCGCTTGACGCCAGCCACTTCCTGGTAGTCCTCGTGGCCCTTGCCAGCCAGCAGCACCACGTCGCCGGGCGCGGCGCCCCGCACGGCGTGGGCAATCGCGGCGCGGCGGTCCTCGATGACGTCGACCTCGTCGTGGCCGGTCACGCCGACGAGGACTTGCGCCAGGATGGCCTGCGGTTCTTCGTCGCGCGGGTTGTCGCTGGTGATGACGACGCGGTCGGCACCAGCGGCGGCGATGGCGCCCATCAGCGGGCGCTTGGTGGCGTCGCGGTTGCCACCGCAGCCGAACAGGCACCACAGCCGGCCGCCGCGCGCCGCGGCCAGCGGGCGCAGCGCCTTCAGCGCCTGGGCCAGCGCGTCGGGGGTGTGGGCGTAGTCGACCACGACCTCGACGTCGCGCCCGGGCACACGCTGCAGCCGCCCGGGCACCGGCGTGAGCACGGCGGCGGTGGCCGCGGCTTCGACCAGCGGCACGCCGAGCGCACGCAGCCCGCCCAGCACCACGAGCAGGTTGCTGGCGTTGAACTCGCCCACCAGGCGGCTGCGCACTTCGGCCTGCTGCGCCGTGCTGCCGGTGGTTTCGACGAGCGTGAAGGCCAGGCCGCCATCGGCGTAGTGCAGGCCCTGGGCGCACAGCCGCGCCGGGCCTTGCAGCGAGACGGTCCACAGCTCGGTGCTGCCGCCGGCGAGTTCCTGCGCGAGCGCGGCGCCGTGGGCGTCGTCGACGTTGAGCACCGCCGCACGCAGCCCCGGCCAGCTGAACAGCACACGCTTGGCGGCCCAGTAGGCTTCCATGCTGCCGTGGTAATCGAGGTGGTCGCGCGTGAGGTTGGTGAACAGCGCGACGTCGATGCGCGCCGCCGCCAGCCGGTGTTCGGCCAGGCCGATCGACGAGGCCTCGATCGCACAGGCCGAAAAACCTTCGTTGACGAAGCGGCGGAAGGCCTGGTGCAGCGTCACCGGGTCGGGCGTGGTCAGGCCGGTGGATTCAAGCGCGCCCGCCGTCGCCGCGGCGCCCTCCGTCGGCGGCGCAGCCGGCGGCGGTTCGCCTATGCCCAGCGTGCCGACGATGCCGCATCGCCGCTGCAGGTGCGTGAGCGCCTGCGCCGTCCACCATGCGGTGCTGGTCTTGCCGTTGGTGCCGGTGGTGGCCACCACGTCGAGCACGGCGCTGGGCTGGCCGCACACGGCATCGACCACCACGCCGGCGGCCGCCTTCAGACCGTGCAGCGTGGCGATGCGCTCGTCGTCGAACCCGAAGGCCGCGGCGTTTTCGGCTTCCACCAGGCAGGCCACAGCGCCCGCGGCCAGCGCCTGCGGCACGAAGCGGCGGCCGTCGCTGGCGTGGCCGGGCCAGGCGATGAAACCGTCGCCCGGGCGCACCGCGCGGCTGTCGCTGCGCAGCAGCGCGCCGGCGTTCAGGTGCACACGGGCGGCCAGCCAGGTGGCGGCGTCGGAGGCGTTGTCGAGCGGCGTGGCCACGTCAGAAGCTTTCCGTCTCGGCCGCCACCGGCTTGGCGCTGATCTGCGCCTTGACGTCGATGTCGGGGGCCACGTTCATCATGCGCAACGTCTGCTGCACGACCTGGCTGAACACCGGCGCGGCGACGTCGCCGCCGTAGTAGGTGCCCTTGCCGGGCTCGTCGACCATCACCGCCACGACGATGCGCGGGTGGGCCACCGGCGCCAGGCCGACGAACCAGGCGCGGTACTTGTTGCCGTAGCCCTTGCCTTCCTGCTTGCGCGCGGTGCCCGTCTTGCCGCCCACCGAGTAACCGATGGCCTGCGCCTTGGGCGCGGTGCCGCCGGGCCCGGCGGCCAGCTGCAGCATCTGGCGCACCTGCTGCGCGGTCTTGGCCGACATCACGCGCTGGCCGACCAGCGGCGCATCGCCTGCGGCGTCGGCGCGCTGGATGGTCACCGGGATGAGCTCGCCGTCGCGCCCGAACACGGTGTAGGCGCGCGCCAGCTGGAACAGGCTGGCCGACAGGCCGTAGCCGTAGCTCATCGTCGCGTGTTCGATGGGGCGCCAGGTCTTGTAGGGGCGCAGCCGGCCCGTCACCGCGCCGGGGAAGTCGATGCGCGGCTTCTGGCCCAGGCCGATGGCGGTGTACATCTCCCACATCTCGCGCGCCGGCATCGAAAGCGCCAGCTTCACGGTGCCGACGTTGCTGCTCTTCTGGATCACCTCGGCCACCGTGAGCGTGCCGTGCGGATGCGAGTCGGTGATGGTGCTGCCGGTGATGGTGATGCGGCCCGGCGCGGTGTCGATGCGGGTCTCGGGCGTGACGCGGCCGGTGTCCAGCGCCAGCGCGACGACGAAGGGTTTCATCGTCGAGCCGGGCTCGAAGATGTCGGTCAGTGCGCGGTTGCGCAGCTGCGCACCCGTGAGGTTGCGGCGATTGGCGGGGTCGAAGCTCGGGTAGTTGGCCAGCGCCAGCACCTCGCCCGTCAACACGTCGAGCACGACCACGCTGCCGGCCTTGGCGTTGTGTTCCTTCACCGCGTCGCGCACACGCTGGTAGGCGAAAAACTGCACCTTGCTGTCGACGCTGAGCGTGACGTCGCGGCCGTCTACCGGGTCGGCCTGGTCGCCGACGTCTTCGACCACGCGGCCCAGGCGGTCGCGCACCACCGTGCGTTGGCCGGCCCTGCCCAGCAGCTGGTCCTGGAAGCCGAGCTCGATGCCTTCCTGGCCCTTGTCGTCGATGTTGGTGAAGCCCACCACGTGCGCGGCGGCCTCGCCTTCGGGGTAGCGGCGTTTGTACTCGCGCACTTCCTGCACACCCTTCAAGCCCAGGGCCTTGATTTCCTGCCAGGCGGCTTCCTCGACATGCCGGCGCAGCACCACGGCGCCGTTGCCCGCGCCGTCGAGCCTGGCGTTCAGCTCGGCCAGCGGCAGGGCAAGGCGGCGCGCAAGCTCCTTGCGCTGCGCGCTGTCGGCGCTGAAGGTCTTGGTGTCGACCTGCACCGAGGGCAGCGCCACGCTGGTGGCCAGCACGAGCCCGTTGCGGTCGAGAATGCGGCCGCGGCTGGCCGGCAGCGGCTGCTTGTGGATGTAGCGCTTCTCGCCTTCGGCCTGGTAGAAGTCGGTGGCGACGATTTGCAGGTGCACCGCGCGGCCCAGCAGCAGCAGGAAGGCTAGGCCCACCAGCACGACGACGAAACGCGAACGCCAGGGCGGCGTCTTGCTCGCCAGCAGCGGGCTGGTGGCGTAGTTGACGCTGCGCACGCTGTTGGGGCCGCCGCGGCTCATGTGAGCCCCTCGTCCGACGGGTACGTCGGCCGATCCCCCGCGGGGATGCCCGGCCGGCCTGGGAGCGGCCCGGCGCTCGGCCCGCGTGCAGGAGTGGACACCGCGCGACTCATGGCCTGGCCCCCGAAGCCGCGGTGTCGTAGACGTAGGCCGTGACGCCCGGCGTCGCGGTGCGCATCTGCAGCCGTTCACGCGCGGTGCGCTCCACGCGCAGGTGCGTGCCCTGGGCCTGGGCTTCGGCGTCCAGGCGCTTGTATTCGGCGTCGAGCTGCTTCTGCTCGGCGCGCGCGGCGTCCAGCGCAGCGAAGAGCTGGCGCGATTCGTAGGCGGTCTTCACCAGCAGCAGGCTGCTGGCCAGCAGGGCAACGAAGAGCAGCAGGTTCAGCTTCACGGGGCAGGCGCGGTAGCGGGCGCGGTAGTGGGCGCGGTCAAGCGACCTCGGTGCGTTCGGCCACGCGCATCACCGCGGAACGTGCACGCGGGTTGGCGCTGATCTCTTCGGCCGTGGGCTTCAGGCGGCCCAGCGCGGCCAGCCGCATCGGCTGCGCCGGCGCGAAGGGGGCGCGGCGGTCCACCATTTCGCGGCTTTCGCGGTTGATGAAGGTCTTCACGATGCGGTCCTCCAGCGAATGGAAGGCGATCACGACCAGGCGTCCGTGCGGGGCCAGCAGCGCCAGCGCCGCCTTCAGCCCCTGTTCGAGCGCTTCAAGCTCGGCGTTGACGTGAATCCGTAGAGCTTGAAACGTGCGCGTTGCAGGGTCCTGGCCCGGCTCGCGGGTTTTGACGGTGCGAGCCACGAGCGCGGAAAGCTCGCCGGTGCGAACGACGGCAGCGCCGCTTTCGCGGCGAGCGACAAGCGCCTTTGCAATCTGAGCAGCAAACCGTTCTTCGCCATAGTCACGTATCACCTCCGTGATTTCACGCACGTCGGCACGTGCCAGGAATTCAGCCGCCGTCTCGCCGCGCGTGGTGTCCATGCGCATGTCCAGCGGGGCGTCGTACCGAAAGCTGAAGCCGCGTTCGGGGTTGTCGATCTGCGGCGAACTGATGCCCAGGTCGAGCAGCACACCCTGCACCTGCGTGATGCCGCGCGCCGCCAGCGCTTCGGGCATGGCGTCGAAGCTGTCGTGGCAGATGGCGAAGCGCGGGTCGGTGATCGACGCCGCCTCGGCGACGGCCTCGAGGTCCTTGTCGAAGGCCACCAGGCGCCCGGCCGGCGACAGCAACGCCAGCATGGCGCGGCTGTGGCCGCCGCGGCCGAAGGTGCCGTCGACGTAGGTGCCATCGGGCTGCGTCACCAGGGCCTGCACGGCCTCGTTGAGCAACACGGTGGTGTGGCGCCATGCAGGGGCCGTGTTCACCGGATGACCAGGTTGCGCAGGGTTTCGGGCCGGGGCCTGGCCAGCGCCTCGGTCTCGCGCGCGTCGTGGCGGGCGCTGTCCCAGAGCTCAAAATAGGCGCCGACGCCCATGAACTTCACGTCGCGCTCCAGCCCCGCCCACGCCCGCAGTTCGGGCGGAATCAGCACCCGCGCGGCGCCGTCGAGTTCAACCTCGGTGGCGCTGCCGATGAAAAAGCGGCGCCAGGCGTCGTCTTCGGTGGTCAGCGCGAGCACGTTGTTCTCGAAGGCCTCCCACACCGGCAGCGGGTACAGCGACAGGCAGCCGTCCGGGTTTTTCGTCACCACCATCTGGCCCTGCACGGTGGCCATGAGCACGTCACGCCAGCGGGCAGGGACAGTAATGCGCCCCTTCCCGTCCAACGTCAGTACCGGACCGCCGCGAAAAACCATGGCAGACACTTTCCCCCACTAAACCACACGATCTCCCACTTTAACCGACGTGCCATGAACGGGTCAATGCGCGCTTGCTGAAAATTCAATCAAATCAAGCACTTAGAAAGGATTTTGAAGATTCACGGAGTAGAAAATCGTTGTGAATTAAGGACTTGCAAGGGTGACTGAAAGTCGTTTGTGAGGACTGAAACACCGTCGGCAGTGACCAGCACGGGGGCCGGCCCCGACGCTGCCAACTGGCGCCCTCCTACAGGCAGATCAGGGAAAACCCTATACGCTCCGGCATCAGCGAGGCACTCCGCCTGCGGCCCAGGAGTTCCCATGACAGACAGCACGGCGTCCGCCGCCCGACCCAGCGCCACGGCCCGGAGGCCGTCCATCTGGTGGCGGGCCGTACAGCGCCCACCGCCGCGGCTGAACCTGGCCTTGCAGGGCGGCGGCGCGCACGGCGCCTTCACCTGGGGTGTGCTCGACGCGCTGCTGCAGGACACCGGGCTGGAGTTCGAGGGCATCAGCGGCAGCAGCGCCGGCGCGATGAACGCCGTGGTGCTGGCCGACGGCTGGCGCAAGGACGGGCGCGAAGGTGCGCGGCGGGCCCTGGCCGCGTTCTGGGCCGAGGTGGGCAAGCAGCTGCCCGCCGGCCTGGTGACGCAGGGCTCGAGCGACGCCATCGACCTGTCTGCCGCCGGCAAGATGCTGGCCAGCTGGGCCGGCTGGTTTTCGCCCGCGCAGCTGAACCCCTTCGACCTGAACCCGCTGCGCGACCTGCTCGAACGCCAGGTCGACTTCAAGGGCCTGCGCCGGGCCTGCCCTTTCAAGCTGTTCGTCGGCGCGACGCAGGCACGCAGCGGCCGGCTGCGCGTGTTCCGCGAACACGAGCTGACGGTCGAGGTGCTGCTGGCTTCGGCCTGCCTGCCGAAGATCCACCACGCGGTGGAAATCGACGGCGAGGCCTACTGGGACGGTGGCTACGCGGCCAACCCGGCCGTCTTCCCGCTGTTCTACGACTGCGACACGCGCAACGTGCTGCTGGTGCTGCTGGCGCCGCTGGACCGCGAAGACACGCCGCGAACGCTGGAGGACATCGACGCGCGCATCGCGGAGCTGGCGTTCAGCACGCACTTCATGCGCGAGATGCGCATGTTCGCGCGGGCCGCGGCGTTTGCGCGTCCGGGGCTGCTGGCGCGCCTGTCGGCCGGCCGGCTCGACCAGCGGCTGCGGCAGATGCGCTTCCACCTGATCGACGCCAGCGACCTGGGCAGCCTGCAGCGAACCGAGACCAAGATGCTGGCCTACGGCCCCTTCCTCGATCGCCTGCAGGTCCTGGGCCATGCGCGCGGCGCGGCCTGGCTGGCCGCGCATTCAGCGGACGTGGGGCGGCGCTCGACGGTCGACGTCGAAGCGCGTTTCGGCTGAGCGCCTGTGAACATGTCCGACACGCCCGCTCGTGAGCCCCAGGCGGCACCGCTCGTCGTTGCAAACGCTCGCCGCAGCCCGAGCTACGGCCGTGCTTTGCGCCCAGATCGGCACTGCCTGGGGCACCCGCTCGGGCGCGCCGAATTCATTCACAGGCTCTGACCCACCGCATGGCCCGACGACCGCGCCTCGGCGGCTGGAACCGCCTCTTCCAGTCCGGCCTGAAACTGATGACCGGCCCTGCCGCACGTGCGGGCCGCGCCACCGTGTCGCGCGCCGTGAAGGCCGGCGCGCAGGCGCTGAAGCCGCCGCCCGGGCCCGGCGACTGGCTGGCCGGGGTGGTGATGGGCGGTGCCGGCGCACGCCGCTACCGGCTCTACCGGCCGCCGGGTCTGCTTGCCGGCGAGCGTGTGCCGCTGCTGGTGATGCTGCACGGCTGCGGGCAGGACGCGAAGAGCTTCGCGATGAGCACGCGCATGAACCGCATCGCCGCGCGCGAGGGTTTCATGGTGCTCTACCCCGAGCAGGACCGCCTGGCCAACCTGCAGGGCTGCTGGAACTGGTTCGATACCGACAACGGCCGTGCCGATGGCGAGGCCGGGCTGATCGTGAAGGCCATCGACCAGGTTGCCCTGCTCTACGCGGTGGACCGTGAGCGCGTGGCGGTGGCCGGCCTCTCGGCCGGCGCCAGCATGGCCGCGCTGCTGGCCCTGCGCCACCCCGAGCGCTTCCGAGCCGTGGTGATGCATTCGGGCATGCCGCCGGGCAGCGCCCATTCGACGCTGTCGGCCCTCGGCGCGATGCAAGGACGGCGGACCGCCCTGGCGCCGGGCGCCCTGCGCGCCGCCGCATCGTCGCCCGGCAGCGCGGCGCTGCCGCCGCTGCTGGTGGTGCACGGCGGCGCCGACAAGGTGGTCTCGGTCCGCAACGGACATGCCGCGGCACAGGCCTGGGCCGAGGCCGCCGGCGCCGTGGCCGGCGTGCCGCGACATGTGCAGCGCGGCAAGCGCTACGCGATGGAAGTCACCGACTTCCGTGTCGGCACGCGCACCGCTGCGCAGCTGGTGGAAGTCGGTCGCCTCGGGCACGGCTGGAGCGGCGGCGCAGCCGGGCAGCCCTACGGCGACGCGCAGGGGCCCGATGCGTCGCGCCTGGCCTGGTCCTTCATCGCCCGGCAGTTCGCCCTGAAAGCAGCTTGAACGTGACAACGCAGGGGCCTTCGGCGGCGCAGGGCGCGCGGCGATACTCGCCCGCACCCCACGCCCGGCAAGACGACCCGAAGCCCGCATGTCCTACGAAGACCCGCTCTGGAAACTGCGCCACGCGCTGGCCGGCGTGGCCATCGCGCTGCTGCTGTCGGTCGGCGTGGCCGCGCTGCTGGGCGCCGCGCTGGGCGACCTGATCGCCGGCACCTACGGCGCGCGCGTGGCGGTGTACGCCGCGCTGCTGCTCTACGTGGTGGTTGGCGCCGGCGTGCTGTTTGCCAAGGTGGCGCAGCACGAGACGCGGCCCTTGTCGGCGGGCCGCGCGGGCTTGTGGTTCGCCAGCCTGTGGCTGTGGCCGATGCTGCTGGCGCGGCGCAAGTCGCGCGGTTAGTTCGACTGCAGGATGCGGCGGCCCGAGGCCGACTGCACCGGCCGTGCGTTCATCGGGTAGATGCGCGCAAAGATCTCGATCTGCTCGGGCGCCAGCGTCACCGGATGCCGCATCACGATCCACTGCACACCCTCGGAGCACGGCGGCGTGGTCAGCGAACCCATGTAGGTGTAGTAGCGCCGGTCCGGCGGCAGCAGCGCCGCCAGTTCCAGCGGCACCCGCGCCGGCGCGGCCTCGCCACGCTCCAGCGGCAGGTTGTTCCACACCTGCTGCAGCACCGGGTGCGGCGGCCCCTTGTCGAAGAGCAATGCCACCACGGCCAGCTTGCCCTGCTCGTCTTTGTGCACCAGGTGCAACGACATCTCGAACTGGCGCCCGTCGATGCGCTCTTCCGACGGGCGGTGGAAGTGGAACTGCTGCAGCTCGAAGCGCTTGCCACCGACCTCGATGGTGTTGCCCTTGGCCAGTTCGACCTGCACCGTGTGGCCGTTGTCGAGCACGGCGAACTTGCTGGCCTGGTAGTCGAAGCGCACCGGTTCCAGGTCGACGGCGAGGCCGCCGCGGATGTCGATCGGGCTCTGGCGCTGGCCGGTCTTGCACAGCGAGAACTCGGGTTTGAGTGCGCCCCAGGCTTCGGGACCTGCGCCGCCCTGGTAGTCCCAGTGCGCCGCGTGGGCGGCAGCACCCTTGGCGTTGTGACCGGGCGCCGCCTTGCCGGCGGGCTTGTGGCCCCCGGTGCCTGCGGGCGGTGCCGGCGCCGGTGCCGGCGACCGCGCCGACACACGCACGTCGTAGGGGCCGCCGGCGACGCTGGTACGCGCTGCCGCCAGACGGTCGGCCAGGCGTTGGCGCAAGTGCTCCAGCGGGTCGGGTGGGGCCTCGGCCTCGGCTTCGTCCTTCGCAGCAGCCGCGGCGGCCTTCTCGGCCTTGCTCAACTTCGTAGCCTTCGCCGGGGCGTGCGCCGCCGGTTCGGAGGCCTGCGCGGCGCCGAAGCACAGCAGCAACGCCGCCAGCAGCATGCTGGCAGGACCAAGGAAACGGCGGACGAACGGCATCGGGGTCATGGCGGGAGCTCCTCGTCGGGATATCGGCAGTCCGCGCCTGTGACTTGACCCCGACTGTCGTCGCGACACCGCGCCCGCCCGCGCACCCGCCGCGCACGGCGACGCAAAATGCAAGAGGCCCCTACCTGTCGCCAGGAAGGAGCCTCGGCACATCTGCCGGCGCCCAAGCGCCGGCTGCGTGAGCGCGTTTACACGCAGCGGCTGCCGGTGGTGACACGGCGTGTCACGAAGGCCAGGTCGCGCACGTCGATCACACCGTCGTTGTTGACGTCGGCACGCGGGTCGAAGCCGACGTCGCCGACACGCTTGCCGAGCGCGGCCTTGACGATGGCGATGTCGGTGCAGTTGACCTGTCCGTCACCGTTGAGGTCGGCCAGCAGCACCATCGGGAAGCTGGCGTTCGAGACGTCGAAGAAGACGTTGCCGATGGCTTCGACCTTCACGCGGGCCGCGGCGGTGGCGATGATAGGCAGCGTGACGGTCTCGCTGCCGTCGTTGGGCGTCTGCGCGGCCAGCGTGTAGGGGTAGCTCAGGCCGCCATCGATCGACAGCATGATTCTCACGTTGGCCGTGCTCACCGGCGCAGCATTGGTGCCGGCCACGCTCCAGGTGACGGTGGTCGGCATGCCACCTTCCAGTTGCGCCGCGGTGTTCGGCGCTGTCACCAGGAAGGGGCCGGCAGTCGGGGCCAGCAGCAACTTCGTCGTCGAGCTGTTCACGCCACCCCGCCCGTCACGGACGGTGAGCTTGAAGTTCAGCGACGGTTCGGCGTTGACACCGGCAAAACCGCTGTAGCCCACGGTCGGCAGGTACTCGGAGAAGCAGTCGGTCTCGGTGCCGGTCGGTGACCCGCCCGCCAGCGGGCAGGTGCCTGTTTCGGCATTGGTGTTGTTGGCCAGGACCTGCGCCAGGTCGGGGAAGACCCGCGTCGGGTTGGTGTTGACGGCGTTTTCGCCCGGCGAGTTGTAGAGCAGCGTGTCGGCGGCACTGACCACGGCTCGCAGGCCGAACTGGCGGAAAAGCGGCCCGTTGGCCTTCGTGTTGCTGATCAGGCTGGTGCCGGTGGTGGCGCCACGATCGGTCTGTTCCCACAAGTAGGTGAGCACATCCCCGTCGGCGTCGCTGCCACTGCCCGTCAGCGCAAACGGCGTGCGCAGCGGGATGGTGTAGCTGGCCGCAGGCAGCGTGACCGTCGGTGCGCTGTTGCCGGTTGCGGTGACGGTGCTGCCACCACGCGTGGACAGGCCACCGACGGCGATTTCGCCGACGAAGCCGGTGCAGCCGCCGGTGCAATTGACGAGTTGGAGTTCGCTGACGTTGACAAAGGTGAGCGTGCCGCCGAAGGTGAGGGTGAAGGCCGTGTCACCGACGGTGCTGGCGGCGACTGTGCCGCCCGCGGGCCAGCCGGCGATGGCCTCGACGGCGGCCTTGATGCCGGCGATGGTGTAGCTCGAGCCACGTACGATGGGCGCCGAGTCGTTGCCGTTGTAGCGCAGCTGGAACTGCTGGCCGTTGGCGGCAAAACCGGCGAGCGCGCCATACTGCACTTCGTTGACGCTGGTGGCGGCCGCCGAGGTGTAGGTGACGATTTCGTCGAAGCTGCGCTGCGACCAGTAGGCATCGCTGTGCGGCTGCAGGTCGTCGGTGCCGCAGATGCCGGCGTAGGCCATGATCGACGAGCCGCTGCCCGGCTCGACCGAGTTGGCGGCGCTGCGGTTGCCGCCCGAGCAGTTGCCGACGGTGCCGTTGAAGGTGTGGTTGCCGGCAAACTGGTGACCCATCTCGTGGGCCACGAAATCGACGGCGAACAGGTCACCTACAGGCGTGGGCAGGCCCGTGCAGCCCTGCGCCTTGTTGTTGGCGCCGACGACGCCGAGGCTGGCGATTCCGCCGCCCCCTGCGCCGACCGCGATGTGGCCGATGTCGAAGTTGCTCGCACCGGCGAGCAGGCCGACGACGATGCGGTTGCGCGTCAGCGTTGCGCTCGAGCAGCTCACGCTGGCCGTCGGGAAGCAGGCGGTGCCGCCGCAGGGGCCGTTGGGGTTCGAGAACTGCGCCGCCGTGTTGAGGTTGAGCACGTCGTTGTTGGCGATCAGCACGAGGCGGATCGAGGTCTCGTCTTCATAGACCTGCGTCACGCGGTTGACGAGCGCGACCTTTGCAGCCGTGACGTTGGCCGAGCCGCCGAAGTAGGTGGCGTAGGCCGGGTCGGTCAGCAGCGCCAGGCGGTAGATGCGCAGCTGGCTGCCCACCGAGGCGTCGAGCGTGGCGCCGTCGGCCACCACCTGGTAGGCCGAGGTGCTGGTGCTGCGGCCGTCGCTGAGCGTCACCTCGTAGCTGCCGGTGGCGCGGTAGGGGTCGGCCTTGAAACTGGCCGACAGGGTGCCGTCCTCGCCGGCGGTGGCGTGCAAAGTCTGGCGCGCGACGGCCTGGCCGCCCTGGCGCACGGTGATCGTCACCGTGGCGTTGGGCACGAAGCCCATGCCCTGCAATTGCACGGCGTCGCCGGCGCGGTAGCGACCGCGCGACAGCGACACCTGCGCCTGCGTCAGCAGACCCTCGGCGAAGCTGGTGCGGCGCTGCGGCACGTCGGCACGGCGGTAGCTGGCGTACAGGCTCTCGTCGCGGTGGTAGTAGGGCTCGACGTACCAGGCGCCGCTGGCGGCGCGCACCGAGGCTTGCATACCCAGCGGCGTGACGCTCATGCGCAGCGAGGCCGTCGGGTCGTCGATGCCGCGGCCGGCGTAGGTCTTGATCTCGGGGTGGCGCGCGGCCAGGCCGGGCTCCATCACCGGTGAATCGACGACCGCAAAGCGCTGGAAGCCGCCTGCCGGATCGGGCAGCACGATGACGAGCGGGCTCTGCCGCGCCGCGGTGCTGCGCTCGGCAGGCGCGGCCTGCAGCACGCCCGCCAGGCTGAGCTTGTCCAGCGTCACGGCACGGAAACGTGTGGCCGCCACGGCCGCTTTCTCGCCACGCGCCGATACCGCTGCCGGCGTACCCCGCTGCTCGAGCCAGAAGGCCCGCGAAGGGTGTGCCGTGGCGCTCTGCGCGGCGGTGGCCGGCGTGGCCACGCTGCGGCCCTGCGCAGGCGCCGCCATGACATTGGATGCGCCAGCTGCCACCATGAGCATGGTGAACAGCGCGCCCATCGGCACGGCGGATGACCGGGTCTTCTTCATCGAGGATCCTCTTCGAAATACGGCCGGGATGACGGGCTTGTGGCCCGGCCCGGCAGGACAGGTGTGGAAATTGCAGCGCGACCGTAAGGCGGGCTTGCCGGAGCGTCAGCAAGAATCATGCGCCGGGGAGGCCTCCACCACCTATCAGGGTAATGCTGGAGCGGCGCCCGTCGATCGACCCTTCCGTTGCTCAGGTTCTACTATGAGCGAGGACTTCCACCGGAGCTGCACATGACCTCGCCCACCCCCTCATTCGAGTGCCCTGCCGGCAGCCGCCGGTGGCGCACCCTCGGCGTGCTTTGCGCGTGCTTCGTGCTCCCGGCCTGTGCAGCAAGGCCCGCCGACTTCCGCATGACGACACCGCCGACCACCACCACCACCCCCGCCGCCGCCTCCGAGGCTGGCGCCATCACCGCCATCACGCTCGAACGCGACTGCTCCGGTTGCGCCACGGGCTCGCGCGTCGAACTGCGCCGCGACGGCGGCGCGGTGGTCACCGTCACCGGCAAGGCACGCCTGGGTACGCAGGACCAGGTTTCGCGCGCGCGCCTGACGCCGGCCGATTTCGATGCCCTGGCGCGCTCGGTGACGGCGGCCGGGTTCTTCGGCATGCCCGCGACCTTCGAGGAGCCCGGGCTGCAGGACGGCGCCTGGGCGAACCTGGGTGTGGCGCGGGGCGCGGTCGTCAAGCAGGTGTTCCGCCGCGACGCGGCCGGCCCGGCGGCGCTGAAGTCGCTGGAGGCGGCCGTGCTTGCGCTGCAGGCGCGTCTGGTCTTTGTGCCGGACGCGCGTTAGGCCCCACCCCCGAATGCGGGGGTGGGTGGGTTCGCTGGGCGCGCAGAGGCGCCTGGAGATGACACCATCGCGAGATGACGGGGCTGCGCCGAGGGCCCCACACGATGGCGGCTGCACACGGCACGCGTCGTGCATCGAACTCGCATGAACGGGGCGGCAGCAGGTGCCCCTCGCAGAACCCGTCGAAACTCACCCGGAGCGCATGATCATGAATCACTGGCACGCATGGAAGCAGGGCCTCGCCGCAGCCGCCCTGGGCGCCCTGGCCACTGCAGCCTCCGCGCAGACCGCCGGTTCCGTGCTGTCGCTCGTCGCAACGCCCACCCCCGGCATCGTCGGCTCGCCGGTCACCGTCGAGGTGGCGCTCACCGGCGTGCTCGACCTCTATGCCTACCAGTTCTCGCTGGCCTTCGACCCCATCGTGCTGCAAGCCACCTCGGTGACCGAAGGCGCGCTGCTGCCGGCGGGCGGCACGACCTTCTTCGTCGGCGGCACGATCAACAACACGCTCGGCTCGATCAGCTTCAACGCGGGCTCGCTGATTGGCGCCCTGCCGGGCGTCAACGGCAACGGCGTGCTGGCCAACATCGGCTTCAACGTCATGCAGGCCGGCATGAGCCCGCTCGTCTTCTCCGACGTGCTGCTGCTCGACTCGAACCTGCTCGACCTGACGGTGCAGGTGGTGAACGGCAACGTCGTGACGGCCGTGCCCGAACCCGGCACCTGGCTGATGTTCGGCCTCGGCCTGGCCGGTGTGGCGAGCCTGGCCCGTCGCCGCGACGCCGCGCGCTCCGCGGCCTGAACTTCGAGATGCCGCGCCGGCCGGTCAGGCCGGCGCCACCGGCAGCCTCGGCTTGACCCACACCCAGGCGAGAACGCCGATACCCATCATCGCCAGCGAGGTCAGGGCCAGCGCCAGCGGCGAGTGCATGACCAGCGGCACGACGATGCCGGCCACCGCCGCATTGGCCAGGCTGCCGACGCAGGACTGCACCGAAGATGCCATGCCGCGGCGTTCGGGCATCAGGTCCAGTGTCATCAGCGTCACCACCGGCACCATCAGCGCCCAGCCGAAGGAAAACACCGCCACCGGCAGCATCGCCCACGCCCAATGCGGCTCGAAGAACAGGTTCAGCGTCACGTTCACCAGCGAGGTGAGGAACATGATGACGAAGCCGTGGCGGATCTGGTGGCGCGGCTTGATGCGTCCGGCCAAGCGGCCCGAGGCCCAGGCTCCGCTCATGATGCCGCCGATGGTGAGCATGAAGAACCAGAAGAACTGCGTCGGCCCCAGCCGCAGGTGTTCACCCAGGAATACGGGCGCGGCCAGCACGTAGAGGAACATGCCGTTGAAGGGCACGCCGCTGGCCAGCACCAGCGCCATGAAGCGCGGGCTGCGCATCATCTGCGCGTAACCGCGCAACAGGTTGCCGACCTGGAAGGGCTGGCGCTGCGGGCGGTCCAGCGTCTCGGGCAGCCAGCGCCACATCGACAGCCACAGCGCTGCGCCAAGCAGCACCAGCAGCCAGAAGATGGCGTGCCAGTCGGTATGCGTGAAGAGCCAGCCGCCGATCATCGGCGCCACCGCCGGCGCGATGCCGAAGTAGATCGTCACCTGCGACATCACGCGCTGTGCGTCGGCGGGCGGGAACATGTCGCGGATGATGGCGCGCGAGACCACCATGCCGGCGCCCGCCGACATGCCCTGCAGCGCGCGGAAGAACACCAGCTGTCCGATGGTCTGGCTGAGCGCGCAGCCCACCGAGGCGAGCGTGAACAGCGCCACGCCGACCAGCACCACCGGCCGGCGGCCCAGGCTGTCGGACAGCGCGCCGTGGAACAGGTTCATCACCGCGAAGCCGAGCAGGTAGCTCGACAGCGTCTGCTGCATCTGCACCGGCGTGGCGCCGAGCGACGCCGCAATGCCCGAGAACGCGGGCAGGTAGGTGTCGATCGAGAACGGCCCGATCATGCCCAGGCAGGCCAGCAGCAGGGCCAGCGTCCAGCGCGGGCCGGGCCACAGCGTGGCGGCGTTGGGATTCATCGGTGCGGGGTCAAACGGCACAGTGTAGTGAGGCCGGGCGATCGGTGCTTCAATGCGCATACGTCCAGGCTGCGAAGACTGTTCCGGCTGGGCGCCGCGGCACGACGGTCATGAAACCCCGCAGCAGGAGCCTAAAGATGTCCGACCTCGATTTCGCCACCTTCGAGCGCCGCGCGCTGGCCGCCGGCTTCGACGAGGCGCTGGAGCGCCGCTGGCCGCCCGGTGCCGTGGTGGCCACGCACAGCCACGACTTCGACGCCGACGCCGTGGTCAGCGCAGGCGAGATGTGGCTCAGCGTCGATGGCCAGACGCGCCGCCTGCTACCCGGCGACAGCTTCACGCTGCCCCGCGACACGCCGCACGAAGAGCGTTACGGCACCGAGGGCGCCACCTACTGGGTGGCGCGGCGCGGCGGCTGAGCGCCGCCGGGGCCGGCGCGGGGCCGGCACGGTGCCGACCCATCGAAGAAAGTGTGAAGCAAGCCGATAGGCCGGATTCTGTGCGGCCGGTCTTCTTGCGAAGCCCGACCGTGACCGCCATTCCTCTGGGCCGAAGGTCACCCTTCGGCTCGGTGCCACCTACCCGCCGGCTCCGCGAGCCACGTCAACGCCGGCCTACTTGGTGTTGCTGCGCGCAGAGATTGCCCGTTTCACCCAGACCGGGGCGCAGCCCCGGTCTGGGTGGCTGCTCGGAGGCGGCTTGCGCCGCCTTCGGGCAGCTTGCGCCGCCCTCTCGCCGGCTTCCGCCAGCGCCTCACAGAGCACCCTTCGCGGGAACCCCGATCTGACTCGTCTCTGTTGCTCTGATCCTCACCTCGCGGTGGACAGCCGTTAGCTGCTACGCTGCTCTGTGCAGTCCGGACCTTCCTCCAGTGCCGTGTTTCCACGCTTGCACCGGCGGCGGTCTGGCCTGCTTCACGGGCTGGATTATCCGCCCTGGCCGGCCGCGGCCCGGCACGACGGCCGCCCCTACACTGCCAGCCGTCCTTCGTGCACCGGCTTCGTATGAGCATGCCCTCCAGCGCCCTGCCCTCAGTGCCCGTTTCCGTCAGCGCCACCACGCAGCGCTGGCGCTGGCTGCCGCCGATGAACAGCCCGCGCTACTACCTGATGCTGGCGGTGCTGGGCATCTTCATCCTCGGCCCGCTGGGCGGGGTGACGGCGGCCTACATGAACTTCTCGATCGGCTTTTTTGTCGGCGGGCAGGTGCTCGCTGGCATCCTGGGCTCGACCGTGACCTTCGGCTACGGCCCCGAAGGCAAACACGGCGCGAACTACATGCAGACCGCGGCCGCCTCGGTAGCCGGCATGTCGGCCATGGGCGTGCTGATCCAGGCCATGACGTGGATGGGTCTGCCCGAACCGCCGGTGTGGCAGTTGGTGCTCTTCATGATGTCCATCGGCATGTTCGGCGCCGGCGTAGGCATGCTCTACACGCCGATCCTGGTCGACCGCCTGCAGCTCACCTTCCCGTCGGGCCTGGCGGTAGCCAACATCCTGCGAGCGCTGACCGACCCCGTGCTGTTGCGCCGCTCGGTGTCGCGGCTGGGCAGTGGCATTGGTCTGGGCCTGGTGGGCGGCATCGGCGCGGCCAAACTGGCCTGGCTGGGCGTCATCGAGCTGTCGACCTCGACGCTGGGCGCCGGCTTGCTGGTGGGCGCACGCATCGGCGTGCCGGCGCTGGTGGCAGGCCTCACCGGCACGCTGCTGATCCCGACCTTCATCGAAGGCGGCTGGCTGAAGGCGGGCGAGCCCTTCCGCAAGATCACCTTCCTGATCGGCCTCGGGCTGATCATGGGCGCGGCGCTGCTCGACGTCGGCCAGATCCTGGGCCAGGCGTGGCGTCGCTGGCGTGCGCCGCCGGCGCAGCGCGAGGCGGTGCCGGTGCAGGCCGACTGGCAGCGCACCCACGTCGGCCGGCTGGTGGCCTGGGTGCTCTTCTGGGGCGCCGCCGTGGCGGTGGTGGGCGCTTCGGTGCTGCACCAGCCGCTGTTCTTCATCGCCATCGCCGTCGCGCTGGTCTTCGTGTTTGCGCTCGTCAACGGCATCTCGCTGGGCATCAGCGACTCGTCGCCGATCTCCTCGGCCTTCGTCACCGCAGTGGTGCTGATGGCGGCACTGGGGCTCAAGGACCCCATCGTCGGGCTGATGGCCGGCGGCATATTGCTCGTTGCCTGCAGCGTTGCCGCCGACATGCAACAGGACCGCTCAACCGGCTGGCGCCTGGGTACACCGCGCACGGTGCAATTCCGCTTCCAGGTGCTGGGGCTGGTGGTGGGCGCCGTGCTGACGGTGGGTTTTGCGCGCCTGTTCATGAGCGCCTACCCGGTGCTGGCGCTGGACCAGACCGTGATGCAGGCCAAGGACCTGCCGCCGCAATGGGCGTCGGCGATGACCTACAAGATCGTCGGCGCCCTGCGCAGCCTGACCGACGACAAACCCTACCAGCGCGTGGCCATCGTGCTCGGCGTGGTGCTGGGCCTGGTGGTGCAGATGGCGCGCAAGGCGCTGCTGCAGCACCCGGCCTACTTGCGCTGGGCGACGAAGAGCCGCGGCACGCGCGCGCTCGACTTCACGCTGGACGCCGTGCTGCTGCCCAGCCCCTACGCCTACGCCTTCGGCACCTTCCTGGGCCTGGCCACGTCGGCGTGGTTTGCGCTGGGCGGCGTGATCTCGAGTGCGGCCGCGATGCTGGGCGCCAGCCGTGCCGACCAGGACGCGGCGCAGAGCGAGGAAGGCCGCGCCGCGGTGTCATCGGACATGGGCACGGTATCGCTGCTCGGCGGCGGGCTCATCGCCGGCGACGCGCTGGCGGCGCTGGGGCTGGGCGTGGCGGGCCTGCTGTCCACGGTGCTGGGCTGATGCAAGGCAGTGTCGCGTGACGCTTCGCCGTTGGGCACAACAACAAACGCACTGTTTTGCGATGCCTCGAGCGTGCCCGCCCGGCATCGTGGACAGCCCCTAGTTGGTCGGCCATTGCGGCCCGACTTGCGGCTCGTTTGTCGCAAAGCGCTGCGCCGCATCGCGCGCCTTGACCTCGGCGATCACGGCCTCGATGCAGGCGTGGCGCGCGGCCGTGCCGGGCACGCCGTCGCAACGCTTCAGGACCGCGATGTTGGCCGGCGTGGCAGGTAGCCAGGGCATGCTGGAGGCGTCGCCGAACAGCACGATGACGCCCGCCAGGGCGGTGCTGCCGACGGCGATGCCGAAGACGCCGGCCACGCTGCGCCGCAAGGCGTAGTGTTCGGCGCCAGGTGACGACTTGACTTTCATGTCGCTCTCTCCTTCGTGACTATGGGAGCTGGCCCGTGCGGCGTCAGGCCGCGGCCAGCATCGGTGGCGGCGCCGTCGACGCGGCCAGGCGCAGCGCGCTGGCCACCGGCGGCACCTCGGCGGCACGCAGCAGCAGTCCTTCGATGCTGCGCGTGCCGAACTTGGCGCGTATCGACGAGATCTGCGTGCGCACCGTGCTCAGCGCAACAGCGTGCTGACGCGCGATGTCGCGTGGCGTGGCCTCGCGCACCAGTGCGCCCAGCACACGCCGCTCGGCCAGCGTCAGGCCGTAGCTGCCGGCCAGCGTCTCCAGCCCGAGTGCGGAACACGGCTGACGCCGGCCCAGCACCTGCAGCAGCAGACGCTGGCTGAACAACTCCTGGCGTGCGGCCTGGTTGGCGAAGTGGATGACACCCTGGTCGTCGCAGACGATCAGGCCGCACTCGATCTCGTCGAATAGCGCCAGCGGCAGCTGGGGTGCAGCGGCGAAGTCGGACGAAAGCGACCTGCGGTCGGGGTCGGCGGGGGCAGCGCGAACTTCGGAGAAGGGATTCATGGACGGCTCCTGTTTGGAGTTGGCACCCACCGCCTCGGCGGGCTTCGAACCCCGGGGTGGATGCACCCCGAAGTCCGTGGCTGAACTCTGTCCGGCAGGAGCCTTGAAGTCCTTAGCGGGCCGCTAAAGCGGCGCTAAGCCTCTGCCAAGTGTGGCTAAGGCCGTCGGCGGGCAAAAGGGTCACAGCCAGCTGGCGGGGGCGGTCAGGCGCACCAGCCTGGCCTCGCCGTCACCGTCGACCTCGAACTGCAGCGAGATGCTGCCGTCGCGCGAGACGAAGTTGCCCTGGCCGTCGTGCCGCAGCACCTTGGTCGAGCGCTTGGCGTAGCGCATCTCCAGGAGGTTGCCGTAGGCCGTCACCGTCAGGCTGCGGCCGTTGGACATGTCGTAGGTGGTGTCGAAGTCGCGCAGCGCCTGCGCGGCCTGCGCCGCGTTGACACCGTTGCGCGGTGCGCTGATTTCCACACGCTGCTGCGTGCTGCTGCCGGTGCTGGCAAAGGCCGACACGGCCGTGGCGGCCAGCAGGACGGTCGAGAGGGAGCGGATGAAGTTGTGCATGGCAAGACTCCGATGAGGTGGGGTGGAGACCGTGGAAGGCAACGTGGGCTGCGTTGCGGAATCCATTGGGCTCGGCCCCGACCCCGGGGTCTTCATGCGCCGGTACGAAGCGCCTGCACGGGCTTAGTACCGCGGGGGGACAGTGTCTAGGAGCCTGTCGGGCTTTCACGCCTACCGCAATGGGGCGGTGACCGAGACAATGGCGACATCGATTTGCCAGGCACCCATCCCATGAGCCGCTTCATAGCTGTCGACCGAGAAACCGCTTACCTTCTGCCACCGTCGGTGGACGAGTGGCTTCCTCAGAGTCATCTGGCGCGCTTCGTCGTCGAGGTCACTGACCAGTTGGACCTGAGCGCGTTGACACGGCAGTACGCCCGTCGCAGCAGCGATGCCTACCACCCGGCGATGCTGCTGGGCTTGCTGGTCTACGGCTACACCACCGGCCTGCACTCCAGCCGCAAGATCGAGCGCGCCTGCCACGACTCGGTGGCCATGCGGTTCATCGCGGCCAACACCCAACCCGATCACGACAGCATCGCCACGTTTCGGCGGCGCTTCCTGCCGCAGATCGAGGCGCTGTTCGTGCAGGTGCTGATGCTGGCGCGCGAGATGAAGTGCCTCAAGCTGGGCACCATCGCGCTGGACGGCACCAAGATTGCGGCCAACGCCAGCAAGCACAGCGCGCTGTCGTGGGAGCACGCCAACAGAATCGAAGCCCAGTTGCGCGAGGAAGTGCAGCAGTTGCTCAAGCTGGCCGAGGACAGCGACAACCGGCCCGTCAATGATGGACTGGATGTGCCTGCAGAGATCGCGCGACGCGAGCAACGCCTGGCCGCGCTGGCGCAAGCCAAGGTGAAGATCGAGCAGCGGGCGGCCGAGCGCCATGCGGTGCAGAGCCAAGCGCACGAGGTCAAGTGCGCCAAGCGCCAGGCCCAGCGCGCAGCAGGCAAGAAGCCGCGCGGACCCGATCCCGAGCCACCGCCCCGAGAACCCAGGCCAGGCGACCAGGTCAACCTCACCGACGAAGAGTCGCGCATCATGCCGACTTCGGGGGGTGGCTTCGAGCAGAGCTACAACACGCAGGCTGCGGTCGACACCGCAACGATGCTGGTGATCACGGCGCACGTCACGCAGGCGCCCAACGACAAGCGCGAAATTGCGCCGGTACTGGATAAGATCCGGGCCCTGCCGCAGGCACTGGGGTGCATCTCGACGTTGCTTGCCGACGCGGGCTACTTCAGCCATGCCAACGTGCAGGCCTGCGTGGCGCACGAAATCGCTCCAATGCTGTCGATGAAGCGCGAATCCCACCACATTCCAGTGCTTGGGCGCTTCGCTGCGGACGCGCCAGCGCCTGAGACCGACGATCCGGTGGTGAAGATGGCCCACCGGTTGAGCACGAAAACAGGTCGAGCACTGTATGGGCTGCGCAAGCAGACTGTGGAGCCGGTGTTCGGCATCATCAAGCGCGTGATGGGCTGGCGCCAGATGAGCATGCGTGGGCTGGACAAGGCGCGCGGCGAGTGGTCGTTGGTGACGATGGCCTGGAACATCAAGCGCCTGCACGTGCTGCGTGCGGCGTGAGGTTTAGGGGGTCAAATGCCGATCAAACGCGCTGATTTGAGGTCCCGCAGTGGCGCCAGGGCGCCCACCAGAGCCCCGAGCGCCTCGCGTGCGTCGAACTCGCCGTGCGGAACCTTGAAATGCGCGGACTTCGGTCTCACGCCCGCGGGCAGACTCAAGTCCGACAGGCTCCTAGGCAATTTGATCTGATCTCAACCGAGTTTCTTGGCCAGTGCGTCTGGCTGCAGGTGCGTGTACCGACGCAGCATGTTCAAGGTCTTGTGGCCAGTGATCGAGGCCACTTCCATTGGGTTTAGACCCTTCTCGAACAGCCGCGAGGCGGCCTCGTGCCTCAGGTCGTGCCATCGCAGTCCGTTGATTGCAAGGCGCTTGAGCGTCTTCTTCCAGACGCAGACGATCGCGTTCTGGCTCGTAGCGAAAACTCGGCCGTCCGTGGAGTGCGGCAGTCCTCGAAGCACCGCTACCGCCTTCTGGGACAGCGGAAGAGCCGGAGGTACCCCCTTGTTGCCATGGCGCCTGAACTCGGTGGGAATCCAGATGACCTGGCGCGACAGGTCGATCCACTCCCAGCGGAGCGCCAGCAGCATGCCTTGCCGGAGCGACGTCTCGATGGCCAAGTCAAAGGCGGGGCGTACCCACGTGTTCTCGGACTCAGAGAGTGCCTCTGCGATGGCCGCGTACTCACCCTCGCGGAGCCGGCGATCTCGTTCGTTTGACCCGGACGGCTTCCTGATGTTTTTGAGGGGGTTCAGCAGGCCCTCCATGCC
>JBBRBW010000045.1:0-32851 GCA_038205425.1 Burkholderiales bacterium | reverse complement strand
CGGCCAGCAGCAGGCGATCACAAACGGAGTTGATGCGGCGCGGAATGCCGCCCGTGGCCGCGTAGATGCCGGTATAGGCTGCGGGCTCGAAAGTCGGCTTGCCCTTGGCGCCGGCGCACTTCAGCCGATGCTCGATGTAGCTGCGCGTCTCGTCCACGTCCAGCGGCCCGATGTGGCAGGTAGCGGCCACGCGCTGGCGGAACTGCTCCATCTCGGGCTGCTGCAGGATCTGCCGGAACTCGGGCTGGCCGACCAGAAAGCTCTGCAGCAGCGCCTGGTTGCCGAACTGGAAGTTGCTGAGCATGCGCAGCTCTTCCACCGCGCGCGGCGTCAGGTTCTGCGCTTCGTCGACGATGAGCAGGCAGCGTTTGCCCTTGCTCGTCTGGCTGATGAGGAAGGCCTCCAGCGTGATCAGCAACTCGCTCTTGGGCACGTCCTTGACGCGGAAGCCGAAGGCAGCACCCACCATGCGCAGCGTGTCTTCGGCACCCAGCTGCGTGGTCACCAGGTGGCCGGTGATGACGTTGCTGCCGTTCAGCCCTTCGATCAGGCTGCGCAGCACCATGGTCTTGCCGGCGCCGATTTCGCCGGTGATGACGATGAAGCCTTCGTTGCGCGAGACGCCGTATTCCAGGTAGGCCTTGGCCCGCCGGTGCTGCTTGCTGGCGAAGTAGAAGCTCGGGTCGGGGTTGAGCTGGAAGGGTTTGGCCGTGAGGCCGTAGAAGGCTTCGTACATGGCGCTAGAACCGCATGGCCAACGAGGCGGTCACGGCCGACTCGCGGTAAGGGTTGACGGCGCTGTTGAACACGCTGTAACGCGCGCTCAAGGCGCCGGTGGTGCGGCGGCCCAGCTGTTCGGTGAAGCTCAGCGAAAGCGACTTCAGGTCGGTGCCGGGCTGCACCGAGGTCGGCTTGGTCATCAGACGCGAGCCGTTGATGCCGAAGGACGCCGTGGGCGTCAGGCGATAGGACACGGTGCCGTTGTAGCCGCGCTGGCGCACGTCCTCGCCCACCGGCGTAACGGACGTGCTGCCGATCTGGCCGCTGCGGTTGGCGAAGGCCTGCAGGGCCAGCGTCAGGCGCTTGGCGTTGTAGCTCCAGGCGAAGTCGTGTCTTTCCTGCAGGCTGGGCCCGGCGGAGACGAAACCACCGCCGGCGGCGGCGTTCGGGTCCTGGCCCTGGCCGCCGAGGAAGGTGAGCACAAGCTGGTCGCGCAGGATGGGGTCGGGCTCGATCGACGCGAACTGCGCGTAGAACAGCTGGTACAGCGTCTGCGGCTGCCCCAGCCCGTTCGGGTTGGTGCCGAGCGTGACGTCGCGCGCGCTGGTGAAGCGCACGTTGGACAGAGGGAAGCGGTGCGACAGCGCCACGCTGTACGAACGGCCGAAAAAGCGGTGGTCGGTACTCACGTCCGCCGTGGTGCGCGGCGAAGGCTGCCAGCGCACCGAAGCACCCCAGGTTGAATAGGACTGCTGCTGACTGGCACCGATGTCGGTCGACTCCTTGCCGCCGCGCAGCGTCAGCGCCCAATCGACGTCAGGCGTGATGTTGAGCGACGCGATGGCGCGTTCGCTGGTCGACTCGGTGCCGGCGCGGAAGTCGGTCGTCGTGGTGGATGCCGTGAGGCCCCAGCCGATCACTGCGCCGCGGCTGGCCGAGTTGAGCGAGACCGACCCGCCCGTGCTGGTGGAGTCGCCGGAGATGGACTTTCGGGTGTTCGTGGTTGCCGCGTTCAGGCGCAGGTTGTAGACCGCCACATCACCGAGCGTGCCGCTGACGTAGGGCGAGACGGACAGGTTCCAGACCTCGCCGAGGTTGGCGTTGTCGGCCCGGTTGCTGTCCACCGACTGCTGGCCATAGGCCGACAGCGGTTGTTTGGCGATCGACGCCGTGACATCGACGAAGGCACGCCGCTCGACCAGTTCGCCGATGAGGTTGGCGCCGAGCTGGTGCTGGGCCTCGGTCGACGGCGAACCGCGCGTGTGGTGCACCAGGCCCAGGCCGTAGTTCACTGAGCCGCGCACACGGCCGGAGCGGCTGGCATAGCGGAAACCGGGCCGGACCTCTGTGGTCAGGTCGCTGCCCTGCAGCAGCGCGTCGTCGCGCCTGCTGTCGATGTAGGTGAGCGAGGTGTCCAGCGTCGTCGAGAAACTGGAGGAGCGGCCTGCATCCTGCGCCGACACCGGGATGGCCGTCAGGGCTGCACAGGTGCACGCAACCGCACGCGCCAACGCAGTGGTCGCCATGGCCCGCTGCCTTGCTCGGGCGTTGCGCGGGTCTGGGCCATTCATGTGCGCTTGCCGCGTCATCCGCGGCCGGAAGCCCCGGGGCTCTCGGTGGCCTCGGCTTCGGGTTGGGCCCCGGCTGCGGCGCCCTTGCCCTGCCCACCGGCCGGGGCTGCCGCCCCGTAGCCGTAACCGTAGCCATAACCGTAGCCATAACCGTAACCGTAGCCGTAGCTGCTGCCGTACGAGCCGCCGACGCCACCGCGCGCCTTGTTCAGCACCATCAGCTTCAGCGGGCAGGCCTCGATGGCGGCCAGCGCCTGCTTGACTGTGCCCTGCAGCGTGCGGTCGGCGTGCACCACGACCACGATCTGCCCCATGTGGGTGGCCAGCACACGCGACTCGGTGGTCAGCAAGAGCGGCGGCGAGTCGAAGATGATGATGCGGTCGGGATAGCGCGTGGCCATGTCTCCCAGCAGGCTGGACATGGCGTCGCTGGCCAGCAGTTCGGTGGCGCGCGGGTGCGGCGAACCACTGGGCAGGATGGTGAGCTTGTCGACGTTGGTGCGCAGCAGCACGTTGGCCATCTCGGCCTTGCCTTCAAGCAGGTCGAGCAGGCCCGGGCCGGGCGGCAGGCCCAGCATGCGCAAGATGGACGGGCGCGCGACGTCGGCGTCGACCAGCATCACGGTGTGGTCGAGTTCCGCGGCGATGCTCATAGCCAGGTTGATCGAAGTGAAGCTCTTGCCTTCGCCCGGTAGCGCGCTGGTGACCATGATCAGGTTGCCGTGGGCCACCGTCGCCGCCCCGCGGCCCATCGCGTTGGCGATCAGCGGACGCTTGATGACGCGGTACTGGTCGGCCATGTGCGAGCGCGGCGAAATCGGCGTGACGATGCCGGCGACGCCCAAGGCCGCGAGGTCGATCTCGACCTTCCGCGACTGGATCAGGCTATCGGGCGTTTCGGGCACGACGAGGGGCGCTGCCTGCACAGGCTGGGCCCACGGCGACGTGCGCTCGAGGTTGGCTGCAGCGGCCGCTGCCGTCGGCGCGGCCTCGGGCAGCCCCGGCTCCGGAATGGTGATCCCGGCCTGGCGCAGTTGCTCCAGCCGCTGCGCGGCTTGTTCGATCAGGCTGCTCATAGGGTCATAGGCCGTAGCGGCTGGTCAGGGTCATGGCCACGATACCGGCGATGAACAGGCCGACGAGCCCACCCGAAGCCGCTACGAATCGGAACAGGCTGCCACGCTGGCGGCGGCGGTCGGTTTCGGTAGTCAGCATCGTCACCACGCCCAGCAGCGGCAGGCCCGTGGTCAGGCGCAACTGGTCGGCATCGCTGAAGGTGGGGCGCAGTTGGCTGGCGGCAAAGGCCATGCCCAGCCCTGCTGCCAGCGCCGCCAGCAAGGCCACGGGCAGCAGGAGCAAGCGGTTGGGCGAGACGGGCTTGGGCGCCACGCGCGGCGGGTCGATGAGGCGGAACTCGGCCACGCCGGAGGCCACGTCCAGTTCGCCAGACATCACCGCCGACTGCCGGCGGGCCACGAGATCCTCGTAGTTCTTCTTGGTGATGGCGTAGTCGCGGTTGAGTTGCGCGGCCTCGGCCTCGATCTGGGGCGCCACCTTCAGCGATTCCCTGGCCGCGGCATAGCGCGAGGCGTACTCGCCGACACGGGCACGCAACGCAGCCACCTGCACTTCAGAACCGGCGAGCATGCGCCCCAGTTCCTGCGCCGCCAGGCTGCTATTGGCTGTCGAAGGCCCGGCAGAGGCTGTCAGCATCGCGGCCTTGCGCAGTTCGACCACTTCCTTCTTCTTCTGCGCTTCCAGGTCCTTGATCAGCCGCCGCGTGCTCTGCACGTCGGGATGCTGTTCGGTGTAGCGCTGCAACAGCCCGTCGAGGTTGCGCTTGTGGCCCTCGATACGGGAGTCGAGTTCGGGCGTGGCCACCGAGAGCGCCGATTCCTGCAGCAGGCTTTGTGTCGTGCTGGTGGCGCCGCCCTGGCCCCGCTCGGCGGCCAGTTGCTGCTTGGCCGCGTCGCGTGCGTTTTCGGCTTCGCGCAACTGCAGTTTGGCGGCTTCGAGCTGGCCGCTGATCTCTGCTATTCGGCCGGCAGCGTCCTTGCCGTCGGCGCCCTGGGCACCGATATTGCGCAGCCTGAATTCCTTCAGCCGCGTCTCGGCCTCTTCCAGCTTGGCCTCGAAGGTCTTGATCTGCTCGGCCAGGAAGGTCTTGGCCGAGTCGGTGTCCTTGCGGCTGGCGCCCAGGCCCGACTCGACAAAAATCGAGACCATCGACTGGACGACGCGTTTCGCCTTGTCCGGCTCGTTGTCGCGGTAGGCCATGGCGTAGAGGTTTGCGCCACCCGCGGTGCGGATCTCGATGCCCTTCATGAGCTTCTCGGTCAATGCCTCCTGATCCGATTTCGACGAGGCCTTCAGGTCCAGGTCCGCCATACGGATGAGTTTCTCGATATTGGGGCGGCTGATCAACGTACGGCTGAGCATACTGATCTGCTGATCGACGTTGGGCTGCACGGCCAAGCCCGACATCAGCGGCTTCAGGATCGAGTCGGTATCGACGTAGATGCGTGCCGCGGCTTCGTACTGGTCGGGAATGCGCCATACGACCACCACGCCGATGGCGGCCACGACCCAGGCCACCACGACGCCGGGCCAGCGGAATTTCCACATGCCGCGCAAGACGGCGACAACCTGCTGTAAGAGCTCTTGCATGCGTGCCTAAAGACCCAGGGAGCCGCACGAAGCGGTGTGTGTAAGCGCGTGCCCCGAGAGGCGCGCGCCGCGCAGTACGCTCAGAACAAGCTCTGCGGGATGATCAGGATGTCGCCCGGGCGCATCTCGACGTTGGCTGAGAGGTCACCGCGCTTGATGAGATCCTTCAGGCGCACCGAGTACTGCTTGTTGCCGTCGGAGGTGCGCTGGATGATGGCGCCGTTGCCGTCGGCAAAGTCCGTCAGGCCGCCCACGGCGATCATCAGGTCGAGCAGGGTCATCTTCTGCTTGTACGGGAGAAACTGCGGCCGTGCGGCTTCGCCGACGACGCGGATCTGTTCGCTGTAGGGGCCGACGAAGCCCGACACCAGCACGGTGACCACCGGGTCACGCACATAGGTGGCCAGGCGCTTTTCGACGTCGCGCGCCAGTTCGACCGGCGTCTTGCCCTGCGCCTGCAGTTCCTCGACCAGCGGCGCCGACATCTTGCCGTCGGGGCGCACGGGCACCGACATCGACAACTCGGGGTTGCGCCAGACGATGATGTTCAGGCTGTCGCCGGCGCCGATGACGTAGGTGTAGTCGCCGGTGGCGGCGCTTGCGGGCGCCGGCGGCAGGTTGACCATCTGCAGGCTGGAGCACGCAGCCAGAAGTGCGGCCGCAGCCAGGACGAGGGCCTTGGCGACACCGGCGGCCATCGATGTTCGATTGCGCATTAAGGCAAACTCCTGTCTGATGAATTTGGGGTGGATGGGGCGACCCGGGCGGTTGGTCGCTCATGAGCCCCGCGGGCATGGCCGCGGCTGGCGGTGCTTGCCTGAGCCTGCGTTGCGGATGATCGCATAGCCTTGCGGCCACATCCGCACGACCGAAGAACGGCGGGCGCTGGAAACACAGCCTATTTCACAGTCACCAGAAGGGCAGTCCAGGTCGGCGGCTGCAGCGGTGATTGGGGCGTTCACCCAACGGGAGCCATGGCTTTGCCAATCCACGCCGAGAACCGACCCGTGAACCCATCGCCTGGGCCAAAAGAAAAGGGCCTCAAGCACCACCGAATCCGATGGTGACTTGAGGCCGCTTCGCCTGAGCCCGCCGTCAAGCGGGGAATCTCCGGTACTGTCAGGCCTTCTTGGCGGCGCTGCGACGCGAAGCGAACGCCAAGCCGACGAGGGCCATGCCGACCAGTGTGGTCGTCATCGGTTCCGGCACGGTGCGGATGGTCAGGCTGCTGGTCGTCTGCACGATGCTGGCCGCGTTGAGCGCGAACTGCTGCTCCGAGCGCGCCGAGAAGGTGCCGACCGGCGCTGACGGATCCGCCCAGGTGATCCCCGGTGCAGCGCAACTGCCGTTTGTCGACACGAAGAAGAAGCAACCCGTGGCGTACAGGCCGTCCGCAGCCGTCGACCCAGGGGGCGCAGTCAAGGGCGAGTTGAAGAGAGTGCCGCCAGCGGAGTCGACATAGAACTGCGAAGCCACGAAGTCCGAACCCGCCGTGAAGAACCCAGCACCCGCCGTGTCGCTGGCGGAACCCTGGAGCGACTTGAATTGGCCGATCGGAGCCGAGAAGTCGATGGCATCAAAGGTGACCTTCAGCCCCTTGAGGCCGGCAGCACCATCGTTACGGTTCACAGACAACGAAGTGGTGTTCGCGAAGGCGACGGCGGGAGTGCCCGGCGTGTTCCCGAAGCCCTGCGTTGCAACCACGTCGAAAGCGCCGATGGTGCCAGTAAACGACACGGTGTTGCTGTTGATGATGGTCCAGCCTACACCACACGCAAGCGATGTGTTGCAAATGGTTGTGGTGGCTGTCGAAAGGTCCGTGATCGTCAGGATGACGTAGGCATTGGCAGAAGTGACACCACCCACGAGGGCAGCGGCGGCAACAGCCAGCTTGGTGAGAACGTTACGCATTTCATTTACCCCCAAAAATTGAAAACTTAACCTGTTGGCACCGGCGGAGACAGAACCCACCAGCTCGCTTGCTGGACTTCCTCTGTCAAACGCTTCCGCGCTGCCTTTCCATATGCAACCGGTGTGCCAGCCCTCGTGAACCCAATGAAATCAACAACTTGAGCCTTCCTGGTGCCGCCGCAGCGAAGCAGCTGTAAAGAGTTCCGACAGGTTTGGAGTGGTTGAGGCGTCCACAGGAGCATTGTGCGGACCCAGCATAGGCCCGGCCAGCCTTGTGAACAAGTGCCCTAACCATCACGCCCCAACTCGCAGCGCGGCGGGCCCCTGGGCCCGTCGATCGGTAATACTGGCCCACGACGCGGCGGCACTTCGACAGGCACGACCGCCTGACACGGGCGTATGCGCCCCCCCCCTTGACCGAACGACACCGCCAAATGCTGCCACCTGCGCCCCACCGTGTGTTCTGCTTTCGCGTGGCGCTGCTATGTTGCGCGCTTTCACTGGGCGCATGCAAATCCGCCGATTCGACACAGTCGCTGATCGTCTCTGGCAAGCAGTACCTGGAGAAGAAGGACGATGCGGCCGCGGTGATTCAGTTCAAGAGCGCGCTGCAGAGGGATCCCAGCTCTCAGGAAGCCCGCGTCCTGCTCGGCGAGGCCCTGATGAGCTCCGACATCGACGGTGCCATTCTCGAGTTGACCAAGGCGATCAACGACCACATACCGTCGGAAAAAGTGTTGCCGACGCTGTCGCGAGCGCTGTTGCTGGCAGGCGACTACAGACGGCTCGCCAGCGCCTACGGCGAGTTGACGCTTGCAGACCCTGCGGCACAGGCGGCCCTGAAGGCCAATGTCGCGTCTGCATGGGGCGCCCTGGGCGACAGAGCCCGCACCGAAGCAGCCACGGCCGCTTCGTTGGCAGCCATGCCCGACTACGGCCCGGCCAAGGTGCTGCAGGCGCGTTTGCTGGCCGGCAAGGGTCGGTTCGACGAGGCTGCGGCGGTGGCGGACGCGGTGCTGGCGAAGGACGAAAAGTTCTACGAAGCGTGGCTGCTGCGCGGCGAGATCCTCGAGTTCGGCAAGTCCGATCTCAAGGGCGCCGAGGAGTCCTACCGCAAGGCCGTAGCCATCGAACGGTCCTACGTGCTTGCCCACTCCGCGATCATCGCTATCCGCATCCGGCAACGCGACATCGCTGGCGCCAGGGCGCAGGCCGACCAGTTGCGCGCGGCGATGCCAAGGCATCCGTACACGACCCTCGTCGATGCGCAATTCGCATTCCTCGATCACCAGTTCCCGCGTGCCCGTGAACTCGTCCAGCTGCTGCTGCGTTCTTTTCCCGACCACCGTGCCGCCCTGATGCTCGGCGGCGCCGTCGAGGCCCAACTGGGCGCGGTAGTCCAGGCTGCCGCGTACCTGAACAAGGTGCTGCTGCAGAACCCGAACATGGAGGGCGCCCGGCACGTCTTGGCCCAGGTGGAGATCAGGCTCGGCCAGTATTCCAAGGCCCTGGAGACGCTCAAACCTTTGCTGACGGGCAACTCGCCCGGCGTGGACGCACTGGCGCTGGCCGGCGACGCCGAATTGCGCTTGGGCAACGCCGCCAACGCTGTGCAGTACTACACGCAGGCCGCGAAGGTCGACCCGTCCAACACCCGCCTGCCCGCGGCCGCGGCCATGGCACGGCTTTCAGGCGGCGATGCGAGTGCTGCGCTCGCGGATCTGCAGCAGTTGTCGAGTGCATCGAAGGACACCTACGCCGACGAGGTGATTTTCGCTGCCCGCATGAGCCGGCGTGAGTACGACGCTGCCCTGGCGACCTTGGATACGATGATCAAGAAGGATCCGGGCAAGGCGGCGCATCAGGAGATGCGCGGCCGTGTACAAATGGCGCGCAGTGACATGACGGCCGCCCGGCAGTCCTTCGAGCAGGCATTGAAGGCCGACCCCGCGATGTTCTCGGCAGTCACCAGCCTCGCCCGCATCGACGTGCTGGAGGGCAAGATGCCGCAGGCCGTCGAACGCTTGCAGGCGAGTGTCAACGCCGAACCGAGGAACGCTGTGGCGCTGACGGCCTTGGCCGACATGAAGGCGCGCAGCGGTGCCCCGGCCGACGAAGTCAGAAAACTCTACGCAGCCGCTGTGCTGGCCGCACCCACGACGCCTGAGCCGCGGCTGCGGCTGATCGACATGGCGCTGCGGCAGCGACAGTTCAAGGAGGCCCGGCAAGCCGCTCAGGACGGACTGGCAGCGATGCCCGGGGACGTGCAGATACTCGACGCCGCCGGCCAGGCGCAGATGCGGGCAGGCGACATCGAACAGGCGCAGTCGACGTTCAGGAAGCTGGCGACGGCTTTGCCGAAATCGCCCATGCCGTTTCTGCGGCTCGCCGAACTCTATTCGGCCTCAGGGAATCGCGAGCAGGCCGAGTCGGCGCTCACAATGGCGCTCGACATCGCCCCCGACAACGCCGAGGCGCAGAAGGCGCTGGTCGATCTCATCGCGAGTTCGGGCGGCCAGCGCGGCGCGGTCGAACGCATCCGGCGCATCACGCAGAAGCACCCCAAGCTGGCGCTGGGCTACGTCCTGGAGGCCGAGTATCACGTCCGGCGCAAGGACGTGGATGCCGCGGCCGCGGCCCTGCGCGAGGGTCTGGGCAAGACCGGCAGACCGGATCTGGCGGCCCAGCTGTACCGCCTGTTCCGTCAGTCGGGGCGGTCTGCGGACGCCGAGCGCTTCGGGGCCGCCTGGATGAAGCAGCATCCGACGGACGCGGCGTTCGAATACCTTGTAGCCGAGTCGGACATCGCACGCGGCGACACCCGGCTGGCCGAGCAACGCCTGCGTCGTGTGCTGGCCCGCTACCCCAACAACGTTCCGGCCTTGAACAACATGGCCGCTGTAGTGGTCATCAACGGGGGCAAAGGCGCGGTGGAGTACGCGCAGCGCGCCGTTGATCTGATACCGAACAGCCCCCCGTTGATGGACACGCTCGCGACGGCGCTGTCTGCCGACAAGCAGACGGCACGTGCGCTCGAGGTGCAGAAGCGCGCCGTTGAGCTGACGCCCAAGGACGAGTTGTTGCGCCTGGGTCTGGCAAAGATCGCACTGCAGGCCGGCGAAAAGTCGCTGGCAAAGCAGGAACTGCTGCATCTGCAGAAGTTGGGCACTGCCTTCCCAGCACAGGCCGAAGTCGGCCAGTTGTTGCAGGGGCTTTGAGCGCCGGCTGGCACCGGCGCAACGGCCGGGCCTTGTCGAGGCCCCTTGCGTTGCTCCCGTGCCTCGCCCCCGCGCACTTCAGCTGGCCGCGCCGGAGCCGTCCTTGCGTTTGGTGTGCAGAAGTCAGCGCCTCGCCGACACTTCACGCCCTGCAGAGTTGAAAGACCGCGCCAGCAGCGTATCCTGACGACGCGCCATCTGCGCAGACGCTGCAGTCGCGACATGCCAGCGGCGAAAGGCCAGATGACCGATCGACGTGAAGCGGGCCGCTGGCACGCGGCCACGTCCCCCGATCGCGGGATTGCTGTCCCCTTCCACGCTCGCTAACATCTTTTCACTCGAGCAGGCGTTTGAACTTTCAATGCTACGGCCTAGCTTGCGGCACCCGCCGCCACCCGAGATTCACCTGCGCTATGCATGATTCGGCGCGCTTGGCACGCCCAGGGCTGACTCGATGATTCGCATCCTCAATCACTACGTCCACAGGTCGGCCCTTCGCGGCATGCTGTTCGACTTGGCCCTCGTGACGCTGGTGGCCGTGCTGGCCGTGGGCCTTCAAGCCGGCGGCGTACACATGGCGTTTCCGCTGGCCGGCACCCATGTGGTGTCGTTTGCGGCGTGCCTGTTCGTGCTCAACAGTGCGTCAGGGCTGTACGAGTCGACCGCCGTTGCAGCGACACCGGCCAGGTCGGTGGCACGCGTGCTGATGGTTCTGCTGATCGCCCTGCCCTTGACATACGCCATCTTCGGGCTGCTGCCGCCCGAGTTGTCGAACCGGCACTCGGTACAACTGTCGATGATGGCCGGCGTCTCGGCCCTGGTCGTGCGCCGGGCCTACCTCTCGCACTCGTCGGCCGCCGTTGCCGGGCAGACACGCATCCTGATCTTCGGCGCCGGGCCGGCGGCGCTGGAGGTCGGCAAGACCCTGAAGGCATCCGACCCCAACGCGCTGATCGTCGGCTATGTGGCGGGCCCGAACGAGCGCGAGCCTTCCGTCCCCGCGCGGGACATCCTGGCCCTAAAGGGCACGCTTCCCGACCTGGCCGAAAGTCTGTCGGTGGACGAGATCGTGGTGGCGCTGACCGAAAGACGTGCCGGCAGCATGCCGCTGCGGCAGCTTCTGGACTGCAAGGTCTCGGGCGTCAAGGTCTACGACCTGAACACCCACTTCGAGAAGACACTGGGCCAGATCCGTATCGACTACCTCAGCGCCAGTTGGCTGATTTTCGGCGACGGCTTCAACCAGGGCGCCTTGCGTACCGGCGTCAAGCGCATCTTCGACATCCTTAGCGCCACCTTGCTGTGCCTGCTTTCCGCACCCTTGATGGCCGTGACGGCCTTGCTCGTCAAACTGGAGAGCCCCGGCCCTGTTCTCTACCGTCAGGAGCGAGTGGGCCAGAACGGACGCAACTTCAGCATCGCCAAATTTCGCAGCATGCGCACCGATGCCGAGAAAGACGGCAAGCCGGTCTGGGCGCTCGCCAACGACAACCGCGTCACTCGCATCGGTCAGATCATCCGCCGACTGCGCATCGACGAGTTGCCGCAGCTCTTCAACGTGCTGCGGGGCGACATGAGCCTGGTCGGCCCGCGCCCAGAGCGGCCCTACTTCGTCGAGCAGCTCACGCAGGAAATACCCTTCTACGCGCTGCGCCACAGCGTCAAGCCCGGCGTCACTGGCTGGGCACAGGTGCGCTACCCCTACGGAGCCACTGTCGAAGACTCGCAGGAAAAGCTGCAGTTTGACCTCTACTACGTGAAGAACCACACCCTGTTCCTCGACCTCGTGGTGCTGATGGAAACGGTGGGTGTGGTGCTGACGGGCAAGGGCGCGCGCTGACAAGGTCAGCCACCTCGCCCGGCGCGGGCCGGCCGAGCGCCCGGCTGGTGCCAACCTATGGCCGTGATGCACCGCCATGACCTCCGCAGCCGATGAAGTAGCCGTCTACGGCTACGCGCTGACGCTCGTCGTCCATGCCGGATTTCTCGCTTTTCTGCTCGCCTCCGAGCGGCTGCACTTCGCGCGGCAGAAGTCCGGGCGCTTCTTCTTTGCGGCACTGCTTGCCACCACGGCCTGGGCAGCGTTCGCGCTCGCCAACGAGTTGTGGGCACCGCGGGCGCTGCAGGTGGTCGCGAAATTGCTCGATCTGCTGCGTTACGGGCTGTGGTTCGCCTTCCTGCTGTCCTTGTTAGGGCCGCCGGCGGGTGGCGCGGTCTCCGATGCCGGCAAGCTGCTGCGCCGCTTCTCCGGCGCCATGCTCGTTCTGGCCTTCGCACTGTTGCTGGGCCGGCTCGTCGAAGGTGATGTGGAGGCAATATCGAAGTCGCAGAACGCCAGCGCACTGGCCTTGGCCATCTGCGGCCTGTTGTTGGTGGAACAGCTGTTCCGCAACATCGGCGAAGACTCGCGCTGGGGCGCCAAGCCGGTGTGCCTGGGTCTGGGCTGCGTCTTTGCCTTCGACATCTATCTCTACGCCGAGGCGCTGCTCTTCGGCCGCTTCGACGAGACCGCCTACGGCGTGCGTGGTGCGGCGCACACGCTGGCGGTCCCTTTCCTGTTCATCGCCTCTCGACGCAGCGTCAACTGGATCACGCGGCTGCAGGTCTCACGCACCGCTGCCTTCTACTCGGCCACGCTGGTGCTGGCGGGTGCCTACCTGCTGTTCATGTCGGCTATCGGCTACTACGTGCGATTCTTCGGCGGCAGCTGGGGGCGCGCGCTTCAGCTCGGCCTGCTGGCGGCCGGCCTGGCCCTCTTCGGCGCGCTGCTGTTCTCCAGTTCGATGCGCTCATGGCTGCGCGTCTTCGTCGGCAAGCACTTCTTCAGCTCCCGCTACGACTACCGCGAGGAGTGGCTGCGCTTCACCGCCATGCTGTCCGCGAACCGCTCGCCCCAGGAGATGGGAGAGATGATCGTTCGCGGCCTGGCCAAGCTGGTCGAGAGCCCCGGCGGCAGCCTCTGGACGCGCGCCGGCAACGAGGCCGAGTTCGCGCAACTGGCGGCCTGGAACATGCCGGCTCAGACGCAGCCCGAGCCGGCCGACTCGTCGCTGTGCAACTTCCTGCGCGGCAACGGCTGGGTCATCGATCTGGACGAGTTCCGCTCGGCGCCGCGGCGCTACACCGCGCTGGCGCTGCCGACCTGGCTGTTGGGCACGACGAAGGGGTGGTTGGTGGTGCCGCTGATGGCCGGCGACGAACTCATGGGCTTCGTCGTGCTGGCGCGTCCACTGACCACGCTGAAGGTCAACTGGGAGGTGCTGGACCTGCTGAAGACCGCCGGCCGTCAGGCCGCCGGATACCTTGCGCAGATGCAGGCCACGGAAGCGCTGCTGGAAGCACGCAAGTTTGAAGCCTTCAACCGCATGTCGGCGTTCGTTGTCCATGACCTGAAGAACATCGTGGCCCAGCTCTCGCTCATGTTGAAGAATGCGGAACGGCTGCACGACAATCGAGAGTTCCAGCAAGACATGCTGTTGACGGTGGAAAGCTCGCTTGAGAAGATGAGACGTCTCATGTTGCAGCTTCGCGAAGGGGCCACTCCCCCCGGCGGAGGCAGGGGTGTCGAACTGGCACCGATCGTCCGTCGACTGCAAAGCATGTCCGAGGCGCAGGGACGTACGCTCGAGGCCGAAATTGCTGATCGCCTTGCGACACGCGGCCACGACGAGAGGCTGGAGCGTGTGCTGGGACATCTTGTACAGAACGCACTCGACGCCACACCGACGTCGGGTCGCGTCTGGATACGCGTGCAGCGCCATAGCGGGCAGGTGAAAGTGGACATCGGTGACACGGGCACGGGCATGCCCGAGGAATTTGTTCGTAGCAGACTCTTTCGGCCCTTCAATACGACCAAGCACAACGGCATGGGCATCGGCACCTACGAGGGTCTTCAGTACATCCGCGAACTGGGCGGCAGCATTGCAGTCGACAGCGAGGTCGGGCGTGGCACCTTGATGACGGTACTGTTGCCGCTGTTCGAGGCACAACACGGCTCCGATCTCCTCCGGCCGGCCGGCCGATGAGCAACGCCGAGACCCCGCTGTTGATCGTCGAGGACGATCTCGCACTGCAGAAGCAGATCAAGTGGTCGCTCGACCGCTTCGAGTCGGTGACCGCCAGCGACCGTGAGAGCGCATTGCTCCAGTTCCGGCGCCACCAACCGGCTGTCGTCACGATGGACCTGGGGCTGCCTCCGGACCCTGACTCGGTGTCGGAAGGCTTCAAGCTGCTCGAGCAGATGTTGGCCATCGAGCCGGCCACCAAGGTCATCGTGCTGACGGGGCAAAACGACCAGGCCAACGCACTGCGCGCGGTCGCTCTGGGCGCCTACGACTTCCTGGCCAAGCCCTTCGAGCCCGAGGTGCTCACGCTCACCGTGGACCGGGCCTACCGCATGGCCGAGTTGCAGAGCGAGAACCGTCGCCTTCAAGCCCTGCACCAGCCCGATGCCCTGTCGGGCCTCATTTCCCGCGACGCCGAGATGCTTCGCATCTCACGCACCATCGAACGCGTGGCTTCCAGCGACGCGACGGTGCTGCTGCTGGGCGATAGCGGAACCGGCAAGGAAGTGCTAGCCCAGGGCCTTCACGCGTCGAGCAAGCGCGCCGGCCGCTTCGTGGCCATCAACTGCGCCGCGATCCCGGAAAATCTCCTCGAAAGCGAACTTTTCGGCTACGAAAAGGGCGCGTTCACTGGCGCCGGCAAGACGACGCCGGGAAAGATCGAGACGGCCCACAACGGAACGCTGATGCTCGATGAGATCGGTGATCTCCCGCACTCGCTGCAGGCCAAGTTGCTGCGCTTCCTGCAACAACGCACCATTGAACGGCTGGGGGGGCGCAACGAGATTCCGGTGGACGTGCGTGTCGTGTGCGCCACGCACCAGGACCTCAAGAACCTGATCAGCGAAGGCCGCTTCCGCGAAGATCTCTATTACCGCCTGGCCGAAATCGTCGTCAACATTCCGCCCTTGCGTGCCCGAGCCGGCGATGCGGTGCTTCTATCCCACGCCTTCTTGCGGCGTTTCGCACAGGATCAGCGCCGCAGCAACCTCAGTTTCACCGACGAGGCATTGAGGGCCATCGAACAGCACGCGTGGCCTGGCAACGTGCGCGAGTTGCTCAATGCGATCAAGCGTGCATCGATCATGGCAGAGACCGATCGCCTGACCTGCGACGACCTGGGCCTGCGGCAACCGACCACGGAGACCGAAGGCGGAGGCTCCGATCTCGACCTGCGCGCCATCCGCGAGGCAGCTGAACGGCAGGCTATCGTGGCCGCCCTGGCGCGCAGCAACAGCAACATCGTCAAGGCGTCGGAGTTGCTGGGCGTCAGTCGTCCTACGCTCTACGATCTCATGCGTCGTCTATCGATCAAGTGACGCCCTGAATGACGGGTTGGGTTCATCGCGGTATGACGCCACCGATTCGACGCATGCGATCGTCCAGCATTGCGCCTGCGCACACTGCGGGCAACCAGAAGTCCGCTCAATGACGGGAAACGGCGTGGCCGAGCGAAGCCACGCCGGTCAGCGGTTCCACGAATCACATCGAGGCATCTGAGAATGAAGAAGAGACAAGTCTTTGCCGGGTTGGCCACAGCAGGTCTGCTGGCGCTTGCGGCCTGCGGCGGCACGTCGGAAGTTGAACTGGTGACGTCCGCCAGGGCTCTGCTCGAAAAGCAGGACACCAAGGGCGCGATCATCCAGTTGAAGAACGCGCTGCAGAAGAATCCGCAATCTGTCGAAGCGCGGACGGTCCTCGGCCGCGCACTGCTGAAGTCGGGCGACCCCACCGCGGCTCTGGTCGAACTGCGCAAGGCGCAGGAACTGCAGGCCAGCGACGACGACGTGGTCCCGGACATCGCGCAGGCCATGCTGATGGTTGGCGAGGAAGCGCGGCTCATCTCGCAATATGCCGACCTGGAGCTCAAGGGCAATCAGTCCCGCGCCGAACTCAAGACCGCGCTGGCGACCGCCTATGCGGTGCAGAACGATCCTGGCAAGGCTCGCCGAAGCGCTGAACTTGCGCTCCAGGCCAAGCCCGGTCATGCCCCTGCGCTGATCGTCCTGTCCCGCCTGCACGCTCTCGACAACGACCTCGAAGGCGCGCTCGGCCTGCTCGACCAGGTCCTCAAAACCGACGCCGCCAACGAGCGCGCCGGCGTGCTCAAGGGCGACATGCTCCTTCAGGGCAAGCGCGACATCGATGGCGCCATCGCCAGCTACCGCCAGGTGCTCGCCACGCACCCCGACTCGGTGGCCGCGCGCACTGCCGTTACCAACATCCTGCTGTTGCAGAGGAAGCAGCCCGAGGCCAAGGCCGAGTTCGATCTGCTCAAGAAGTCCGCCCCCAACCACCCCGAGACGCTGCACCTCGAAGCCCAGTTCGCCTTCGCCGACAAGGACTACAAGCGCACGCGCGAGATCACGGACCAGGTGCTCAAGGCCTTCCCGAACAACGTGCGGGTGCTGGAACTGGCCGGCGCCGCCGAGTTCCGCCTGCGCAACTACCTGCCCGCGGAAGCGCTGCTGGCCAAGGCACTGAAGCTGGCGCCGCAGCAGGGCCTGACGCGCCTGCTGCTGGCGCAGACCTACCTGCGCACCGGTGAACCGGCCAAGTCGCTGGACGTGCTGAAACCCGTGATCGACACCGGCAAGGCCGACGGCACGACGCTGTCACTGGCCGGCGAGGCCTACTTGCAGCTCGGTGACGCCAGGCGCTCGGAAGAGGCCTTCGCGGCGGCGCTGAAGGTCGCGCCGCAGGACAGCCGCGTGCGCACCTCGGCCGCGCTGGCGCAGATTGCACGCGGCAACGCCGGTGGCGCCATCGGCGAACTCGAAGCCGTCGCCGCCGGCGACAGCGGGCCGCGTGCCGACCTGGCGCTGGTCAGCGCCCGACTGCGCCAGAACGACCTGGCCGGCGCGCTGAAGGCCATCGACGGCCTCGAGAAGAAGCTGCCCGACCAGGCGCTGCCGCTGCAGTTGCGCGGCCGCGTGTTGACCTTGAAGAACGACCTGCCCGGCGCCGTCAAGAGCTTCGAGGCCGCGATCGCCAAGGAGCCGGCCTACTTTCCGCCCGTGGCCAGCCTGGCCGCACTGGACCTCGCCGCGAAGAAGCCCGAAGAAGCACGCAAGCGCTTCACCGCCTACATCCAGGCCCAACCCAAGAGCTGGCAGGCACGTCTGGCGATGGCCGAGCTGGACGCGCGCATCGGCGCGCCTGCGGCAACGGTCACCGCCTCGTTGCGCGAGGCGGTGAAGATCAATCCATCCGAAGCACGTCCGCACATCGTGCTGGTGAACCACCTCATCGGCAGCGGCGACGGCAAGGCCGCGCTGCTGGCTGCGCAGGACGCCGCGGCCGCGCTGCCCAACAGCTACGAAGTGATGGACGCCCAGGGCCGCGCCGAACTCGCCGCCGGCGACAACCAGCGCGCCGTATCGACCTTCAAGAAGCTGGCCGGCCTGCAGCCCCGCAACGCCAACCCCGAGCTGCGCCTGGCCGACGCCTACGTGGCCACGAAAGACCTCGAGGCTGCCGGGAACTCCCTGCGCCGCGCCGCCGTGCTGCAACCCGACAACGTCAACGTGCAGCGCGCGCTGGCCCGTCTGGCGATGATGGACAAGCGCCCGAACGATGCGCTCAAGATCGCGAGCGACCTGCAGCAGCGCTTTCCAAAAGATGCGCTGGGCCACAACATCGAGGCCGAGGTCGAGAGCAGCCGCAAGAACTGGGACGCCGCGCAGGCCGCCTACGGCGCGTCGCTGCAGCGCGCGAAGTCCTCGGAGACGATGGCCAAGCTGCACACTGTGCTGCTGGCCGGCGGCAAGGCGCCCGAGGCCGATCGGCTCGCGGCCGACTGGCTGAAGGCCAACCCGAAGGACGCCGGCTTCAACTACTACCTGGGCGACCTGGCGCTGGCGCAGAACAAGCTCGACGTGGCCGAGGGGCGCTACCGCGCCGTGCTCGAGGTGCAGCCCGAGAACGCGCTGGCGATGAACAACGTGGCCTGGCTGCTGGCCAGGCAGGGCAAGCCGGGCGCGGTGGCGATGGCCGAAAAGGCCAACGAACTGCTGCCGAACCGCGCGCCCATCGTCGACACGCTGGCCAGCGCGCTGGAAGCCGAGAACCAGCTGCCCAAAGCCATCGAGACGCAGAAGCGCGCCATCGCGCTGGAGCCCAAGGACCCGGGCATGAGCCTGCGCCTGGCCAAGCTCTACATCAAGGCCGGCGACAAGGTGCTGGCACGCAACGAACTCGACGCCCTCACCCGGCTGGGTGACAAGTTCAACGGTCAGGCCGAAGTGGCCGCGCTGCTGAAGACCCTTTGAACACCTCGCCGCAAACGCAGCTGCGGCGCCGCGCGTTGCTGGGGGCGGCTGCTGCGGCGTCTTTCACCGGCAGCGCGTGGACAGGCGCAGCGGGCGCCGCCAGCCTGCCCGATCTGGTGGCCACCGCCCGGCCTTCGGTGCTTCCGGTCGGCACCTTCAACGCCACCGAGAGCCCGCGTTTCGGCTTCCGCGGCAGCGGCTTCGTCGTGGCCGATGCCCGCGGCGAGGGCACGCTGGTGGCCACCAACTTCCACGTGCTGCCGGCTGGTGCCGACACCGACAGCGGCGTGCGCATGGCCGTGCTTCCCGGGCGCGGCAGCGGCGACGGCCAGGCGCGGCTCGCGCGCGTGGTGGCCACCGATCGTGTGCGCGACCTGGCCCTGCTGCGCATCGAAGGCGCACCCCTGCCCGCGCTGGCGCTGGCCGATGCCGGCGCCGCGCGCGAAGGCCAGGACATCGCCTTGATGGGCTACCCGATCGGCGGCGTGCTCGGCTACTCGGTCGTCACGCACCGCGGCATCGTGTCCAGCGTCACCACCGGCGCGCTGCCGGCGCCCACGGCCAGCCAGCTCGACCCGCGCGCGGTAAGCCGCTTGCGCCAGGGCAACTTCGAACTGCTGCAACTCGACGCCACGGCCTACCCCGGCAACAGCGGTGGCCCGGTGCTCGACGTGGGCACCAGCCGCGTGCTGGGCATCGTCAGCATGGTGCTCGTGAAGGGCAGCCGCGAGAGCGCCTTGAGCAGCCCCACCGGCATCACCTACGCCGTGCCGGTGGCCTACCTGCGCGAACTGCTGCGCGAGCTCTGACGGCCCACGCGGCGGTCGGGTCGGTCAGGCCTTGTAGTAGTCGCGGTACCAGGCCACGAAGCGCCCGACGCCGGTGCGCACGTCGGTGGCCGGCGTGAAGCCCACCCAGTCGCGCAGCGCGTCGACATCGGCATAGGTGGCCGGCACGTCGCCGTCCTGCAATGGCAGCAGGTTCTTCTGCGCCTTCATGCCCAGCGCATCCTCGATGCAGCCGATGTAGTCCAGCAATTGCACCGGGTTGTTGTTGCCGATGTTGAACACGCGGTAGGGCGCGTTGCTCGTGCCGGGGTCAGGCGTGTCGGAGATGTAGTCCGGATTGGGCTCGGCCGTGCGGTCCATGACGCGGATCACGCCTTCCACGATGTCGTCGACGAAGGTGAAGTCGCGCTGCATCTTGCCGTGGTTGAAGACGTCGATGGGCCGGCCCTCGAGGATGGCCTTCGTGAACAGGAACAGCGCCATGTCGGGCCGGCCCCAGGGCCCGTAGACGGTGAAGAAGCGCAGCCCCGTGGTCGGCAGGCCGAAGAGGTGGCTGTAGGTGTGGGCCATCAGCTCGTTGGCCTTCTTCGTCGCCGCGTACATGCTGACGGGGTGGTCGACGCTGTCGTGTTCCGAGAACGGCATCTTCGTGTTGCCGCCGTAGACGCTGGAGCTCGACGCGTACACCAGATGCTGCACCTTCGAATGGCGGCAGCCTTCGAGGATGTTCATGAAACCGACGATGTTGCTGTCGATGTAGGCGTGCGGGTTCTGCAGCGAATAGCGCACACCGGCCTGCGCGGCCAGGTGGATGACGCGGTCGAAGCGCTCGGCGGCGAACAGCTGCTCCATGCCGGCGCGGTCACCGACGTCGAGCTTCACGAAACGGAAGCGCTCGTGCGGCGTCAGCCGCGCCAGGCGCGCTTCCTTGAGGCTGACCTCGTAGTAGTCGTTGAGGTTGTCCAGGCCGACGACCTCGTCGCCGCGCGCCAGCAGGCGCAGGGCGGTGGTCATGCCGATGAAACCGGCGGCGCCGGTGAGCAGGATTTTCATGAGGTGCGGGAAGGACGCTGCCGACAGCCGCAAATTCTGTCATGGCGCCTGCGCCCGGCGGCCTCGGCGCCGCGCCAGAATGTGTGCCCCGTGCCACGGCCCGCCTGCTTACACGACATGAACCACGCCTACATCTGCGACGCCATCCGCACCCCCATCGGCCGCTACGGTGGCGCCCTGTCCGGCGTGCGCACCGACGACCTGGGCGCCGTACCGCTGCAGGCGCTGATGGCGCGCAACCCCAAGGTCGACTGGTCGGCCGTCACCGACGTCATCTTCGGCTGCGCCAACCAGGCCGGCGAGGACAACCGCAACGTCGGGCGCATGAGCAGCCTGCTCGCCGGCCTGCCGGCCGAAGTGCCTGGCGTCACGCTCAACCGGCTGTGCGGCTCGGGCCTGGACGCGCTGGGCAGCGCTGCGCGCGCCATCAAGGCCGGTGAAGCCGGGCTGATGATCGCCGGCGGCGTCGAAAGCATGAGCCGCGCGCCCTTCGTGATGCCCAAGGCCGAAAGCGCCTTCAGCCGCAGCAATGCGGTCTACGACACCACCATCGGCTGGCGCTTCGTCAATCGGCTGATGAAACAAGCCTACGGCGTCGACTCGATGCCCGAGACGGCCGAGAACGTGGCTGCCGAATACGGCATCGAACGCGAGGCCCAGGACCGCATGGCGCTGGCCAGCCAGCTGAACGCCGTGGCCGCGCAGCAGGCCGGCCACCTGGCGCGCGAGATCACGCCCGTGAGCGTGGCGCAGAAGAAGGGTGAGCCGCTCGTCGTGGCACAGGACGAACACCCCCGCGCCACCAGCCTCGAAGCGCTGGCGCGACTGAAGGGCGTGGTGCGGCCCGAGGGCACCGTCACCGCCGGCAACGCCAGCGGCGTCAACGACGGCGCCTGTGCGCTGCTGCTGGCCGACGAATCGACCGCCGCACGCCACGGCCTGACGCCGCGCGCCCGCGTCGTGGCCATGGCCACCGCCGGCGTGGCGCCGCGCGTGATGGGCATCGGCCCGGCACCGGCGACGCAGAAGCTGCTGGCACTGACCGGCCTGACCCTGGCGCAAATGGACGTGATCGAACTCAACGAGGCCTTCGCCGCCCAGGGCCTGGCGGTGCTGCGCCTGCTGGGGCTGCGCGACGACGACGAACGTGTCAACGCCTGGGGCGGCGCGATCGCGCTCGGCCACCCGCTGGGCGCCTCGGGCGCACGGTTGGCCACCACGGCGGTGAACCGCCTGCACGCCGGCGGCGGTCGTTATGCCCTGTGCACGATGTGCATCGGCGTGGGCCAGGGCATCGCGGTGGTGCTCGAGCGGGTGTGAGGCGGCACGACGGCTGATCAGGCCGCAGGGCTGTCGAAGAACTCGAGAAACGCTTCGACGAAGCGCGCGGAGCCGGTCAAGGTCAGCGTGACGGTGTGCCAGTGCCCGTCTTCCTGTGTCAGCTGGAGCTCATGGTCCCAGTCCCGGCCGTCGTCCAGGGGGCCGTGGCTGTCGGGAAAGTGGCGCCACGCCCAGTCCATCACCTGCTGCACCTCGGCCATCACGGCGGCGTGCTGCGCGGCTGTGGTGGACGCCATGGCCTCCAGCGTGGTGACGCCTTCGGCGCCCTCGCTGAGGTCGAAGCCGAGGTAGTTCACCGGGTCGCTACGGGTTGGGGCTGACGTGTCTCGACCGCGAAGCGCAGCGGCGTGTCGGGCGCCGCTGTCACTCGCCGGTCGATGCCGTTGACCATGCACCGGGTCTCCAGGCTCACAAGCCCATTTCCTTGAACACTTCCTTGGCGCTGCGGAAGCTGTCTATCGCCGCGGGCACGCCGCAGTAGACGGCGGCCTGCAGGAAAACCTCCTGGATGTCGGCCTTCGTCAGACCGTTGGTGAGCGCGCCGCGCACGTGCAGCTTCAGTTCGTGCGGCCGGTTCAGCGCCGTGATCATCGCCAGGTTAAGCATGCTGCGCGTGCGGCGGTCGAGGCCGGGCCGGTTCCAGATGCCGTCCCAGCAGTACTCGGTGGTGAGGCGCTGCATCGGCATGTCGAAGTCGTCGGCGCGGCTGATCGAACCGTCGACGTAGTCGGCGCCGAGCACGGCGCGGCGGGTCTCAAGGCCTCTTTCAAATGCTTCGTCGTTCATGGGGGCTCGTGGTGTGTGGGGTGGTTGATGCGGATTCTGGCCGCCCGGGGGGAATCGGCCAGGCTGGCGGCCAGGCTGGCGGCCAGGCTGGCGGCCAGCACACGCACGGCCGCCTCCTCGGCGTTGCGCAGGTGCAGGTCCGCCGTGCGGCGTGCGCCGGCCACATCGCGCGCCTGAATGCAGGCCAGCAGCGTCTTGATTTCTTCCAGGCTCGTGGGCAGGCGCTCCAGCCTCATCAGCGAGGTGCCGCGCAGCAGGCTGATGCGCGACAGCAGGCCCTGCAGCGTCTCCTGGATGCGCATTGCGCGCGCCGGAAAGCAAGATGGCGTGGAAGTCGGTCTTGGCCTTCAGCACCTCGGCCGTCGAGCGCTTGCGTGCCGCGCTGCCCAGGCGTGCCACGGCGCCCGCCAGGCGCTTGATCTCGGCGTCGCTGGCAAGCAGCGCAAACTGCTCGGCCGCGTGGCTTTCCAGCCGCCGGCGCAGGCCGTAGATGTCGCGCGCTTCCTCGACCTTTGGCGCTCACGGACGTTGCCCCGGGTTTCGCTCACCGAAGCTGACCCAGCGTCGGCCGGGATCCCCCCCAACGGTTGTGATCGAGATCGCTACAGACGGTGTCAAGAACGCGGACGGCGGCCAATCGATCCGCGAGATCGGAGCCCGTCTGTCGGCGCCGGCGCAGCTGCTGGCCGATGTGTCGCTCGCAGTCAGCCCCATCGCCGCCGGATTCCTGGCGCAGTTCCAGGCCTTGGCCAGATTGCACATCGAACGCGGCCCCGCACCGACGGATGACGCGGCGCTGGGCACGCCGCCCTTCCCGGCGATGGTCAGCCAGCGCGAGACGGTTCCAGTCCACGCCTGGGCCGTGGATTCCGATGTCGGGATCAAGGCCATGCAGGTCACCTTGGCCAAGCTGGCGATGGCCATCGTTCAGGTCTACCCACAGCCGGCGGCGGGATCAAAGTCGCGACCGGCGGCTGCGCCGTGAGGAGCCCGGCTTGCCAACTGGCCTCCGGTTCCCGCGTCGCCCCGATCCCGTGAATCGATAGGTCGACGCCCTCGTGTTGCAATTTCCCGCGCCCCCCGCAGCCCGATGGTGACCTTGAGCGCGCCGTAGACCACGAAGCCCTGCTGCTGGTCGCTGACTTCTTTGCGGCTGGCTACCTTGGGTCGCGGGCGACTGCTTGGGGTCGACGGCGACCAGACGGTTGCGTGATCAGGATGCCTGGCAGCCGACATTGAAACCAGGATGCCGGGCTGCTGACGTTCGGCTACTCGCAGTCCCGGCCAGGAGCGGGTACTGGCGAAAGACAGCTTTCAGCAAATCCGCTTGAGTAGGCCATTCGCCTGCTATTGCCGATGGCCGGCATAACAGCCGCCCCGCGACCGCACAGATCAACCCCGTCATTTCTGGCCCGAAGTGCCGAGCACGTCGATCTCGTCACGACGCAGCAGTTCCTTGAGCAAGGGCGGCTCGAAATGGCGCTTGACGGTGATGGCGTAGAAGTTTTCGATCAGGTCGGGTACCACGCAGTACTCGACGAGTTGCCTGCTGGCCAACTCGTCACGCACCACCACCGAAGGCAGCAAGGCCACCGCGCCCGAGTCGCGCGCCAGCAGGCGCAGCAAGGCCATGTCGTCGACCTCGGCCAGCACTTGGCAGCGCAGGCCGTGTTGCTCGCACATCAGGTCGAAGGCGGCGCGGATGTCGCTGTCGCGGCCGGGCAATAACAAGGGCACTTCGGCCAGTTCTTGTGGGAATCGAAAGGCCCGCCCCTTGGGTAGCGGCTTGCCCACCAGGCTGACCGGCTGGCGCGCGATGCTGCGGCAGCGCCACGGGTGATCGGTGTCGGCGTGCACGCGTCGATTCGACAGCACGACGTCGAGCGTGTGCACACGCAGGCGCTGCAGCAACTCTTCCAGGCTGCCGGACTGCAGCACCAACTCAACGTCGCTGCGTGTCAGCAGCGGCTTGACGAAGTTCTCCTGGAAGTTGCGAGACAAGGTCGCAACCGAGCCGATGCGCAGCACCTGTCGTGTGTGCATCGCGCCGTCGCGCAACATGGCCAGCAGTTCGATGCCCGAGGTGAAGATCGACTCCGCATAGGTCAGGGTCATGCGGCCGGCCTCGGTGATCTGCAAGCTGCGACCAACCCGGTTGAACAGTGCGTGGCCGAGTTGCTCTTCCAGCAGCTTGATCTGCGTGGACAGCACTGACTGCGACACGTGCAGCCGCGCAGCGGCCCGCGTCATGTTGCCCTCCTTGGCCACGGCCCAGAAGTAGTGCAGGTGGTGGAAGTTCAGTCGTGACATCGACTTTTCAATCTGTTTAACGGAACGCATTGTCCACAACAATGAATTTTACGGAATGCTTCTGAAAAGGCAAAGTCGCGCCCAACTAAAGTCTGCGAGACCTGTGCCGTGGAAGCAAACCTGTTGGAACTCTCACTCTGGCGCGCCGCCATGCTGGCGCTGGTGCCGCTGCTATACGTCGGCGGCGCTGCCGCCGCCACGGTGTTCGGGCAGCAGCCCGATGACGGCTGGCGTGTCGCCCGCTGGAGCGCGACGCTGGCGCTGGGCGCGGCGCTGTTGTCGCTCATCGGCCTGCTGCAGGGTGGCGCGGCCCTGGTGCGCGGCCCGGCCCTTGTGATCTTCGGTGATGCGGGGGCCCTGCACTTCGGCCTGCGCAGCGACGCGCTGGGCGGCACGATGCTGGTCTTGGTCAGCTTCATCGGCTGGGTCATCACACGCTACTCACAGCCTTACCTCAGTGGCGCACGCGGCCAGCCGCGCTACATGCGCTGGCTGTTGCTGGCGCTGGCCTCAGTGTCGCTGCTGGTGACCACGAACAACCTGGCGGTGCTGGCGCTCGCGTGGATCGCCACCAGCCTGGCGCTGCACGGCCTGCTGACCTTCTTCGATGACCGGCCGCAGGCGCTGATTGCCGCGCACAAGAAGTTCATTGCCAGCCGCGTGGCCGACCTCTGCCTGCTGGGCGGTGTGGCGCTGATCGGCCTGCAACTGGGCACCCTGGACATCGACCGCGCCATCGCCGCTGCGCGGGCCTTGCCCGAAATGCCGGGCAAGCTGCAGGCCGCTGCGCTGCTTCTGGCGGCCGCCGCGCTGCTGAAGTGCGCACAACTGCCGGTGCACGGCTGGTTGATCCAGGTGATGGAGGCGCCAACGCCGGTGTCGGCGCTGCTGCATGCGGGCGTCGTCAACCTGGGCGGCTTCCTGCTCATCCGTATCGGCACGTTGGTGGCCGACGTGCCCGCCGCGCAGGCGCTGCTGGTGGTGGTGGGCAGTGTCACGGCGGTGGTGGCGGCACTGGTGATGATGACGCGCGTCAGCATCAAGGTCTCGCTGGCCTGGTCCACCTGCGCGCAGATGGGCTTCATGCTGATGCAGTGCGGCCTGGGGCTGCATGAACTGGCGCTGCTGCACCTGGTGGCGCACTCGCTATACAAGGCCCACGCCTTCCTTGGGGCCGGTGGCGCGGTGGAACAGAACCGCCTGCGGCAGATGACACCGCCCGCGCCACCGTTGGGTGTTGCGACCTGGGGCCTGGGTGCGCTGGTGGGCATGGCCGTGGTGGCTGGTGCTGCGCTGGCCTGGGGATTCAAGCCAGCAAGCGAGCCGGCACTCTGGGCCATGGGCGGCATCCTGGCACTGGCGCTGGCGCCCTTGCTGACCGGACCGCTGTTGCGTGCCGGAGCGCTCGGCGCCTTGTTGGGATTGGCCGGCGCTTCGCTCGTTGCACTGGCCTACTTCGGGCTGCACGCCGTGTTCAGCGGCTGGCTCGGTGTGGCCGGCGCAGGCCAGGCCAGCCCGGCCCTGGTGGCTTGGGTGCTGGTGTGTTTCGGCCTGCTGTTTGTGGTGCAGGGCGCCGTGCGGATCTGGCCGGGTGGCGCGCTGGCGCGCTGGCTCTACCCCACGCTGTTTGCCGGCCTGTACCTCGACGAGCTGTTCACGCGGATGACCTTCCGCCTGTGGCCCGCCCGCGCGCCAGCGTTGCCGGGCACCCTCGCCAAGCCCGCTGCCGGACAGCGCGACGTGCAGGCGCAAACCTGAACGCTTGTTGCTGATTGCTGATTGCCGATTGCCGCTCGCTGCTCGCGACCCCACCTTACCGAGAGTTTCGCCATGAACACGACCCTGTCCGCTGCGCGCCCGACTGCTGTTTCCGCCGCCGCGCTGCAACCCGCCATCGACCTGGCCTGCGCCCGCATCGCACCCACCTGGCCGCTGGACCGCTTCATCGCGGTCAACCCCTACTGGGGCCAGTTGAAGCGGCCCATTGCCGTGGCGGCCGCCCAGCTGGCCGCGCTGTCGGGCAGCCCGTTGCTGATGTCGCGCGAAGGCTTCCGCCAACAGTGGCAAGCCGGCGAGGTGGGCCGCCAACACCTGCAGGCGGCCATCACGGCCGCCGCGTCCACCGAAACGGTTGACACCTTGCTGGCCAGCCTGGACTTCCGGCCGGCCTTGCCCACTCGCTTGCCGCTGGCCACCGACCTGGTCGACGCCCACCGCGACCTGGGCCACGCCATGGCCTGGCGCGACTACATCACGCACCACATCAGCCAGTGTTGTGCGGCCTTCTTCGACCAGGGCCAGGCGGCCTGGGGCCCGAACCGCGAAGGCGGACTCTACCCGAGTTGGCTGCGCCAGTCGGCGCATGACCTGGGCCCGGGCATGCTGATGGGCTACCCCGGCTTCAGCTCGCGATTGGCCCTTTTGCCGCAAGAGCCGCAGGCGCTGATCTCGGCCGCGATGCAGGCCCTGCAGGTGCCCGCGGCAGCGCACGAGGCCTACCTCACCGCGCTGTTGATGAGCATCAACGGCTGGTCGTCGTGGTGCGCCTACCAGCGCTGGCAGGCCCGGCTTGAGCAGCGCGATGATGAGCAGATCGTTCACCTGCTGGCTGTGCGATTGGCGTGGGAATGGCTGCTGCATGAAGGCCATGCCGAGCTGGGTGTGGCCGGCAGCCTGGCCACCGCCTGGCGCGGCACGGATGTCTGCATCGAACAAGCGCAGCGCGCACAGCAGACCGACTGGCTGTGGCAAGCCGCGCTGGAGCGCAGCTACCAGGAGCCGCTGTGCCAGGGCTTACATCGCGCGCCTGCCGTTGTGGCCGCAAAGCCCGCCGTGCAGGCCGTGTTCTGCATCGACGTGCGCTCCGAGGTCTACCGCCGCGCCCTGGAGGCCAGCAGCCCCGGCGTGCAGACGCTGGGCTTTGCCGGCTTCTTCGCGATGTTCGTGGCCTACCAGCCGCTCGGCAGCGACATGCAGCGCCCGCAACTGCCCGGCCTGCTCGCGCCGGGCCTGTGCATCACCGACACCTGCGACGCACCCGGCCTGGGCCAGGCGCTGGCCCAACGGCGGCGCAAGAAGCTGCAGTGGCGCCAGCAGTGGCAGGCCTTTCGCAGCGGCGCGGGTTCGAGCTTTTCCTTCGTCGAGTCTTGCGGCCTGCTGTTTGCCGGCAAGCTGCTGAAGAGCAGCCTGGGCAGCCTGCGCGGTGGGGCCGTCCCAGCCGCGGTGGAGCAGACGGGTTTTTCGGCAGCCGAGCGCAGCCAGCTGCGCCCGAGATTTCCTGCCGCGGCGGGTGCCGAGCTCGAAGCCGGCGTCAATGCTGCCGCTACCGCGCTGGGCGCCATGGGCCTGACCACCGACCACGCCCGCCTGGTGCTGCTGGCCGGCCATGGCAGCACCAGCGCCAACAACCCGCATGCGGCGGGGCTGGACTGCGGCGCCTGTGGCGGCCAGACCGGCGAGGTCAACGCACGCGCGCTGGCCCTGCTGCTGAATGAGCCGCTGGTGCGCCAGGGTCTGCGGGCCCGTGGTTTGGTGGTGCCCGAAAGCACCTGGTTCTTGGCCGGGCTGCACAACACCACCACCGACGAGATGCAGCTTTTCGACACCGACCTACTGCCCGCCAGCCACGCGCAAGACTTGTCACAAGTGCAAGCGGGATTGGCCGAAGCCGGCCGGCGCGCGCGGGCCGAGCGCGCCGCCTCACTCGGGCTGGCCGCCAGCGCTGCCGATGCTGCCGCACTGAGCAAAGCCGTAGGCGCTCGCACCACCGACTGGGCGCAGGTGCGGCCAGAGTGGGGCCTGGCCGACTGCGCCGCTTTCATCGTGGCACCGCGCAGCCGCAGCCGGCACCTGAATCTGGCCGGCCGCAGCTTTCTGCACGACTACGTCTGGCAGAGCGACAACGGTTTCGGGGTGCTGGAGCTGATCATGACCGCGCCGATGGTCGTGACGAACTGGATCAACCTGCAGTACCACGCCTCGACGGTGGACAACGCGCGTTACGGCAGCGGCGACAAGGTGCTGCACAACGTGGTGGGCGGCAACATCGGCGTCTTCGAGTGCAACGGCGGCGACTTGCGCATCGGGTTGCCGATGCAGTCGCTGCACGACGGGCAGAACTTCCGCCACACCCCGCTACGGCTGAGCGTGTTCATACAGGCGCCGCAAGCCCCGATCGACCACATCGTTGCCAAGAGCGCCACGGTGCGCCAACTGCTCGACAACGAGTGGCTGCACTTGTTCCGCCTGGGCGATGTCGAGGGTGTCTGGCGTTACCAGCCCGGCGGGGCATGGATTGCGGCAACGCCCTGAGCGGTCAGCACAGCCGATGCGGAGGACGGCGCCAGAACCGTGTGGGATTGGAGGTGAGGGGCAGGGCTTCGATCCGATGGGGGTGCCTAAGAGGCCGCGATTTTTACGGCGCGAACGTCGGCTCTACGGCGCCTCGCCTCCCTTCATGACCGTCGCCGATGGGTCGACGGCAGCCAGCCGCTTCGCCGATCGCACTGCCGGACTGCGGTCGTTCGAGCTGGACTGCCAGGCAGCCGGCATTCGGGAAAACCCGAGACCGGCCATCAGTTGACCTTCGGGAAAGGCAGCTTCCTGGCAAATCAACGCGTCTCTCCGACGCCCCGGGCGGAAGGGGAGTTGCCAGCTGAAGGTCGGCACGCCAAGCCAGCCCCCGATAGACCGGTGTCAGACCGAGCGATTGCGATGCGTCATGGAGTTCGCGGCTGGCCAAGCTTTCAAACTCGGAAGCAACGTGTGCCAGCCAGGGGTCCTCAGCATGCGCGGCTGCACAAGTTCATCACTGGCCTGATGAGTCTGTCGACTCGCCACGACGCACTTGTCGAGGAGCCGGGGCCCAGCTGCCCGGCCGATGGCGATACCGACTCGGCAGACGCCCGGCAGCGACGACGGGCTGCGGCGCCTGCAGCGCGCCGAACGTCGGGGGCAGGGCCTGCGACAGCGCTTCGCGGCGCGCCGGCCCGCGATCGGACTGGGCGGCGCGCCACTGCCGCAGAAGGTGCCAGGCATTCAGCGGCGCCAGCATCAGGTGCAGCATCAGCACCGGCGCCAGCCCGGCCAGGCTGCCATAGGTGATGAAGGCCAGGTTGGCCAGCAGCGCCAACGCGCGCAGGCGCAGCATGCGGGTGGAGGCGAAGCAGCAGGCCGTCAGGGCTGCCGCCACCCACCCCGCAGCGTCGGCGGTCAGCAGGTGCATGGTCGCCACTTCAGATGCCGCCGTCGAGGCGGGCGGCACCACGGCGCGCCACCGGGCGCCTGCGCTTCGGACGGGCAGGCACCCGAAGGGCGACGGGGAGCTTCTGAAGGGCGGCGGTGGGCATGGCGGGGACTCCGGAGCGGCTGCACTGGACACGCGGGGCTCGCGGCAGTCTGGCGGGATCGTCTGGCGCGGTGCACGCATGTTCGTGGTGCCTCGGCCCGCCGGCGCGGGCGCGGCCATTAGTGACCGATGCGGCCCGCTTCGCCGCGCCGCCCGTGCGCGGCCACGATGGCGCGGAAGATCGGCAGCGCCTGGATCAGGCGCTCGCGGTCGGCGGCGTCGGTCAGCAGGGTGGCTCGCGCCTGCACGTCGGCGAACAACGGTTCCAGCAGCGGCGCGGCGCGCTCGTCGCCCAAGGCTTCCAGCACCTGGTGGCAGCTCCAGCGCAGGGCGATCGTCTGGTCGGCGTCCTCCTGCGCCAGTTCGCCAGCCAGCCGGTTGAGCAGCGTGTTGACCGTCGACAACGCTGCGGCCGGCTGGCCGAGCCGGGTCTGGCAAAGCGCAGTGCATGCCAAGTTGTCATCGGCGTTGATCGATGGCTCCAGGGCTTGGAACACGCCCTGCGCCTGCTCGTGCCACCGCAAGGCCATGGCGGCATTGCCGCTGCCCCAGTGCGCCCTGCCCAGGCCAAACAGCAGCAGCGCCTCCTTGCGCGAGTTTTCGGCAGCGCGGCACGCGGGCAAGGCCTGCTCGTACCACCGGATTGCCGCGGCAGTGTCGCCCAGCGACTCCGCTGCCTCGCCCAGGCTGTACAGAGCCACCCCGATGACGCCAGTGGCATCCATCGAACGCGCCACTGTCAGCAGGCGCGCCGACCACGCCAGCATCTGGTCGAATCTGCCCAGATCCGAAGCGGTTGCGATCAGACCGACCAAGGCCTGATGCTGAGCCTGCAGGCTGCCGCGCGCCTCGGCCCAAGACAGCACTTGCTGATTGATCTGGCCTGCTTCCTCGTAGCGGCAAAGGTAGTACAGGACGAGTGCCAGATTCGCCAGCGATCCTTGTTCGGTGCGTTCGCGCTCGGCCTCGTCTTCAACCCTGCCGGCCCAGGACACGGACTGCTCGGCCAGGCGCAGCGCGAGGGCAAGGTCGCCCGTCCTGGCATGCGTCCACGCCAAGAGGTGAAAGGCGCGGGCCGCCGCCCAGGCGTCATTGCTGCGTTCAGCCAACCCGGCAGCCTGCTCGACATGGCGCTGGCACGCAGCCCGGTCGCCGCGCCGCTCGGCCAACAGCCCCCGGAAAACCAGCAGTCGAGCCTGGTTCGCATCGTCGGGGTGGCGCTCCAGCAGCACCGCCATCTCCGCCTGCGCAGCGTCCTGTGCGGACCGGTCACCTGCGGTTTCGCCGATGTTCTCCGTGCGCTGAAGCAGCGCAAAGCGGCGTCGCGGATCGGATTCACCCAGCAAGGCCAGCGCACGGCGAAAGTACGTCTGGGCGATGGCATTCGCGAAGCGGGTCTGGGCCTGCATCCCCGCCTGCTCGAAGCAGTCGATGGCCAGCGCATCCTCACCGGCACGCTCGGCGTGTTCGCCCGTCATGGCCAGGAACTCCGCACCGCGGCCTTGGGTGCGCTCGGCCAGCCAGCGCGCCGCCGCGCCGTGGCCCAGCCGCCGCTCGGCCTTCAGCAAGGTGTCGTAGGTGACCTGGTGCAGCAGGTGGTGGTCGAACTTGCGTTCGGTGGTGCCTTCGAAGTCGCTCGTGTCACTGGTGCGCACGTAGGCTGCGCGCTGCAGCGCCGGCAAGGCTTGCGGCGCGCCGGCGTCCAGCGCCAACAGCGCGTCGTCCCAGAACACGTGGCCGATGACGCTGGCCTGGCGGGCGGCCTGGCGCTCGGCGGCGGGCAGCGCGTCCAGCCGCGCCTGCAGCAGGCCGACCAGCGTGCCGGGCAGGCGCAGCGTGTCCAGGCGGTCCACCTGCACGTCCCAGTGCGCGCCGTCGGTGGTGATCACGCCGTCGTCGATGAGCCGGCGCACCAGTTCTTCCATGTAGTACGGGTTGCCCTCGGCTTGGCCGGTGATGAGGTCCATCAGCCGGGGCGGTACGTCGGCCATGCGCTGCAGCAGCGCTTGCGCCAGTTCCCGGCCCTGCGCCGCTGCCAAGGGGTGCAGAGTCACGAGCGTGTTCAAGGACGTGTCGGCCGGGCCCCAGTCGGGCCGGCGCGCCAACAGCGTGGGCCGGGCGGTCATCACCAGCAGCAGCGGCAGCTCGGCCGCATGGGGCAGCAGGTGCTGCAGCAGGTCCAGCGAACTGTCGTCACACCAGTGCAGGTCTTCGACCAGCAGCACCAGCAGGGCGTCGCCCCGGGTTGCCAGCGCCTGCAGGTAGCTGCGGAACGCGGCCAGGGCCTGGTCGCGCAGTGTGCGCGGGTCCAGGCCGCGGATGTGGGGGCTGTCGGCGAAGTCCAGGCCGGACAGCTGGCCGATGAGCTGGGACTGCCGTTCGCCGCGGTCTTCGAAGTACGAGCTCAAGCCCTCGACCACCTTGCGGCGCGCCACCTCGGCGCTGTCGGTGTCGGCCACGCCGCACTGCACGGCCAGCACGCTGCGCAGCAGGCCCCAGGGGCGCAGCTGGCCGTCGGGCTGGGCGCGCACGGTCAGCAGCTGACTGCTTGATGGGTCGGTCAACAACGCCGCCTTGAACTCGCGCAGCAACCGGCTCTTGCCCAGGCCGGCGTCACCCAGCAGCGTCAGGGCTTGCAGTTGCTTGGTCTGGCGGGCCTGCGCGGCGGCTTGCAGCAGGCGCTGCAACTCGGCCTGGCGGCCGACCATCGGCGTGCTCAGCCCCTGTAGCCCCCGTTCGACCATGGCCACGCTGCGGTCGCGTGCCCCGCGCACCAAGTAGCTCTTCCGCGGCGCATCGACACC
>JBBRBW010000044.1:0-33048 GCA_038205425.1 Burkholderiales bacterium | reverse complement strand
CCTCGCTTTCCGTGCTTCAAGTTCAATGCAGCGATGGGATTCAAGCAGTCGAGCCAGATGATGGTGCAGTCCGGCTATTGCGGGGCCTACCTGGGCGTGATCCTGCCCGGCGTGGTGGCCGCGCGGGACAAAGTGGTGCTTCAGCCCGGCCCGCGCGAGGTGAATCTGCGCGACCTGTTCAAGAGCCGCGCGCGCGACTGAATCGGGCTTGAGATCGCCATGCCGGCCGGGCATGGCACCATCGCAGCATGCTCGCCTACCGCCACGCCTTCCATGCCGGCAACCATGCCGACGTCCTGAAGCACACCGCGCTTGTCGCGGTGTTGCGCTACATGAACCTGAAGGACAAGGGCTGGCGCCTGGTCGACACCCACGCCGGTGCTGGCGGCTATTCGCTGCAGGGCGAATACGCCAACAAGCGGGCGGAATTCGAACAAGGCATCGGTGCACTCTGGGCGCGTGACGACCTGCCGGCACCGGTGGCTGACCTGGTGGGCCTGGTGCGGCAATTCAACGGCGGCAAGGTGCTGGCGCAATACCCGGGCTCGCCCGCGCTGACCCACATGCTGATGCGTCCGCAGGACCAGTTGCGTCTGCACGAGATGCACCCCACCGACCACAAGATCCTGGCCAGCTACCTGGGCGAACAGCCGGGCGTCGAAGTGGCCATGAGCGACGGTTTCGGCGCGCTGAAGGGCCACCTGCCGCCGACGACGCGGCGCGGCGTCGTGCTCATCGACCCCAGCTACGAGATCAAGACCGACTACACACGCACGCTGGCCGCGCTGCGCGAGGCGCTGGAACGCTTCGCCGATGCGGTGGTCATCGTCTGGCTGCCGCAGCTGCAGCTGATCGAGGCCTCTCAGCTGCCGCAGCGTCTGAAGGCCGCCGCCGACAGCGGTGCCAAGAAGGGCTGGCTCAACGCGCGGCTGACGGTGGCGCAGGCCGACGCCCGCGGCTTCGGCATGCTGGGCAGCAGCGTTTTTGTCGCCAACCCGCCGCACACACTGTTCGACGCGCTGCAGCCCGTCATGCCCTTCCTGGCGCAGACGCTGGCGCAGTTCGACGGCGCCCGCAGCGCACTCGAACGCTCGGCCAAGGGCTGAGCCTCAGGTTGTCGGCGTGGCGCTGAACTTCCGCCGTTCGGCGCTGGTGCGCGTGGCGCCCTTTGCCGTCTTCATGGCCCTGCTGGCGCTGCGCGGCATGGCGCCGGCCGACGGCAGCTGGGGTTTCGACCCGCGCTGGCTCTACGCGTTGCAGGCGGGCGCCACCGCCGCCCTGCTGGCGCTGTGGTGGCGCGAGTACGGTGAACTGGCGCGCCAGGCCCTGCCGAACGCCCGCGACGGGCTGCTGGCCGTGGCCGTCGGCCTGCTCGTCTTCGTGCTGTGGATCCACCTCGACGCGCCGTGGATGACGCTGGACACCGCCGCCACCGCGCCCTTTGTACCCAAGACCGCCGAAGGAGGGCTGGACTGGCCGCTGATCGTGGCGCGCATCGCCGGCGCGGCGCTGCTGGTGCCGGTGATGGAAGAGCTGTTCTGGCGTTCCTTCCTGATGCGCTGGCTGCAGTCGCCCGTGTTCGAGGCCGTGCCGCCGCGCGGCGTCGGCCTGCGGGCCGTGGTGCTGAGCACCTTCGTCTTTGTGCTCGCGCACACGCTGTGGCTGGCCGCCGCCGTTGCCGGGCTGGCCTACGCCTGGCTCTACATCCGCAGCGGCAAGTTGTGGGTGGCGGTGATCGCGCACGGCGTGACCAACGCGGCGCTCGGCGTGTGGGTGGTGGCCACCGGCAACTGGCAGTTCTGGTAGCCGCAGCGGGCGCCGAGGCAGCCGCCGCCCGACCGCCCGCCGCGGCTAGAGCCCGCGCCACCTCGCCGCTTTGCCCTTCAGCCGATACCAACCGCGCGGTCGGCCTTGAACTGCACGCGCCAGGCTTCGAAACGGTCTTCGTCGAGCGCCGCGCGCACTTCGTGCATCAGGTTCACGTAGTAGTGCAGGTTGTGGATGCTGGTCAGCATCGGGCCCAGCATCTCGCCGCAGCGGTCGAGGTGGTGCAGGTAGGCGCGGCTGAAGCCGCCGCTGACCGCGCCTTCGGCCGCCGTCTGGCCGCGGCAGGCGTAGCAGCTGCACGTGGGGTCGAGCGGTCGCTCGTCTTCCCGGTGGCGCGCGTTGCGGATCTTCAGGTCGCCGAAACGCGTGAAGAGGTGGCCGTTGCGCGCGTTGCGCGTCGGCATCACGCAGTCGAACATGTCGACCCCCTGCGCCACGCCCTCGACCAGGTCTTCCGGCGTGCCCACGCCCATCAGGTAGCGCGGCTTGTGCGCGGGCAGGCGCTGCGGCGTGTGCGCCATGATGCGCAGCATCTCGTCCTTGGGCTCGCCGACGCTGACGCCGCCCACCGCGTAACCCGGGAAGTCCATCTCGACGAGTGCGTCCAGAGATGCCTGGCGCAAGTTCTCGAACATGCCGCCCTGCACGATGCCGAACAGGGCGTTCGGGTTCGCCAGCCGCGTGAACTCGGCCTGGCTGCGCCGGGCCCAGCGCAGGCTGAGTTCCATCGACAGCCGCGCCTCGGCCTCGGTGGTGACGTGGCCCTTCAGCTCGTAGGGCGTGCACTCGTCGAACTGCATCACGATGTCGCTGTTCAGCACGCTCTGGATCTGCATGCTGACCTCGGGCGTGAGGAAGAGCTTGTCGCCGTTGACGGGTGACGCGAACTTCACGCCTTCCTCGCTGATCTTGCGCATGTCGCCCAGGCTCCAGACCTGGAAGCCGCCGCTGTCGGTCAGCATGGGTTTGCCCCAGCCCTCGAAACGGTGCAGGCCGCCGAACTTCGCGACGACGTCCAGCCCCGGCCGCATCCACAGGTGGAAGGTGTTGGCGAGGATGATCTGCGCGCCCATCTCCTCCAGGCTGCGCGGCATCACGCCCTTGACGGTGCCGTAGGTGCCCACGGGCATGAAGACGGGCGTTTCGACGACGCCGTGGGTCAGCGTCAGGCGACCGCGGCGCGCGTGGCCGGTGGTCTTGAGCAACTGGAATTCGAACATGCGCCGATTCTGTCGCAGCACGGCGGGCGCGCCGCTGCGGTGCCGGCGCCCCCGCCGCTCAGATCGGCAGCCGCCAGGCCAGCCCGAGCTCGCGCGAACGGGCCACGCCGGTCAGGCGGTCACCCCCCAGCGTCAGCGTCAGGCCCTGCCACGCCCACTGCAGCGTCAGGCGGCGTTCGTGCGTGCGCCATTGCAGCCCCAGCTGCGACGCGCCGACGGGTGCCGACAGGCCCAGCCAGGGCAGCAGGCCGAAGCCGGGCAGCAGGTCAGCGCCGGTCTCGGCAAGGGCCCCGCCGGCGGCAGGCGGCTGCCAGCGCGCCGCGAACCGGCCCCAGGCCGGCGCGCTGCTGCGGGCCGTGGCCTGCGTGTTCTGGCCCTGGATGAGCGGGCGGTAGATCAGGTAACCGTCGGCATCGACAGCCGCGGTGCGGCTGTCGAGCGCCGCGTCCTGGCGCGGCAGGCCGCGCCAGCCTTGCCAACCGGCGTCCTTGACCGCTGCCTCGAACTGCCAGGGCCCACCCTGCCAGGCCAGCGTCAAGCCGCCGAGCAAGGCACGGCCACGCGAAGGGAAGTTGGCCTGAAAGGGAAAGCGCAGCCCATCGTCGCGCTGCACCGAGTCCAGCTCGAAGTCGTATTCGCCGCTGGCCGCCGTGGCGCCTGCAATGCCGGTGATGCGCCTTTCGCGCCAGCGCTGCAGCACCAGCGCCTGCACTTCCCAGTGCGCCGACCAAGCGCCGCCCAGGGCGTGCTGTCGCCCGAACGCCAGGCCGCCACCGCTGAAACCGCGAAAACGCGCGTCGACCGCCCAACGGCGGCCGGCAGTGACGGCTGCGCCGCCGTCGACCTGCTGGTACAGCGCCAGCGTGTCGGCGCTCGCCACCAACGTGGCGCGGCTGCGCGCCAGCAGGCCGACCGTCCAGCCGCGTTGCGTGCGTTCGAGCCGCAGTTCGTCGTCGATGTAGGCCAGGTTGCGGCCGCTGCGCGGCGCCAGGTCCACGGCGCGCGGGTCGCGGCCCAGGTTCAGTGCCGTGGCGTCGCTGTGTTGCTGCGATCGCAGACCGAGACGCCATTCGGCTTCACCGGCCGGCGCCGCGGTGGCCGGCGCTGCTGCGAACAGCAGCGCCGGCAGCGCCAGCCCCAGCGCCGCCCGGGCTCCCGGCATGGCCGGGCGCGCAGGCCGCAGGGCCCTGGGCTTCACAGCCCGGCGTCGAGCGAGATGAAGCTGCCGTCGACGAAGGTCAGCAAGCCGTTGCTGTTGTTCAGCGTGCCGAGCAGCGTCGTGCCCTGGAACAGGTCGGCCGTGGCAGCGCCCTCGGACCAGTTCATGCGCAGGTTCGCGCTGGCCTCGGTCAGGCTGTAGGCAGGCACGCCGTTGGCGTCGAGCGTGGCCGTGGCACCGACGACGATGCGCGGCGCGCCGTTCACTACCGAGCGGTACTGCAGCGTCATGCTGCTGACGTCGACCACGTCGCTGGTTTTCGTCGCACCCGCCGTCAGCTCCAGACGCGGCCGGTTCGGTGCCGTCACGGCCGCCGAAAAGGTGAAAGCCTCGGTGTAGCGGTTCGTCGGCGACAGCGGCAGCGTGGCGTTGTGGTTGGCATAACCACTGAGCGTGGCCACGAAGCTGCCGCGCAGGAACTCGGACGCGACGCCGCCGCTGACGGTGCGCAGGCTGCCGGTGAGTTCGGCGCGCTGCGGCGAGAAGTAGGTGCCGCTGCTGTCCCAGACGCTGTCGGTCAGCGACAGCTTGCCTTCGAATTCGGCCGTGGGCGTCGCCCAGGCCAGCACCAGCGTACCGGCGCTGAGTGTGCCCTGCGTGGCCGGGTTGCCGGCGCTGGGCAGCGTACCGTTGTCGGTGATCGGGATCCCGACCACGTTCGAACCGTCGCGCAGCGTCAGCGTACCCTGCAGCACACCTGCGGTGTCGTAGGCGCGCAGCGTGCCCTGCACGGCCGCCACCTCCTGCTTGAAGCCCGAGATGGTGCGCGTGCCCAGCATCTGCATCTCGTGGAAGCCGTTGTACAGCGCCGTGCCCCCCTGGACGAAAGCCCCGGGCAGGCGGCCGTCGACGGTGAAGCCCGTGATGTTGCCGCTGCCGTTGACCGTGGTGTTCAGCGTGCCGGCGTAGAAGTCGGTCTGCAAGGCGACGTTGAAGTCGGTGCAGGCCGGCGCGACGCACGGTGTGGTGCGCAGGCGGGCGCGCGTGGTGTAGGGGAAGCTGCCGTTGGCCGCCGGCGTGATGGTGAAGCCGTGGCGCCACTCGCGGCGCACCCCGGCGACGGGGTCGAAGGCGACGTAGTAGAGCGCGCGACAACCGATCTGCACCACCTGCGCAGGCGCCGTAGCCAGCACGGTGTTGGTGGTGTCCGCATACAGGCTGCAACCGACGGCGTTGCCTACCGCGTAGTTGAAGGGCACGCTGCCGTCGGTGGTGTCGGGGGCGCCGCCACGCGAGTTCAGCGTGCTGCGGCCGGCCATGAAGTCGTTGTAGAGGTCGGCCGCGGTCAGCAGCACGCCCAGGTCCTTGGCCATCACCTCCACCGGCACCTGCATGCCCTGCATGGCCGCGTTGAACTTCCAGGCTTCGACGTTGGCCGCGCCGCCCGACGTGGCGCTGATGCCGCCGCGGCTGAACATGCTGGCGAAGTCGGAACGGATCTCGGTGAACAGCTGCTTGCTCGCGGCGATGGCCACTGCCGTGGCGCTGGGCCCGGGTGGCGTGCCGCCGGTGGCCGGCGCGGCCGTGCAGGCGCTGCCCGTACACGCCAGGTTGGCTTGGGCCACCGTCAGGCTGGTGGGTGCCACGGCACCGGCCAGTGCGGGGTTGGCCAGCACGGTGCTGACGGCACCGCCGAGTGCGGCCGAGACATCGGTGCCGCCACGCTCGAGCTTGATCGACCCGGTGCTGGCGGCGGCGGCCAGCGCCTCCGTCACGCAGCGCGTCTTGTCGGCGGCCGTGCCGGTGGTGCAGCCCAGGCCACCGTCGGCGGCCAGGCGGGACACCGCGGTGAGCATGATCGCCAGCTGCTGCGCCGAGCTGCCGGCGCCAACGGCGGTCGAAGGCGCCGGGGCGGTGAGCGGGTTGAAGCCCAGCAGTTGCGTGACGGTGGACACCGCCTGCGCCGTGTTGGCGGCCGTGATGCCGCCGCTGGCGCGAGTGGCCGCGGCGGTGGCCATCTCGCTGAAGGGCGTGACGGTGGCACTCGCGGTAACGGTGCCGCTGCTGGCGGGCACGCCGAGCGCACGCAGCGCGAAGCCGGACGGCAGCGCTTGGCTGCCCAGCACCTCGTCGAGGTGGGTGGTGCTGCCATCGGCCTTGGCGCTGATGCGCACCAAGTAGGGCTTGCCCGAAGTGCCGTCGAAGGTGACGCTGTAGGTGCCGGTGGCACTGGTGGTGGCTGTGCCCAGCACGGTGCTCGAGACCGTACCGTCGGCATTGACGGCCAGCACCGCAACGTCAGCGTTGGCCATCAGGCCCTTCGCGACCACGCCGGTGAGCGTGACGCGGGCGACGTCGGACGGCGGATTGACGACCGGCGGCGTGACCGGCGCGGCATCGCCGCCGCCGCCACCACCGCAGGCCATCAGGAGGCCGGCACTGGCCATGGCCAGGAACAGGATCGGGGACTTGCGCATTTCGAGGACTCCGTTGTGTGTGCGGTGAAACAGGGCGTCGAAGCCGGTGCCGCAACTCCAGCTCTTGTCCAGGGTGGTACCAGCCAGATCGCATTCTGGAGCAGGGCGCTTCGAGGCGCCTCGTCCGTTCGGCTGATGCGCCGCAGTCCCACCGTGTGGAAGTGCGCAGGGCGGCGGACCGGTGATTGAGAGTCCCGAGAGCGCTGTTCGCTGTATGAAGGTTCTACTGATCGATGGTCACGTGCTGTTTCGCGACGCCCTCGGGCTGCTGATCCGCATGCGCTTCCGGGGCCTGCACGTGCTGCAGGCCGGCGATATCTCCACCGCGGTGCAACTGCTGTCCCGCCATCCCGACGTGTGCCTGATGCTGCTCGACCTTGATCTGCTGGACGGCCAGGGTCTGCAGGCCATCGCGTCCCTGCGTGAACAGGCCCCAGCTGCGCGACTGGTGGTGCTGTCGGCCGATGACCGGCCGCACACCGTGCAGCAGGCCGTCGGCGCCGGCGCCTGCGGCTTCGTGCCGAAGACGGTCGATGGCGACACGCTGGCCCGCGTGCTGCAGGTGGCGTTGGACGGCGGCGTCTACTGCCGCCGGGCAGCACGCACCCGCTGCTAGACCCGCTGGCAACGTGGCCGCAGGACGTCCCGCCCGACGCGCTGCGGCACCTGGGGCTGACGCCGCGCCAGGTCGACGTGCTGCGGCTGCTCATCCAGGGCCAGCCGAACAAGCTCATCTGCCGCAGCCTGCAAATGTCGGCGTCGACGGTGAAGACGCACCTGGCCGCGGTGTTTCGCCGGCTGGGCGTCAGTTCGCGCGCGCAGGCGGTTGCGACCGTCTCGAGGCTCGGTCTGCGCGAAGACAACGAATAGGCGGCCGGACGGCGGGCGGGGCGGGGCGGGGCGGGGCGAGGCGGGGCGGGGCGGGGCCAGGGCCAGGGCCAGGGCCAGGGCCGATTGTCGGCATGGGCCGCGGCGGCTTGAGTCGTCTTTTTGGTCGATGACGGGCAGCGCTGACCTTGCCTGTCGTTGCGCGCACCCTTCATCGAGAGCGCCGTCATGACCCGCACAGGCACCTCCACCCGCCCCACCGCGCTTGCGCTGGCCGTGTCGACCGTCCCGACGGCCGCACTGTTGTCCCTGTCCGCGCCGGCCCGTGAGGCCCACGCTGCCGAGACGCCCGAAGCCGTTGCCGGCAAGGGCTTTTTGTATTTCATGGGACTGGCGCGCCAGCACGTGATGTACCGAGAGACCGGCAGCCTCCTGCCCTTCGAAAGCCGTGCCAGCGGCGCCAGCCCGGTGCTGGTGACCGGCGCGCTGTACGCGCTGAGCGAGCGCCTGCTGATGTCGCTGGACAACGAGACCACCTTCTACCCCGACCGCGCCTCCGAGACCTGGACAGCCACCGGCCCAACCTTCGACGGCTTCGTGCTCACGAGCCCGGTATTGCAGCGCAACGGCTTCAGCCTGCAGCAGTCGAAAACACAGGTGCTGGGCCACTACCGCGTGCAGGGGCAGACATTCGGTGTCGGCGGCGCTGCACTGCGCACGCAGTCTTTCAAGCGCTACTCCTTCACTCCAGGCCCGGACAACGCCGTGGCCACGCCCACCGACACCACGGTCGAGGAATCGATCGCCGAGCTGCTGCTCGACGCCGGCGTGGCGCTGGAATCGGAGCAGGTGCGTGGCCAGGCCACCCACTACAGCCTGCGCGCCACGTCGAGCGTGCCGGTGTGGCGGCGGCTGACCAATACCACGGCGCCCCAGGCTGCCTTCAGTGGCCAGCGCGGCTTCGACCTTGCCGTGGAAGGCAGGTACAGCCGGGCACTGGCTGACAAGGTCCACGCCGGCGTGTGGGGCAGCTGGTCGATGGCGCGCCGCGGCCAGCAGACCCTGGGTGGCACCCTGGAGATGCCGCGCAGCCGGCTCGACTGCCTGGGCTGCGGCGTCGAGCTGCTCTGGAAGCTGTGAGCCGCCGCGTGGCGCTCAGCGCGCCGTGCGCTGCAAGAGCATCGCGTCGCCGTAGCTGAAGAAGCGGTAGCGTGATTCCACCGCGTGGCGGTAGAGCGCGCGGATGTGGGCGTGGCCGGTGAAGGCGCTGACCAGCATCATCAGCGTGCTCTTGGGCAGGTGGAAGTTGGTGAGCAGCAGGTCGACGACGCGGAACTCGAAACCCGGAGTGATGAAGATGTCGGTCTCGCCGCGGCAGGCCGCCAACGTGCCCGCGCGGGCCGCCGATTCCAGCGCGCGCAGCGTCGTCGTGCCCGCCGCCAACACACGCCCGCCGGCGGCCTGCGTGGCGGCGATGGCGGCCACCGTCTCGGCACCGACCTCGAACCACTCGCTGTGCATGCGGTGCTCGGCCAGCTGCTCCACGCGCACCGGCTGGAAGGTGCCCGCGCCGACGTGCAGCGTCACCGCGGCACGCTGCACGCCGCGCGCCGCCAGCGCGGCGAGCAGCGTGTCGTCGAAGTGCAGCGCCGCAGTCGGCGCGGCCACCGCACCGGGCCGGGCGGCGAACACCGTCTGGTAGCGCGCGGCATCGTCGGCGGTGTCGGCGTGGGTGATGTAGGGCGGCAGCGGCACATGGCCGTGGCGTTCCAGCAGGCGCAGCGGGTCGTCGGGGAAACGCAGGTGGAAGAGGGCGTCCTCGGGCCCGGCGCGGCCCAGGACTTCGGCGTCGAAGGCGTCGGCAAAACGCACCAGGCTGCCAGGCTTCGGGCTCTTGCTGGCGCGCAGGTGGGCCCAGACCTCGTGGCCGGGCAGCACCCTTTCGACCAGCGCCTCCACCGCGCCGCCGGTGGGCTTTTCGCCCAGCAGCCGCGCCTTGATGACCTGGGTGTCGTTGAAGACCAGCAGGTCGCCGGGCTGCAGCAGCGTGGGCAGGTCGCGGAAGACGCGGTCGACGGGTGTGCTGCCGCGGCCGTCGAGCAGGCGCGAGGCGCTGCGTTCGGCGGCGGGGTGCTGCGCGATGAGCTCGGGCGGCAGCGTGAAATCGAAGTCGGCTACGGTGTAGGGGCGGGGTCTGGAAGTGTTCATGCGTGCAGGCTGTACCGGCCTGGGAGCGTGCGAGAGTCAAAATTGTTCCATGCCCACGCCCCTGGCCCCCGCCGATGACCCCAAAGCCCCGCCCGAGCCACCACGGCCGCCGCCCCTGCGGGCGCCGGGGGCCAAGCTGTCGGGGCCGGCGCGCGCGATGAACAAGCTGGGCCTGGTGCGCGACATCGACCTCGCGCTGCACCTGCCGATGCGCTATGTCGACGAGACGCGCATCACGCCCATGGCCAGCCTGCGCGACTTCGACACCGCACAGGTGCAAGGCTTGGTGCAGGAATGCCGCGTCGAAGCGCGCACGCGGCGCCAGCTCATCGTGCGCCTGGCCGACGACAGCGGTGAGCTGCTGCTGCGGCTGCTGCACTTCTACCCCTCGCACCAGAAAACCCTGGCCGTGGGCCAGACCGTGCGCGCCCGCGGTGAGGTGCGCGGCGGTTTCCTCGGCCGCGAGATGGTGCACCCCGAGTTCCGCGCCGTCAGCGCCGAGACCCCGCTGCCGCAGGCGCTGACGCCCGTCTACCCCAGCAGCGCGCAGCTGCCGCAGGCTTACCTGCGCAAGGCGGTGCTGTCGGCGCTGGCGCGTGCGCCGCTGCACGAGCTGCTGCCGCCCGGCACGGTGCCGCCCGGCCTGCCGCCGCTGCGCGACGCGCTGCAGTTGCTGCACCACCCGCCGCGCGAGCTCGACCCGGAGACGCTGGAAGACCACAGCCATCCGGCCTGGCAGCGGCTGAAGTTCGACGAGCTGCTGGCCCAGCAGCTGTCGCAGGCCCAGGCCCAGGCCACGCGCGCGACGCTGGCCGCGCCGATGCTGCGCGCCGGCCCGGACGCCCTGGCCGCACGGCTGCTGGCCGCCCTGCCTTTCACGCTGACCGCAGCACAGCAGCGCGTGGTGGCCGAGATCACGGCCGACATCGGCCGCCCGCAACCCATGCACCGCCTGCTGCAGGGCGACGTCGGTTCGGGCAAGACGGTGGTGGCCGCCCTGGCTGCCGCGGTGGCGATGGGCACGGGCTGGCAATGCGCGCTGATGGCGCCCACCGAGATCCTGGCCGAGCAGCATTTCCGCAAGCTGGTGGGCTGGCTCGAACCGCTGGGCATCAGGACGGCGTGTCTCACCGGCAGCCGCAAGGGCAAGGCACGCCAGGCCATGGTGGCGCAGGTGGCCAGCGGCGAAGCGATGCTGGTGGTGGGCACCCACGCGGTGATCCAGGACGACGTCGTCTTCGCGCGGCTGGGGCTGGCCATCGTCGACGAACAGCACCGCTTCGGTGTGGCGCAGCGGCTGGCCTTGCGCGCCAAACTTGGCGCGCAATCGGGGGATGGCGCCAAACTTGGCGCGCAATCGGGCGATGGCGCCAAACCTGGCGCGCTATCGGGTGACGGTGCGAAGCTGGGCGCGCAGTCCAACGAAGCCCGCGGGCTCGAGCCCCACCTGCTCATGATGAGCGCGACACCCATCCCACGCACGCTGGCGATGAGCTACTACGCCGACCTCGACGTCAGCACCATCGACGAATTGCCGCCCGGCCGCACGCCCATCGTCACCAAGCTCTTCGCCGACGGCAGGCGTAACGCCGTGGTGGCACGCATCGCGGCCGAAGTGGCCCAGGGCCGGCAGGTCTACTGGGTGTGTCCGCTGGTCGAGGAAAGCGAGCACGTCGACCTGCAGAACGCCACCGCCACCCACGCCGAGCTCGGCGCGGCGCTGCCCGGCACGGTGGTGGGCTTGCTGCACGGCCGCATGAAGTCGGCCGAGAAGGCCGCCGTGATGGCGCTGTTCACGGCGGGCGAGATGAAACTGCTGGTGGCCACCACCGTGATCGAGGTCGGCGTCGACGTGCCCAACGCCAGCCTGATGGTCATCGAGCACGCCGAACGCTTCGGCCTGGCCCAGCTGCACCAACTGCGCGGTCGTGTCGGTCGCGGCGCGGTGGCGAGTGTCTGCGTGCTGCTCTACACCGGCCCGCTGTCGCCCACCGGCAAGGCGCGGCTGCAGGCCATGGCCGAGACCAACGACGGTTTCGAGGTCGCGCGCCGCGACCTCGAGATCCGCGGCCCCGGCGAGTTCATGGGCGCACGCCAGAGCGGCGATGCGCTGCTGCGCTTCGCCGACCTTGCCGAGGACAGCGCGCTGCTGCAGCAGGCCCGCGCCGTGGCGCCGCGCCTGCTGCGCGAAGACCCGGCCGCCGCTGCGGCCCACGTGCAGCGCTGGCTGGCCAGCAAGGCCGAGTACCTGAAGGCATGAAGGCATGACGGCCTGGTCGATGCGCCGGCCCGCATTGGCCACAATCGCGCCATGACCCTCACCGAGCTGAAATACACCGTCGCCGTCGCCCGCGAGAAGCACTTCGGCCGTGCCGCCGAGGCCTGCTTCGTCAGCCAGCCGACCCTTAGCGTGGCGATCAAGAAGCTGGAAGAAGAGCTCGACGTGAAGATCTTCGAGCGCGGCGCCACCGAGGTCAGCGTGACGCCGCTGGGCGAGCAGATCGTGCGCCAGGCGCAGCAGGTCATCGAGCAGGCACAGGCCATCCGCGAGATCGCCAAGCTCGGCAAGGACCCGGTAAGCGGCCCGCTGCGCCTGGGCGTGATCTACACCATCGGCCCCTACCTGCTGCCCGACCTGGTGAAACAGGCCATCGAGCGCGTGCCGCAGATGCCGCTGATGCTGCAGGAGAACTTCACCGCCAAGCTGCTGGACATGTTGCGCATGGGCGAGCTCGACTGCGCCATCATGGCCGAGCCCTTCCCCGACACCGGCCTGGCCGTGGCGCCGCTGTACGACGAACCCTTTCTCGCCGCCGTGCCCGCCAGCCACCCCTTCGCCAAGCGCAAGCGCATCACGGCCGAAGAGCTGAAGAACGAGACCATGCTGCTGCTGGGCACCGGCCACTGCTTCCGCGACCACGTGCTCGAGGTCTGCCCCGAGTACGCACGTTTTGCCAGCAATGCCGAGGGCATCCGCAAGAGCTTCGAGGGCAGCAGCCTGGAGACCATCAAGTACATGGTGGCTTCGGGCATGGGGGTGACGGTGGTGCCACAGCTGTCGGTGCCGGCCGACAAGCAGCCGCACATCCGCTACGTGAAGTTCAGCGCGCCGGCGCCCACGCGCCGCGTGGTGCTGGCCTGGCGCCGCACCTTCCCGCGTTACGAGGCCATCGCGGCGCTACGCAACTGCATCTACGCCTGCGCGCTGCCGGGCGTGCAGCGGCTGACGGCCTGAACACCCGGCTACTTCGACATGCTCTTCGGCCATGAGTGGGAACAGAGCAAGAGCCCGGCCGGCGCGCACCAATGGCGGCCGAAGAACTGCAAGCCCGAGCACCTGATCCCGACGCGCACGCCCCCGGCAGGAAACACCCGCCGATGATGAGCACGGCCGACCTGTCGCTGCGCGTGGACCCAGCCTACGAGAAGATCTCGCGCCGTTTCCATGCCAACCCGCAGGCCTTCGCCGACGCCTTCGCGCGCGCCTGGTTCAAGCTCACGCACCGCGACATGGGCCCGCGTTCGCGCTACCTGGGCAAGCTGGTGCCGCAGGAAGTGCTGATCTGGCAGGACCCGGTGCCCGCCGTCGACCACGCGCTGGTCGACGCACCGGACATCGTGGCGCTGAAAGCCCGCGTGCTGGCCTCGGGCCTGAGCATCGCGAAACTGGTGCGCACGGCCTGGGCATCGGCCTCGACCTTCCGCGGCAGCGACAAGCGCGGCGGCGCCAACGGTGCCCGCATCCGCCTGGCGCCGCAGAAGGACTGGGAGGTCAATCAGCCAGTCGAACTGGCCCAGATCCTGTCGACGCTGGAAGGCCTGCAGGAGGACTTCAACGCCACGCAGACCGGCGGCAAGAAGATCTCGCTGGCCGACCTCATCGTGCTGGGCGGCTGCGCCGCGGTCGAGGCGGCCGCGCAGCAGGCCGGCCACAGCGTGACCGTGCCCTTCACCCCGGGCCGCACCGACGCGTCGCAGGAACAGACCGACGTCGAGGTGTTTGCCGTGCTCGAGCCCCAGGCCGACGGCTTCCGCAACCACGCGCGCCAGGGCCTCGAGGCGTCGGCCGCCGAACTGCTGCTCGACAAGGCCCAGCTGCTGACGCTGAGCGCGCCCGAGATGACCGTGCTGATCGGCGGCCTGCGCGCGCTGGGCGCCAACGTCGGCGGCGCGGCGCACGGCGTGTTCACGCAGCGCCCCGGCACGCTGAGCAACCCGTTCTTCGTCCAGCTGCTCGACATGGGTACCGCATGGAAGCGCTCGGCTGCCGACGCCAGCGTGATCGAAGGCCGCGACCGCAAGACCGGTGCACTGCGCCGGACCGGCACGCTGGTCGACCTCGTCTTCGGTTCGAACTCGCAGCTGCGGGCGCTGGCCGAGGTTTACGCCACGAGCGACCCACAAGGCAAGTTCGTGCGCGACTTCGTGGCGGCGTGGAGCAAGGTGATGAACCTCGACCGCTTCGACCTCGCCTGAGAACGCGAGCCCAGCCGAAGGCTCGGCCAGGCCGTCAACGCCGTCCCCCCTTCGATAGAGTCGGGGGTGAGAGGATCTCCGGGGTCAAGATGGCGAAGAAAACCGACACCAGCAAAGAGGGCCGGCCCACGGCCGACCGGCTGACCCAACGCCTCACGGTGCACGAGCAGACGGCGTGGATGCTGCGTTCGCTGCCCGAGTACTGAGCCTGGACGTGAGGCTCCGGAAGGAGCCGAACGCCTGGCGAAGGGCGCACGGCGATTTCACGCCCTGCGACTGAACCGAACTACGCGCCACCCCGGGCTGAGGAGCACGGCTGCCGCTGGCGCCTGTGCTACCTTGGGCCGATGAGCCCCCGCCGCCGATCACCCTGAACGTGGACAGTCCCGCCTTCGGCCAGGCCGACTTGAGCAACTGCGAGCGCGAGCTCATCCACCTGGCGGGCTCGGTGCAGCCCCAGGGCGCGCTGCTGCTGCTGCACGCCAGCGAGCACAGCGTGATGATGGCCAGCGCCAACTGCGACGACGTGCTGGGCGTGGACGTGCAGTCCCTGCTCGGCCAGCCGCTGGCCCGGCTGGGCGGCGACCTTGCCGCCGCCGTCGGCACGCTGCTGCCGGGGCTGGGCGAAGAGCCGCTGCCGCTGCACGCGCACGTGGGTGCCGGCAACAGCCTGCGGCCGCTGGAAGGCACGGTGCACCGGCCCCCGGGCGGTGGCATCGTGCTCGAACTGGAACCGGTCGACCGCGGCAGCGGCGCCAGCGCCATCGGCCTGAACAGCGCCTCGGAGGCCGCAGGTATCGCCGACGCCGTGCAGCGCTTTTCGGCCACCACCACGCTGCCCGCACTGTGCGACACCCTCGTGCAGGTGGTGCGCAACATGACCGGCTACGACCGTGTCATGGTCTACCGCTTCGACCCCGACGGCCACGGCAAGATCGCCGCGGAGTCGCGCGACCCGCGGCTGGAATCGCTGCTGGGCCACCACTACCCGGCGACCGCCATCCCGCAGCGCGCACGCGAGCTCGACCTGCGCAACCGCGTGCGCGTGCTGGCCGACGTGCACTACGACGCGCAGGCGCTGGTGCCGGCGCTGCGGCCCGACAGCGGCGAACCGCTGGACATGTCGATGTGCCACCTGCGCAGCATGTCGCCGCTGCACCTGCAGTACCTGAAGAACATGGGCGTCACCGGCACGCTGGTGGCTTCGCTGGTGCGCGAAGGCAAGCTCTGGGGGCTGATCGCCGCCCACCACTACAGCCCGCGCCACCTCCGCCTGGCGGTGCGCGCGGTGGTCGACCTGCTGGCCGAGGTGGCCTCGACCCGCATCGCGGCGATCGAGAACTACGCCCACACCCAGGTGGCACTGATGGTGCGCCGGCTGGAGCAGCGGCTGATCGAGGCCACGTCCACCGAAGGCGACTGGCGCCAGGCGCTCTTCCGCAACCCGCGCACGCTGCTGCAGCCGCTGGAAGCCACCGGTGCGGCGCTGTTCCACGGCGACGAGATCCTGACCACCGGCGAGGTGCCTTCGACGCCCGAGCTGCGTGCGCTGCTGGCCTGGGTGCATGCGCAGCCGCGCGAAGGTGAACCCGGCGCGCCGTTGGCCCACGCGTCGGTGGGCAAGGCGCACCCGCCGCTGGCCGCGCTGGCGCCAACGGCGGCCGGCGTGCTGGCCGTGCAGCTGTCAGCGACGCGGCCCGACTACCTGATGTGGCTGCGCAAGGAGCAACTGCTCACCGTCACCTGGGCCGGCGACCCGCACAAACCGATGATCGACGACGACCCGCTGAAGCTGTCGCCGCGGCGCAGCTTCGCCTCCTGGTCGGAGATCGTGCGCGGCACCGCGCTGCCCTGGTCGACCTCGGAACGCGTGATGGGGCAGGCCATCGGCACTGCGCTGGTGGACATCATCGTGCAGGTGCACGCGGTGCGCCTGCTGATCGCCGAACACCAGCTGGACGAGGTGCGCGCGACCGTGGGCGCCGCGCGCGAGCCGGTGCTGCTGGCCGACGCGCGCGGCGGGCTGATGTTCGCCAACGACGCCTTCCTGGCGCTGCGCGGCGCCGGTGCGCCGACGCCGGTGCGCGGCGAGCCGGTGGCCCGACTCTTCGACGACGCGCCCCGTGTGCAGCGGGTGGTGGAGAGCCTGGGCCAGCAGGCCTGGCGCGGCGAATGGGCGGTAGCCCAGCCGGCGGCGGGCGGCGCGCGCGGCGCGGCGCTGCCGGTGGCGGTGCGCGCCGAGGTTGTGCCCGGGCGCAGCGGCAAGACGCTGGGCTGCATCATCGCGCTGACCGACCTGCGCGACCTGCGTCGCGCGGCCGGGGCCCGCCGCCAGCTGGAAGAGGCGCTGCGGCGCGCCGGCCTCGCGGCCCCGGGGCGCCCGACCGACGAGGTGGTGGCCGCCATCCTCACCAACGCCAGTCTGGCCGCCATGGACATCGCCGATGCCACGAGCAGCCCCTCCGTGGCGCCATTGATGCAGGAACTGGAAGCCTCGGCCGAACGCGCGACGGCGCTGTACGCACGTTTCCGCCACTTCGCGGCAAAACCCTAGCCCACCAGCTCCTCGAACAGACGCTGGTGCTGCTCGAAGGCCCAGCGCGCCTCGGCTACCACTTCGTCCTGCGTTGCCGACGCCAGCGGCAGCCCGCCCAGTGCGGCGCGCAGGCGCTGGCGCAGGGCCAGCACCTCGGGCTCGGGGCCGAAATCGTAGAAGCGGGTGCCGGCGTCGCCGGTCAGCGCGTAGTGGCGCGTCACCAGGCGCTTGAGCACCTGCCCGCCGTGCAGGTCACCGAGGTAACGCACGTAGGCGTGGGCGACCAGCGCTGCCGAAGCCGAGGCGGCCAGCGCTTGCAGCCGCGCCACGTAGGCGGTGGTGGCGGGCTGCAAGGGCAGTTCATCGGCCCAGCGCGGGCCGTGCAGGCAGTGCAGGTCGGCGGCCAGCGCCGCGGCGCGGTGCAGCGCGCCAGCCTGCAGCGGCGCCACCGCGGGGTCGTGCCGGCGCTGCTCGAGCGCGGCTTCCAGCGCGCTGTAGAGGGCATGCAGGTTGCGCAGCATCGTGCAGTAGCCCGGCTGCGGCAGGCGCCCGGCCAGCAGCGCCGCCATCGCGCCCGCGCGCTCGGTGGCGGCGTGCAGGTCGCGGGTTTCCAGGCGCAGGCGTTCGGGCAGGCCGGCGCTGGCCGGCAGCGCCGGGGTGTCGTCGACGGAGGCCGTCGCGCCGTCCGCTGGCGACTGCGCGCCTTCGTTCACGTCGCAGCCTCCAGCGCGCACAGCGCCGCCGCCACGCGCGCGGCCAGCCTGGCGTTCGCCAGCACAAGCTCGATGTTGGCCACCAGGCTGGCGCCGTCGGTCAGTTCACTCACGCGCGCCAGCAGGAAGGGCGTGACGGCCGCGCCTTCCACGCCCTGCTGCTGCGCTTCCTGCAGTGCCTGGCGGATGAAACTCTCGATACGTTCGTGCGGTATCTCGTGCTCGGCCGCGATCGGGTTGGCGATCACGACGCCGCCTCGCAGGCCGGCGGCCCACTTGGCGTGCAGCACACGGGCGATCTGCGCCGGCGTGTCGAGCCGGCGGTTCACCTGCAGGCCGCTGGCGCGCGAATAGAAGGCCGGCAGCTCGTCGGTGCCGACACCGATGACGGGCACGCCCTGCGTCTCCAGGTATTCCAGCGTCAGCTTCAGGTCGAGGATGGCCTTGGCGCCCGCGCAGACCACGGCCACCGAAGTGCGCGCCAGTTCCTGCAGGTCGGCGCTGATGTCGAAGCTGGCTGCCGCACCGCGGTGCACACCGCCGATGCCGCCGGTGGCGAAGATGCGGATGCCGGCCAATGCAGCGACGATCATCGTCGCGGCCACCGTCGTGGCGCCGGTTTCACCCGCGGCGACGAGGAAAGGCAGGTCGCGCCGGCTGGCCTTGGGAACGGCCAGACCCTGGCGCGCCAGGCCTTCGATGTCGTCGTGCGCCAGCCCGGCCCGCAGCCGCCCGGCTATCACCGCCACCGTGGCCGGCACGGCGCCGTTTTCGCGCACGGCGGCTTCGACGCGAAGGGCCGTTTCGAGGTTCTGCGGCCAGGGCATGCCATGGCTGATGATGGTGGATTCGAGCGCCACCACGGGCCGGCCTTGGTGCAGCGCGTCGGCCACTTCGGGGTGGATGTCGAGCAGGGCGTTCATGGGTGGCGCCGATCATCGCACTGCGCCAGCAGTGCGCTGTCCGATCGGGATGGCGGCCGTGCTGCGCAGCAGCGCCCCGCGTGCCACGCTCACCGCACGCCGCACGCCGCTACTTCGGCGTCAGAGCTTGTCCTTGTAATTCACTTCGAACGCCTTGGCCGGATCGCATTGCGGTCCGTACGGCGGGATCGGGTAGCGGATGCCGCGCTGCGACAACCATTCCAGGCCGCGAACCACCTCCTGCAGGTGTTCCACCTTCAGCGACACCAGCAACTCGTCGTCCTGAACGCCACCAAAACGGCGCTCGGCAAAGCAGGGAATCGAGATGCTCGGCTCTCCTGTCGACAAACCTCTGCCCCAGGAGTCAGCGCACGCCGTCTCGCCGGTGATGGTGAAGTCGGCCCGCATGTACTGGCGGTGCTGCAGGGCGTTGACGAGCAACATCATCTGGCCGGGCGTCGCGTAGATGAGCACGGCATCCGGCGGGTCAAGCCGGCCCTTGGCCAGCGGCGCGGCCACCAGCGCCTGGTAACGCCCCGCGGGCACGCGTGGCATCTGCGCCTGGTGCTCGCGCGAGGCCTCGACGGTGGCGAACCAGACGCCGTGGAACATGCTGCCATCGAGATACTTCGGCGCCGGCGCATTCAGGCCGACGACGCCGCCGCAGTTGCTGTCGGGCATCACGTTGTCGTGCGTGATGCCCAGCGTGAAGCCCAGCCAGCGCGCCTGCCCGATCAGCTGGCACATCGAGAAGCGCACGCCGGCCTCGGGCCGCCGCAGCCCGGGAATGTCGTCCAGGGCTTCGGCACGCTCGTAAAGCTTCAGTGCGATGGGGTCGGCGCGCAGTCGCAGACGGTTGCACACCTCGGCGGACAGCGCGGCGTAGTCGGTGGTCGGCACGCTACTTCACCTCCACCTTGAACGAAACCTGCCCCCAGCTGCCATTGCAGAAACCGGCGTCCTGACAGCTGAAATGGTTGAACCACATGCCGTTCGGGTCCAGCCCCTCGGTGATGCGGTCGTGCGCCATCGCCGCGTGGATCGTCATCGGCGCCACCGCATAGATGCAGACATTGCAGGACTTGACCACCCCGGCGCCTGTGACTTCGATGGTGTCTCCTTCCTTGAAACCCGCAGCGCAGCCGTGGCTGGCCACCACGGTGGCGACGATGGTTCGACGGTTGGCTTCAGGAATCGCCTCGGCCGCACGGCGCCGCCTCTCGTCTGCCTTGAAAGTGACCATCTCCTCGTCCGTGTAGCCCAGTTTCTGCTGGAACTTGTCCCAGTTGAACGGCTTTTTCGTCTTCTCTTCCATGGTCGAATACCTTTCGTTTGCAGCCGCGTGCGCAAGCTCAATAGCGGCGGGTCAGCAGGGATTTGACGTAGTCGCTCTGCCGCTCGCGAACCCGGGCTGCAGCGTCGCTGCCCAGCCATTCGGCAAGATCGACCGACTCGAAGACGCCGCGGGTATAGCGTTCGCGCTCCGCAAACGGCGCCGTGGCGTCGATGTAGACCTTGCGGCCCAGCCCTGCCGCACTGCCTTCGGAGAGCATGCCGCTGACCTTGGCCATGGGCGACAGCATCAGCCCGTCCTTCATGTCGCCACGCGAGATCACCGCCCACATCACGTCGTCGGCGTTGCCGATATCGATGTCGTGGTCGACGGCGATCACCCAGCCCAGGTCGGAGTGTGCGGACAGCGCGCCGAACGCCAGGTTGTTCTGCAAGCCCTCATCGCGGAAGCTCTTGCGCTGGATGCGTATCACCATGCCCAGGCAGCCACGCATGCCTTGCAGCACCTGGCAGGTGTCGAACACCCGGGGGCTGATGCGCCGGCAGGCGTCGTACACCGACGCCTCTGCGGGCAGGCCCATCAGATTGGTGGTTTCGGCATTGATGGCCAGCGGGAACCAGTAGTGGTAGTTCGGCCGGTGCGTGATGGCAGTCACCGTGAAGGTCCAGACCTTCCAGGCGCGCCCCATGTAGCCGCCGGCCTCGGGCATCATGCCCTTCGCGCCATCGAGGCCCGAGTCCTCTTCGGAGGCGAGTTGCGTGGTGTCGATGAACCCCTCCAGCACGAGCTCGGCCTCGCCGATCGACCAGGCTTGCAGCTGCGTGCGGGCCTGCACGATCGTCACCGGCTCGCCTTGCAGCGCACCCGCAAAGCCGAGTTCGTCGTAGCCCATCGGCGTCAGCGTCTGCTGCGTGCCGCCGGAGCAGGCGAGCAGCACGGCCGGCCCGGCGCCGATGTTCACCGTGATCGGCACCTGGCTGCAGCCGGTCTTCTTGTACTTGCGCACGATCTCCAGCAGATGGCGCCCGGCCTGGATCGTCATGCAGGTCGTGTTGCCCGACAAGACGCGCATCCGGTGGTAGGAGCCGTTGAAGGCGCCGGTTTCGGGGTCGCGCGCGAGCACCAGGCCGCCGGTGATGACGTAGCCGGCATCCTCCCGTGTCTGCTGGGTGATCGGTACCGTCTTTGCGATGTCGATGCCCGAAGTGATCACGTGTGCCTGGCAAGGCGCATCCTGCACTACGACGGAAGGGATGGGCGCCAGCGCCGCGTCGGCCAGGTAGCGTGGCAGGTAGTCCGGGTGCACGCCGCACATGCGCGCAATGCGGTCGCGGTTGCCGAACACGTTGCTCAGCACCGTTCGTCCCGGATGGCCGGCGACGTTGCGGAACAGGACGGCCGGCCCGCCATCGGTGGCACGGGCCACCGCGGCAATCTCGAGATAAGGGTCGGCCAGGCGATCGATCTCGAGCAGGTCCCCGTCGCGGCGGGCCTGTTCGACAAAGGCTCCAAGGTGGGTGATGCCTTGCACGGAATGAACCTCTCGACTGGGCGCCCGCTCCGGGCGTGATGGACGGTGGGCCGGACCGGCCCACGCTGAAACCGACGGCGGGCGCCTATTCCGCCTTGAGTCCGGCGGCCTTGACCATCTCGCCGGTGGCCTTGACCTCTTCGGCGATCATCTCGGCGAACTGCTCGGGCGTGCGCAACGGCACGATGTAGGCGCGCTTGAGCATGTCGTCGCGGAAATCGGGCTGACGCAGGATCGAGAGAATGTCGCGGCTGAGCTTTGCGACGATGTCGGGCGGCGTGCCGTGGGGCGCGAACACGCCGTGCCACGTGGCCACCTTGAACCAAGGCAAGCCCATCTCCTTGGATGTCGGCACGTCGGGCAACACCGGGTCGCGGGCGTCCGAGTTGTAGTTGATCACCTTGGTCTTGCCCGAGCGGATCGCTGCGTCACCCGTTCCCCGCCCCGTGAGCGTGAGCATGGTTTCCCCGGCCATGACCGCCGTCAGTGCGGGCCCCAGGCCCTTGTACGGAATGTGCACGAGCTCGGTTTTCTCGCGCACGTTGAACAGCTCGAACAGCAGGTGGGGCTGCGATCCATTTCCGTACGACGCGTAGGTGACCTTTCCGGGCTCCTTCTTCGCCAGCGCACTCAACTCCTTCAGGTTGTTGGCCGGCAGCGACTTGTTGGCCAGCACGACCATCTCGATGTCGGCCAGCTGGGCCACCGGGATGAAGTCGCGGTCCGGGTCGTAGGGCAGCGACTTGAACAGGTAGCGGTTGCCGACGATGGCGCCGTTGGTCGTGACCATCAGGGTGTAGCCGTCGGGCGCGGCACGGGCCACCTTGCTCGCACCGATGATCGAGCTGGCACCGGCAACGTTCTCGACGACGACGGTCTGGCCCCACAACGTCTGCAGCGCCATCGCCAGCTTGCGGGCCACGATGTCGGTGCCGCCACCTGCCGCCAGCGGCACGACAAGCGTGACCGACTTCTGTGGAAAGACGGGCTGCGCGACGGCGGGCAAGCTGCCAGCCATCAAAGACGCCAGGGTGGCGAGGAGAGCAAAACGTCGGTGCATCGGAAGTTCCTCGGGCTGTCGGGGCTGACGGCAAGGCGCCCCCAGGGGCACCTGCAGAGATGTGGATGGGAGGGCATCTCTGGTCCGGACATTAAGCGCCACCGGGATCGGGTGTCAACGGCGCAGGGTTGCGTAGATACCCTGATGACTCTGCCCTATGTCCGGCTGTCGAAGCACACCGGTTGACAGTTCCACGCGCACCGACTTATTGTCCGGACCAGAAGCTACCGAACTGCGCGACGGAACATCGACACGATGCAATTCGACGACCTTTGCTACGACAAACACGGCGCGGTGGCACGCATCGCCTTCAATCGGCCGGCGCGGTGCAATGCGCTGGGCGACATGACCACGCGACATCTTGTCGAAGCCTGCGCGGACGCCGCAGGCGACCCCGCCGTGCGCGTGCTGGTGATCACCGGCCAGGGCGACGCCTTCTGCGCCGGTGGCGACTTCAAGGACACCTTCGAGCACGGGTCGGCCAAGACCTCGGCGCAATGGAGCGAGCGCATCCGCCAGGGCCCGAACGCGCTGGTGCGCGTGCTGCAGGACATGCGCAAACCCGTGGTGGCCAGCATCAACGGCGCGGCGGTCGGCGGCGGCGCCACCATTGCGCTGGCCTGCGACCTGCGCATCGCGTCCGATCGCGCGCGTTTCAGCTTTCCTTTTGCGCGCATCGGCATCACGCCGGAATTCGGCTGCAGCCACCTGCTGCCCCGCGTGGTCGGGCTGGGCCGCGCGGCGGAGTTGCTGATGCTGGCCGAGACCATCGACGCGGCCACGGCGGAACGCATCGGTCTCGTCAACCGCGTCGTGCCGCACGAGCAGCTCGCCGCGGCGACAGCCGACATCGTGTCGCGCCTGCTCGACATGCCGGCCGGCGCACTGGGCGCGATCAAGTCACTGCTGCAGCGCGGCCAGTCGCTCGACATCGATGCGACGCTGGAACTGGAGGCGCAGGCACTCGGCCAGGCCTTCACCTCGCCAGAGCACCGCAGCGCCGTGGCCGACTTCCTCGCACGCAAGGCGGCCCGCAGCGAAACGCCGCCGGCCGGCTGAGCGCCGGGCAGCAACGCCACCCCCCCATTCAACCGACACCCCCGCAGGAGAGCCCAGGAGATGGACTTCGGATTCACACCAGAGCAGGACATGCTGCGCGAGTCGGTGCGCCGCTTCATGGCCAAGGAATGCACGCGTGAGTACACGCGCGGCTGCAGCGACAACGACCGCTTTCCGACCGAGCTCTACGACAAGATGGTGGGCCAGGGCTACATGGGCCTGCCTTTCCCCGAGGAATACGGCGGCGCGGGCCTCGGGCCGATGGAGCTGGCAATCTTCCTCGAGGAAGCGGGCTACGGCTGGTATGGCGCGGGCACTTCGTATTTCACGACCGTGGTGCTGGGGGGCTACAACCTGCTGCTCTATGGCAGCGAGGCGCAGAAGCGCGAGGCGCTGCCGAAGGTGATCTCGGGCGAATGGAAGATGGCCTTTGCGCTCAGCGAGCCCAACGTCGGCTCGGATGCCGCCGCCGTCGAGCTGTTCGCCGAGGACCGTGGCGACCACTTCGTGCTGAACGGCCAGAAGATGTTCACCACGAATGCCCACGTGGCCGACCGCATCGTCACCGTGACGCGCACGGTACGCAAACCGGCGAAGAAACACGACGGCATCACCCTCTTCCTCGTCGACGCCCGTTCGCCCGGCATCGAGATCCGCCCACTCAAGCAGATGGGGCGCAGCGCCACGCACACCAACGAGGTGTTCTTCCGCGATGTGCACGTGCCGCGCGAGGCCCTCATGGGCAAGCAGGACGAAGGCTGGGCCAGCCTGAACAGCGGCCTGGGCATCGAACGACTGAGCGTGGCGATGATGTACGCAGGCACCTCGCAGGCCATCCTGGACTACGCGATGCGCTACGCCAAGAACCGCCGGCAATTCGGCCAGCCGATCTCGAAGTTCCAGGCCGTGCAGCACAAGCTGGCCGACATGCAGATGAAGACCGACATCTCCCGCCTGCTCGGCTACCGTGTGGCCTGGATGCTCGAAAGAGGCCTGCCGTGCTTCAAGGAGATGTCCATGGCCAAGCTGTGGGCGTCGGAGGCGCTGTTCGACATCGCCAACAACGGCGTGCAGGTGATGGGCGGCTACGGGGTGCTGAAGGACTACGACATGGAACTGTTCTTCCGCGACTCGCGCATCGGCATGATCGGCGCGGGTGCGTCGGAGATCCAGCGCACCATCATCGCCCGCCAGATGGGTCTCTGAATGGAGGCCCTTGCCTCGCCGATCCGCCCGGCCTTGTGGCGGCGGCGTTCGGGCTTGCCGCCGGTGCGCCCTCACGAAGTGCACATCGAGATGGCGCGGCCGGTTGCCATCGCCGAAGGGCTGCTGCTGGTGCGCCTGCCGCTGCCGTTCGCGCTGAACCACATCAACGTCTACCTGCTTGACGAGGGCGACGGCTGGACGCTCGTCGACTGCGGTCTCGACACTCCCGACAGCCGCCAGGCCTGGGACACCGTGCTCGCTGCGCCGCTTCTGGGCGGCCGTCCACTGCGCCGCATCGTGGTCACGCACCACCATCCCGACCACGTGGGACTGGCCGGCTGGCTGGCCGCCCGCTTCAACATCCCGGTTTCGATGACGGCGGGTGAACGGGCCGTCTGCGGGCGCTACACCGATGCGCGGCGCGACGTCGTGGCCGAGCGCACACCCTTGTGGTTCGAGCATGGCCTGCCGCGCGACATGGCCGTCGAGTTGCTGGAGCGCATGCCGCGTTACGCGGTCCAGGTCCATCCACTGCCAGCGCAGGTGTCCCTCCTCTCGACCACGCAGCCCGTCGTCCTGGGCGGCCGGCGCTGGCGGCCCATGGTGGGTCGGGGCCACTCGCCCGAACACCTGAGCCTGCTGGACGAGGCCGGCGCGTTCATGATCGGCGGCGACCAGGTGCTGCCGAAGATCACCCCGAACATCGCCGTCTGGCCCGGCGGCGACCAGAACCCGCTCTTGTCCTACCTGCAATCGCTGGAAACCTTCACCGGGATCGACCCGCAGACGCTGCTGCTGCCCTCGCACAAACAACCGCTGTACGGCGTGTCGTCCCGCGTGGAGGAGCTCCGTGCCCACCACGAGGCCCGCCTTCTGGCCGTGTTGGCCGCATGCACCACGCCAATGACGTGCTTCGAGATGCTGCCCGTGCTGTTCGGCCGGGAACTTCGCAACGAGGAGATCGGTTTCGGCCTGGGCGAGGCCATCGCGCACCTGAACTTCCTCGAGGTGGAGGGCCTGCTGAGCTCCGCCGTGGACGCGGCAGGCCGTCGTCGCTTCGCCCGCAACCCGGACACCCCCAACCCATGACCCCTGCCGCCATGCCCACACCGTCACCGGCCCGGCTCGACGCCCTGTTCCGCCCGTCGTCAATTGCGTTCCTGGGCGCTTCCGAACGCCCGAACACGCCCGCGTCGCGCGGCCTGCGCAACTGCCTGCGACATGGTTTCGAAGGCCGGCTCTACCCGGTGAACCCGAAGTACACCGAGCTGTTCGGTACACGCTGCCACGCCACGCTGGCCGATCTGCCCGAAGTGCCTGATCTCGTGATGATCGGCCTGGGCGCCGAGATGGCGCTCGACGCCGTCGCACGCTGCCGCGCACTCGGCGTCAAGGCGGTCATCGTCTGCAGCGCCGGCTGGGAGGAGCAGGGCGCCGAAGGACGCGAGCGCGCGCAGCGGCTGCGCCAGCTGATAGAGGGCGGCCCGATGCGCCTGCTAGGCCCCAACTGCCTGGGCGTCGGCCACCCGGCCATCGGCCTGTCGCTGGGTTTCAACAGCTCGTTCGAGACGATGCGGCACGCGCGGCCCGGCCGCATCGCGCTCGTGACGCAGAGCGGCGCCATGATGGGCGGGCTGCTGCTCAACGCCGAGGACGCGGGCGCCGAGGTGGGCATGTACGCCCACGTCGGCAATGCCGTCGACGTCGGCATGGAAGAGATCATCGAGCACTTCCTCGACGACCCGCAGATCGACGTCATCGCGCTGATGATCGAAGGCCTGCACCAGCCTCAGCGCTTCGTCGAGGCGGCACGCCGCGCCAGGGCCGTCGGCAAGCCGTTGCTGGCGTTCAAGGCGGGCCGCTCGGAACTGGGGCGCGAGGCGGTGTTGTCACACACCGGCGCGCTGGCGGGCTCCGACGAGATCTTCTCGGCCGTCTGCCAGGAATTGGGCGTGCTTCGCGTCGACGAGTGCGAGGACCTGCTTCCGGCAGCCACGCTGCTGACGGCGTGGCACAAGAAGGTGCCGGTGGGCGGAGACGGCGGCCTGCTGGTGTTCACGCTGTCGGGTGGCGCCGCGTCGATCCTGGCCGACGAATGCGCCACGGCGAACATCCCGGTGCCCAGACTCACCCCGGCGACGCTGGACCGCCTGCGCGCCCTGCTGCCCGAATACGTGAAGGCCGACAACCCGCTTGACGTCGGTGGCGCGGTGTTTTCCGACCCCGAACTGCCGCGTGCGGCGATGGAGATCGCGCTGGCCGACCCCGCCGTGGACGCCGTGCTCTGGGTGGGCGTCGGTGCGCCCCGGGACGAACGCTCGCGGCTGTGGCTGGACCAGGCCATCGACGTCATCCAGGCCAGCGACAAGGGCGGCGCGCTGATACCGGTCTCCGGATACCCGCAGGAGGCCGGCTTCGCCCGCGCCCGCGAAGCCGGCATACCGGTGCTGCGCAGCCTGCGCGCGGCCGCGACGCTGATCGGGCATGCACGTGCCCTGCAGCGGCCCGCGGTGCCCGCCGGTTCACACGGGCTGGACCTTCCCCATTTGCCAGCCGACGACGGGCTGCTGGACGAAGCGCAGGCCAAGGGGCTGCTCGCGGAACTCGGCATCCCGGTGCCGGCCTCGCGCGTCGCCAAGGAAGTGGGCGAAGTCGCCGCCTGCGCGCGCGCGCTGGATGGCACGGTGGTTGTCAAGGGTCTGGCCGAAGGTGTCACGCACAAGAGCGAGCTCGGTCTCGTCGCGCTGGGGCTGTCCAGCCCCGAGGCGGCCGGGCAGGCCGCGCGTTCGATGTTCGAGCGCGCGCCTGCGCTGCACTGGCGGGGTTTCCTGGTCGAAAGGATGGCGCCGCGCGGCGTGGAAGTTGTGCTCGGCGTCAAGCGCGACGCCGCCTTCGGGCCGGTGATGATGTTCGGGCTGGGCGGCATTTCGGTCGAGCTGTTCCAGGACGTTGCCTTCGGCACCTGCCCCATGAGCCCGGAAGGCGCACGCGCCCTGATCGCGAGGACACGCGCGATGACGATGTTGAACGGCTTTCGGGGCAGCCCGGCGGCCGACATCGAGGCCCTCGTGGCCGTCATGACCCGCGTGTCCCAGTTCGCGGCCCACCACGCCGACCGGCTGGCCGAGATGGACATCAACCCCCTCACCGTTCTGCCCGAAGGCCAGGGCGTGGTGGCGCTCGACGCGGTCATCGTGCTCCAGCGCAACGCCTGAGGCAGCCGGCAGGCGTCGAGCGACAGTGCGCCCGGTATCGTTCGGCCTTCCGGCATGGATGAGGACCGACTGCCGACCGTCACACCAACGCGACGCCACCGAGAAACGAAAGGAAGCGGTTTGCGCAAACCCTTGTACGCGACAGTGGCCGAAGCCCTGACGCAGCAGATCACCGAGGGCCACTACCCCGTCGGGAGCACGCTCCCGTCGGAACTCGCGCTTTCGGGCAGCCATGGCGTCAGCCGTTTCACGGCCCGCGCGGCGCTGGCCTCGCTGCAACGGCAGGGGTACGTCACGCGCCGGCCGCGGATAGGCAGCGTGGTGATCGCGACCAGCGCGCGCGCGTCCTACAGCGTGCAGTTCAACAGCGCCGCCGACATCCTGCGCTTTTCCGGCACCACCGACCTGCACGTGGTTCATTCGGAGGACGTGAAAGCGGACCTGCCGCTGGCACGTGAACTGGGCGGGGAAGTGGGTGAACCCTGGATCAAGGTCTCTACCTACAGGACATCGCCGGAGACCGCCATGGCGGTGTCGTGGACCGACTTCTACCTTCGCCCCGAGCACCGCGGCATCGTGCCGCTCATCGACAAGCGGCGTGGCCCGATCCGCCAGCTGCTGGACGGCCTGCAGCGCAGACCGGTGGAGCGCATCGAACAGCAGATCGAAGCCTGCGAGCTGCCGGCGGACATCGCGCACGTGCTCGGCGTGCCGCCGCGCAGCCCTGCGCTGCGTACCGTCTACCGCACCTTCAGCGAAGGCGACAAGGGGCGCACCTACGTGGCCATCAGTCTGTATCCGGCAGGGCGATTCCGCCTGACGCAGACGCTGCTGCGGGAACAGTGAGCCCCGTAGCGGGCGGCGCAGCGATGGGCTGGTGCGCGCAGGATCGGTCGTCGCCCGGGCAGTCGGGGCCGCCTGTGTCGGGGCCGTCACCGATAATCGCCGGCTCCTCCCAGCAGCGCCGCGATCCCGTCAACGCGCCCTCACCGTGTCCACCGAACTTGCCAGCCAGGTGCGCCGCCGCCGCACCTTCGCCATCATTTCCCACCCCGACGCCGGCAAGACCACGCTGACGGAGAAGCTGCTGCTGTTCTCGGGCGCGATCCAGATTGCCGGCAGCGTGAAGGCGCGGAAAGCCACACGACACGCGACATCAGACTGGATGGAGATCGAAAAGCAGCGCGGCATCTCGGTGGCCTCGAGCGTGATGCAGATGGAGTACCGCGACTGCGTCATCAACCTGCTCGACACCCCCGGCCACCAGGACTTCTCCGAAGACACCTACCGTGTGCTGACCGCGGTGGACGCGGCGCTGATGGTCATCGACGCGGCCAACGGCGTCGAGCCGCAGACACGGCGCCTGCTGCAGGTCTGCCGCGCGCGCAACACGCCCATCCTCACCTTCGTCAACAAGATGGACCGCGAGGTGAAGGACCCGCTGGTGCTGATGGACGAGATCGAGCGTGAACTGGGCATGGAGGTCGTGCCCTTCACCTGGCCGGTGGGCATGGGCAAGAACTTCCACGGCGTGATGGACCTGCGCGAAAAGCAGATGCGCGTCTTCAGCCCCGGCGAAGACCGCAAGGGCGCGGAAGACGAGATCCTCGACGGCCTGGACAACCCGGCCTACGCCGAACGCTTCGGCATGCAGTGGGAACAGGCCCAGGGCGAGATCGAGCTGCTGACCGACGCCGCGCCGCCCTTCGAGCCACACGCTTTCCTGGGCGGCCACCAGACGCCGATGTTCTTCGGCAGCGCGGTCAACAACTTCGGCGTGCGCGAGGTGCTGGACGCGCTGGTCGACCTGGCGCCGCCGCCGGGCAGCCGCGCCGCGATCCAGCGTGTGGTGCAGCCCGACGAAACCAAGTTCACCGGCGTCGTCTTCAAGATCCAGGCCAACATGGACCCGGCGCACCGCGACCGCATCGCCTTCGTGCGTGTGGCCAGCGGCCGCTTCGAGCGCGGCATGCGGCTGAAGGTGGTGCGCAGCGGCAAGGAGCTGCGGCCGAACACGGTCGTCACCTTCATGAGCCAGCGGCGTGAACTGCTGGACGAAGCCTTTGCCGGCGACATCATCGGCATCCCCAACCACGGCGTGCTGCAGCTCGGCGACACGCTGACCGAAGGCGAGCCGCTGCAGTTCACCGGCCTGCCCTTCTTCGCGCCCGAGATATTCCGCAGCGTCGAAGTGGCCGACCCCCTCAGGACCAAGCAGCTGCGCGCCGGTTTGACGCAGCTGGGCGAAGAAGGCGCGATCCAGGTCTTCCGCCCCGTGGCCGGCAGCGTGCTGCTGCTGGGCGCGGTGGGCCAGCTGCAGTTCGAGGTCGTCGCGCACCGGCTGGAGCACGAATACGGTTGCAAGGCGCGCATCATGCCGGCGCGCTACAACGTCGCGCGCTGGGTCACCTGCCCCGAGGAAAACGGCGGCGCCAAGGAACTGCAGCGTTTCATCGACGGCAACGCCCACCGCGTGGCGCTGGACGCGGTCAACGCGCCCACGGTGCTGCTGGAGTTCGCGGGCGAGCTGCGTGCGATGCAGGACAACTGGCCCAAGATCCAGTTCCACGCGCTGCGCGAACACGCGGGGCTGGTGTTCCAGAAGCAGCTGGAGGGGTGACGCGGGTAAGGCTGGCCCGCGGCTGCAAGCACGGGTTCAACCTGCAAGGGGATCAGCTGGCTCGGGCGCGCAGCGTGTCCAGCAGCATCCGAAGCCGCTTCGCCAAGGCGGGGCGGTCCTCGCTGAGGATGCTCCAGACCGTGTCGGGTGCGATGCCGAGGTAGGCGTGGGCCACACGATTGCGGGTGCCCACAATTTCGCGCCAGGGCACATCGGGCGCGAGCGCACGCGTCACATCCGACACATACGTTGACGCCTCGCCGATCAGCTCGCCGTTGCGCAGGATGGCGTCGTAGCGCATCGTGTCGTCCGTCATCGTGGCTTCGCTCAGAGGCGCTGCGTAGGCCATGGCCTTGGCGCAGAACTCCAGCATGTCTTCGACGTAGAGCGTCTCGTCGCGCTCAGTCAGACATGGATGGCGTCCCGCTCAACGCAGGGGCGCAGGCGCTCGCGCAGCGCCTGCTCCGTCACCAGATCAACCGGGCGGTGCAGCAGGTCCTCCAGGTAGACGGCACGCCGAAGTAGCGCTTCGACGTGGCCGGCCCGTCGAAACGCACCAGCACGTCGACATCGCTGTCGACCCGCGCCGTGTCGCGCGCGAAGCTGCCGAACAGCGCCAGCCGCTGCACGCCGAAGCGTTCCGTCAGCACGGGCTTGTGCTGGCTCTACAAACTCATGACCTGCTCACGATTCATGCGCGAGTGATGCCGCAACCGCTGGGCAGGCGCGTGGATCGTCCCGAGCCGAAACCGTTGCACCGACAACGCCGGCCTGCCGTACGCCCGGCTGCGGATAATCCGCCTCATGCAGGCCGTCGCCCCCACCCCCAGCCGACTGGCGCTCTACCTCGATCTGATCCGCTGGAACCGGCCTGCGGGATGGCTGCTGCTGCTGTGGCCGACGCTCAGCGCGTTGTGGATCGCCGCCGACGGCTGGCCGGGCTGGCACCTGCTGCTCGTCTTCGTGCTGGGCACGATCCTGATGCGCAGCGCCGGCTGCTGCGCCAACGATGTCGCCGACCGCGACTTCGACCGCCACGTCACGCGCACCGCGCAACGGCCGGTGACGAGCGGCGCGATTTCGCCGCAAGAGGCGCTGGCGGTGGGCGCGGCGCTGGCGCTGGCTGCCTTCGTGCTGGTGCTGACCACCAACCCGGGTGCCATCCAGCTCAGCGTGATGGCCCTGGCGGTGACGCTGGCCTACCCCTACGCCAAGCGTGTGCTGGGTATCCCGCAGGCCGTGCTCGGCGTGGCCTTCAGCTTCGGCATTCCGATGGCCTTCGCGGCCACGCTGGGCGGCACCGACTGGGGCTGGGGTGCCGTGCACGCCGCCGTACCGCCGCAGGCCTGGTGGCTGCTGCTGTCCAACCTGTTCTGGGTGCTGGCCTACGACACCGAATACGCCATGGTCGACCGCGACGACGACCTGCGCATCGGCATGAAAACCAGCGCCATCACGTTGGGCCGCTGGGACGTGGCCGCAGTGATGGCCTGCTACGCGATCTACCTGGTGAGCTGGGCCCTGCTGGGCCGCTCGCTCGGCCTGGGCGGCTGGTTCTTTGCCGGCGTCGGGCTGGCCGCGGTGCAGGCAGCGTGGCACTACACGCTGATCCGCGACCGCTCGCGCGACGGCTGCTTCAAGGCCTTCCGGCGCAACCACTGGCTGGGCGCGGCGGTCTTCGCCGGCGTCGCGCTGGACCTCGCGCTGCGTTGAAGCGCGCGGCGGCCGGGCGCCGCCGCCCCGGCGGCCTCAGATTCTCAGGTTTGCCCCAGCTCCCGGGCGCGCTGCCGCGCCGCGTGCAGCGCCTGCACAAAGGCCGCCTTCACGCCGCCGGCTTCCAGCGCGGTGATGGCCGCGTGCGTGGTGCCGCCCTTGCTGGTGACCTGGGCGCGCAGCTCGTCGGGCGGCAGCGGCGACTGCTGCGCCAGCGCCGTGGCGCCGGCAAAGGTGTGCTCGGCCAGCAGCCGGCCCTGGGCCTCGCTGAGGCCCATCTCGGTGGCGGCCTGCATCATGGCTTCGAGGAAGTAGAAGACGTAGGCCGGGCCCGAGCCCGACAGTGCCGTCACGGCGTCGAGCTCGTCCTCGCGCGCCAGCCACAGCGTGGCCCCCGTTGGCGCAAACAGCGCGTCGACTTCGGCGCGCTCGCCGGCGCCGACCTCGGGCGTCGCGAACAGCCCCGCGATGCCCTGGCCGATGAGTGCCGGCGTGTTCGGCATCGCGCGCACCACGCGCGCGCTGCCGCTGGCCAGCGAAACAGCGGCGCAGCGCACGCCGGCCATCACGCTGACCTGCAGCGCGTGACGGGTGTAGGGCGCGCACGGCGCGGCGGCGGCCGCGAAGAGCTGCGGCTTGACGGCCCAGACGAGGGTGGAGGCCTCGGCCAGGCGGACGTCGGCCGCGGCCTGGGCCACCACGCCGAAGGCCTGCGCCAGCTTGTTGCGCTGGGGTTCGAAAGGCTCGACGACGGTGATGGCGGCCGCGTCGGCACCGGCGCGCACGAGCCCACCGATGAGCGCGCCGGCCATGTTGCCACCACCGATGAAGGCAATGCGGCGCGGATGCGGTGTGTCCATGCGCCAGTGTAGTCAGAGCGTGTGAATGAATCCGGCGCGCCCGAGCGGGTGCCCCAGGCGGTGCCGATCTAGACGCAAAGCACAGCCGCAGCTCGGGCTACGGCGAGCATTTGCAACGACGAG
>JBBRBW010000043.1:0-33263 GCA_038205425.1 Burkholderiales bacterium | reverse complement strand
CTGTCGGCGCCGCCGCGGGTGCGCAGGCCCTGGAAGCAGCCCACCAGCGCGATGATGCCGGCGAACACCGGCGCCTTGGCCAGGCCCACCAGGTAGCTGCTCAGGCTGACCGCCTTCTCGAAACGTTCGATGAACTCGACGGGACTCACACCCAGCTGCATCTGCGCCATCAGCATGCCGCCCAGCACGCCCAGCACGTCGGCGAACACCGTCAGCAGCGGCAGCGCGATGACGAGTGCGATCACCTTCGGCAGCACCAGCAGTTCGAGCGGCGCCACGCCCAGCGTGCGCAGCGCGTCGATCTCTTCGGTGACGGCCATGGTGCCGATCTGCGCCGCGTAAGCGCTGCCCGAGCGCCCGGCGACGATGATGGCGGTGATCAGCGGCGCGAACTCGCGCAGCATCGACACGCCCACCAGGTCGGCGACGAAGATGTTGGCGCCGTAGCGCCGCAGCTGCTCGGCGCCCTGGTAGGCGACGACGATGCCGAGCAGGAAGGACAGCAGGCCGACGATGGGCAGCGCGTCCAGGCCCGCGCTGCGCACGTTGAACAGCACCGGGCGCCAGCGCAGGCGGCTGGGCTGCACCAGCGCGCGGCCGAAAGTCAACGCCGTCTCGCCGACGAAGCTGAGCAGCGCCCAGCCTTCCTCGGCGACGGCGGCGCTGCGGCGACCCAGGCCTTCGAGGACTGTCGGCGGTGGCTTGGGCGGGAACTTTGGCGACCCGGGTGGCGCGACGGGCGGCAGCACCGTCAGCGCCAGCAGGCCTTCGAACGCGGGCTGCAGGCCTTGGAGCGTGACACTGCAGCCGGCGTCGGTCAGGCGCCGCAGCAGTTTCTGCAGCAGCCAGGCGCCGCCGGTGTCGAGCGCCGTCAGCGCCGCCGCGTCGGCCACCACGGGCCCCGCGGGGGGTGTCTGCAGGCTGGCGATCTGCGCCGGCAGGCCGCCCAGGCCCTGCGCGTTCCAGCGGCCGGCCAGGCGCAGCCCGCCGGGCGTCGGGGCCAGGCTGGCAAGCGCGTCGGGGCCGGAGGCGGGGTCGGGCAACATGAGGGTCGGTCGATGCTGTCGGCGCGGCGGGCGCCCGTCTGTGCGCTGCATGACATTCGGGGCGCGTGCCCTTTGCTTGTGCGGTACGCACCGCCGCAGCGCGGCTGTGCCCCCGCGTGATGCCGGCCCCGGCACCCCACAGGGGCGTCGCGGGCGCGGACCCGCGTGCACCGAAGTTGCGAACGCCCGCTGCAACGAGACCCGCCGCCCCCTGCGCCGCCGGGCCAGCACGCGCGCAGCCTGGAGCCCGGCACGGGCCGCCCCCGCGCAACCCGGTGATCAACGCCGGTGCCATCGCCACCGCGGGCCTGGTGGGCGGCGCCACGCCGGCGGCGCGGTTGAAACGCGTGCTGTCGGCGTTGTCGGCCCACGCCTTCCGGGCGCTGGAAGTCGAGCGACCGGCGCTGATGATCCGCCTGCTGCACGACCTGCTGCTGGGCCTGGGCCAGACGGCCGTGCGGCTGACGGCCGAAGTGGCGGCGCTGGAGACCTGAAGGGCGCCGCCGCTGCGGTATGTTCGCTGCCGTACCGTCGGCGTCATCCGCAGCGCGTATAAGGTGAGGGATGATCGAGTCCATCTTGCTCACCACGGCGCGTGTTTCCACCTTCGACGGTGACCGTGCGCTCACTGGCGCCAGCGGGTTTTTCTTCGAACGCGACGAACGCCTGTTCCTGGTGACGAGCCGGCATGTCGTGATCGACAAGCCGACCAAACATTACCCGAGCCGGCTCGAGGTGGAACTGCACACCGACGGGGCCAACCTCACGCGCTCCATCGGCCTGTCGGTGCTGCTGTACCGTGACGGCAAGAGCATCTGGCGCCAGGGCCGCGACGAGGGCGGCGACATCGACGTGGCGGTGATCGAGCTCGAACGCGAGGCGCTGCCGCCGCAGTTGGCGCTGCGCTGCTTCACGCCGGCGCACCTGCAGGGCACGCTGGAAGACGTGGAGGTCGGCACGCCCTTGCTCGTGGTGGGCTTTCCGCTCGGCTTCCACGACGCGCTGCACCACCTGCCGGTAGTGCGCCAGGCGGCCATCGCCTCGTCCTTCGGGCTGCGCTTCCAGGGCCAGGGTTTTTTCCTCACCGACGCGCGCACCCACCGCGGCACCAGCGGCGCACCGGTCGTGATGCGGGCGCCCGAGATCGAGGGGCCGCTGCCATGGAAGCTGCTGGGCGTGCATTCGTCGCGCATGGATATGGGCAGCCGCGACCTCAAGCAGGACGAGTCGCTGGGCCTGAACTGCGCCTGGTATGCCGACATCCTGATGACGCTGACCAGCCCTGGGGCGACGATGGCCGTACCGACGGCCGTGGCGGTGGCGGTCGCCGACAATGAAGACGCAGACGCAGACGCGGCGCAGGGCTGAGCGGCGGTCTGGCCAGCGCGGCGCCATCCCTAAAATCAGTTCTTTCCAGAACCCGAGCAGACCCCGACCCCATGCAAGAGACCCATCACGCCCACATCGTCGCCATCCGGACCGGCGGCGTCGTTCACGGCCACCAGCTGCGCATCGACGGCGGCGGTACCGGTCTGTCCAAGTTCTTCGGCAGCGGCCGCTATGGCAGCCCCGAGAAGGCGCGCCGCGCCGCCGAGCGCGAGGCCCGCGCCCTGGGCCTGCCCAAGGCGCGCGAGCGCGGCGGCAGCGAACAGGGCCGCGTGCTGCGCACCAGCACGACCAAGGCCGCCGGCATCCGCTTCGTCTGGACGCCGGCCACGACGCTGCCGGTGCTGCGGGTCGTGGCCAGCTGGACCGACCGCCGTGGCGAGGCCCGCAACACCTCGTACTCGGTCGAGCGCAACGGCCTCGAAGGTGCGCTGGACAAGGCGCTCAAGGCTCGCACCTCCTGCGGTGCATCGATGCCCGACCGCAGCGCGCTGCTGCGTCTGTTGCGGCGTGCCTTCCGCACGGGCCCTGGTGCGGCAGGCTGAGGGCCTGCGCGGCGGGCCTCCCGTCCTTGAACCTGCGCGCGCCGCGGGTTTAGCTGGGCTTGGCGCCGCGCTCGGCCCAGAATGCGCCCGGGGGTCGACAGACCGGGCAGTCATCGCGGGCAAGGCCCGCGCCGTGACGACGACCGGCGAGCACCCGAAACCGACGGGAGATGTACTGCCATGGTGTCGTTGATTCGCGCGCCGGCCGACGGCGACCCCGGAGGACGGCGCGACGGCTTGCGCAACGGCGCCCGGGTGCCGCTGCTCGCGCTTTGCGCGGAACTCGACGCGCAGCACATCGAACGCCTGGAGGCGCTGTGCGCCGAACTGCGCCCGGTGAACCGCGGCGCCGCGCTGTTCCGCCAGGGCGACCCGATGACCGCGCTGTTCGAGGTGCACGCCGGCTGTTTCAAGACCGGCGTCACCGACGTGCAGGGGCGCACGCAGGTGACGGGCTTTCACCTGCCGGGCGATCTGCTGGGGCTGGACGCCATCGGCGGCGACCACCACAGCGCCGACGCCGTGGCGCTGGAGGACGGCATGGTCTGCGTCATCCCCTTCGAACCGCTGAACCTGCTGCTGCGCGAGTTTGCGCCGCTGCAGCACGAGTTCCACAAGCTGATGAGCCGCGAGATCACGCGCGACCAGGCCATGATGCTGGTGCTGGGCACGCTCAGCGCCGAAGGCCGCATCGCCGCCTTCCTGCTCGACCTGACGCGGCGCCTGCACGCGCGTGGCTTCTCGGCCACCTCGCTGCTGCTGCGCATGACGCGCGAAGAGATCGGCAGCTACCTCGGGCTGCAGCTCGAGACCGTGAGCCGCACCTTCTCGAAGCTGGCGCAAGGCGGCGTGCTGGAGATCCACAACCGCGACCTGCACGTGCGCGATGTCGCGGCGCTGGAGCGCCTGGTGCAGGGCGGCGCACGCTGAGGGTGCGAGGGTCTTTCTTCATCCCCGCTCGCCAAGCCCAAAGACGCCCGCTCGTCGTTGCAAATGCGCGCCACAGCCCGAGCTATGGCTGTGCTTTGCGCCGAGATCGAAAGCCTTTGGACGTACCGCTCGGGCACGCCCGAAAAACTCTCACACCCTGAGGGTGGCGGCCGCCGACGGCGCTTCAGCCGGCGGCCTTGAAGGCGGGACGGTAGGCCACGGTGCCGGCGGGCAGCGTGTCGGCCGTGCCCGGCATGGCCAGCGCCATGAAGTGGCCGGCCGGCACGCCCGGCAGCAACGAGCCCGGCTGCGGTGCGAAACCGAAGCGGCCAAAGTAGGCCGGGTCGCCCAGCACCACGCAGCCGGCCGCGCCGCGTTCGGCCAGGCGGCGCAGCCCGCTGCGCACCAGCGCGCTGCCGACACCGCGCCGCTGCCAGCGCGGTGCCACCGACAGGGGCCCGAGCCCCAGCCAGCCGCCTATGCGGCCGTCGAAGCCGACTGGCGGGAAGGCGGCGTGGATGATCGGCGCGCCGTCCTGGCTTGCCACCAGCGACAGGCTCAGCGCGTCGGCCGCGCGCCGGCGGCGCACGATCAGGTGCTCGGTCTGCTGGCCGAAGGGATGGTCGGCGACGGCCGCGCGGGTGAGGTCGTCAATGGCCTCGACGTCGGCGGCGTCTTCGTCGCGCAGGCTGAAGATCAGCTCGGGGCTCATGGTGGGAGGGTGGGTTTTGTGGGCGACGGGGCGGCGGTGGCAGGGGCGCCAGCGCGCCCGGGAGATCGATGCTGCCGGCGCCGTAATTGCGTCTTTCGATGAAGGTATGGTTTCCGTCGAGTCAGTGTGCAGCGCGGCGGCGAAGCTCGCCTGTGGTGGCCGTCGAGGCCCCGCGTACGATGCGGCGCTAGCCTTCATGCACCCGGTCGACGCGCTGCTGACCTGACGCATCTTCGCCGGGCGTGTCGGCCGGCGTTCCTATTGCATCCGGTCTCGACCAGCGCTGCTGCAGCGGCGCCGAGCCGGACTCGATGAACAGCCGCTTGATCATGGGAAACCGCGCGCGCACCTGCCGCTCGACATCGGCGATCGCCAGTGCCGCGTCGGCTGCGGCGGTGCCTTCATCGAAGTCGAGGTCCATCGTCACCAGCGCATCGTCCGGGCCCACGTACATCGACAAGACACGCCCGACGTCGCGCACCCGGGGCACGGTCAGTGCCATGCTGCGGATGGCGCGGGCGGTCTCCGGACGGATGCCTTCGCCGATGAGCAGATCGCGCGATTGCCAGGTGAGGAAGGTCGCCACCACCGCCAGCAGGACCCCGATGAGCAGCGAGGCTGCGCCATCCAGTGCCGGCATGTCGAAGCGATGGCTGAGCCAGATGCCGAGCGCGGCGATCGCCAGGCCTACGAGGGCCGCCGAGTCCTCGGCCAGCACGGTGTAAGTGGTCGGGTCCTTGCTCCGGTGTATCGCCTGCCAGAACGGGTCGACACCTGCTTGTTTCAGGAACTGGCGCAGCGCGATGCCGAAGCTGATGCCTTCGAACACCGCCGCAGCGCCGAGCACCACGTAATTCCAGGTCGGATCGTGCAAGGGCTGCGGATGGCGAATGTGCTGCACCCCTTCGTAGAACGAGACACCGCCGCCAAGACCGAAGATCAGCACCGCGACGATCAGGCTCCAGAAGTACAGTTCCTTGCCGTGCCCGAAGGGGTGCTCCGGCGTGGCCGGTCGCTGGCTGAGGCGGATGCCGACGAGCAGCAGCATGCCGTTGAAGGTGTCGACCGACGAATGAATGCCCTCCGAGAGCATGGCCGAACTGCCGGTGATGCCGGCTACGCCGAGTTTGGTCGCCGCGATGGCAATGTTGGCCGCGATCGCACCATAGATCGCGAGTTTCGAGCCCGTCACGACGAAGGGCCGGGTGCAACGTGCAGGGGGGGCACCCCATTGGCCGCTAGACCCATCCGGCCCGCCGCAATCGGCGATAGACCAGGACACAACCCAGCGCGGTCGCGGCGACGGCCATGGGATAGCCGGCCTGCCACTTCAACTCCGGCATCCATTCGAAGTTCATGCCGTACAGGCTGAAGATGACGGTGGGTATGGCCAGGATCGCGCCCCAGCCCGCCAGGCGCTTGACGACCTCGTTCTGGTTGTTCGCCACCAGCGCCAGATTCACCTGCATGGCCGTGGTCAGCATGTCGCGCATGCCGTCGATGAGACCCGCCAGCCGCGAGACGTGATCCTGGATGTCCCGGAAGTAGGCGCGCAACTCCTTCGGGATCAGGTCCTCGTGCAGGCGCATCAGTTCGGAGCTGATCTCCGCCAGCGGCAGCGCGGCATTGCGCAACTCGAGCAGATTGCGCTTCAGGGCGTAAAGCCGCTCGATCACGAGCCTGTCGAAGTGGTCCTTGAAGATGTCGGTCTCGATGGCATCGAAGTCCTTCTCGAACTGGGCCACGACAGGCTGGTAGTTGTCGGCCACGAAGTCGAGCACTGCATACAGGGCGAATCCCGGCCCCTTGTGCAGGCCCTTGGTGCCGTCCTCGCAGCGCTGCAGCACCTGCGCGTAGCTCGCCGAGGCGCCGTGACGCACCGACACCAGGAAGTTCGTACCGACGAAGAGGTGGGTCTCGCCGTAGACCACATGGCCGGCGTCCAGCTGGGCCGTCTTCAGCACGATGAAGAGCGAGTTGCTGTAGGCCTCGATCTTGGGCCGCTGGTGGGCGTGATGGGCGTCCTCGATGGCCAGTTCGTGCAGGCCGAACTGTTGCTGGACCCTGCGCAGTTGCGTGTCGTCCGGCTCGTGCATGCCGAGCCACGCGAAGGTGCCGGCTTGCTTGATGGCTTCGCTGATGTCGTCGATGGCGATGTCGCCCATGCGCTTGCCATCGCGATAGACCACGCTGTCTACGATGGATGTCATCGCCTTGGCCCCTCGTGAGTTCCTGCGCCTGTCGACTGCACTTTCGATTGGCTCACCAGGATCGCCCTCGGTCGGTGCGATGGCGAACCGTGTGTGGCTCGTCATGGAAGGCCGCGTGGCCGACGCGGCCGGCATTGGCGGGCGTGGCGCGGGCGGCTGTTTCCAGGCCGATGATGCCGCCGGTGCCGGACCCGGACCACGAGTACCGGATTGCACGGGCAGCCCTGGGGCCGCGCCCCGCTTCAGTAGGACTTCGGCAGTCCGAGGATGTGTTCGGCGACGTAGCTGAAGATCATGTTGGTCGAGATCGGCGCGACCTGGTACAGGCGCGTCTCGCGGAACTTGCGCTCGATGTCGTATTCGCAGGCGAAGCCGAAGCCACCGTGGGTCTGCAGGCAGACATTGGCCGCTTCCCAGCTGGCCTTGGCGGCCAGGTGTTTGGCCATGTTGGCGGCCGCGCCCGCGTTCTGGTGCGCATCGATCTTCTCGCAGGCCTTCCAGCGCATCAGGTTCGCCGCCTCAAGCTCGATGTAGGCTTCAGCGATCGGGAATTGAACGCCCTGGTTCTGGCCGATCTTGCGGTTGAAGACAATGCGCTCGTTGGCGTACCTGGTTGCCCGATCGATGAACCAGTAGCCGTCGCCGATGCATTCGGCAGCGATCAGCGTGCGCTCGGCATTGAGTCCGTCCAGCAGCACCTTGAAGCCCTTGCCCTCAGGCCCGAGCAGGTTCTCCTCGGGGATCTCGAGCTTGTCGAAGAACAGCTCGTTGGTCTCGTGGTTGACCATGTTGAGGATAGGCTGGACCGTCAGTCCGTTGCCGATGGCCTGCTTGAGGTCGACCAGGAAGCAGCTCAGACCCTCCGAACGCTTCTGAACCTCGGCCAGCGGCGTGGTGCACGCAAGCAGGATCATCATGTCGCTGTGCTGGATGCGCGAGATCCAGACCTTCTGGCCGTTGACGACCCAACGGCCGTCCTTCTTCACCGCCATGGTCTTGAGCCGGGTCGTATCGCTGCCGGTGGTCGGCTCGGTCACGGCCATCGACTGGATGCGCAATGCACCGGCGGCGATGGCTGGCAGGTACTTCTGCCGCTGCGCTTCGGTGCCGCTGCGAACGATGGCGTTCATCACATACATCTGGCCATGGCAGGCGCCGGCGTTGCCGCCGCAGCGGTTGATCTCTTCCATGATCACGGAGGCCTCGGCCATCGACAGGCCCGAGCCGCCGTAATCGGCAGGGATCAGCGCGGCCATCCAGCCGGCCTGGGTCAGCGCGTCGACGAATTCTTCCGGATAGGCGCGCTGCCTGTCGACCCTGCGGAAGTATTCGTCCGGGAACTGCTTGCACAGCTGTCGCACGGCGTCGCGGATCTCCGGGTACGGGTCGGGTTCGTTGAGCATGTTCAGTTCCCGGAAGCTCTTACAGGGGATGCGTTCGAATGACTCGATTTGTCGCGCCCCGAAATCACGCCGACGCATTTGCCGTGGTCAACACAGGGCATGAAACCACAAGAGATTCTGGACCACCTCGATCGTTGTGAACTGTGGCCCGCCGGTGCCGGCGCAGCCGAACTCGATTTCGATCGCGCACTGACGCTGTGCCAGGCGCTGCAGCAGGGCGCGGCGGCATGACAGACCATCAGGCAACGCTGCTGTCGCCGGCCATCCGCGGCCTCGGCACGGCGCTCGGCTGCATCGATCAGGTTGTCGCCGCGCTGGACTTCGTGCGCGCGTCGCAGCCGTGCCAACCCATTCTCTCGGAAAGTCTGCCATGACGATGCGCTACCTGAACGAAGTCGGCATGAGCAACCGACAGCCGCGGTTGCTGGTGGTGGATGACCAGCCTGCCAACATCCAGGCGCTGTACCAGGCCTTCAGCGCCGACCACCAGGTGCTGATGGCTACCAGCGGTGAACAGGCGCTGAGGATCGCCATGGCCAAGCAGCCCGACCCGGTGCTGCTGGACGTGATGATGCCCGGCATGGATGGCCACGAGGTCTGTCACCGCCTGAAGGCCGAAGAGAGCACGCGCGACATTCCAGTGATCTTCGTCACCGCGCACGACGACGAAGCCTCGGAAACGCTGGGGCTCGAACTGGGTGCGGTGGACATCATCAGCAAGCCCATCAACCCGAAGATCGTGCGGGCGCGGGTGAAGACCCAGCTGACGTTGAAGGCGCAGTCGGACCTGCTGCGCCAATGGGTCTACATCGATGGGCTGACGGGCGTGTACAACCGGCGCCACTTCGACGAGCGGCTGGCCAGCGAGTGGGCCCGCTCGGTGCGCAGCGGCACCGAACTCGGCATCGTGTTGCTCGATGTCGACTTCTTCAAGCGCTACAACGACCAATACGGCCACCAGGCCGGCGACGACTGTCTGCGCCGTCTGGCCGCATGCCTGAGGGACAGCCTGAAGCGCCCGGCCGACCTCGTGGCGCGCTATGGCGGCGAGGAATTCGTTTGGCTGCTGCCCGAAACGCCGCTGGCCGGTGCGCTGGCGCTGGTGTCAACAGCTGGCGGAACACCTTCGCGACAACGTCGCGGCACTGGCCCTCGAGCACGCCGACTCAGCGGCGGCCAGGGTGGCGACGGTGAGCCTGGGCGTCTGCTGCAAACCGGTGGACGCCGTGGGCAGCGCGGCCAGCGTGCTGCGCGGCGCGGACGCGCAGCTCTACCAGGCCAAGGCGCTGGGCCGAGCGCGGGCTTGCGGCGCCATGCTGGAACCCTGCTGAGCCTGCGTCGAATCCGGCCGCAGCCCGCCTCAGCCTGGGCTCTTCCAGACGTCGACCGGCGTCGAAGCGGCCGACCCGGCCAACGGTGTCGCGGCCAGCAGTGCAAGGCCCAGCCAGCGGCGTCGATTCAGGCGCCGGCCGACGTGGGCCCCGCGTGGCCTCGGCAGTCGGTGCGCCGGCTTCTTCGTGGCGCCCTTGTCGGTGGCGGAGGCAGCCGCCGACGCAGCGTGAAGAAGGCAAACGTGAGGGACTTCGTGGTGATCTCCGCAGCGAATGTGCAACGGCGACTGCCGTTGCAACACGAAGCAGACTGATCGGGGCCCGTGCGCGGGCTGCGACAAGCCGCGTTGCGCGGCAGGGGCAGGGCGGCGGAGGAGTTTGCGCTGGCCGAGCATGGCGTTCTTTGATTGCGAACGGGCAGCAGGCTGCCGAGCGATACGGGCACGGCTCGGCATGCCATTGACGCGTATCAACGCCGCGATCGATGCGCGACCACAGCCGCAGGTCGAGTCCTCGGACCATGCAGCGGGGTGCCAACGCTGCTACCCTGTCGGTCGACTCACACCGAGACCAGGGCTTGGCCACCAACAACAGCGCGCTGCAGCCGTCCGATCCGAAGGAGCGACACAGGGCTCTGTTCAGGCCACTGTTCTTCGGCCTGACAGCCGGCCTGCTGCTGCTGGCCTTCGCGCTGCTGGGTGGGGAGGTCCTCGAGGGCGAAACCCGTTCTTTCGACACCTACCTGTTGCGCGAAGCTCAGTCGTTGAGAGCACGGCATCCGGGGGTCGCCGATGTGATGCGCGACTTGAGCGGCCTGGGAAGCACCGTGGTGCTCACCCTGTTCACAGTCATCACCGTCGGATACCTGGTGGTGGTTTCGGCGCGGGTCACCGCACTCGTCGCTGCCGTATCGGTCGTTTCTGGCTCGGTCCTGGTCGGCGTGTTCAAGTCATCTTTCGGTCGGCTGCGTCCCGATGCTGCCTACAGCGACATCGCTGCCTCCGGTCTGAGCTTTCCTAGCGGCCACGCGACCATGTCGGCCGCGGTGTTCCTGACCATCGGGACGCTCATCGCCAGCAGGCGCACGGCGTGGAACGAGCGCGTCTACATCCTGCTCGCGGCCGCGACCTTGACGGTGCTCGTGGGCGTCAGTCGCGTCGTGCTCGGGGTCCACTGGACCACCGACGTCGCGGGCGGCTGGGCGTTCGGCAGCGGCTGGGCCATCGTGTGGTTGCTGGTGGCGCGCCACGCTGCGCGCCGAGACCCGACGCGATAGCCAGACGACGGGGCAGACGCCTCTTGCGAACCGCGTGCACGTGCCTCGACCTTGGCGCGGCCCGTGCGTCCTGCCGTAGGCGCCCCGTGGAGCGTGGGGCTCAGGTCGAGAGCATGATGCAGCACAGGATGCCGCCAGCGCCGTCCAGGTGAAGGCGGCCCGCACGGGCATCAGGCCAGTGCGTATCTGCTGACGCAGCGAGCGGCGCTCAGCGAACTTCTGTGCGCTCGCGCTTCCACAGCCACCACGCCCCGGCCCCTGCAAGCGCCAGGTAGTTCAGGACCATGAACCAGGGCGTGGTCCAGGCAATACCGTCGAATCCGCGCTCGGTGAACGGATAGAGCACCGGCACGGCGTAGTAATCCGCCGAGTGCGTGAAGACATCGATCACGATGTGCGACCACCAGCCCAGCAGCGGAATCCAGAACGCACGCCGCGCTGCCCACACGACGCCTGTGACGAGACCGGCCACCGGTGCGCTGTGCATCACGCAATGCAGGTGGTGAGACCAGAACTGGATGGACGGTGGAAGCCCCGGCTCCTGGCCCGGCACGGCGATGGCATATCCGCGCAAGGCAGCGAAGTTCCCGTCGGCGAACAGCCACCAAGCAGCAATGGGCAACAGGTGCAGCAGGTCAGGCAAGGCCGCCAGACTCAGTGTTGCCACCACCGTGCGGCGCGACAGCGGCCGGCGGCGATGCAGGAGCGCCGCACCGGCCGCTGCCCACAGCGTGTGCGCGACGATGTCCACCGGCGCGGCCCCGCCTCAGTGCTGCCGCAGGGCCGCGTTGCGCAGGCGCAGCGCGTTGGTGATCACCGAGGCCGAACTCAGGCTCATGGCCAGCGCCGCGATCATCGGCGAGAGCAGCCAGCCGGTGAACGGGAACAGCACGCCAGCGGCCAAGGGCACGCCGAGCGCGTTGTAGACGAAAGCAAAAGCCAGGTTCTGCTTCATGTTGGCCACCGTCGCAACCGACAGCGCCCGCGCTGTCGCGATGCCGCGCAGGTCACCCTTGACGAGTGTGAGCTGCGCGCTGTTCATCGCCACGTCGGTGCCGGTGCCCATCGCGATGCCGACATCGGCCCGCGCGAGTGCCGGGGCGTCGTTGATGCCGTCGCCCGCCATGGCGACCTTGCGGCCTTCGGCCTGCAGCGTCTCGACCAGCTTGAGCTTGTCGGCGGGTTTCACTTCGCCGTGCACTTCGGTGATGCCCAGGCGCTGGCCGACGGCGCGGGCGGTGGTCAGGCCGTCGCCGGTGGCCATCACCACGCGAAGACCGGCGGCGCGCAACGCGGCCAGGGCGTCTGCGGTCGTCGCCTTGATCGGGTCCGAGACGGCAAGCAGGCCGGCGAGTTTGGCGTCGACGGCCAGATGCATGACGCTCGCGCCCTGCGCGCGCAGTTTCTCGGCCTCGGAGGCCAGTGGCGACACGTCGACGCCGAGTTGTTCCATCAGCGCCGTGTTGCCCAGTGCGAGCGACTGGCCGCCCACCGTGCCGCGCACGCCGATGCCGGACTCGGAGTCGAACTGCTCGGGCTTGTCCAGGTTCAGCTTGCGTTCGCGCGCCGCGGCGACGATGGCAGCCGCCAAGGGGTGCTCGCTGCCCTGGTCCAGGCTGGCGGCCAGCCGCAGCACCTCGTCCTCGGTGTGCCCCGTCGTGCCGATGGCACGCTCGAAGGTCGGGCGTCCCTCGGTCAGCGTGCCAGTCTTGTCGACGATCAGGGTGTCGATGTTGCGCAGGTTCTCGATCGCAGCGGCGTCGCGGAACAGCACCCCGTTCGTCGCACCGCGGCCGGTGGCGACCATGATCGACATCGGCGTGGCCAGCCCCAGCGCACAAGGGCAGGCGATGATGAGGACGGCGACCGCGTTGATCAGCCCGTAGACCCAGCTGGGCTGGGGGCCGAACAAGCCCCAGCCGAAGAAGGTGAGCAGCGCCACGCTGACCACGGCCAGGACAAACCAGCCGGCCACCTGGTCGGCCATGCGCTGCATCGGCGCGCGTGAACGCTGCGCCAAGGCCACCATCTGCACGATCTGCGCGAGCACGGTAGCCGAGCCGATATGCTCCGAGCGCATGACGAGGGCGCCGCTGGTGTTCATGGTCGCGCCGATGAGCTTGTCGCCCGCGCGCTTCGTCACGGGCAGCGGCTCGCCCGTGAGCATCGACTCGTCGAGTGCGCTGCTGCCCTCGGTCACCACGCCGTCGACCGGCACCTTCTCGCCCGGCCGCACGCGCAGCAGGTCGCCGACGTGGACGTGGGTCAGCGGGACATCGGCCTCGCTGCCGTCGGCGGCAATGCGGCGTGCAGTCTTCGGGGCCAGGCCGAGCAGCGACTTGATCGCCGCCGAGGTCTGCGAACGCGCCTTCAGCTCCAGGATCTGGCCCAGCAGCGTCAAAGAGATGATGACGGCGGCCGCTTCGAAGTACACGGCAACACGCCCCATCGACACGAACGAGTCCGGGAAGACCTGCGGCGCGACGGTGGCGACGACGCTGTACACAAAGGCCGCGCCGGTGCCCAGGCCGATCAGCGTCCACATGTTCGGGCTGCGGTGGATGATCGACTGCGCTCCGCGGACGAAAAAGGGCGCACCGGCCCACAGCACGATGGGCAGCGTGAGCGCCAGTTCGATCCAGCTCTGGCGCGCCATGTCGAACCAGCCGAGGCGGTGCCCGAACATCGCCAGCACGGTGACGATCACCGTCAATGGCAACGTCCACCAGAACCGCCGCTTGAAGTCGACCAGTTCAGGGTTTTCGGCGTCGTCGAGCTCCGGCAGCAGCGGCTCCAGAGTCATGCCGCACTTGGGGCAGTTGCCGGGATGGTCCTGGCGGATCTCGGGGTGCATCGGGCAGGTATAGATCACGCCCGCCGCCGTCTCGTTGGCCGGCGGCGCCGAGGGCGCGGCGGACTCAGCAGGCTTTGGCTGCGTGTACCTGGCGGGCTCGGCGGTGAACTTGGTCAGGCAATTCGCACTGCAGAAGTAGAACGGCAGGCCCTCGTGCTCGGCATGGTGCGGCGACTGCGTGGTGACGGTCATGCCGCACACAGGATCCTTCAGGGCTGTGGTGTCCACCGGCGCTGCGGACGTCGGAGAGCCATGTCCGTGGTTGTGCGCGGGGTGGACCTCTGAGGCCGTGGCGGTCGGGTGGGGTTGTTCGTTGGCCATGGCGGGCTCCCAGGATGATCCGATCCGTTCGCGTTGGCGGTGTACCAGCGAACACAGGCCCGAAGATGGACCATCCCATCAGGTGAAGGTCAAGCGCTTTCGGGCCGGGGCCCAGGAGCGCGAGGGGGGTACGGGCTGAGCGCAGAGGCTCAGGGCGCAGCCTGGACGTCGGTAACGACAAAGCCGCCGGCATCCTTCAGGACGATGAAGCGGATCTTGTCGCCCGCCTTCACACGGTCGAGCACGGCGCTGTCCTTGACCTGGAAGACCATCGTCATCGGCGGCATGTCGAGGTTCTTGATCTCGCCATGCTTGATGGTGAGCTTCTTCGCCGCCTTGTCGACCTTGCGGACCTCGCCTTCGGTCAAGTCCGCGGTCGATGCGGCTGCTGTGGGGTGGTGGGCGGCATGGTCTTCGGCCTTGGTCTGCGAAAGGGCAGGCAGGGCCAACGCGGCAAGCAGTGCGGCGGTGATGATCGTCTTCACGGTGGTGATCCTTCTCAAGGCGTTTGCGGATTCGGGGGGGGGGGAATGCCAGTTGCGTCGGCTTACCTGGCGGTGACCGTGACCTTGCCGACCATGCCGGCCTGATAGTGGCCGGCGATCAGGCAGGCGAAATCGAAGTCGCCGACGCGGTTGAAGGTCCAGACGATCTGGGCCGTCTTGCCCGGGGGCACATGCGCCATGTAGGGCTCGTCGTGTTCCATTCCCGGGAACTTCACCATCAGCGCGGCGTGTTCCTCGAGTTCCTTCCGGGTGCCCAGCACGAACTCATGCAGTTGTTTGCCTTCGTTGCGGAAGACGAACTTCACGGTCTCGCCGCGCCGAACGGTTATGGCGTCGGGCGTGAAGCGCATCGTGTCGCTCATGCTGACTTCGATGATGCGCTTGGCCGACCGGGCATCGCCGGCGATGCCCCAGGCCTTCTGTTCCTTCCTGACCGGGCCGGGCTTGCCGGCGTGGCCGGAGGCTTCATGGGCCAGGGCGGGGCCCACGCAGGCGAGGACGGCCAGCAGGGCCCAGGTCTTGATCGTCTTCATGGTGTTCCTTGTGTCGGTTTGCGCGATGCGATGGCGGCGCGCTCAGTGGCCACTGTGGCCACCGGCGGGCTTGCGCACCGTGACCTCGATGTCGGTGGAGGGCTTGCCGACCGCGCGCATGGCGCCGGCCCCCTCGGCCCGGCGGCGTTCGGGCTCGGCCAGCGTGCCCGTCCATTCATAGGCCACGGTGCCCGCTGGGTGCTCGAACCAGCCGGGGTCGCTGTAGTCGCCGCGCTTCTGGTCCTTGCGCACCTTCAGCATGCTGAACATGCCGCCCATGCCGACGGAACCGAAGGGGCCGGCGCCCGTCATCATGGCGGCGGTGTTGTCGGGCAGCGGCATCTCCATCTCGGTCATGTCGTGCATGCCGCGCTCGCCCATCACCATGTAGTCGGGCACCAACTGCGTGATCTGCCGCACCACGCTGCGGTGGTCGACGCCGATCATCGTCGGCACGTTGTGCCCCATCGCGTTCATCGTGTGGTGGCTCTTGTGGCAGTGAAAGGCCCAATCGCCTTCTTCGTCGGCCAGGAACTCGACCTGGCGCATCTGCCCCACCGCGATGTCGGTCGTCACCTCGGGCCAGCGCGAGCCCTTGGGCGTCGGGCCGCCGTCGGTGCCGGTGACCGTGAACTCGTGGCCGTGCAGGTGGATCGGGTGGTTGGTCATCGTCAGGTTGCCGATGCGCAGGCGCACCCTGTCGTTGTGGCGCACCACCAGCGGGTCGATGCCGGGGAAGATGCGGCTGTTCCAGCTCCACAGGTTGAAGTCGAGCATGGTCATGATCTTCGGCGTCGCGCTGCCCGGTTCGATGTCGTAGGCGTTGAGCAGGAACACGAAGTCGCGATCGACCTCGTCGATCAGCGGGTGCTTGCCGTTCTTGTCGAGCTTCGGGTGCGTGATCCAGAAGCCCATCATCCCCATCGCCATCTGCACCATCTCGTCGGCGTGCGGGTGGTACATGAAGGTGCCGGGGCGGCGCGCGACGAACTCGTAGACGAAGGTCTTGCCCGGTTCGATGGCCGGTTGGTTCAGACCGGAGACGCCGTCCATGCCGTTGGGCAGACGCTGGCCATGCCAGTGCACGCTGGTCACCTCGGGCAGCCTGTTGGTGACGAAGATGCGCACGCGGTCGCCCTCGACGACCTCGATCGTGGGCCCCGGGCTCTGGCCGTTGTAGCCCCACAGGTGGGCCTTGAAGCCGGGCGTCATCTCGCGCACCACGGGTTCGGCGACAAGATGGAATTCCTTGACGCCGTTGTTCATGCGCCAGGGCAGCGTCCAGCCGTTGAGCGTGACCACCGGGTGGTAGGGCCGGCCGGTGCCGGGCACCAGTGGCGGCATGGTGTCGGGCTTGGTCTGGATGACGGGTTCGGGCAGCGCCGCCATCGCGACCCTGCTCACGGATGCGGCCGTCACGGCCGCGACAGCCGCCGTGGCGGCACCTGCGCCGCCGATGAAGTTGCGTCGGGAAACCATGTTGTGTTCCTTGGGTTCAGTGCGCGGCACCGCCGCCGGCTTCGGCGGCAGCAGCGGGCATGGCCGCGGGGGGGAGGCCGGGCTTGCCGATGAGCGCCATGTCGAGGTCGGCTTCGGCCAGCCAAAAGTCGCGCCGGGCCTCGATGGCGGCGTTGACGCTGGCGATCTGCAGGCGTGCATCGGCCAGCAGTTCGAACACGCCGATCAGCATGCCGTTGTAGCGAAGCACGTTCTCCTCGGCGATCTGCCGGCGCAGCGGCACGATCTCGTCCTGGTGGTGGCGGGCGATGTCGTAGGCCGAGCGCCACGCCGTGTAGGCCTCGCGCACCTCCGAGCGTGCATTGATCGCGGTTTCCGCGGCGCGGTGCACGGCCTGCATGTAGACCGCTTCGGCGCGGGCCACGCGGGCGCCGCCGCCATCGAACAGTGGCAGTTCGACGCCGATCTCCCAGCCGCGCTGGGTCGGTGCCTCGTTGGAGCTGTTGCGCACCACGCCCAGCTCGAGCACGTTGATGAAACGCGTGCTGCGCGTCAACCCGAGGTTGCGGGCGGTCTGCTCGGCAGCCTGCTTCGCCCCCTGCACGTCCAGGCGCTGGGCCAGGGCCACGCGCTCGATATCGGGCCGGTCGGCCAGTTCCTTCGGCAGATCGGGCAGACGCTCGGGCAGCCGGAACTGCGTCTGCCCGCCCCACAAGCCCAGCAGCCGCGTCAGCCGCTCGCGCGCGGCGCGCTGGGCCTGCTCGGCCCGCGCCAGGTTCAGGGTCGCGTCGGCATGAAAGCTCTGCTCGCGCGCGCGTTGCAGCTTGCTGAAGTTGCCGACCTGTTCCATGCGGCGCGCCAGTTCGGCGCTGGCCTCGGCGGCCTGCTTGACCTGCCGCGTGTAGCGCACCGACTCTTCGGCCGCCAGCGCGCTGACCCAGGCCTTGCGCACGTCGGCGGCCAGCGAAAGCATGTTCATCGCCACCATCGCCTGGGTGCGCTCGAAGCGGCGCGACTCGGCCGCGCTGATCATCGGCAGCGCGATCAGCCGGGCCAGGTTGAAGTGCAGGCCGCGCTCCAGTTCCACCTCGTCGCCACGCTTGAAGCGGCCGAAACTGAAGCCGGGGTTCGGCAGGCGACCCGCCTGGACGACTTCCGCTTCGGTGATGCCCAGTTCCTGGAAGCCGGCCTGCAAGCCGCGGTTGTTCAGCAGCGCGATCTGGACCGCGTCGTCGGCCGAGATCGGCTTGGCCAGCAGCTCGCTGACGCGCTGGTCGATGCCATCCTGGTCGGAGGCCGTGCGGGACCAGCGCAGTTCCTTGCCGAGGCGGTCGCGTGCGGCTTGCTCGAGCACGCTGAAACCACCGTCGGGACTGAAGGAGGCACAGCCGCCCAGCAGTGCAGCGCCGGTGAGCAGGGCCACGAGACGGGCCCGGCGAGGGCGTGCCGGGCGGCTTGGCGATGCGGGGGGAAGGGTGGTGGTTCTCATGGCATCTTGTGGCCGCCATGACCCTGAGGCATGGGCATGGCCTTGCGCTCGGGCTGGGGCGTCGGTGCAGGTGGGGGTACGGATGCGGGTGCAGACGAAGCTGCAGATTCAGCCTGCTGCGCTTCACGCGCATACGCACGCCAGCCGCCGATACGGGCTGCGGTGTCGTTGGCCTCACGCCAGGCGATGGGCTGCCCGTCGGCGTTGCGGCGATAGCGGCTGAAGGCGGATTCGTAGGCGACGCCGGGCACCGCGGCCTGGGCGTCGAGGGGGTCGGCCTTGCGGCTGGCGGGCGCGACGGGCTGGGCCGTGGCCGTGAGTGCCACGGCGCAAAGTCCCAGCGACACAAGCCTCAAAGGCCCGTGAAATCGGAAATGTTGCATGACGATCTCGAGTCGGAGTCAGGAGGCTCCCGCGGCTTGCGCAGGAGAAACCGGAACTGGCCGCCGGCGTATCAAGGCACGCCGCGCAATAGCCAGCCTCTAGACGCGAGACGTGCGGGGAGGTCGGTCAGGTCCGCCGGACGCAAGCGCGTCGACGCTGACCACTGTTTCAGTGAAGACCGCCGGGGACGACGGGATCACCGGGATTCGAGGCATCACGCTGGGCAGCGCCGACCCCGCGCAGCACGCGGCACACGAACTGCACTTGTACTTGGCGAGTTCGATGGGATCGGCCTGCGCGTTGATCTTGGCGGACGCGCCGTCGAGCCCTGCGGATGCCGCACTGGCCGCCTCGCCGTGCGGGTGGGGCAGGCCTGCCGCATGCGCCGAGTGGGGGTGGCCTGTCTCGGCCTGCGCCTTCTGCGTGCGTTCGTGGCTTGGACCGCAATGCGCCATGGTCACCGCCGCCATCCCTTGCACGGGAAGCGCGAACGCGATGAACCAGACGATCAGTACCCTGAGCCAGACCTGCATGAATGCACTCTAGCCGATTCGACCCGCGCCCATGCTGAACACTTTGGGTTCCAGGTCATCATTGGACGCCGAAGCCGTGTCGCGCCCGAGTTCGGGCAGGGGACGCCTCTTCGACGGAGCCCTGGGCTGCCAGGTTCTCCAGGATCGGGCACTCAGGGCGTTCGTCGCCATGGCAGCAGTGCACCAGGTGCTCCAACGTGGCCTTCATGGCCAGCAGTTCCTTCGTCTTCCGTTCGAGCTCGACGATGTGCGCCTGTGCCAGCGCCTTGACCTGGCGGCTGGACCGCCTGCGGTTCTGCCACAGGCCCACCAGTTCGCCAATGGCGTGGATCGAGAAGCCCAGGTCGCGGGCATGCCGGATGAAGCACAAGGTATGCACTTCGCTGTCGGCATACTGCCGGTAGCCGGCCTCGGTGCGGCGCGGCGCAGCCAGCAGCCCGGCCTCTTCGTAGTGGCGAATCATCTTTGCCGAGACGCCGGATGCCTTTGCGGCACCGCCGATGTTCATGAGTTCCACGATGCGGTCCTGGTGTTGCAGCGGTCCATTGGCGGTTTTCCGAAGGGATACGCGAAACAGGCCATTGGGGAGCCAGCTTAAACCTTGCCATTGTGGGAAGGTCAAGGCGATGCGCAATCACCATCGTCACACCATGGCTTGCCGCGCATGCGCTTGACCTTACCATCGTGGGAAGGTCGACAGTCCGAGCCTCACCACCTTTATCGAGGACCGAACCATGCTTGCCTTCAAAGTCGACGACATGACCTGCGGCCACTGCGTCAGCACGATCCGCAAGGCGATCGAGGCTGTGGATCCGGGCGCACAGGTGCAAGTCGACCTGCCGGCCCATCGCGTACACGTTGAAACCGCCTTCGGCAATGTTGCGAGCCTGGCCGCGGCCATCACTGCCGCGGGTTACAGCGCTGTGGAAGTCACCGCAGCAATGGCGCATCCGGCGAAGGGCGATACGAAGCAGCGATCGGGTTGTTGCTGCGGTTAGCGCGCGAGTTGCAGACCTGGCCATTCGCCGGCCACGGTGCCGTGTGAACATGTCGGCTGCCATGCATCGTGGGGCTGCGCGTCCGTCAGGCGGTAGGCATCGTGCGCACGGAGCCAGAACGTGTCGCCGTGATTGCCAGTACTTGAGGGCTTGAACAGCATGCGCTGACTCTCCAGTGTGCATCAGCCGTGTGCACCACCAAAGCTCGCGTGAGCTGTTGCCCGGCCTGAAAGTTTGTCAAGTCAAGCGCTTGGATCTGGTTGGTGGAGATGAGGAGGATCGAACTCCTGACCTTCGCATTGCGAACGCGACGCTCTCCCAGCTGAGCTACACCCCCAACACAGCGCGAGAGTCTAGCACCGCGGAAATTGCGCCGGTTCGGGCAGCTAACATGCGCCGCCTCGCACACCGGGAGTTCAGCATGCGCCAACGTTCAGACCCCGCCTGGCTCGAGGCCCAGTACAACAACCGTGTCCGCGTGCCCGGCTACGCGCAGCACTTCGAGCGCTGGGCCGCGGCGTCGCAGCTGGCGCGGGCCAGCGGCGCGGCCCACCTCGATATCGCCTATGGCGATGGCGTCGGCGAGACGCTCGACGTCTTCCCGGCCGCCACGCCGGGCGCGCCGGTGCTGATTTTCATCCACGGCGGTTACTGGCGTTCGCTGGACAAGTCCGACTTCTCGTTCATCGCTCCGGCCCTCAACGCCGCCGGCGCGACGGTGGTGGTGCCCAACTACGCGCTGTGCCCCGCGGTGGGCATCGAACACATCGCGCTGAAGCTGACGCAGGCGGTGGCCTGGGTCTGCCGCCACGGTGCGGCTTACGGCGCCGACGCGTCGCGGCTGGGCGTGGTGGGACATTCGGCCGGCGGTCACCTGGCGACGATGCTGCTGTCCTGCCGCTGGAAGGATGTGGCCGACGATCTGCCGGCGCAGCCGCTGGCCGGCGCGCTGTCGATTTCGGGCCTCTACGACCTGGAACCGCTGCGCCACGTGCCTTCGCTGATCGCCGACCTGCAACTCACGCCGGCGGCGGTGAAACGCCTCAGCCCGGCCTTCTTCTCGCGGCCCAAGGGAGGCAAGCTCTACACCACCGTGGGGCTGGATGAGAGCGACGAGTTCCTGCGCCAGAACGCGCTGATCCGCGACGTCTGGGGCCCGACCGCGGTGCCGGTTTGCGAAACGCTGCCCGGTGTCGACCACTTCTCGATCCTCGAGGGCCTGGTCGAGCCGCGTGGCCGCCTGCACGAACTGGCGCTGCGCCTGGTCGGCCTGCGCTGAGTACCGGCTCCGGGGAAACCCGCTGCTATGGGGCCCATTGATCTGATGCATTGGCACTGTGCCGCGCTTGGCGCTAAGGTTCCCCTTCGGTCACGCCTGCACGGGCGCCCGACAGACCGTTAGCAGACAAGGAGCAATTTATGGGCTTGAAAGGTTCGAAGACCGAGCAAAACCTGAAGGACGCCTTCGCGGGCGAATCGCAGGCCAACCGCCGCTACCTGTACTTCGCGAACAAGGCGGACGTGGAAGGCCAGAACGACGTCGCGATGCTGTTTCGCAGCACGGCCGAAGGCGAAACCGGCCACGCGCACGGCCACCTCGAGTTCCTCGAGAACGGCTCGGGCGACCCCGCCACCGGCCTGCCCATCGGCAACAGCCGTCAGAACCTGATGGCCGCAGTCGCTGGCGAGACCCACGAGTACACCGACATGTACCCGGGCATGGCCAAGACGGCGCGCGACGAGGGTTACGACGAAATCGCCGACTGGTTCGAGACGCTGGCCAAGGCCGAGCGTTCGCACGCCAACCGCTACCAGAAGGCCCTCGACGCGCTCGTCGACTGAAGGGCGTTCGACGCTGTTGAACAAGGGGCCTCGTGCCCCTTGTTCGTTCCTGACCATACTGATCTCACGGCGAACACCATGCGCGAAGGCAATCTCGAAGCCCCGACCCGGCACGCGATCGACTGGAAGAACCCCGACTTCTACGACGAGAAGAAGGCCGTCGCCGAGATGGAGCGGGTGTTCGACATCTGCCATGGCTGCCGCCGCTGTGTCAGCCTGTGCCAGAGCTTTCCCAACCTCTTCGGCCTGGTGGACGCCACCGAAGACGGCGAGGTGCACGGCGTCAGGAAGGAAGCCTATTGGCAGGTCGTCGACCAGTGTTACCTGTGCGACCTCTGCTACATGACGAAGTGCCCCTACACGCCGCCGCACGCGTGGAACCTGGACTTCCCGCACCTGATGCTGCGTGCCAAGGCCATCAAGTTCGCCAAGGGCGAGGTCGGGGTGAAAGAGAAGCTGCTGGCCAGCACGGACATGCATGGCAGCTTCGCCGGCATCCCGATCGTGGTGGACGTCGTCAACGCCATCAACAAGACGAAGTTCGCGCGCCAGCAGATGGACAGCCAGTTGGGTGTGCACCCCGACGCCTGGATGCCGGCCTTCGCGCCGCAGCGTTTTCGCTGGGGACGCGCGATGAACAACACGCGCTTCGTCGCGGTGAACGGCGAGCGCACGCCGGGCAAGGTGGCGATCTTCGCCACCTGCTACGTCAACTACAACGAACCCGGCATCGGCGCCGACCTCATCAAGCTGCTCGACCACAACCAGATCCCCTACGAGATCGTCGAGAAAGAGCAGTGCTGCGGCATGCCCAAGCTCGAACTCGGCGACCTGCCTTCGGTGGAAAGGGCCTGGAAGGCCAACATGCCGGTGCTGGCGAAGTACGCCAAGGAAGGCTGGGCCATCGTCACCGCGGTGCCCAGCTGCACGCTGATGTTCAAGCAGGAACTGCCGCTGATGTTCCCCGACGACGCCGACACGCAGCGCGTCAAGGAAGCGATGTTTGACCCCTTCGAGTACTTCATGGCGCGCCACAAGGACGGTCTGCTGAAGACCGACTTCAAGGCCGCACTGGGCAAGGTGAGTTACCACATCCCTTGCCACGGTCGCGTGCAGAACATCGGCAAGAAGACGGAAGAGATGTTCAAGCTGATCGGCCAGACGGTGGAGGTGAAGCTCAACACCGTCGAGCGTTGCAGCGGGCATGCCGGCACCTACGGCGTGAAGACGCCGACGCACAAGATCGCGATGAAGATCGGCAAGACGGTCTTCAAGAACATGGCCAGGGACGAGCCCGACACCATCAGCAGCGACTGCCCGATGGCCGGCCACCACATCGCACAGGGCATGGCCGAAGCGGGCACGCCGGCCAAGGCGCTGCAGCATCCACTGTCGCTGGTCCGTATCGCCTACGGACTGGCCTGAGTCACCGGAGTTGTACCCATGACGACCCTGAATTCCCACATCACGCGCGAGAGCCTGCTGACGCTGGAGGCCTACGCCAGGATCCGCAAGAGCAGCAAGATGGAAGCCATCGCTCACCGCCGCCTGCGCAGCGTGCGCCTTGGCGAGCACATGACGCTGCAGTTCGAGGACGAGACCTCGATCCGGCGCCAGATCCAGGAGATGCTGCACATCGAGAAGATCTTCGACGAAGACGGCATACAGGGCGAGATCGACGCCTACGCGCCGCTGGTGCCCGACGGCAGCAACTGGAAGGCGACCCTGCTCATCGAGTACCCCGACGCGCACGAGCGCAAGCGTGAACTGGGGCGGCTGATCGGGGTCGAGGACCGCATGTTCGTCGAGGTCGAGGGCCACAAGCGCATCTACGCCATTGCCGACGAGGACCTGGAGCGCGAGAACGACGAGAAGACGAGCGCGGTGCACTTCGTGCGCTTCGAGTTCAGCCCGGCGCAGCGCGATGCGGTGCGTGCCGGCGCAGCGGTGAAGATCGGCTGCGACCACACCCACTACCCGGTGCATGTCGCGGTGACGCCCGAGCCGCTGGCCAGCCTGGCCGGCGACCTGAAGCCGTGAGCGGCCTGCCCCCGGAGCGTGCGCCGCCCGTGAGCGCCGCATGAACTTCTCGCTCATCGCTGCCGGCGTCTGGCGCGCCCCCGAGTGGGGCCTGGACGCCGGCGGCCTGGCGGGCTGGATGTCGCAGGCACTCGACCTCGGCATCACCACCTTCGACCACGCCGACATCTACGGCGGCTACACCGTCGAGGCGATGTTCGGCGCCGCCTTCGCGCACGCGCCCGGGCTGCGCGAGCGGCTGCAGATCGTCAGCAAGTGCGGCATCAAGCTGGTGGGCGCGCAGCGGCCGGGCCATGCCATCAAGAGCTACGACAGCTCACGCGCCCATGTGCTGGCCAGTGTCGACGCTTCGCTGCAGGCGCTGCGCACCGACCGCATCGACCTGCTGCTGCTGCACCGGCCCGACCTGCTGATGGACCCCGAGGAACTCGGCGAGACCTTCCGCCACCTGCTGGCCGCCGGCAAGGTGCGGCACTTCGGTGTCAGCAACCACACGCCGGGGCAGCTGGCGATGCTGCGCCGGCGGCACCCGCTGCTGACGAACCAGGTCGAGTTCAGCCCGCTGCAGATGCGGGCGCTGGCCGACGGCACGCTGGAGCAGTGCCTGGACCTCGGGCTGCGCCCCATGCTGTGGTCGCCGCTGGCCGGCGGTCGGCTGCTCGGTGGCAGCGACGAACAGGCGCAGCGCGTGCGCGCCGTGTTGCGGGCGCTGGGCGATGCCCAAGGGGCGTCGGTGGCGACCATGGCCTACGCCTGGCTGATGCGCCACCCTTCACGGCCGGTGCCCATCACGGGTACGGGGCGCATCGAGGCCTTGCGCGAGGCCGTCGCGGCCGCGGCGGTCAGGATGTCGTCCGAAGACTGGTACCGCGTCTGGCAGGCCAGCATCGGGCATGAAGTGCCCTGATCACGGCACCAAGCACAATCACACCATGAAATACCTGCACACCATGGTCCGCGTGACCGACATCGAAGCCTCGCTGCGTTTCTTCCGCGACGCGCTGGGGCTCGACATGCTCTCGCGCCGCGACAACGAGGCCGGCCGCTACACGCTGGTCTTCCTGGCCGCGCCGGGCGACCACGGCGCGCAAGTCGAGCTGACCTACAACTGGCCGGCGGCCGACGGCGCGGCGGAAACCTACACTGGCGGCCGCAACTTCGGCCACCTGGCCTTCGCGGTGGACGACATCTACGCCACCTGCCAGCGCCTGGCCGACCAGGGTGTGCTGGTCAGCCGCCCGCCGCGTGACGGCCGCATGGCCTTCGTTCGTTCGCCCGACGGCATCTCGGTCGAACTGCTGCAGACCGGCGCCGCACTGCCGCCGGCCCAGCCCTGGGCTTCGATGCCCAGCACCGGCGCCTGGTAAGCCGCGCCCGACGCCGCCCGTCATGTACCTGCCCAAGCACTTCGAGCAGACCGATGCGGAGGCCTTGCTGGGGCTGATGCGGGAACACCCGCTGGCCGCGTTGGTCAGCGTGCAGGACGGCGCACCGACGGCAGACCACCTGCCGCTGGAATTCGACGCCGCAACGCAGACGCTGCGCGGCCATGTCGCGCGCGCCAACCCGCTGTGGCGCGTGGCGGCGGAGCAGCCGGTGCTGGCCGTGTTCACGGGCCCGCAGGCCTACGTCACGCCCTCGTGGTACCCGAGCAAGGCCGCCACGCACAAGGTGGTGCCGACCTGGAACTACACCGTGGTGCATGCCCACGGCGTGCTGCGCGTGGTGGAAGACGCCCCCTGGCTGCATGCCCTCGTCAGCGGGCTGACCGCGCATCACGAGGCGCCCCGCGCCGTGCCGTGGGCCGTCGCTGATGCGCCGGACGACTTCGTGCAGCAACTGCTGCGTGCCATCGTCGGCATCGAGATTCCCGTGCAGCGGCTGGTAGGCAAGTGGAAAATCAGCCAGAACCGCAGCGAGCCCGACCGTCTGGGGGTGGCCGCGGGGCTCGCTCAGGGCCCCGAAGAGGCCCGCGTGATGGCCCGGCTGATGCGTACCGATCCCTCTTGAAGGAACCCGCGATGAAGCAGCTTGCCGCCACCCTTGCCCTCGCCGCGCTTGCACCCTTGTGGGCGCTGCCCGCCGCGGCGCAGAAGCTGGTACCCGGCCTGTGGGAGCACAGCGTGACGATGAAGACCGACAGCGGCCGCATGGAAGCCGGCATGGCCCGCATGCAGCAGCAGCTGGCGGCGATGCCGCCCGAGAAGCGCAAGCAGTTCGAGGCGATGATGGCGGGGCAGGGCATGGGCATGGGCATGGGCATGGCAGCGCCGGGCGCCGGCCAGCCGATGGTGGTGAAGGTCTGCCTGACGCCCGATCAGGCGGCACGCGACGAGATGCCGCAAAGCGACGGCCAGTGCAAGCAGCTCAGCCAGGAGCGCAGCGGCAAGACCTTGCGCTTCAAGTTCGCCTGCAGCGGCGAGCGTGCTGCCACGGGCGAAGGCGAGTACACGCTGGACAGCGACAAGGCCCACCACGGCCGCACCGTCATCAGCACCGCGGCCCAGGGCAAGCCCGAGCGCATGGAGATGGAGCACCGCGCACGCTGGCTGGCTGCCGACTGCGGCGCCGTCAATCCGCGGCCTTCGAAGTAGCGTTGCGAGCCGCGAGCCGCGAGCCGGGCGCTTGCGGCGCCTACACCGGCACGGTGTAGTTCAGCGTCATTCGCCCGCCGTCGACGACGACGATCTCGCCCGTCATGTAGCTGGCCGCGTCGCTGAGCAGGAAGGCCACCACGTCGGCGATCTCGCCCGGCTCGCCCAGGCGCTTCATCGGCGTGCGGCTCATGATGCGGGCCTTGGCCTCGTCGCTGGTCAGCACCGCGCTTCTCGCCAGTTCGGTGGCAATGGTGCCGGGCGCCACCGCGTTGACACGCACACCTTGGTCGGCGAAGGACAGCGCCATCACGCGCGTGAGCTGGTTGATGGCGCCCTTGCTGGCGTTGTAGCTGGCGATGCTGGGAATCGTCAGCGTGCCGTTGACCGAGCTCATGTTGACGATGGCGCCGCGCTGCTGCTTCACCATCTCGCGCGCCACCGCCTGGCCGACGAGGAAGCTGCCCTTCAGGTTGACGGCGATGACGGCGTCCCAGTCGGCCTCGGTGATCTCGAGGAAAGGCGCGGCCTTGAAGATGCCGGCGTTGTTGACGAGCCCGTCGACCTGGCCGAAGCGCGCCAGCGTGGCGGCCAGGGCAACGTCGACTTCGGTCTTGTCGGCGACGTTGCAGTGGAGGTAGAGCGCCTGGCCGCCGGCGGCATTCAGCGAGTCGGTCAGTTGCCGGCCGGCATCGTCAGCCAGGTCCCACAGCGCCACCGCGGCGCCGTCCTGCACCAGCCGGCGGGCACAAGCCTCGCCGATGCCTTGCGCGCCGCCGGTGATGACGACGACGCGGCCCTGCAGCCCGAAATGAACGTCCGTCTTCTGCATGCCGGTGACTCCCTGTGCTGGCGCGTGCTCCGCGCGGGGCGCAGTCTAGCGCGGGGGTGGCCAGCCTCAACCGGCGTGCCGGTCGAGCCAGATCGCCATGCCCTGGGCGTTGAGCTCGAGGTCGAGCGCGAGCAGCGCCTCGATGTCGTCGCGGCTCTGGGTGCAGCCGTTGGCGGCCAGACTGGCGGTGAAGATCGCCAGCTGCCCCGCCTTCAGCGCGTCGTGACGGTCCGGCGCCGCGCGCAGCGCCTCGCCCAGCGCCACCAACTGCTGCAGCAGGTCCAGCAGCAGGGCGCCCAGGCGCGGCACCTCGCCGACGCGGCCGAAATGCGTGAGGTAAATGCAGGCCGGGTCAGCGGCCAGCAGGCGGTGGATCGAGCGCTGCAGCAGTTCCGGTTCGAACTGCACCGGCGTGCAGGTCGGGAAGATCCAGGCGCCTTGCGGGCCGTCGAATTCGCGGTAGCTGATGCCGAAGGTGTCGCCGGTGAACCAGCCGCGCGTGGTGGCGTCCCACACGCAGTGGTGGTGGCGCGCGTGGCCGGGGGTATCGGCAAAGCGCAGCGGGCGGCCGGCCAGTTCGATGGTCTGCCCATCGTGCGTGAGGTCCAGACGCTCGGCCGGCACCGGCACGATGTGGCCGTAGGAGCGTGCCATCTCGGCTTCGCCGTAGACCGCGGTGGCGCCGGCCCACAGTTTCGACGGGTCGACGAGGTGGCGGGCGCCGCGTTCGTGCACCAGCACGCGTGCCCGGGGCAGCTGACTCAGCAGCCCGCCGACGCCGCCGGCATGGTCGAGATGCACGTGCGTGGGGATGACCCAGTCGACGGCGTCGACGCCCAGCCCCAGCGCCTGCAGCGCGGCCAGCAGGCGCGGCACCGCGAGCTGCGTGCCGGTGTCGACGAAGGCGGCGCGGCCGTCCTGCACCAGCAGGTAGGCGGCGTCGAAGCAGTCACGCTGGAAGGCCGTGTCGATGGCGTAGACGCCACCCGGCAGGGCCTTCAGAAAGCTTGGCAACGTCGCCAGGGGCGGCTCAGTTTCCGTTGCCCAGAACCAGCCAGAGGCGGGCGATGTCGGCCACGCCGTCGCTGCCCTTGACGCCGCGCAACGTCTGCACGCCGGCGCTCTTGGTCTTGGGCGACTGCAGCTGGGCCAGGCCGAGGCGCAGCTTGGCGTCTTCGGCGCGCTTCAGGTTGCCCTTGGTGATGCCCTGCTGGATGAGACCGATGCCCTTGTCGGCTTGACCCAGCGAGACGTAGGCCACGCCCACCTTCACCAGGCCGTCGCCTTCCTTGAAGCCGGCCGCCTCGGTGGCCTGGCCCTCGAGCTTGGAACGGACCTCGGACTCTTCCTTCACCGCCAGGTCGCGCAGACGCTGGTGGCGCGCAGCCTCCGGGCCCGTGCCCAGCACGCCGGCCTTGAACCCCTGATCGGCGACGCGGTGGGCTTCCGTCGGCAGGCCCTGCTGCATCAGCAACTGGGCCAGTTCCATGTAGTCTTCGGCCTTGCTCAGCGTGCCGCTGGCCAGGCGCAGCTGCAGCACGTCGAGCAGGAAGCGGTCAGCGAAACCGGCCTTGCGCGGCAGGCGGCTGAGGTAGGCGTTCCAGTACTCCTTCTTCGGGTAATAGGACAGCAGCTTCTCAAGCGTGTTGCCGTAGCCGTTCAGGTTGTTGGTGCGCTGCTGTGCATCGGCCAGGCGCAGCAGTTCGCCTTCGTCGGGACGGCGGCCGGCCTGTTCGGCGGCCGCCACGGCAGCACCGGCGTCGCGCGCGATCGCCGCGAAGTCGCCGCTGACGGACTGCAGGTAGCTCTGCAGTTGCTTGACCGAGGCGCTGTTGTTTCCCGCGGCCACGGCCTTGTTCAGCCACTCGACGGACTTGCCGTTGTTGCGCTGCTGGGCGTAGGCCGAGGCCAACTGCTCGGCATACTGGCCCAGCTGCGTGCCGCTGGCCCGGCCGGCCAGCGATTCCAGCGCCTGGATCGCGGTGGCCGTGTCGCCGGCGCGCTGTGCGGCGGCGGCCTTCATCGCGTCGATGGTCTGGCGCTCGGCCGCGGTGATGCCCGAGACCCCTTCGGCTTCGCGCACCTTGGCCAGCGCCTCCCTGGCCTTGCCGGCCTTCAGGTGTTCGCCGGCCTGCTGCAGCGGCTTGCCGACTTCGGCGCGCAGGCCCTGGGCCGATGCCGCATGCAACCCGCCAGCAAGGGCCAGGGCGAGGGTGAAGGCGCGCAAGTGCTTCATGGGTCTCAGTGGATTCAAAGGAACTGTTCGTTGCCGACGATGCCGATCTTGGTCACGCCCAGGCGCTGCGCCGTGGCCATGATCATCGCCACGTGCTTGTAGAGCACGAGCTTGTTCGGGCGCAGGTGCACTTCGGGCTGGTCGGCCAGCGCCGCGATGGCCTGCAGACGCGTCTCGATGGCGGCACGGTCGCCAGCTTCGATGACCTCACCGTTCCAGCCGATGGTGCCGTCGAAGTCGACGTCGATGCGGATGATTTCCGGCGGCTTCGGCGGCGGTGCCGCGTTGTTCGGCACCGGCATGTTCATCTTGACGGCGTGCGTCTGGATGGGGATGGTGATGATGAACATGATCAGCAGCACCAGCATCACGTCGATCAGGGGCGTGGTGTTGATGTCCATCATGACATCGCCGTCTTCGTCGCCGCCCGGGGCGCCCACGTTCATGGACATGTCGTCTACTCCTAGTTCAACCGGGCGCCGCCGCTGGCGGGCGGTTCGGTGATGAAACCGACCTTGAAGATGCCGGCCCGCTGGCAGGCCACGACGACGCGACCGACGGACTCGTAGCGCACTTCGGAATCGCCGCGGATGTGCACCTCGGGCTGCGGCTCCTTCACCGACTCGATCTTCAGCCGGTTCACCAGGGCCTCGTTGTCGGCCATGCGCTCCAGGCCCCAGTAGACCTCGCCATCGCGGTTGACGGCGATGACGATGTTCTCGGGCTTGGTCTGCGTCGGCAGATTGCGTTCCTTGGGCAGCTCGAGCTTGATCGTCTGCGTGACCACCGGGATGGTGATCAGGAAGATGATCAGCAGCACCAGCATCACGTCCACCAGGGGCGTGGTGTTGATGGTGTTGTTGAGCTGGTCTTCGCCGCTGTCGTCGGCGGGACCTACGTTCATGGACATGGGCACTCTCCAGTTCTCGGCACGCCTGAAGTGCCGCCGGGGCGGATCCGAAATCGGGACGGGTCGCACCCGGCCGGATTTCGCTCCCCTCGGGGGGCGACGCCGCCAAAGGCGGCGTCTTGGGGTCGACAGTTAACGCTTGCCGGCCAGCAGCACGTTGTGCAGGTCACCCGCGAAAGCGCGGGTCTGGTCGAGCACGGCCTTGTTGCGGCGCAGCAGCCAGTTGTAGCCCATCACCGCGGGCACGGCCACGGCCAGGCCGATGGCGGTCATGATCAGCGACTCACCGACAGGACCGGCCACCTTGTCGATGGACGCCTGGCCGCTGATGCCGATCTTCACGAGTGCGTTGTAGATGCCCCAGACGGTGCCGAACAGGCCGACGAAAGGCGCCGTCGAGCCCACGGTGGCCAGCACGGCCATGCCATCGCCCAGACGGTTCTGCACGCTGCCCACGGCACGGTCGACCGACATGCTGATCCAGGTGTGCTTGTCGATGGTCTCGACCATCGTGCCTTCATGGTGCTCGCTGGCGTTGATGCCCTGCTGCGCGATGTAGTGGAAGGCGGTGCCCTCGACCAGGGCGGCGGCGCCGGCCTTCACCGAACTGGCCTTCCAGAAGGAATCGGCCGACTCGCGAGCGCTCTTGAGCATGGTGCGCTGCTCGAACAGCTTCGTGAAGATCACGTACCAGCTGCCCATCGACATGATGACCAGGATCACCAGCGTGCCCTTGGCGACGTAGTCGCCCTGGCCCCACAGCGCTTTCAGGCCGTACGGGTTCTCGACCGCTTCCTCGGTAACGACGGGGGCCATCGGCGCCGGCGCGGCAGCCGGCGCGGGCGCGACGGCAGGGGCCGCGGTGGCAGCCGGCTCGGAGGCCGCCTGCGCGAGGGCGAGCGTTGGCAAGCTGCAGGCCAGAACGAGGCCGGCGAGCAGCGTGGCCCCGGTCTTGGCCGCCCACGAGCGGGCGGTGGTGGTGTGGTGCATGGTCATGTGGACTCCAAAGGAACGGTCTCGCGCGGCGCTGCAGCCGCGTTCTTGGGTGGAAAAGGAAATCAGTCGAGCTTCCAGACGTACTCAACATCGAACGACGCGCCGACCGCCTTGCCGTTCTCGTCGGCGCCGGCCTTGAACTTGCACTCGCTCAGCTTCGTCATCGCCAGCCGGTCGAGCATCTTGTGTTCACGCGTCGAACCGGCCGACTTGACGATTTCGGAACTGGCCAGCTTGCCGTCGGGGCCGACCGAGAAGCGCACGCGTGTTGTGCCGGTGGCTTCCGAGCGGCGCGCGGCCGCAGGGTAGTCGTCGGGTGTCGGCGCGCACGCGGCGGCGTTGGCGATGGCCGGCGACGCGGCACGCCGCGGTGGCGCCGGCGGTGCGGGCGGGGCGATCGGCGCGATCTGCGTCGGGGTCACCGTCACCGTCGTCGGCGGCGGCGCCACCTGCGTCGTGGTGATCGACGGCGCCGGCGTCGGCGGCGGGTTCACGTTCACCTCGGGCGGCGGCACGAAGGAAGGCGGCGGCGGCGCGAACTTCGGCGGCGGCGGCAGGTTCTCGGGCGGCGGCGGCGGCGGCGGTTTGACCTCCTCGATGATCTTGGTCTCGATCGGCGCCTTGATCACTTCCACGAGCCGCTGCGCCAGGCCGTTCATCAGCGCCCAGCCAAGGATGAGGTGCAGCACCACCACGATGGCGAAGCCCACCGCATGTTTGCCTGGGTTGCGTTGTTGTTCGGCGAAATCCACTCAGTCCTCCAGACGACCGCGCACGGCTTTGATGCACGCGGCCCTGTGTAATCAAACTACATCCGTTTGACCCGCCCCAAGCTGATGCGGGTAAGGCGCGGGACTATATCGCGAAGCGCCTGCCCGCCCACCCGGGCGTCACCCTAGACAGGGGGACAAGACGCTTGCCGACAGGCAGCCCCGGGTCAGGTTTGCAAGAACGAGGCCACCTCGCCGTGGGTGTGCCCTGGCCCTGGAATGTAGTGGGGCTTCGCCAGTGCGCTATGTGCGGCAGCACACCTTCACCTCAGCGCGTGGCCAGCTCCTGCAGGGTGCGCAGCGCCAGCGCCAGGGCCTCGGGGGCGTCGCAGGGCACGCTGTGCCGCGGCGTCGTCGAGCGCAGCCAGGTCAGCTGCCGCTTGGCCAGCTGGCGTGTAGCGGCGATGCCGGCCTCGCGCAGCCCGTCGAGCCGGCCGCTGTCCAGCGCCGCCCAGGCCTGGCGGTAGCCGACGCAGCGCATCGCCGGCAGCGCGGCGTGCAGGTCCCCACGTTGGCGCAGCGTGTGCACCTCTTTGAGCAGCCCGGCCGCCAGCATGGCGTCGAAGCGCTGCGCGATGCGTTCATGCAGCCACGCGCGCGACGCCGGCTCCAACGTCACCAGCGGCAGCGCGGCGGTCTGGTCGCCCTGGGCACCGGCGCCGCCGCGCCGCTGCCAGTCCGACAGCGGCCGGCCGCTGAGACGGAACACCTCCAGCGCGCGCTGCACACGCTGAGCGTCGGCCGGTGCCAGGCGGGCGGCGGTGACGGGATCGACGCGCGCCAGTTCGGCGTGCAGCGCGGGCCAGCCGCGCTCGGCCGCCTCGGCGTCGAGCACGTGGCGCAGCGCCGGGTCGGCCGCCGGCATGTCGTCCAGGCCCACGCGCAGGGCCTTGACATAGAGCATGGTGCCGCCGACCAGCAGCGGCAGCCGGCCGCGGGCCGTGATCTCGTCGATCAGGCGGCGCGCGTCGGCGACAAAACGCGCCGTGCTGTAGGCGTCGGTGGGCTCGAGGATGTCGATCAGGTGGTGCGGCACCGCGGCGCGCTCGGCCGCGCTGGGCTTGGCGGTGCCGATGTCCATGCCGCGGTAGACCTGGGCAGAGTCGACGCTGATGATCTCCAGCGGCA
>JBBRBW010000042.1:0-34419 GCA_038205425.1 Burkholderiales bacterium | reverse complement strand
TGCCTGACCGGCTGCACGATTTCGACGTTGTCGTCTCGTGCACCGCCAGCAAGCTGCCGCTGATCGGCCTGGGCGCGGTGGAGCGCGCGCTGAAGAAGCGCCGCCAGCGCCCGATGTTCATGGTCGACCTGGCGGTGCCGCCCGACAACCAACCCGAGGTCACGCGGCGGTCCGACGTCTTCCTCTACACGGAGGAAGAAATGTCGTCGCTGGTGCAGACCGCCGGCGTCAAGCGCGTGGCGGCAGTGGCACGTGCCGAGCAGATCGTCGATGCCGGCGTGAAGAGCTTCGAGCACTGGATGGTGCAGCGCGCCAGCGTGCCGCTGATCCGCGCGCTGAACCAGCAGGCCGAGGACTGGGGCGATTCCGAATTGAAGCGCGCACGCCAGCTGCTGGCCAGGGGCATGGACGTCGACGCGGTGTTGCAGACGCTGACGCGCGGCCTCACGGCCAAGCTGCTGCACGGCCCGCTGGCCGAACTGCGCAGCGCCGACCCGGTGCACCGCGATCAGGTCTCGCAGACCATGACCCGCCTGTTCCTGCGTTTCCCGCAGCGCTGCGGGCAAGGCTCAGACCATTAGCTTCAGCAGCAGCTCGGCCACGATGGCGGGCTGTTCCTCGTGGCACAGGTGGCCCAGCGCGGGCAGGCGGTGAACCGTCGCGCTGGGCAGCAGCCTGCGCACACGTTCGGCATCGGCCGGCGGGACGGTGCCGTCTTCCTCGGCCACCACCAGGTGCAGCGGCGTCTGCAGGCGGGGCAGGTCGCGTGCCAACGCCGGCAGGTCCCAGTGCGCCATCATCGTCAGCGCACCGGCCACGTGGGCCGGGCTCTCGATGAGCCGGCGGTAGAGCGCCGTGCCTTCGCCGTCGATCTTCGAGCCCGTGCTGCGCAGCAGCCGCGCCAGCACCGCGCCGTGCGCCGCGTGCCATGAGAAGAAGTTGGGCGCCAGCGGGTTCAGCGCCAGCAGCTTGGCCGCCGGCGAGAACAGCGTGCCGGCCAGGCCCCGCAACGGCAGCAGCGCCGCGTTCAGGCCCACCAGCAGGTGCGGCGGCGCGGGCGTGCCGGCCGACGCGGCCGCCTGCGCGGCATTGGCGTCTTCACGCAGGCGCATGCGCACCGCCACGGCCGCGCCTGCCGAATGGCCCACGGTGCAGGCCGGTGCCACGCCGATCTCGCGCAGTAGCATGCGCACGGCCTGCGCCACGCCCTCCATGCCGGCGCGGCCGATGGGCGCGGCGCCGCTGAAGCCGTGGCCCGGCAGGTCGGGCGCGACGATGCCGGCGTGCGCCGCCAGCAGCGGCGCCAGGCCGCGCAAGGAATGCGTCGATGCGCCGGTGCCGTGCAGCAGCAGCCAGGTTGGCGCGCCGGGCCGCGGCGGTGGCCAATGCTGCACGTGCCAGCGTTGGCCGGATACCTCGACGAAGTGGCTGCGTTCGCGGTGCGGCCAGCCGCGGCCGTCGCTTGCCCAGTCCAGGCCGGAGGCCATCGTGTGTCAGTTCACCTTGCGCGGCAGGCTCTGCACCGCGGCGGTCAGCGCGGCGGCGCCGGCGTAGGGCAGGGCGCGGTACTGCGCCGCCATCTCGGCGGCCAGGCGCTGCGCGGCGATGGCCGGCTGTGGCGAGGTGTCGACCACCAGCGCCGTCAGCCGCGCCGCGCGCAGCTGGCGCGCCATGGCGATGGCGTCGGCCTCGGCCTTTGCGCGGCCGGGCTCGCCGTCGCGGCCGATGTTGGCGCGGCCGTCGGTGAGCAGCACGACGATGGGCGTGGCGCCGCTGCGGCGCACCTGCATGGCCAGCCGCAGCGCGGCTTCCAGGCCCAACGCCAGCGGCGTGCCACCGCCGCCGGGCAGGGCGGCCAGGCTGCGCTTGGCGCGCACCAGCGAACGTGTGGGCGGCAGCAAGATCTCGGCGCTGCGGCCGCGGAACGCGATCACGGCGACCTGGTCGCGGCGCACGTAGCAGTCGGCCAGCAGCAGGTTGATGGCGCCCTTGGCTTCGCCCAGCCGGTGCAGCGCCGACGAGCCCGAGGCGTCGAGCACGAAGATCGTCGCCGTGGCCGCACGCTGCTGCAGGCGGCTGATGCGCAGGTCGTCGCTGTGCACGTGGATGAGCCCGGTGCGGTGCGGCGCGGCACGCCGGCGCAGTGCCTGCCAGGGCGCGGCCGCACGCAGCGTCTCGATGAGGTTCAGGCGCGCGCCGCCGCGCGGCGAACCCAGCCGCGTGCCCACCGGGCGGCCACTGCGCGGCGACGCCGTGAGCGCGCCCACGCGTCCGGCCTGCGGCCCGCCCAGGCCGCCTTGCAGCGCGGCCAGCAGGCCTGCGGGAAGCGCGGCCACGGCGGCCTCGACGAGCCGGTCTTCCAGCGCCTGTTCTTCGCTCTGCGGCTGCGGAGCTTCGGCTGGCGGGGGGTCTTCGGTCTCGGCGGGCGGCGGCGGTGGTGGTGGCGGTGGTGGCGGTTCGGGCGGCTCGCTGTCGTCGTCGGGCGCGGTCGGCAGCCGTGTCGCGCGCGGTGCCAGCACCAGGCGCACGGCCAGCAAGGCGTCGTCGTCGTTGACGCTTGCGCGCCCGGCCAACGCGGCCGCGGCGCGCGCGGCACGCACGGCGTGCTGGCTGGCGCGCAGGCCCGCCACACCCAGCGCCAGCGCGGTGCCGCACAAGGCTTGCAGCGTGCGTTCGTCCACGCTCACGCGGGGCAGCAGCGCGCGCGCGGCGGCCACTTCGGCGGCGTCGGCAGCGTGTGTCTCGGCGGGGCCGCAGTCGCGCAGCGAGAGGGCCCGCAGGTCGAGCTGGAAGGCCAGGCGGTCGAGCAGCGTGGCGGCCAGCGGGTGGTCGTCCTCGCCGCCTTCGTCGAAGGCCAGCAGGCCGAAGCGTGCCGGCCAGCGCGCGCTGATGCCGTCGCGCTCGAAGCCGACTTCGGCGCTGTCCAGCGCCGCGGCCAGGCGGCCGGCGTTGGCCGCGCTCAGGCGTTCGGCCATCGGTACCAGCACCACGCCGCCGTGGCTTTCGGCCAGCAGCCCGCGCTGCGCCACGGGCTTGCCCAGGGCCAGCGTGGCCGAGAGGTCCAGGCCGCCGAGCAGGCGGTCGTCGGCGATGTGGCCCGGCATGCGGCGCAGCGCGTCGCCAGCCGGCAGCAGCGAGCGCAGGCCCGCCAGCCAGCGGTCACGTACCGGCCCGGCGCCGGCACGCAGGTGCACGCCGCCCAGGCCGTGCGCGTCGACGGTCAGCAGCGCCTGCACCCACAGCGCGTCGCCCCAGACCTGCTCGGGGTGCGGGCCTGCCGGCACCCCGGCGTCGGGCGCAACTGCAGGCGCCAGGCCTGCCGGCATGTTCACGCGCCGAAGAGCTCGGTCACCACCCGCTCGACACGCGCGCTGGCGTCGGTGTCGTCCAGCGGGTCGCGGCGCAGGCGGTGGCGCAGCGCGGGTTTGGCGACGCGGCGGATCTGGCTGTCGCCGACCTCCGGTTCGCCGTCGAGTGCGGCCAGCGCGCGCGCGGCGCGGATCACGGTGAGTTCACCGCGCAGGCCGTCGGTGCCCAGGCCCATGCACAGCTGCGCGGCGCGTTCCAGCGCACGGTCGGGCACCTGGATGTCGGGCAGGCGCTTGCGCGCGGCGACGATGCGCGCGCGGACCTTGTCGTCCTCTTTCTGCCAGTGCGCGATGAAGTGCTCGGTGTCACGCTCGAAGTCGTCGCGCCGCCGCACCACCTCCACGCGTGAAGCGATGTCCTGCGGCGTGCGCACTTCCACGGCCAGGCCAAAGCGGTCGAGCAGCTGCGGGCGCAGTTCACCCTCTTCAGGGTTGCCGCTGCCCACCAGCACGAAGCGCGCCGGGTGGCGCACCGAGAGCCCCTCGCGTTCGACGACGTTTTCGCCCGACGCGGCGACGTCGATCAGCAGGTCGACCAGGTGGTCTTCGAGCAGGTTGACCTCGTCGATGTAGAGAAAGCCGCGGTGCGCACGCGCCAACAGCCCGGGCTCGAAGGCCTTGACGCCTGCGGTCAGCGCCTTCTCGAGATCGAGCGCACCGACAACACGGTCTTCGGTGGCGCCCAGCGGCAGGTCGACCACCGGCACCGGCACCAGGTGGGTCCTGGGCTTGCCCGCCTTCAAGGACTTCAACTCAGGGCACTGGTCGCAGCTCAAAGACGTGTCGGCCGGGTCGCAGGCGTAGCGGCAGCCCACCACGGCCTTCATCTTCGGCAGCAGCGCGGCCAGCGCGCGCACCGCGGTGCTCTTGCCGGTGCCGCGGTCGCCGAAGACCAGCACGCCGCCGATGCGGGCGTCGACCGCGGCGCACAGGATGGCCAGTTTCATTTCGTCCTGGCCGACGATGGCCGAGAACGGGAAGTAGGAAGTCGTCATGCGGCGGGCGCGTTTCGAATGTGAGGTGAAAGGGAAGGGTTCAGCGGGTGAAGGTCTGCGAGCGTTCACCACCGCTGGCGCGCTGGCGTGCGCGGCGCACCGCGGCCACGACGCCCAGCGCCACCAGCGGAATGCTGGCGCCGACGACGAGGTCGACGTTCAGCGGCAGGCCCACGCCCTTCAGCGCCTTCGCGCCGTAGCCCACCAGCCCGACGACGTAGTAGCAGATGGCCGCCACCGACAGGCCTTCCACCGTCTGCTGCAGCCGCAGCTGCAGCCTGGCGCGGCGGTCCATGCTGGCCAGCAGGGCCTGGTTCTGGCGTTCGCGCGTGATGTCGACGCGTGTGGACAGCAGCGCGCTGGCCTGCGAGACCCGTTCGGACAGGTCGTGCAGGCGCTGCGACACGGTGTTGACGGTGGCTACCGCGGGCGTGAAGCGGCGCGCCATGAACTCGTCCAGCGGCTGTATGCCGGGCAGGCGCTGTTCACGCAGTTCACCAATGCGCCGCACCATCAGTTCTTCGTAGGCGCGGCAGGCGCCGAAGCGGAACTGGCTGGCGGTCAGGCCGCTTTCGACCTCGGCGGCCAGCCGCGTCAGCTCGTGCAGCAGCGCCTCGTCGTCGCCCTGGTCGCGCGAGATGCTGTCGGTCAGCGTGGCCAGCGCGGCCTCGATCTGCACGATGCGTGGGTTCTGGCGCCGTGCGATGGGCAGCGCCAGCAGCGCCAGCATGCGGTAGGCATCGATCTCGAACAGGCGCTGCAACGTGCGGCCGGCCTGGCGTTCGGTGAGGTTGCGGTCGACCAGCACGAAGCGTGTGCAGCCTTCGTGCAGGTGGAAGTCGGTGTAGACACGGGCCGCGCCGTCGGCGATGGCCGAGCCCACCACCGCCTGGCCCCCGAAGGCCTGGCCCAGCAGCCCGTCGAGGCGCTCGTCTTCGGGCGCAGCCAGCAGCTTGACATGCACGGCGGCGATGGTGGCGCCGGGTATGCCGGCCAGCCAGCCCATGGGCAGCAGCGCCGCGGCGACGTGCTGGAAGGGCTGCTCGTGGATGCCGCTGGCAATGACGGTGTAGCCCGAGAACTCGCCGTGGCGTTCCCACTTCAGGCGGAAGGCACCGGGGCCGCTGCCGAACTCGGCGCGGAAGTGCGTCGCGCCGGCCGTCGGGGGCGGGACACCCTGCGTTTCGCACAGCGTGGCCAGGTGCTCCAGCTCCCAGCTGCGTTGCTCGGGTTCGACCAGAACGGCGACGTAGCTGGCGCGGGCCGGTGCCCTCATGGCTTCGGGCGGCCGTGCGTGAACTTCTTCGGCCAGCGTGGCCCTCAGCGCGTGATCCGGCGGGAACATCGACATCGGTGAACTGCGGGGTGGGGACCTTCGCGCAACGGAAAGAACAGTATGTCACGCCGGGTGGAAAGCGCCGCTCGGTGGGCACCCGAGCCCCGATGCGCCAGGCTGCTGTCTGCGGTCTGCGGTGCTGACAGACGTGCCCGGTCGTGCTACTTTCGCCACCTCGAGCCGAGGAGCACACGATGAAACTGCACCGCATCTGGGCCCTGCTGGCCTGCCTGGCCACCCCGGCGCTGAGCCCGGCATTGGCCGACACGCTGGACACACGGCTTGTCGCCAGCGGGCTGTCGCAGCCGCTGTACGCCACGTCGCCGTTGGCCGGCGGGCCGGTCTACGTGGTCGAGAAGGGCGGCACCATCAAGGCCGTGCAGGGCGGCGTGGCCAGCACCTTCCTGGGCATCACGGTCAGCAGCGGCGGCGAACAGGGCCTGCTGGGCCTGGCCTTCGACCCCGGTTATGCCGATCCGGCCTCGGCCGGCTACCGCCGCTTCTTCGTCAACTACACCGACCCGCTGAACCAGGACACGGTGGTGGCCAGCTACCGCAGCAGCGCCAACCCGCTGCTGGCCGACCCCGCGAGCCGCGTCGAGGTCATGCGCTTCGACCAGCCCAACGGCCTGACCAACCACAAGGCCGGCTGGCTGGGCTTCAAGCCGGGCGACGCCAACCACCTCTACATCGCCACCGGCGACGGCGGCAGCGGCAACGACCCGTCCAACAACGCGCAGAACACCAACGTGCTGCTGGGCAAGATGCTGCGCATCGACATCAATGGCGACGACTTCGCCAGCCCCGAAGTCAACTACGCCGTGCCGACAGACAACCCGTTCTTCGGTGTCGCCGGCACACGCGGCGAGATCTTCGCTACAGGCCTGCGCAACCCGTGGCGCAACAGCTTCGACCGCCTCAGCGGCGACCTGTGGATCGCCGATGTCGGCCAGGGTGCACGCGAGGAGCTCAACCGCATCGCTGCGTCCAGCGCCGGCGGCCAGAACTTCGGCTGGCGCGTGCGTGAAGGCGACATCGCCACGCCGGGCGTCGGCGGCCCGCTGCAACCGGGCATGGTCGACCCGCTGCTGGTCTACCCGCGCAGCTTCGGCGCGGCCATCACCGGCGGCTACGTCGTGCGCGAGGCCGCCTCGCCGCTTTACGGCCAGTACGTGTTCGGCGACTTCGTCAGCGGTCGCATCTGGTCGGTGGCGGCCGACGGCAACCCGCACACCATGGCCGACACCACGGAGTGGACGGCGATGCTGGACGCCGGCGCGGCCGGCGCGCTGAGCAGCATCGCATCCTTCGGCGAAGGCCCGGGCGGCGAGCTCTACATCGTCGACTTCGCCGGCAAGGTGGTGCAGGTGGTGCCCGAGCCGGCCAGCGCCGCGCTGATGCTCACCGGCGCCTTGCTGCTGCTGGCCCGGCGGCGTCGCGGCCCCCGGACTGCGGCATCGCCAGCGTAAACCGGCCGCGTGCGACCTCGGCGCCGTTGACGAGCACGGCCAGCGCGTGGCGCCCGGCGTGGTAGCGGCGCGTGGTGATCGGGCGCAGCGCGTGGTGGCGTGTCAACGTCACCGCGGCGCCCGCCGGCAGTTCGAGGGTCCAGCCCTTGAAGACCTTGGGGCTCAGGCTGCCGTCGGCCTTGACGTGGTGTACCGCGTAGTCCACCGCCAGGCGCTGGGCCTGCGCGGCGGTCGAGTGCAGCGTCAGTGTCAGCTGCACGGCGCCGCCCAGCACCACACGCCGCGGCGCCAATTGCAGCCGGGCCGTGCCCTGCAGCGCCTGGCCCACGCCCCAGGCCTGCAGCACGGGTGCATGGCCCTGCTTGACCAGCGTGCGGCTGGCGTGGCGCAGCAGCGCGCGCCGTGGCGCACCGGCGCCGGGCAGGTGTTCTTGCAGCCAGGCCGCCACCACGTCGGGGTGGTCCTTGGCGATGTCGTTGAGGTGGTTGGCGACGCTGCGCCGCACGTAGGGGCTGGCGTCGTCCTGCAGCGTGCGTAGCAGCGGCAAGGCGGGCGAGGGGTCGCGCACCAGCGCCTGCAGGCGCAGCCCCCAGGGCAGGCGCGGGCGGCTGCCTTCGCTGACCAGGCGGCGCACGTGCGCGCTGGGGTCGTGCTGCCAGCGTTCGAAGGTGGCAAAACACAGCGCCGGGTGCTGCACGATGAAGGGGCGGATCGCGAACTCGGCCGTGAAACGCTGCGTCAGCGCGTGCAGGGTGGCCAGCGCACGTGCGGGCTGCGCCTGGCCGGCGCGGGCGATGAACTCGCCCATCGGCCACAGCACCCAGCCGCGCAGGCCTTCAGTCAGGCCGGCGGGGGGCGAGATCGCGTCGTCGCTCGTGGCCGGCGCCAGTGCCGCCTCCAGCAAGCCGGCTGCCGTCTCGAAGCTGGGCGGCAGCGTGGCCTGCAGCGCATCGCAGACCTGCATCGCCCGGGCCTTGAGTTCCAGTGACTCGAGCCCCTGCACCGCCATCGCGGCAAAGCGTTCGCCGTCGAAGGCCAGCGCGGCGGCGTCGGCGTGGCGCTGCAGCAGCGCCGCGGCGTCGAGCACCAGCGCCGGGTTCAGCAGGTTCTTGAACGGTTCCATGGCGGCCGAGTTTAGGCAGCGCTGCTAAGCTTCCGGCCATGTTCACCGGCATCGTTCAGGGCCTCGCCAAAGTTCACGCCATCGCCGACCGCCCCGGCCTGCGCAGTTTCACGCTCAACTTCCCGCCTGGCTTTGCCGACGGCCTGGCCATCGGCGCCAGCGTGGCGGTGGACGGCGTCTGCCTCACCGTCACCGCGCTGCACGGGCCAGACGCGGCAGACTTCGACGTCATGCAGCAGAGCCTGGCGCTGACCACGCTGGGCGCGCTGCGCGAGGGCAGCCGCGTCAACGTCGAGCGCGCCACGAAAGACGGCGCCGAGATCGGCGGCCACCCGCTGTCGGGCCATGTCGACTTCCTGGCCGCCGTGGCCGAGGTGCGGCGCCCCGAGAACAACCACGTGCTGAAGATCGCCGTGCCGGCGCCGTGGATGCGCTACGTCTTCGCCAAGGGCTACATCGCCGTCAACGGCGCCAGCCTGACGGTGGCCGAGGCCCAGCGTTTGCCCGACGCCAGCGGCAGCTTCGAGGTCTGGCTGATCCCCGAGACGCTGCGCATGACCACCTTCGGCGAGAAGGCAGAAGGTGCGGCGCTGAACATCGAGATCGAGCGCCAGACGCAGGTTTTCGTCGACACCGTGCGTGCGGCCATCGACGAACGCCTGGGCCCGCTGCTGCCGGCCTTGGAAGCGCTGCTGCGCCAGCAGGGCGCCAGCGTCGACGACCTGGCGCGCCCGGCGGCGTTGCCGCGCACATGAGCGCCGCAGACTTCCGCGCCACGCGCCGCGGTCTGCTCGGGCTGGCGCTGGCGGCCGGCGCCGCGCCGCTGTTCGTGCGCCACGCGCGCGCCGCCGACGCGCCGCGTTTTGCGCTCGGCGTCGCCTCGGGCCAGCCGCGCCCCGACGGCCTGGTGCTGTGGACCCTGCTCACCGGCGCCGATCTGCCCGCCCAGGCCACGGTGCAATGGGAAGTGGCCGAAGACGAAGCCTTCACGCGCATCGCCGCGAGCGGCAGCGAAACCGCGCTGGCCGACGACGCCCACAGCGTGCACGCCGAGCCGGCGGGGCTGAAAGCCGAACGCTGGTACTTCTACCGTTTCAGTGCCCTGGGTCAGCGCAGCGCGACGGGCCGCACGCGCACCGCGCCGGCGCCCGACGCGGTGGTGGCGCGGCTGGACTTCGCCATCGCCAGCTGCCAGCGCTGGGACGCCGGCCACTGGGCCGCCTGGCGCCACACTGCGGCCGAGCCACTGGACCTGGTGCTCTTCCTGGGCGACTACATCTACGAATACGGCCGCGACAGCGCGCCCGCCGACGCGGTACGCCGCCACGAGGGCGGCAAGGTGCGCACGCTCGACGCTTACCGCGCCCGCTACACCCAGTACAAGAGCGACCCTGCACTGCAGGCCGCCCACGCCGCGGCGCCGTGGCTGCTGGTGTGGGACGACCACGAGGTCGACAACGACTACGCCGGCGAGCTCGGTCAGGACCTGCAGTTCAACTTCGCCGCGCAGCGCGCCGCCGCCTACCGCGCCTACTGGGAGTTCATGCCGCTGCCCAAGAGCGCGCGCCCGCGCGACGGTGCGATGCGCATGCATGGCCGGCTCGACTGGGGCCGCCTGGCCCGCGTGCACCTGCTCGACGACCGCCAGTTCCGAAGCGTCCACGCCTGCCCGAAGCCGGGCAAGGCCGGCAGCAACACCGTCGATGTGAAGGACTGCCCGACGCTGCTCGACCCCCGACGCACGTTGCTGGGTGAAGCGCAGGAGCGTTGGCTGGCCGAAGGCTGGAGCACCGACCGTCCCTGGAACCTGCTGGCCCAGCAGACGCTGATGGCGCGTTGCAGCTGGACCGACCCCGCCGGCCCCACCGGCGGCCGCTACTGGACCGAAGGCTGGGACGGTTACGCTCCGGCGCGCCAGCGCTTGCTGGGCGTGGTCGCCGATCGCAAGGTGCCCGGTGTGGTGGTGCTGGGCGGCGACGTGCACGCCAACTACGTGGCCAACCTGAAACTCGACTTCGACGAAGCGAAGTCGCCGGTGCTGGCCAGCGAGTTCTGCGGCACGTCGATCAGCAGCCTGGGCCTGCCGCAGGCGCGGCTGGACGGCATGCGCAGCTTCAACCCCCACCTGCTGCACGCACGCAGCGACCAGCGTGGCTACATGCGCTTCACGCTCGAAGGCCAGCGCCTGCAGGCCGACCTGCGCGTGGTGGACGACGCCCGCGACGCAGCCAGCGGCATGTCCTCGCAGGGCCGCTGGGAAGTCGTTGCCGGCCGGCCCGGACCGCAGCGCGCGGCTTGAAGCGCGTGCCGGCACTGCACGCACGCGCCGCGGCCCGCCGTCTCATGACATGCGTGCCGGCCTGATGCCGGCCTGGTGCGACAACTTCCTGGCCCGGCGCTGGCGTGGCGACGTGTCGCTGCGTGTGCTGTTCTGGCGCGACATGCTCGCGGTCGGCACCGTCGTCAACCTGTTCGCCAGTTTTGCCGCCCTGATCGCAGCAGCCGCGGGTGCGCCGATGGCCTGGGCCGCCGCGCTGCACTTTGCGCCCTTGCCCTACAACGTGTTCCTGTTCGCGGCGCTCTGGCGCCGTCCCGTGCGGCCGTGGGCGATGGCCGTGGCCGCCGCCGTCTGGCTGGTGTTGATGACCGTGGTCTAGGTGGCCCCCCGCACCACGATGCGTGCGGGGCTTGCGGGCCGCCGAACTTGACCAATCGCAAAGAACCGGGCGGTCCTGCGCCAAGTGCCGGGGCTCAGGGACTACCCTCGAGACGTAGACCCACCCGTCGGCGGGTCCGTCCGCCCTGCACGAGGATCCCATGCCCGTTTCGCGAAACGTTTTCAGACAGTCTGCACGCCATGCCGGGGCGTTGGTGTTGTTCTGCCTTTCCCTGGGCGTCACGGCCCTGGCCGCCGCGCCGGTCGCACCCGCTGCGCCGAAGGCCACTGCCGCCAAGGTGGCCGTGCTGAGCACGGATGAACGTGCCTTGCAAGATCGCATCGAGCTGGCCAAACAAGGTGTGGCCGGCCTGCACCGCGGCAAGCGTGGCCTGCAGTGCGAAAAGTGCCACGCCGAGAAGGTGGCGGTGGCGCCCGACGACAACCAGACGGTCGAAAACCGCGAGTGCATCGCCTGCCACGAGGACTATGCGGTGCTCGCCGTGCAGACGGCGAAGAAGCTGAGCAACAAGGCCATCAACCCGCACGCCTCGCACCTGGGCCCCGAGATCGCCTGCACCAGCTGCCACCAGGGCCACCAGGAATCCAAGGCCTATTGCCTGAACTGCCACACCAACTTCTCCATGCCCATGCCCGGCAACGGCCCGGCAGCACGCTGAGCGAGGACACCGACATGCAACGACGCGAAATTCTGATCTGCAGTTCACTGGCCCTGCTGGGCAACCCGGCGCTGGCCGCCAGCCGCCAGGAAAGCACCGACCTCGTGGTCATCGGCTCGGGGGGCACCGGCCTCACGGCCGCGCTGTCGGCGCTGGAGGCCGGCCACCGCGTGATGGTGCTCGAAAAGATGCCCATCACCGGCGGCAACACCCAGCTTGCCGCGGGTGGCATGAACGCTGCCGCGACCCGCCCGCAGGCGGCGCTGAAGATCGCCGACTCGTGGCAGACGATGGTCGACGACACCATGAAGGGCGGCCAGAACCGCAACAACCCCGAGCTCGTGGAGATCCTGGCGCGCCAGTCCTCCGGCTCCGTCGACTGGCTGCTGGCCATGGGTGCCGACATGAACGGCGTCGGCCGCATGGCCGGCGCCAGCGTCAACCGCACACACCGCCCATTGGCGGGCGACGCGGTGGGCCACAACATCGTGCACGCACTGCGCCAGGCGGCGCTCAAGAAGCGCCTGGACATCCGCACCAACTGCCAGGTGCTGAAGCTCCTGCAGGCGCCCAACGGCCGCGTCACCGGTGTGCTGGTGCGCAACAAGTACGGCGAGCTGTTCTCGGTGCAGGCTGCGGCCGTGGTGCTGGCCTCGGGCGGCTTCTCGGCCAACCTGGCGCGCGTGACGAGCTACCGGCCCGAGTACGCGGGTTTCAGTTCCACCAACCAGCCCGGCGCCACCGGTGATGGCCTGGACCTGGGTGCGGCCGCCGGCGGCGAGCTCATCGACATGGACCAGATCCAGATCCACCCGACCCAGGCCGCGGGTTCGAAAATCCTCATCACCGAGGCGGTGCGCGGCAATGGCGCCATCATGGTCAATCGCGAAGGCAAGCGCTTCGTGAACGAGCTCACCACCCGCGACGCCGCCAGCGCCGCGGTGCTCAAACAGCCCGGCGGCAGCGCCTTCCTGGTCTTCGACACCGCCATCCGCAAGAGCCTGAAGCAGATCGAGGGCTACTACCACCTGGAACTGGTGCGCGAGGGCGCCACGCCGGCGGCGCTGGCGGCCGCCATCGGCGTCGATGCCAAGGTGCTGGAGCAGACCCTGGACACCTATAACGGCTACCAGGCCGCAAAAAGTGATACCGAGTTCAAGCGCGCCGACATGCCACGGCCCATCAAGACCGGGCCCTTCGTGGCGCTGGAGATCCGCCCGGGCATCCACTACACCATGGGCGGTCTGCGCATCGACGGCAAGACGCAGGTGCTGAAGGCCGACCGCAAGCCGGTGCCGGGCCTGTTCGCCGGTGGTGAGGTCACCGGTGGTGTGCACGGTGCCAACCGTCTGGGGGGCAACTCGATCTCGGAGACCATCACTTTCGGGCGCATCGCGGCGACCCAGGCCGGCGCCTACATCCAGGAAATGCGCCGGCTGAAGCTGGCCTGAGCACGGACGTGCAAGGCCGGGAGGCCTTGTGGTACGCCCGCCGAGGGCCCGAACGCAACTTCACGCGTACGGGCCGCGGGCCTGTGAACAGACCAGACACTCACGGCGCCACGCACAGGCAGTGGGCCGCTGCCGTGTAGGGCCGGTCCCGAGGTGCAGGACTTGCCAGCCAGGCCAGGTCGTCCAGCAGCGGCAGCGCAGCACCTGCCGGCAGACCAAGGGCGGCTGCGGCCGCGGCCAGCGGTGCTGCCGCTGCGGCGCTGTCGGCACGCCCGGCCCACGCCGCCACGGCCTCGCCCAGATCGGCTAGGCCGAAGCGTTGCAGCCAGCGGTCCAGCCGGCCCGGCGCGGCCTCGACGTAGACGACACGCGGGTCTTCGCCCAGCTTGCCGCGCGTGGCGGCGCTCTTCAGCGCGTCGCCCAGGCCACCCAGGCGGTCGACCAGGCCGTGCGCCAGCGCGTCCTTGCCGGCCCAGACGCGGCCCTGGGCGACGGCGTCGATCTTCTCGGGCGTGGTCTTGCGGGCGGTGGCTGCGCGCGTGGTGAAGTCGCGGTAGACATGATTCACGCTGGCCTGCAGCAGCTGTTCGAAGCGCGGGTCGAGGCCGCGGCGCAGGTCGTAGGCGGTGCCCAGCCAGGTGGTGCTGTTGCCCGCGGCGTTGACGCCGATCCTGGAGAAGGCCTCGCCCGCGGTGGGCAGCATGGCCACCACGCCGATGCTGCCGGTGATGGTGGCCTCGTCGGCCAGGATCTCGTCGGCTGCCAGGCTGATCCAGTAGCCGCCCGAAGCCGCCACGTCGCCCATCGACACCACCACCGGCTTGCCGGCGGCGCGTGTCAGCTCCAGTTCGCGGCGCACAAGTTCACTGCCGAAAGCGCTGCCGCCGGGCGAGTTCACGCGCAGCACCAGGGCCTTGATCTGCTTGTCGTCGCGGGCTTGGCGGATGAGCTCTGCGGTGCTCAGGCCGCCGATGCGGCCCGGGCCGGCGCGGCCGTCGCTGATGCCGCCTTCGGCGACGACCACGCCCACGGCGTCGCCGTCCGACCTGGGCTTGATACGCGCCAGGTAGTCGTGCCAGTGCACCTGGCGGAAGGTGGTGGCCTTGCCTACCTTGCTGCTCTCGGCCTCGCCGTCGTCGTCGGGGGCGCCGCGTGCGATGAGCGCCGCCCGCATCTCGTCGCGTGTCTTCAGCGCATCGACCCACTTGCGCTGCAGCGCCCACGCGGCGAGGTCGCCGCCGGCCGCTTCGAGGCTGGCGGGCAGCGAGTCCACGGCCTGCATCACACTGCCGGCGGGCTGCTTGCGCGCCTGCTCGACGCCCGTCGTCCAGCTGGCCCACAGCGCGCCGTAGAGCGCACCGTCGCTCTCCAGCGTCTCGGGCGAAGGCGCGCTGGCGGTGTAGGTCTCGCCGGCGTTCTTGAACTTGCCAGCGCGGATGACGTGGGCGGTGACGCCGACCTTGTCGAGCAGGTCCTTGTAGTAGCTGCGCAGGCGGCCGTAACCCTGCACGTTGATGCTGCCCATCGGGTGCAGCCAGACCTCGCTGGCCTGCGCCGCCAGGTAGTAGCCGCGCTGGTCGAAGTTGGCACCCCAGGCGACGACCGGCTTGCCGGCGGCCTTGAAACGCTGCAGCGCCGCGGCCACCTCGCGCAGCGTGGGCAGCCCGGCGGCGCCGAGTTCGTCGGTCATCAGCAGCGCGTGCGTGATGGCCGGGTCCTTGGCGGCGGCGTCGATCACGGCCAACACGTCGCGCAGCCGGGCGCCGCCTTCTTCGTCGCCCTGCAGCTGGCGCAGCAGCGTGCCGCGGCCGCTGCCCGGTCGCTGTTCGCTGATGCGGCCCGACAGGTCCAGCACCAGCGCCGTCTTCGGCTGCAGCGCCGGCGGGCCGCCACGCAGCACGGCCCAGGCCAGCGCGGCCAGCAACGCGATGAAGAGCAGGTTCAGCAGGGCGCGGCGGCTGGCGTCGAGGAACCACCACAGGGCGCGGCCGGCGCGGCCGAGAGTCGAGAACAGCGAGGACATGGCGGGGGTGGCGCGAGCGTGTCGCGCGGGGTGCAGCAATGCGTCGAGCTTACGCAGTGCCTGCCCGGCGCGTTGCAACACGCGACGAAGGCCCGCTGGCGGGTGATGGACTGCGCCGGGCCGCCACCGCCTGCGCTCCGGCGCGGGCCAACCCCCGGTCTCGAGCGTCAACTTTGCGCGCACGCAAGACATGCGCGCATGACGGGCGGAAAATCTGCACCGGAGCCCGCGCGCAGGCAGCGTGCTTGCCGCGGGCTCTTTCTTCACACGCGCCGGCCCGACCTGCTGCTGCGCTTCGGCCGCGGGCCCAAGCTGCCGCCGTCGCTGCGGCGGCCTGTGCAGGCAGCGCGGGTCTGAGGCCGCGTTGCGCAACACCATGAACACCACTTCGAACGCCCCGCGTCGCACGGCGCTGCGCCGCACCGCCGCCGGCCTGGCCGGCGTGGCGGCGCTGGGCGCCGGCTTCGTCGGCTGAGCCGTGCAGCGCCCGGCCGTGCAGCTGGCGTCGACCCGTTGTGCAGGAGGCTCGCCAATGAACAGGAAGTGGCTCGTCGTCTACGCCAGCCGTGCCGGCTCGACCGGCGAGGTCGCGCAGGCCATCGCCGAGCGGCTGTGCGCCCAGGGTTTCGATGCCGACGTGCGGCCCGTCACCGCAGTGGCCAGCCTCGACAGCTTCCAGGCCGTGGTGCTGGGCAGCGCCATCCGCTACGGCGCCTGGTTACCCGAGATGCTGACGCTGGCACGGGCGCAGCGCGCCGCACTGGCGGCGCTGCCGGTGGCCGTCTTCACTACGCACTTGCAGGCGCTGGACGACAGCGAAGCCAGCCGCAGCACCCGCAGCGGCTACAGCCAGGCCGTGCGCGCGCTGGTGGCGCCGCGCGACGAGGCCTTCTTCGCCGGCAAGGTCGACCCGGCCACCTTGTCCTTCTTCGAGCGCATGGCGGTGAAGCTGGTCAAGTCGCCCGTGGGCGACAAGCGCGACTGGTCACGCATCCGCGCCTGGGCCGACGGCCTGGGTGCAACGCTGCGATGAGCGGCGGCCGACGGCCGCGAAGGCGCAGGTGATGCCGAACGGGATACTGATCGTCGCGGTGCTGGTGCTGCTGCTGGCCGGCGGCGGGGTCGTCGTGGGGCTGCAGCGCAGGCGCGACCTGGGCGCCGACTGCACGCGGCGCCGCGCCGCGATGCTCGGTGCAGTGGCGCCAGCGCCGCCGCTGCTGACCGAGGCCCTGATCGCGCCGCTGCCGGCGCCGGTGCAGCGTTACCTGCGTGTCTGCGGCTGGCTCGGCAAGCCTTTGCCGCGCAGCGTGCAGGTCGACTTCGACGCCGAGATGTTCAGCAAACCCGGCGCCGCCGGCATGCGCGGCCCGGCCGTGCAGATCGACCGCTTCGACCTGCCGCGGCGCCTGTTCTTCATGCGCACGCGTTTGGCCGGGCTGCCGGTGGCGGTGCTGCACGACTACACCGGCACGCAGGCTTCCATGCAGGTGCGCCTGGCCTCGCTGTTCGACGTGGTGGACCTGCAGGGCAGCGCGCTGGCGCGTGCCGAGACCGTCACGCTGCTCAACGACCTGTGCCTCTTCGCGCCGGCGTGGCTGGTCGATGCGCGCCTGACTTGGACGGCGGCCGATGACCAACGCTGCGAGGTGGCTTTCACCCAGGGCCCGCACCGGGTGCGCGCCACGCTGGAGTTCGACGACGCCGGCCAGCTGGTCAACTTCCATTCCGATGACCGTGGCGCCTTGCAGAAAGACGGCTCGCTGCGCCTGCTGCACTGGTCGACGCCGATGCGCGACTACCGCGAATTCGACGGCCGCCGCGTGGCGACCCGCGGCGAGGCGGTCTACCGCTACCCGGAAGGCGACTTCGCGTATGGCCGCTTCGTGCTGCGGCGCATCCACTTTGGCGCCGCGCCGTGAAACACCGTGCCGCGCTGGCGGGCCGCAGCGCCCTGGCCGCACGCGCGCCGACGCTGGGGGTCAGCGCAGGCGACGATGGCCACGGCAGCTGCGCGCAGACGGCAGCAGAGCGACGCTGAAGGCCGCCGGCGCGTGGCGTCAGGGCGGCGCGGGGCGGGGTTGCGATACTCCGGCCCGCCATGCAGTCCATCCTTTCGGTCACCGTGCCGTTTTTTGCCCTCGTGCTTTGCGGCTACCTCGCCGCGCGGCGCCACGTGCTGCCGGAAAGCGCGATCCCCGGCCTCAACGCCTACGTGCTGTACTTTGCGCTGCCCTGCATGCTGTTCCGCTTCGGCGCCGGCACGCCGATCTTCGACCTGCTCAACCCGGTGGTGCTGGGTGTCTACCTGGCCGCTGCGCTGATCATCGTGTTCTTCACCATCGCGGTGACGCTGAGCGAACGTGTGCACCTGAAGGACGCCGCTTTCGGCGCGCTGGTGGCGGCCTTCCCGAACACCGGCTTCATGGGCGTGCCGCTGCTGGTGGCGCTGCTGGGCAACGCGGCGGCCGGGCCGGTGATCTGCACCATCCTGGCCGACCTCTTCGTCACCAGCTCGCTGTGCATCGCGCTGGCGCAGGCCCACGGCGCGGCGGGGCAGGGGCCGCGCGTGGCGGCGCTGCGTGCGCTGCGCGGCGCGCTGTCGAACCCGCTGCCGTGGTCGATCGCGCTGGGCGCGGTGTTTTCGGTGCAGCAGTTCAAGCTGCCCGGGCCGGCCGACACGGTGGTGCGCATGCTGGCCGATTCGGCAACACCGGTGGCGCTGTTCACCATCGGCGCGGTGCTCTGGCGGGCGGGGCAGCACGCGCACACGCGCACGCCGCTGGCCGACTACCTGCCGGTGGCGCTGATCAAGCTTTTCCTGCACCCACTGCTGGTCTTCGGCCTGGCCGCCGGCGCCTACGCGCTGGGCGCGCCGCTGTCGAAGTTCCAGCTCACCGTGCTGGTGCTGGCCGCGGCGCTGCCCAGCGCCAGCAACGTCAGCCTGCTGGCCGAACGCTACGGCGCCGACAACGGGCGCGTGGCCCGCATCATCATGAGCAGCACGGTGCTGGCCTTCGTCAGCTTCTCGGGCCTGGCCTGGCTGTTCGGCGTGCAGCCGCAGTAGCTGCAGTAGCCGCCCGCGGGCAGGGCGGCGATTAGCGCCGCAAAGCGGGCTGAACTCCGGCGATCGACGCCCCCGGCGGCGGCCGACACTGGCGGCGCAGGCCCCGCACGTGCAGTGCCGGGCCGCGTGACCGGAGCCCCCTGGATGACTGCCCGCCTGCCCTACCGTCTTCGCCCGCCGTCGCTGGCGGCCTGGCTGCTGTGTGCCGCGCTGGCCTCGGCGGCCTGGCCCGCGCTGGCGCGTTGTGTCGACGAAGACGCGCCCGATGCGCCGGCCACCACCTTCGCCGCGCCGATGGCCCCGGTGCAGCCGCGCAGCACGCTCGGCGGGCTGGTGCGCGACGCGCTGGAACGCAGCCACGCCGTGGGCGCGGCGCGCCTGCTGGCCGAAGCCGCGGTGCAGGACATCGACGAAGCACGCGCCGCGCAGGCGGTGCAGGCCAGCGTCGGCGGTGGCATCGGGCCCGGCGGCAGCCGCTCGGCGGGCGTGACAGAAAACGCCGCGCTGCAACTGCGCGCCACCGTCAACGTCAGCCAGCTGCTCTACGACGGCGGCCGCACCGACCGTCTGGTCGACTGGCGCACGCAACTGGCCGAGTCGGCGCGCTACGGCCAGCTCACGCAACAGGAACAGCTGGCGCTCACCGCGGTGGCGCTGCAGCTCGAACGCAGCCGTCACCGCATGACGGCTCAGGTCTGGCGCAATCACGCGCGCAAGACCGGCTGCCTGGTCGAGGCGCTGGAGACCATCGTGCGCACCGACCGCGGCCGCGCCAGCGAACTGCTGCAGGCGAAGAAGACGCTGCAGCAGGCCGAACTGACGCTGACGCAGACCCAGTCCACCGTGCGCCAGATCGAGGTGCGCCTGCGCCGCCTGGTCGGCGACGGCCTGCCGCCCACCGACGGCCTGAGCACCGTGTTCAGCGGTGTGCCCGAGCTGCCGCAGCTGGTGGCCGACGCCGAACGTTCGACCGAGATCGCCCAGCTCGACGCACAAGCCACTGCGGCGCGGCGTTATGCCGAAGCGGTGGCCGCAGGCGGCGGGCCCCAGCTGAGCTGGAACATCGGCGGCAGTGCCGCGGCTGGTACCGCCAACAGTGCCAACGGCGCCACCGGGCCGACGAAGAGCGGCTCGTACTCGGTGGGCGTGTCGGTGAACATCCCGTTGCTCAGCCCCGGGCTGGCGCCGGCCAGCGACGCGGCACGCAAGCGCGCCGAGGCCGCGCTGCTGCAGCGCGCCGAGGCCCTGGAGTCACGCCGCTTCCGCGTCGCGGAAGTGCACGAGCAGGCGCTGGCGGCGCTGGACCGCGCGCAGCGCGTGGCCGAGGTGCTGAAGAACAGCGAGCAGGTGCGCAACTTCACGCTGCAGCAGTGGCAGCAGCTGGGCAAGCGCAGCCTGTTCGACGTCATGGCGGCCGAGGCCGACCACTACAACATGCGCGTGGCGTACGTCAATGCGCTGCACGACGTGCAGCAGCTCAACGCCAACCTGCTGAGCCTGGGCCGCGGCGTCATCGAATGGCTGCGCTAGCGGCGTTCGGCTTCCGGCTCGACGAGCCCTCTCCACCCGCGCGACGCGCACCACCTTCCATCCACTTCGAAAGCGTGCCATGAGCCCCAAGCGAGTCCTCAACGTCGGCGGCAACAACAAGTCCATTCCGCTGCCGCCACAGTACACCGGCTTCGAGCACCTGCTGCTGGACATCGACCCCAAGGGCGCGCCCGACATCTGCTGCGACGCGCGCAAGCTGGACACGCTGGACGCGGCGCAGTTCGACGCCATCTACTGCTCGCACAACCTCGAGCACTACTACCGCCACGACGTCGCGGCGGTGCTCGCGGGCTTCAGGCACGTGCTCAAGGACGGCGGCTTCATCCAGATCCGCGTGCCCGACATGGGCGAGGTCTTCCGCCGGGTTGTCGAGGGCGGTCTGGACATCGACGACGCGCTCTACCAGTCGGCCGCCGGCCCCATCATGGCGCTGGACGTCATCTACGGCTTCCAGCTGCAGATCGAGCGCAGCGGCCAGGAGTTCTTCGCGCACAAGACCGGCTTCACGCAGAAGTCGCTGCTGCTGGCCTTGCAGCGCGCGGGCTTGACCCAGGTCTACAGCAGTGTCGGCAACCTCGAGGTGCAGGCCGTGGCCTTCAAGGGCCAGCCGACGGCGGAGACGCTGGCGCTGTGGGGTCTGAAGCCCGAAGCCGCCGTGGCCAGCAGCGAGCCGGCGCTGGCCGAGGCCGTGGCATGAGTGCACGCGAGGCCCCGTTTGCCGATGCCACGCTGCAGCCTGAAGGTGCGCAGGCGTCCAGCATCCAGGTCTTCCAGACCTTCCACAAGGACTACCCCAGCAACCCGTCGTCCAGCTGGCTCAGGCCCGTGGGCGTGGGCGGCTATCAGCACGAAGGCTTCGAGTCCGACGCCAGCGGCGTCAACATCGCGGCCCTCAACCCCGCCTACTGCGAACTGACGGTGCAGTACTGGGCCTGGAAGAACACGAAGAGCGAGCATGTGGGCTTCTGCCACTACCGCCGCCTGATGAACTTCGTGATCGACCAGACCTGGCTGGCGCCGGGCAATTCCAGCCTGCCGGTCGACGCCGGTCTGGTCGACTACCTGTCTTCGCCGGCACAACTGCAGCGCCTGCAGATCTTGATGGGGCACTGGGACGTGGTCGTGCCGCGCCAGGTCAAGACGGTGCCCTCCATCGAACACCAGTACCTGGCCTGTGTGGAGCGTGCCCCCTGGGAGGCCTTCCTGCGTGTGATCAAGCTCGTCTACTCGGCGCACCGCGGTGCCGAGGACTACTTCCGCCTCGCGCCGCAGGCGCCGATGTGGAACATGTTCGTGATGCGCCGCGAGCTGTTCGAGGCCTACTGCCGCGACCTCTTCCTGGTGATGGATGCCGTCTACGAACAGATCGGCGCACCCTACGACGCCTACCAGAACCGCTACCCCGGTTTCCTGGGCGAGCGCTTCCTGGGCTTCTGGCTCTACCTGAAGCAGCCCCGCGTCTGCGAAGTGCCGATGCTGCACTTCAGCTGACGCCGCGTCCGACGCAAGCGCCCCGCCGCTGCAGTGCAGCGCCGGGGCGTTTGTTCGAACATCGACAAGGCCCGCGCGCGGGCCAGGCCTTCAGGCCGCCTGCTGCAGCAGCGGCGCTTCGTTCGCCAGCATCCAGTTCCAGGCGGTGCGCACCACCTCGCGCAGTTCGCCGTGGCGCGGGCGCCAGCCCAGCACCTCGCGTGCGCGGGTCGCGTCGCCCACCAGCACGGCGGGGTCGCCGGCACGGCGCGGCAGGCTCTGCCAGCCGATGGGCTGGCCGGCGACTTCGCGGCAGGCCGCGATGACCTCCAGCACGCTGAAGCCGGCACCGTTGGCGAGATTGAAGAACTCCGCCGCCTGCACCTGCCCCGCCCACAGGCGCTCGGCGGCGCGCAGGTGGGCCTGGCACAGGTCGTCGACGTGGATGTAGTCGCGCACGCAGCTGCCGTCGGGCGTGGGCAGGTCACTGCCGTAGACCTGCAGCGCCGTGGCGGCCGGGTCGCCGCCGCGCTGCAGGCGCAGCGCCTCCTGCAGCACCAGCGGGATGAGATGGGTCTCGGGCGCGTGGCGCTCGCCGGCACGGCCGCGCGGGTCGGCGCCGGCGGCGTTGAAGTAACGCAGCGAGATGCTGCGCAGACCGTGGGCCTGCGCCTGGTCGACGAGCATCTGCTCGACCATCCACTTGCTGCGGCCGTAGGGGTTGATCGGGCGCTGCGGGTGGGTCTCGGGGATGGGCAGCACCGTGGGTTCGCCGTAGGTCGCGCAGGTCGACGAGAAGACCAGCCGGTCGAGCCCGTGGCGGCGCATCGCGGCGATCAGGTTCAGCGAACCGCTGACGTTGTTGGCGTAGTAGCGCTCGGGTTCGTGCACCGACTCGCCGACGTAGGCGAGCGCGGCGAAGTGCATCACCGCGTCGTAGCGTTCGCCGGCCAGCGCGCGGTCGAGGTCGGCCGGCACGCAGAGGTCGCCGCGCACGAGCGGCGCGTCGCCCACGGCGTCGGCGAAGCCGCGGCTCAGGTTGTCGAGGACGGTGACGCGGTGCCCGGCGTCGCGCAGGGCCAGCACCATGTGCGAGCCGATGTAGCCCGCGCCGCCCACCACCAGCACCGAACGCGGTGTCTGCAGCTTCATGTCCTGCTCCCGTGCCTTCAGGCGGCTGCGCGCAGTTCGGCGCCGGCCAGCACGCGCCGCGCCAGCATTTGCGCGCGGGCGATGGCCTGGTCCATGTCGTAGTAGCGGTACTCGCCGAGGCGGCCGCAGACCAGCAGGCCGTCGCTGCGGTCGGCACGTTCGCGGTAGGCCTCGTACAGGCGCGCGTTGGCGTCGTCGGGGAAGGGGTATTCGTACTCGCCCGGTTCGCTGGGCGTGAACGGTGTCTCGCGTGTGAGCAGCGTGCCGCGCGTGGCGGCCGCGGCCTGCGGCGGCATCATGTGCTTCCACTCCATCGTGCGCACGTGCGGGCCGTCGGCGGGGTCGGGGTTGTTCACCTGGCCGCAGGGCTGGAACTGCGCCGTGCCGGGCAGGTACTCGTGTGTGCGCTTCTGGCCGCGGTAGGCCAGGCGCCCGAGGTCGAAGCCGTAGTACTCGTCGATGGGGCCGGTGAAAAGAGTCAGCCGGCGCGGGCGGAAAGCGCTGCGCTCGGCGAGGTAGTCCACGCCGGTGCGCACCGGGATGCCGGCCAGCATGTTGCTCATCATGCGGGTGTAGCCGCCGTCGGGGATGCCCTGGTGGCGGTGGCGCATCAGGCGCGGCTCGTCGTCTTCGCGCACGTCGAAGCGTTTGGCCAGCGCCGCCGACAGCGCCGTCGCCGGCACGCCCCACTGCTTCTCGGAGTAGCCCTTGACGAACTTCTCGTAGATGGGCCGCGGCATCATGGCCAGCGAGGCCTGCTCGAAGTTCGCCGGCTGGCCGGTGAACTCGGGCTTCCAGTCCTTGCCTACCGTGCGCTGGATGTAGCTGCCAGCGATGGGCCAGTTTTCGTGGCGGCCTTCGACCAGCGACTTCAGCTCGGCCTCGTAGCGGTAGAAGCCCGTGAAGCGGTTGACGAATTGCCACAGCGCTTCGTCGTTGGTGCGGAAGTAGTGCGGGCCGTAGGTGTGCACGACGATGCCGCTTTCGGCGTGCACGTGGTCGTGCACGTTGCCGCCGAGGTGGTGGCGCCGCTCCAGCACGAGCACGGCGTGGCCGGCATCGTGCAGGGTGCGGGCGAGCACGGCGCCGGTGAGGCCGGAGCCGACGATGAGGTAGTCGATGTTCATGGCAGGGCTCGGCACGCGGCTCAGGTCGTGGTGGACGGCTTCGCGCGGGCCTGGCGGCGCAGGCTTTCGCCCGAGGCGCGGCGCACGGCGGCCAGCGCGGCGGTGGCGATCGGCGCCGCTTCGGCGCCGCTGCGCAGGGCGGGCGCCGCGGGCAGCACCACGCGCGGGCCTTCGTCCAGCAGCACGGCGCGGAAGTAGGCGATGGTCTCGACCAGGCCCTCGCGCAGCGCGATCTTCGGTTCCCAGTCGAGCAGGCGCTTGGCCAGGTCGATATCGGGACGGCGCTGCTTCGGGTCGTCCGCTGGCAGCGGGTGGAAGACGAGCCGGCTGCGCGAGCCGACGAGTTCGATCACGATCTCCGCCAGTTCGCGGATGGTGAACTCGCCGGGGTTGCCGATGTTCACGGGGCCGGGGAAGTCCTCGGGCGTGTTCTCCATCATGCGCATCATCGCGGTGATGAGGTCGTCGACGTAGCAGAAGCTGCGTGTCTGCTGGCCGTCGCCGTAGAGCGTGATGTCCTCGCCGCGCAACGCCTGCACGATGAAGTTCGAGACCACGCGCCCGTCGTTGGGGTGCATGCGCGGGCCGTAGGTGTTGAAGATGCGGACGACCTTGGTGCGCAGCTTGTGCTGGCGGTGGTAGTCGAAAAACAGTGTCTCGGCGCAGCGCTTGCCTTCGTCGTAGCACGAGCGCGGGCCGATGGGGTTGACGTTGCCCCAGTAGCTTTCGGGCTGCGGGTGCACCGCGGGGTCGCCGTAGACCTCGCTGGTGGAGGCCTGCAGGATCTTCGCGCCCACGCGCTTGGCCAAGCCGAGCATGTTGATGGCGCCGTGCACGCTGGTCTTCGTGGTCTGCACGGGGTCGTGCTGGTAGTGCACCGGGCTCGCCGGGCAGGCCAGGTTGTAGATCTCGTCGACCTCGACGTACAGCGGCATCGTCACGTCGTGGCGCATGAACTCCAGCCGCGGATGGCCGTACAGGTGCTCGATGTTGCGTTTGCTGCCGGTGAAGAGGTTGTCCACGCACAGCACCTCGTGGCCGGCGCCCAGCAGGCGGTCGATCAGGTGCGAGCCGAGGAAGCCAGCGCCCCCGGTCACGAGCACGGTCTTTGCATCCTTCTTCATCGTCGGTCTCTCCATTCACGGGCGACGCAGGCTGCGACGCCGAAGTGCCATGGATGCTGCCTGCGCGGGCGCGGACGAACGGCCTGAACAGAGGGGCCAAAACACCCCACTTGCGGCCCTGGGCGACCCCAGATGGAAAAAGAGGCACCGCCACGGCGGTGCCTCTTCGGGGGACGCCTGGCGCGACCTGCGTCGCGCCAGGCCCCAGCGGGCCCTGCGGCCTCAGATCAGCGGCGTCGAGCGCAGCAGCTCGTCGTCGATGGCCGACCGCGCCATCCCGGCGTAGGCCAGGCCCGTTGTCGGGGCCGCGCTGGCGGTGGCCGTCGCGGGGCCGCTGCTGCCCAGCAGGTCGGTCGCGGGGCCAGCCAGCAGGTCGGCGGCGGTCGGCGCGGCTTGCTTGGCGAACCACACGTCGGCCATCGCGGCTTCGCTGCCGTCGGTCTTCGTGTAGCTGCCCATCAGGCCCAGCAGGTTGCCGTTGTCGGTGTTGCTCGTCTTGGTGAAGTCGAGCTTGATCTCGGCCACACCGAAGTCCATCAGCCCCTTCAGCTCGCCGGCGTCCGTGATGCCGTCGCCGTTGCCGTCGACCCACAGCTTCAGTTCGCCCCAGGCCTTGTCTTCGGCGTCGAGCTTGCCGTCGCCGTTACTGTCCAGCGCTGCCATCGCCCGGAAGCCGTCGCCGGCCCGCTGACCGTTGGCCAGCTGTGTGGCGCCACCGAACAGCTCGCGGCCGTCGTTGATGACGCCGTCGCCGTTGATGTCGCGCACCAGCAGGCCGTCGCCGGCGCCCACCCAGCCGACCTGGCTGCGCTGGCCGGTGGCCGTGAGGTCGAAGTTCACGCCGCGTTCGGCCGACACCGTCTGCACGCCGTTGCCGTCGAGGTCCAGCACGATGGGCGTCACTGCCTGCAGCGCGGCGAACTGTGCCGTGCTCATCGCGGCCCAGTCCTCGCCCTCGAAGGCGTTGTACTGGGTCATGGTCATGGCGCCGAGGTCCTGGGTCTCGAAGGCCACCACCTGGGTGGAGCTCAGCGCGACGATCTGGTCCTCGGTCAGGGCGCGGGCCTGGGCCGTGGTCAGGGCGACGATGTCACCCACTTCCAGCCCTGCGATCTGCTCGGTGCTCAGCGAAGCGATCTGCGCCGTGGTCAGCGCCGCAAACTGGCTGCTGCTGAAGGCCGCGATCTCGGCCGTGTCGAAGCTGGCCAGTTGGGCCGTCGTCAGCGCCGCCACCTGGGTGTTGCTCAGCTGGCCGAGCTGCACGGTCGTCAGCGCCTCGATCTGGTCGGTACTCAGCGCGGCGATCTGCGCCGTCGTGAAGGCCTGCAGGTCGGCCGACTCCATCACCGCCAGGTCGGCGGTTTTCAGGGCCTGCACCTGCGCCGTGCTGAAGGCCGCCACCTGGGCGGTGGTCAGGGCCTGCACTTGCTCGGTGGTCAGCGCCTCGATGTTCGCGGTGGTCAGGGCCCGCACCTGCGCCGTGCTCATGGCGGCCACGTCGGCCGCGGCCAGCGTGGAGAACTGGGCCGTGCTCAGGCTGTTCACCTGCGCCGTGGTCAGGGCCTCGATCTGCGTCGAGGTGAAGTTCGACAGGTCGCTGCCGGACAGCGCCTGCAGCTGCGTCACGCTCAGTGCCGCCACCTGGGCCGTGGTCAGCGCGGCCAGCTGGCCGCCGGTCAGCGCGTCGATCTGTGCCGTGGTGAAGGCGGCGATCTGCGCCGTGCCCATGGCGGCCAGGTCGGCCGTCTGAATCACCGCCACGTCGCCCACTTCCAGCGCCTGCACCTGGCCCGTGGTCAGTGCCGCCACCTGGGCCGAGGTCAGCGCCTCGATGCCGGCGGTGGTCAGCGCGGCGATGGCCGCCGTGCTCAGGGCCCGGATCTGCGCCGTGCTCAGCGCGGCGATGTCGGCGGTTTCCATGCCGGCCACCTGGGCCGAGCCGAACGCCGCCACCTGGGCCACCGTCATGGCCGCGAACTGCGTCGTCGTGAAGGACGCCAGGTCACCTGCGGACAGGGCGCCGAGCTGCCCGATGCTCAGGCCGGCCACCTGCCGGGTGCTCAGGCTGGCCAGCTGGCCGGCGCTCATCGCGCCGAGCTGGTCGCCGGTGAAGGCGCCGACCTGGGTCACGCTCATCAGGTTGAGGTCGGCGGTGTCCAGCGCCGTGATGTTGGCGGTGGCCAGCGCACGCACCTGCTGGGTGCTGAGGGCCAGCACCTGGGTGCTGCTCAGCGCGGTGATGTTGCCGGCCGACAGCGCCGCGATGCCCGCCGTGCTGATGGCCTTGATCTGCGCCGTGCTCAGCGCCGCCAGGTCATCGGTCTGCAGGCCGTTCACCTGGGCGGTGCTCAGCTGCGAAATCTGGGCCGTGGTCAGCGCCTGGAACTGCGCCGTGGTCAGGGTGTTCAGGTCGGCACCGGCGATGGCCGCGATGTTCGACGACGCGATCGCCGCCACCTGGGCCGTGCTCAGGGCCGCCAGCTGCGCCGTGGTCAGCGCGTCGACCTGGGCCGAGGTCAGGGCCCGCACCTGCGCCGTCGTCAGGGCCGCGACGTCGGCGGTCTCCATCGCGGCCAGGTCGGCCGACTCGATGGCCGCCACCTGGTTGGTGCGCAGGGCCGCTACCTGTGCGGTGCCCAGGGCCTGCAACTGTGCCGAACCCAGGGCCTGGATGTCCTCGGTGCCCAACGCACGCACCTGGTCGGTGGTCAGCGCGGCGAGGTCGTCCGTCGCCATGGCGGCCACCTGGGCCGTGGTCAGCGCGGCGATCTGTGCCGTGGTCAGCACACGCACCTGGTCGGTGGACAGGGTGTTGAGCTTGCTCGAATCGATGGCCTGGATCTGCGCCGTCGTCAGGTAGCTGAGCTGGCTGTCGGTCAGGCTGGTCAGCTGGGCCGTGGTCAGCGCCGCGACCTGCGTGGTGGTCAGGCCGGTCAACTGGCTCTGGCTGAGCTGGGCCAGGTCGGCGGTCTCCATCAGCGCCAGGTTGACGGCGCTGATGGCGCGCAGCTGCGCCGTGCTCAGGCCCGGAATCTGCTGCGTGCCCAGGGCCACCAGCTGTGCCGAGTCGAGCGCGGCGATGCCGGCGGTGCTGATGCCCCGCAGTTGCAGATCGGTCAGCGAGGCCAGGTCGTCGGTCTGCATCGCAGCCACCTGTGCCGTGGTCAGGCTGCCCAGCTGCGTGGCGCTGAGCGCCGCGAACTGCGCCGTGGTCAGCGTCTGCAGACGGGTGGCGTCGATGGCAGCCAGCTGGGCCGTGCCCATGCTGCCCAGCAGCGACGTGGCCAGGTTGGAGAGTTGCGTCGTCGTCAGCGCCGCCACCTGCATGGTGGACAGCGCCGCGAACTGCGCCGGGACCAGGGCGTTCAGGTTCTCGGTGGCCATCGCCACCAGCGTGGCGGTCGGAATGGCCTTCAGCTGGGCCGCCGTCAGCACGCCCACCTGGACGGTGTCCAGGGCTGCGAACTGCGCCTGGCTCAGGGCCGCGACGGCACCCGTCGACAGGGCCTCGACCTGCTGGGTCTGCAGCGCAGCCAGGTCGACCGTTTCCATGCTGGTCATCTGGGCCGCGCTCAGGCTGGCCACCTGGGCCACGCTCAGGGCCTGGAACTGGCTGGACGTGAGCGCGGCCAAGTCAGCGGCGCTGAGGGCGCGCAGCTGGGCCGTGCTGAGGAAACCCAGGCGGGTGTTGTCCAGCGCGGCCAGCTGTGCCGTCGTCAGGTCGTTGATCTGCACGGTCGACAGGGCGGCCACCTGGGCGCTGCCCAGCACGTTCAGGTCGGCCGACTCCAGGGCCTGCACCTGCGAGGCACTGAGGGCGCGCAGCTGGGCCGTGGTGAGCGCCGCGGCCTGGGCCGTGCTCAGACCGGCGATGACGTCGGTGCTGAAGGCCGAGATCGCCGCGGTGCCAATGGCGGCCACCTGCGCGGTGGACAGGAAGCCCACGTCGGTGCTGTCCAGCGCGGCGGCCTGGCCGGCCGTCATGGCCGGCAGCAGCGCGGTGCTCAGCGCCTGCAGCTGTGTGCTGCCCATCGCCGAGAGGTCACCGGCCTCGATGGCCGCGAATTGCGCGGTGCTCAGCGCCGCCAGCTGGCCGGCGGTCAGTGCAGCCACGCCGGCGGTGGTCAGTGCGGCGATGGCCGCCGTGCTCAGCGCACCGAGCTGGCTGGTCAACAGGGCCGCCACGTCGGCGGTCTCGAGGTTGGCCACCTGGTCTTCGGTCAGCTTGGCGATCTGTGCCGTGCCCAGCGCCTGGATCTGCGCGCTGCCCATGGCGGCCAGCGTGGCCGGCTCCATGGCGGCGATCTGCGTCGTGCTCAGCAGCGGCACCTGGGCGACGCTCAGGCCGGCGATGCTGGCCGTGGTCAGCGCGGCGATGGCGGCCGTGCTCAGCGAAGCGATGGTGGTGGTGCCGAAGGCGCCGAGGTCGGTCGAGCTGAACAGCGCCGCCTGGGCGTCGGTGATGGCGGCCACCTGGCCTGCGGTCAAGGCCGCCAGCTGCGCCGTCGTCATGGCGGCCAGGTCGTCGGCCTCGAGCTGCGTGATCTGCAGCGTGGTCAGTGCGGCCACCTGGGCGGTCAGCAGGGCCGCCACGTTGGCCGAGGTCAGCGCGGTCAGCTGGTCGGCGCTGAACGTGCGCAGCTGGCCGGAGGTCAGCGCTGTCAGGTCAGCGGACTGCAGCGCGTCGACCTGCTCGACCGTCAGCGCCGCGATCTGGCGTGTGGTCAGCGCCTGGAACTGGGCCGTGCCCAGCGCGTTGAGGTTGCTCACGCTCAGTTCGGAGATCTGCGTCGTCGTCAGCGCTGCGGCCTGGCTGGGCGTGAGCGCGGCGAGCTGCGCGGTGCCCATTGATGCCAGCTGCTCGCCGGTCAGCGCAGCGATCTGCGCCGTGCCCAGCGCGGCGACGTCGGCGGTGTCCAGCGAGGCCAGCGCGGTGGCGTCCAGCGCTGCGATCTGCGCCGTGCTCAGGGTCACCAGCTGGGCGCTGCTCATCGCCTTCAGGGCGTCGGCGGTGAAGGCCGCGACGTTTTCCGGCGCGATGGCGCGCAGCTGCGCGCTGCCCAGCGCCGCCACGTCGACGGTCTCCAGGGCGGCGATCTGCTCGACGCTCAGGCTGGCCATCTGCGCGGTGGTCAGGGCCTGGAACTGGGCCGTGCCCATGCCGGTGAAGTCGGCCAGGTCCAGCGCGGCCAGTTGCGAGGTCGTCAGTGCGGCGATCTGCGCCGTGCCCATGCCGGCCACCTGGGCGGCGGTGAGTGCCGTCACCTGGCCATCGGTCAGGGCGCGCACCTGCGTGCTGCCGAGCGCCTGAAGGTCGGCCAGCTGCAGGTTGGCCACCTGCTCTTCGGTGAGGTTGGCCACCTGAGCGGTGCCGAGCGCAGCGAACTGCGACGAGCTCAGCGTGTTCAGCGTGTCGGTGCTCAGGCTCGCCAGCAGGTTGGCGTCGATGCCGGCCACCTGGGCGGTGGTCAGTGCCACGAGCTGTGCTGTGCTGAGCGCGGTCAGGCCCTCGGAACCGAGCGCATTGATCTGGGCCGTGCCCAGCTTGACGAGGTCAGCGGTTTCCAGCGCCGACAGGTTGCCGGCGGCCAGCGCCGCCACCTGGGCGGTGCTCAGCGCCGCGGCATGGGCGGTGGTCAGCGCGGCCACGGCGGCCGTCGACAGCGCGCCGACGACGTCGGCGGCCAGGGCCTTGACCTGGGTCACGCTCAGCACGGCCACGTCGGCGGCCTGCAGTGCGGCGGCCTGGTCGGTGCCCAGCGCGGCGAGCTGTGCCGTCGTCATCGCGACGTACTGTGCGGTGCCCATGGCGGCGAGGTTGGCGGCTTCCAGGCCGGCGAACTGCTCGGTGCTCAGCGCGGCCACCTGGCGCGACGTCAGCGCACCCAGCTGAACGCTGCTGAACTGGTTCAGCTGCGTTGCGCTGAAGGCCGTCACCTGGGCGGTACCCATGGCGGCCAGGTCGGCGCTGTCCAGTGCGGTCAGCACGTTGGCCGCCAGGCCGGCGACCTGCGTGGTCGTCAGCGCGGCTACCTGGGCGCTGCTCAGGGCCTGCACGGCAGCACTGCCCAGGCCGGCCAGCGCTTCGGTGCTGAAGGCGCGCACCTGGGCCGTGCTCAGTGCGGCGATCACGCCGGTGCTCAGTGCGCCGGCCTGTTCGGCCGACATCGCGGCGATCTGCGCCGTGCTCAGAGAGCCGTACTGCGCCGTGCCCAGCGCAGCCTGGTCGGCGGCGTCGAGTGCGGCAAACTGTGCGGTCGTCAGCGCGGCCATCTGGGCCGTGGTCAGCTTGGCCACCTGGGCGCTGCTCAGCGCCTCGATCTGGGACGTCGTCAGGGCCTGGATCTGCGCTGTGCTCAGGGCGCGCAGGTCGTCGGTTTCCAGCGCGGCCACCTGGCCACCGGTCAGGGCGACCAGCTGGGCGGTGCTCAGCGCGGCCACCTGGGCCGTGGTCAGCGACGGGATGTTGCCTTCGGTGATGGCGGCCAGGCTCGCGGTGGACAGCGCGCGCAGCTGTGCCGTGCTCAGCACCGCCAGGTCGGCGGCCTGCAGGCCGGCGGCCTGCTCGACGGTCAACGCGGCGAGCTGCGCCGTGGTCATCGCGGCGTACTGTGCGGTGCCCATGGCGGCCAGGTCGGCGGCCTCGATGGCAGCGAACTGCGCCGTCGTCAGGTTGGCGACCTGGCGCGTGGTCAGGCCGGCCAGCTGGGCCGAGCCCATGGCCTCGATCTGCGCGGTGGACAGCGTGGCCAGCACCGGCGCGCCGATGGCGGCCAGGTCGGCGGTTTCGAGGGCGGCGATCTGGTCACCGCTCAGCGCGGCCAGTTGTGCGCTGCTCAGCGCACCGGCCTGCAGCGTGCCCATGCCGGCCAGCGCGGCCGTGCTCAGCGCACCCACGGTGCCAGCGGCGAGCGCACGCACCTGCACGGCGGTCAGGGCGGCCACGTCGGCGGCTTCCAGTGCCGCGGCCTGCGCCGTGGTCAGCGCGGCCAGCTGGGCGGTGGTCATGGCGCGGTACTGCGCCGTGTCCATCGCGGCCAGGTCGTTGGCGTCCAGCGAAGCGAACTGCAGTGTCGACAGCGCAGCCACCTGCTTGGTCGTCAACGCAGCCACCTGCGCGCTGCCCAGCGCGTCGAGCTGGGCCGTCGACAGCACGGCGATCTGCGCCGTGCCCATCGCGGCAAGGTCGACGGTCTCCAGCGCGGCCATCTGCTCGGCCGTGAGGGCGGCCACCTGGGCCGTGTTCAGTGCGGCGACCTGGGTCGAGCCCAGGCCGACGATCGCGCCCGCCGACAGCGCAGCGAAGGCGTCGGTGGACAGCGCGCGGATCTGCGCCGTGCCCAGCACGGCCAGGTCGGCGGTCTCCAGCGAAGGCGCCTGGTCGGAGGTGATGGCGGCCAGCTGCGCGGTGCTCAGCGCCTGGAACTGTGCGGTGTCCAGCGCGGCCAGGCCGGCCGGTGTCATGGCGGCGATCTGGGCCGGCGTCCAGCCGGTCACCTGGCCGCTACTCAGCACGGCCAGCTGGGCCGACGAGAAGGCGGCGAACTGGGTCGCCGACAGGGCGTTCAGCTGCGCGCTGGTGAGCGCGGCCATGTCGACCGTCTCCATGCCGGAAAGCTGGTCGACGCTGAGCGCGGCCACCTGGGCGGTGCTCAGACTACGGACCTGGGCGGTGGTCAGGGCCTGCACGGCCGCCACCGAGAGCTGGCCGACCTGGCTGGCGCCCAGGGCGCGCAGTTGCGCGGTGGACAGCGCAGCCACGTCGGCGGCCTGCAATTCGACGGCCTGGGCGGTGGTGATGGCGGCCATCTGGGCCGTGCCCAGGGCCTGGAACTGCGTGCTCGTGAGCGCGGCGAGGTCGGTCGGCGACAGGCTGGCCACCTGGGCGGCGCTCAGCGCGGCCACCTGTGCGGTGGTCAGCTTGGACAGCTGGTCGCCGTCCAGCGCGTCGAGCTGGGCGGTGCTGAGCGCACGCACGGCGGCGGTGCTCAGCGCGGCCAGGTTGGCGGTGCCCAGGCTGGGCAGGTTGTCGGCATCGATCGCGGCGGCCTGCGCTGCGGTCAGCGCCGCGGCTTGCGCGGTGCTCATCGCGGCGAAGTGCACCCCTTCCAGCGCGGCCACGGCCTCGGTGGACAGCGCGGCCAGCTTGGCGGCGCCCAGGGCGGTGATGTCCGCGGCTTCCATGCCGGCGGCCTGGGCCGTGGTCAGCGCGGCGGCCTGCGCGGTGCTCAGCGCGGCGAACTGCTCGGTGCTCAGCGCCGACAGGTTGCCGGCGTCGATGGCCGCCACCTGGGTGGCGCTCAGCGCGGCCACCTGCGTGGTGGTCAGGTTCGACAGCGAGGCGGCGCCCAGGGCGTCGAGCTGGGTTTCAGACAAGGCGCGGATCTGCGCCGTGCCCAGGGCGCGCAGCGCGCTGCTGGACATGGCAGCCAGGTCGGCCGTCTCGATCGCGGCGGCCTGCGTCGCGCTCAGTGCCGCCACCTGGGCGGTGGTCAGGCCGGTGATGGCTTCGGCCGACAGCGCGGCGATGTTGGCCGTGCTCAGCGCGGCGATCTGCGCCGTCGACAGGGCCTCGAGGTCGGCGGCCTCCAGCGCAGCCACCTGGGCCGTGCTCAGCGCCGCCACCTGCGTGGTGGTGAGGTAGCTGACCTGTGAAGAGCTCAGCGCGGCGATGTCGTCGGCGTCGAGCAGCGCGAGCTGCGACACGCCGAGTGCACGCAGCTGGGCCGAGCCCAGCGCGGCCAGCTGTTCGGCCGTCAGCGCGTTGACCTGGGCGTCGGTGAGCGCGGCCACCTGGGCCGTGCCCAGCGCGGCGATGTCGGCGGTCTCCATCTGTGCCAGGTCGGCGGCCTGGATGGCACGCACCTGAGTCGTCGACAGCGCGGCGGCTTGCTCGGTGGTCAGCGCCTGCAGCGTCTCACCCGTCAGGGCCTCGATCTGGGCCGCGCTCAGCACGCGCACCTGCGCCGGCGTCAGCGCGGCAAAGTCGGCGGCCTCGAGCTGGCTCATCTGCTCGGTGGTGATGGCCGCCACCTGGGCGGTGGTCAGCCTGGCGAACTGCGCCGTCGTCAGCGCGTTCAGCTGGTCGGGCGACATCGCGGCGATCTGGGCCGTGCTCAGGCCGCTGACCTGCGCGGTGCCCATCGCGGCCAGCTGGTCGGCCGACAGCGCGGCGAGCTGGGCGCTGGTCAGCGCCAGCACCTGGGTGCCGTTCAGGGCCGCCAGGCTGGCGGTGGTCATCGAGCCGATGTCCTCGGCGTCGATGGCACGCAGCTGCGCGGTGGTCAGCGCCGCGGCCTGCGCCGAGGTGATGGCGCCCACCTGGTTGGCGTCGAGCGCGGCGATGTTGGCCGTTTTCAGTGCGGCATAGCGGTCGGAGGCCAGTGCGGCGAGGTCGCCGGCTTCCATGTTCGTGACCTGCGCGGTGCCAAAGGCCGCCACCTGCGCGGTGGTGAAGCCGGTGTACTGGGTGCTGCTCAACGAGGCCAGGTCACCGGCCTCCAGGCCAGCCACCTGCGCGGTGCTCAGCTGCGACACCTGGGTTGTGCTCATGCCGGCCAGCTGCTCGGGCGACAGCGCCTCGAGCTGGGCCGTCGACAGCACACGCAACTGGGCGCTGCTGAGCTGGCCGATCTGGGCGCTGCTCAGGCTGGTGAGGTCATCGGGGGACAGGGCCTGCAGCTGCGCGGTGCTCAGCGCGGCGAGCTGTGCGGTGCCCAGGTCGGCGCCGAGCGCGGCCACCTGGCCGGCGTCCAGGGCCGCGATGGCGGCGGTGCCGAAGGCACGGATCTGCGCCGAGTCCAGCTTGGCGAGATCGGCGGTCTGCAGCG
>JBBRBW010000041.1:0-35096 GCA_038205425.1 Burkholderiales bacterium | reverse complement strand
GCTGTTCAACGAGGCCATCCTGTTCGCCTCGTCGTCGGGCGAACAGCAGACGATGAACCTGCTGCCCGGCCTGGCCCGCGTGCAGTGTCCGGTGCTGGTGATGGCCGGAGCGCTGGACCCGGTGACGCCACTGGCAGACGCGCAGGACATCGCCGCAGCGATACCCGCGCCCTGGGCTGAACTCGTCGCCTTCCCGAAGGCCGGCCACGGCGCGTGGCGCGATCAGCCCGAAGAGGCGCTGGCCACGCTGCGCGCGTTCATCACGCAGGCGGACTGAGCTCGTGCGGGCAGGTCAGCCCGCCTCTTGCCCGCGGGCGCGGATGTAGCGCGACAGGTGGAAAGCCGCAAGCTTCATGTCCTCGGCCGCGGGCAAGTTTCGCTGGCGCGCGCGGCCACCGCGGTGAACAGCCAAGGCATGGGCGGGCTCTTCAGGTAGTGGCGGAACCACTCCAGCGCGGCCATGGCCGAGAAGAATATGGCCAGCATCGCCCATGGCTCGATGCGGTCTTCCCACAGGCGGTTGCGTTCTTCGCGCAGCGACTGCCCCGGCGTGCGCAGCGGCTTGTCCTTGATCGGCGAACGCGTCTTCTCGTTCATGCCGATGCCGCCAGATCGCCCGCGATCAGCCTGAACTGCTCCAACGCCGCTTCCAGGTCGTCGACGATCTCTTGCGCGATGACGTCCGGCGGTGGCAAGTTGTCGCTGTCGGCCAAGGTTTCGTCGCGCAGCCAGAAGATGTCGAGGCTGGCCTTGTCGCGTGCCACCAGTTCCGCGTGGTCGTAGGCGCGCCAGCGGCCTTCCGGGTTGTCGGCACGCCAGGTGGGCGTTCGGTCGTGGCGGTTGGCGGGGTGGTACAGGCGCACGAACTCTTCAAGGTCTTCGCGCCGCAGCGGGTTGGTCTTCAGCGTGAAATGCCGGTTCGTGCGCAGGTCGTAGATCCACAGCTCTTTCGTCCACGGTGTCTCGCTGGCCGGCTTCTTGTCGAAGAACAGCACGTTGGCCTTCACGCCCTGCGCGTAGAACAGGCCCGTGGGCAGGCGCAGCAGCGTGTGCAGTTCGCATTCGTGCAGCAGCTTGCGGCGGATGGTCTCGCCGGCACCGCCTTCGAACAGCACATTGTCGGGCAGCACCACGGCCGCGCGGCCGTGCGTGGCCAGCAGCGTCTTGATGTGCTGCACGAAGTTCAGCTGTTTGTTCGACGTGGTGGCCCAGAAGTCGTCGCGCTCGATCACGTCCTTTTCGGTGCTGCGCCTGCCGTCGGCGCCTTCGATCTGCGTGCTGCTTTTCTTGCCGAAGGGCGGGTTGGCCAGCACCACTTCATAACGTTCGCCCGGGTCGGCGGTGAGTGCGTCCATCACCTTCACCGGCACGTGCTTTTCGCTGCCGATGCCGTGCAGCAGCAGGTTCATCGCGCACACCCGCGCCGTGGCCTGCACGAGTTCGTAGCCGGTGTAGGCCTCTTCCTTCTGGAAGCGTTTCTGTTCGCGCGTGAGGTTGGGGTGGTGCTCGACGATGTGGTTGAAGGCGGTGAACAGGAAGCCGCCGGTGCCGCAGGCCGGGTCGCACACCCTTTCTTTCGGCTTCGGCGCGATGCAGTCCACCATGGCCTGGATGAGCGGGCGTGGCGTGAAGTACTGGCCGGCGCCGCTCTTGGTGTCCTGCGCGTTTTTCTCCAGCAGGCCTTCGTAGGCGTCGCCCTTCACGTCCACGCCCAGCGCCGTCCAGTTCTCGGCGTCGATGAGGTCCACCACCAGGCGGCGCAGCTTGGCCGGGTCCTGGAACTTGTTCTGCGCCTTGCCGAAGATCAGCCCCAGCGTGCCCTTCAGCTGGCCCAGTGCTTCCAGCGCGTGGCGGTAGTGGTCGAAGAGTTCGTCGCCGTCGCGGGCCAGCAGCGAAGGCCAGGCCCAGGCGGCGGGGATGATGCTGGGCTGGCGCCCGTCCAGAGTGAACGGCGGCTGCGCACGTTCGTCGGCCATCTTCAGGAACAGCAGGTAGGTCAGCTGCTCGACATAGTCGCCGTAGCTCATGCCGTCGTCGCGCAGCACGTTGCAGTAGTTCCAGAGCTTCTGGACGAGGGTGGAGGCGTTCATTCAGCCTTCTTCAACAGGCGAGGGTGCTTGGCAGCCAGCAGCGCGCGCAGCCGCTCGTGCAGCGCCCGGGCCTGGGTGATGCACTCAGCCACCAGCGAGGGTGTGATGGGCTGTCCGGTGTAGTCGCTGGCGTTGCGCTGTTTGCGCAGGGCGTCCAGCACCACCCACACTTCGTTGGGCACACCCAGGGTGAGCGGCAGCGACTGGATCATGGTCTGGTGGTGCCCCGGTTCGCTGGTCGACGGCCGATGGCCCGACGCGAGCATGGCCACCAGCGCGCACTGCATCACCGCCTTGTACGCCGCGTCGAAACGGGTTTCTTCGCTGATGTGCACGGCCCCTGCATCGGCCAGGTTGCGGTCAATGGCCGCCAACAGCCTTTGCACTTCGGCGGGCGTGGGCTCGTGGGCTTTCAGCTTTCCGATGCGCAGCAAGTTCTGCAAAGTCATGTTCTTCTCCCTTGAGCCAGATGCGCGGCGCGGCAGCCACGCCGCGCGCGAAGCCGTCGCCAGCCGCCAGCTGAGCGGCAAAGTCCTGCGGCAACAACACCGTCGGGTTCACTTCGCGGCGCAGTGCCAGCTGGGCCGGCGACAGCGCCAGCACCACCTGCGCAAAGCCTGCGCTGCCCAGCACCATCACGTCCACATCGCTGTCAGGCCGCTCGGTGCCCGCTGCAATGCTGCCGTAGACGAAGGCGAAGGCCACCGCGTCACCCAGCGGCGCCAGCGCGTCGCGCAGCACATCGGCCAGCCCGCTGCTCTTGCGCAGCAGGCCGGCCAGTTCCTCGAACACCGGGCTGGCGGTGTTGGCACGGTAGTGCACCTGGCGCCCCACTTCCTGGCGCAGCAGCAGGCCCAGATCGGCCAGCGTGCGCAGTTCGCGGTGCAGCGAGCCCGGCGACGCCCCCGTCAGCCGCGCCAGTTCACGCACGTGCAAGGAGGTTTCGGGGTGCAGCAGCAAGGTGCCCAGTACGGCAGCGCGGGTGTGGCCCAGCAGGTGGTCGGCTAGCGATGACATGTAGCGTATTTTGCTACGAATGAAGCTGAATTGAGAACAATGGCGCCGCCCTGCTGCGGCCGGTTGGGAAAGTCGCCCGGCTGGCTCATTGCAGCCGCAGCCCGGACTTGGAGTCGATCAGCTCTGCCTTCACCAGACCAGCCATCTTGATCGGCCGAAAGCCGGCGACATCTGAGGCGATGACCGTCAGCCCCGCCACGTTCGCCACTGCCGCGATCCACATGTCGTTGTGGTCCTGCTGAATTGGCAAGCCATGCGACTTTGCATAGGAGCGCAGGCGAGCCCACTCGACATGCACGGCACGAGGTGAGATGGGCAGCACCAGCAGCTCGGCGATGACGTCCTCCAGCAACCTGCGGCGCGCCGGGCCCCAAGAATGCGCGAAGGCCAGCAGTTCACCGACCGACACCTCGCAGATGGCTGGGCGGAACGGCGAGTCGCGCAAACGAAACTGCTGGTCGATGGCAGCTGCCGCCGGGTTGCCGGCGCGGGTGGTGATCAGGACGACGTTGGTGTCGAGCAGGTACGGAACAGCGCCCGCCATGGCCTGCTCAGCTCAACGCCTCGACCGCCTCGAGAAACTCCTCGTCGCTTTCTTCGGCGGGTATGCGTCCCAGGATGCGCGTACATACCGAGCCCTCGCCCGGGCGCAGCCGCGCAGCGCGGGTGATATCGCGCTGGACGTGTCCGCGCGGCACCGTCCGGAAGAACTCGTCTGCAGCGGCCGCCATGGCGACGGCCTGCACGTCCACGCGCAGCAACGAACCCGAGGGGCGGTACACCGCCATGCCTTCCAGCACCACTTCGCGGTTGAAGCACTCCTTCAAGGCTTCGACAGGGCCTTCGCCTTCCCACAGGCCGGTCACCACCTGCCCGGGCTTCACCTCCAGCCTCAGTACGCCCTGGCTGGCACCCATCACGTCCAGCAGGCCCACCACGCGCACCCGCTGTGCAGCGGGCGTGCGGGCCGACAGTTCGCCGGCTGCCGTCGTGACATCCACGTCCAGGACGCCGGGCTCGACGACGCGGGCGTCTGGCAAGGTGATGCGCGTGAGGTCGCCACGGGCGAACAAGGGCCGGTAGCGGACGAAGCGCCGCAGCAGGCCGGGGTCGAAGCGGTTGCTGTCTTCCCGTCGCGCGGCCACGTCGGCCAGTGCCGCGCCCAGCAGTTCGAACACCGTCTGACGGGGTTCGGGACCGTCATCCCACAGCCGATGCTGGCGAAACACCTCGGGCGCGGCCGTCTCGAAATCAGGCACGGCAAAGTGCAGCAAGGTGGCTGTTTCTCCATCGGCGCTGTGGCCGATGAAACGCACGTCGGCGGCGGCCTTCAGCTGCGCAGGCACGCGTCCGCGGGCGCGGCTGGAATGCAGGAAGCCCATGCGCACGGTGTCCTGCAGCGTCGCATGCAGGTGGGTCAGCACCGGCCCGATCAGCTCGGGCCGCGGACGTGTGCCCAGCCCTTCCTTCGCCTCTAGGCGGAATGAGCGTTCAACGGTGTTCACGGCGGTCCCCCTTGCGCGGTACGCCGGTTCTGGCCCGGGCCGCGCGAAGCCGAAGTCTAACGATCGATACCGGCGCCACCAAGGGCCTTGGCCAGCACCGCCTGCCGAAGGGCCTGCGCGCGTTTCAGGTTCGCGTCGACCTCGGCCTGGACGCCGCGGACGATGGAGAGGCGGCGGTCGACTTCGGCGACGATGCGGTGTTGTTCGGCGAGGCGTAGCACGGGTACCGGGATGGCCTTGAGATCACCGACCCCGCGCACGTTGGGGATGGCGGCGCCAGCTGAACGGTCGAAGATGAAACTCTGAAATCGCGGCGACCGGAACAGGACAAGGAAGAACTGTGGGTCCATGACCGTTTCGTTCAAGCGTACCCGCAGCAGGGCTTGATTGATGATCCCAGGCTCGTACTTCTCAGGAACACGGGTGATGCGGCCCAGCGTGACGCCTGAGCAGCTGATGAGGAAGTCCCCAGCCCGCACGGCGAACCCCTTCATCTCTTCGAACTTCTCGGGGGTGATGTAGTAGCGAGCGAAAGAGCAGTCGTCGTTGATGGGACAGTACTGCTCGTAGACCTTGTAGCCCGACGACACGAAGATCGCCTTCGTCAGGGCGCTACCGAAGGGACCGCGCTTGAACGCGCCGTCTTCCGGCGCGAGCACGGCCTCCCACGAGACCTTCGCCCAGTTGCTGGGCACCGTCAGTTTCAGCGCCGGGTCCGGCCACGCAGGCTCCTTGAACTTGATGCCCTTTGGCCAGTTGCCACGGCGCGCTTGGTAGATCGACTCCGCCAATGCGTCGCCTGTCGAACCGCTCTCGTCACCAGCAGTGGACCCGAATGAATTAGCACCGATCAATCGCCCAGCGATCGCAGCTTCAAGGACTGACTGCTTGTACCCTTCGAGCCGCAGCCTGACGCGCCGAAGGTTGACGACGGCTTCGTCGAGTCGGGAGAACTGCTTTTCGATTTCGTCGGCGAGAAATCGCTGCTCCGCAAGCGGCGGGAGCGGCAGTGGGATGTCCTCGATGGTTCGCGATGAGAGATGCTTGACGGTTACCGACGAGGTCGCCTCATTGATGGCTCGCAGATAGGCGGGTAGCACGCAGTCCAGAAAGCGCGGTTCATACACACTTGGATCGACACTGACCCTGCAGACCCGCTGATTCAGAAGCCCCGGCTCACCACGCCAGCGCGCGCAGTTGAAGTCCCCATCCATGCCAACCAAGAGGTCCCCACAGCGGACGACGTAGCGCTCGTCGTAGTCCCCAGCGTACTTCGTGTCTGTCGACGATCGGCATACGTCGCGAATGCGAATCAGCGGCATACCACTGTCACGGGAGAACTGCTCGGACTTGAATGGCGCGCCATTGAGGACCGTGCCCAAGTCACCGAGACGCGCTCTCGTTCAATGCGGACGAACTCCCAGCAGTGGGTTCTTGCTCTGGCTGATCAACTCATCGACTGAAACCGTAAACGCCATTCCTAGGCCACCAAGTCCCGATTCAATTCTTCAATCACCTTCGGCAACTCCGCCCCGAACAACTGATGCACCCTGCCCAGCCCACCCTGCTGGCTGAACGGCGCGTACTCGAAGTCCTCCACCGTCACCCCCAGGTTCGCCGCCACGTGGTCGCGGATCATCTCCAGCCAGCGCTTCTGCTCGGGCGTGAACACATGGCCCGCCGCCGCCTGCTGCGCCAGCCAGGCCTTGTAGTTGGCGGCCACACGTTCGGGGTAGGGCAGCAGTTCGTTGTCCTGCTGCATCGCAAAGCGCACCAGGCTCACCAGGTCGGTGAGGATGCGCTGGCGGCTGGCGCCTTTCACCCGGCTCTGGTCCAGCGCCGCGTAGGCCTGCCACAGCGTGCTTTCGTCCAGCAGGTGCGGCGGCGCGTGCAGCGCGTCGGCCAGGGCCTGGATGTCCTCGAAGGTCAGCGGCGCGCGCACCGGGCGGCTGTACAGGATCTGCAACGCGGTGATCTCGTCCTTGTGCTGCGCGATGAAGGCCTCGAAGCTCTGCACGATGCCCTGTGCGCGTTCACGCGCGGCGGCGCTGAAGCCGGCTTCGATGACGCGGTCTTGCGTCACGGTGTCGATGACCAGGTCCTTGTTGGCCTTCAGGCCCAGGATGAGCTGCCGCAGTTCGGGGCTGGACAGCGGCAGCACCGCGCGGCGCAGCGCGGCGTCCAGCGCCTGCGGGCTGGTGTCGGCGTCAGCGCCCGGCTGCAGGGCCTGCACGATGCCGCCGGCCAGCATCTTCAAGTCCAGCCCGCCGCTGGCCCGGCGCACCTGCTGGCGTTCGGCCTCGTTCAGCTGCGTGTCCAGCCGCGCCAGGCGCGCGGCCACGCTGGAGAGCACTTCGTCTTCCACGTTGCCCAGGCTCACGGCCTGCAGCAGCGCGGCCAGCGGCACGGTTTTCTTCTGGTCCAGCGGGTGGCTGTCGGTCAGGTCGTGTTCACACACGCCCACGCAGTCGACGATGACAAAGTGGTCCTTGTGCACGTGTTCGCCGGGGTTCACGCTGCGCAGGTCGTCGGCCCGGATGACGCGCACGCCGCGGCCCTTCATCTGCTCGAAGAAGCTGCGGCTCTTCACGCTGCGCATGAAGACGACGATCTCCACCGGCTTGATGTCGGTGCCGGTGGCGATCATGTCCACCGTCACCGCCACACGCGGCCAGTAGCTGGTGCGGAAGGCCTTGATCAGGTCTTCGGGCTTGGCGCCTGTCGTGCGGTAGGTGATCTTCTGGGCGAAGTCATTGCCCTTGCCGAATTCCTCGCGCAGGATCTCGACGATCTTCTCGGCGTGGTTGTCGTCCTTGGCGAAGACCAGGGTCTTGGGTAGCTGTTCGCGCTGGGGGAAGAGGTCGCTCTGCCAACGGTCGCGGATCGTCCGCACGATGGTGCGTATCTGGTCGGGCGTCTGCACCTTGCGGTCGAGCTCTTCGGCGTCGTAGTCGAAGTCGTCGTCCAGCTGCCAGGCGTTTTTGCGCCGCGTGGCGCGGTCCATGGTTTCCAGCCAGTAGCCGGCCTGCACCTGGCTGCCCTGTTCACTCACTTCGGTGCGGATGCGGTAGACGTCGTAGTTGACGTTCACGCCGTCGGCCACGGCCTGCGCGTGGCCGTATTCCATCACCAGGTTCTGGTTGAAGAAGCCGAAGGTCTGTTTGTTGGGCGTGGCGGTCAGGCCCACGAGGTGGGCGTCGAAGTACTCCAGCACCTGCCGCCACAGGTTGTAGATGCTGCGGTGCGCCTCGTCGGTGACGATGAGGTCGAAGGTCTCGATGGGGAAGGCGGGGTTGTATGCGATGGGTTCGGGGTCCTTGAACAGGCTCTCGGCGGCGGCGGTGCTGCGTTCGTCGTCTTCTTCGGCCAGCTCGCGGCCCTTGAGCATGCTGAACAGGCGCTGGATGGTGCTGATGGTGACGCGTGCCGTGGTGTCCAGCGTGTTGCCCTGCAGGTGCTGGACGATGTATTCCTCGCCGAACTTGAAGTTGTTGTAGGGCGAGACATAGGCATCGAATTCCTTCTTCGTCTGGCGGCCCAGGTTGCCGCGGTCGACCAGGAAGAGCACACGCCGGAAGCCGGCGAACTTGATCAGCCGGTAGATGGCGCTGATGGCGGTGAAGGTCTTGCCCGAACCGGTGGCCATCTGGATCAGCGCACGCGGCTTGTTGGCGGCCAAGCTGGCTTCCAGGTTGCGCACGGCGGTGATCTGCGCCGGCCAGAGCTTGAAGTCGCCCCAGGCGGTGACCAGCTCGGGCATGTGCTGCAGGCGGGCCAGCACCGTGGCTGGCGCGGCCTGGGCTTCGGCCGGTGGCGGGCCACCGGTGCTTAGCACGGTGGGCGTGGGCAGCAGCTTCAGCCACTGCGCCAGCATCTCGGGGCGGTGGAAGGCGAAGACGCTGCGCGCGCGGGGCTGCGGGTCCAGGCCGTTGGTGAAGTGCGTTTCGACGCCGGTGGATTCATAGGCAAAGGGCAGCGGCCGGCGCCAGGCCGGCAGCGCGGCGGGCAGGCCTTGCGCGTAGCGGGTGCTCTGCACTTCAACACCGGTGAGCGTGGCACCCTGCTTCTTGGCCTCGATAACGCCGCAGGCCTTGCCATCGACATAGAGCAGGTAGTCGGCAAGGCCGTGGCCCGGGTTCAGCGGGAACTCGCGCAGCGCCACACCTTGGGCTGCGTGCAGGTTGGCCGCCAGCATGTCCTGCACGGCCCAGCCCGCCGCCTGCAGCAGGCGGTCAATTTCCTGTCGCGCCTGTTGCTCGGGTTGCGGCACGCTCGGGCCCTCCCCGGCCCCTGTGCAGCAAGCTTAGCGCACGGGTGCGGGGGGCTTCAGGCCGCCGTGAGGGGGCCCTTCACCGGCCGCGCAAGTTGTAGCGGGGACAATGCACCCTCATCCCGTTCCTTCGAGCCGACCACATGACCGAAGCCCAGCCCGCGCCCCCGGTACCCGACCACCTCAGCACCGACCCCAAGAGCCCCCACCATGACGCGGCGGCGTTCGAGCGCGACGTCGGCATCCGCTTCAACGGCAAGGAGCGCTTCGACGTGGCCGAGTACTGCATCAGCGAGGGCTGGATCAAGGTGCCCGCGGGCAAGTCGGTGGACCGCCGCGGCCAGCCGCTGCTGATCAAGCTGAAGGGCACGGTCGAGGCCTTCTACCGCTGAGGGCCTGCACGGCGAGCGCCGGCGACAATGGCCCATGCCCGCCATCGCCGTCATCGACTTCGAAACCACCGGCATGTCGCCCGCCCAGGGCGCCCGCGCCACCGAGATTGCCGCGGTGCTGGTGGAAGACGGGCAGGTCGTCGGCCGCTTCCAGAGCCTGATGAACAGCGGCGCCTGGGTGCCGCCTTTCATCGAGCAGCTCACCGGCATCAGCAACGCCATGCTGCGGGGCGCGCCGCCGACACGCGCCGTGATGCACGAGCTGATGCAGTTCACGCGCGGCTGCCCGCTGGTGGCGCACAACGCGGCCTTCGACCGTGGCTTCTGGGCCGCCGAGGCCGCGCTGGCCGGCTGCGAGCCCGACCCCGCGCACCAGTTCGCCTGCACGTTGCTGCTGAGCCGGCGCCTCTACCCGCAGGCGCCCAACCACCGCCTGGGCACGCTGGCGGTGCTGCACCAGTTGCCGCACAACGGGCGTGCGCACCGTGCGCTGGCCGATGCACTGACCACCGCGCAGCTGCTGCTGCGTATGCAGCAGGACGTGCGTGAACGTTATGCCGCGCTGCTGGCGGGGCAGGACGTCGACCACGGCTTGCTGTGCACGCTGCAGCGTGCCCCGCGCGGCCAGATCGACCGCTGCATGCAGCAGGCCTGCAGCGGTGCTGCGGCGCCGCGCCGGCGCGAGGCCGTGCCGACGGCCTGAACGGCCGCGTCGGCGGCCCGCAGCCCCCCGCAGCGGCACGCGCTGCGAGACAATCGCGGCACTCCACCGGAGGTCCCGCCATGCCCATCTTCGAATACGCCTGCCAGGACTGCGGCCGCGAGTTCGAGACGCTCGTGCGTCCGCACACCGTGCCCACCTGCCCGCAATGCCACTCCACACAACTGGCCAAGAAGCTCTCGGTCTTCGCAACCGGCACTTCGGCAGTCGAGGCCGCCCCAGCGATGGCCGGCCCCTGCGGCCGCTGCGGCCACCCCGACGGGCCGGGCAGCTGCGGCATCGACTGAGCCAACCTTGAACGCCGACGACGCACGCACGCTGCGCGCCCTGCTGCACCAGCGCGCCGTCGGCGCCTTGGGCACGCTGCACCAGGGCGACCCGGCGGTGTCGATGGTGCCCTTCGTGCTGCCGGCTGGCGGGACGCAACTCTTCATCCACGTCAGCGCACTGGCCCCGCACACACGCGACATGCAGGCCCACCCGCGCGTGAGCCTGCTCGTGATGGCCGAGCCGGGCCCCGGTGTCTCGCCGCAGGCGCTGCCGCGCGTGGCACTGGCGTGCAATGCGTCCTTCCTGGCCCGCGGCGGCGCCGAACATGCCGCCGAACACGCCACCGCATATGCCACCGCACAGGCCGCCTACCTGGCTCGTTTTCCCGACGCCGCCACGACCTTCGAGCTGGGCGACTTCGCGCTCGTCGCGCTGCAGCCGGTGGCGGCGCGTCTGGTGGCGGGTTTCGGCCGCGCGCAGGCGCTGGCGGGCGACGCCCTGACGGCCTGGCTGTGCGGCTGAAAGCCGTTCAGCGCCTGACGAGACCCAACGCGAGCAGGCTGCGCGCCGCGTCGACGATGCTGTCCTCCACCGGCCGTGGCACCCAGCCCAGCACGGCCTTGGCATGCGACGCGTTCTGGTGGCGCACCGCACCCAGCTCGCTGACCACGGCGCGCGCCAGCGGGTTGAACAGCGCCGCCAGCCGCACCACCACATCGGGCACGCCGCGCGTGGGCACACGGCGTGCGTCGTCGCCGAGGCGGCGGCGCAGCACGTCGGCGATGTCGCGCAGCTTCATGAAGGGGCCCGAGGCGATGAAACGTTCACCGGCCATGCCGGGCGCGTTCAGCGCACGCAGGTGCAGGTCGGCGACGTCGCGCACGTCGACGACGCCGAAGCCGATATCGGGCAGCGCCGGCAGCGCGCCCTGCAGCAGCTTCTTCACGATCACCACCGAGGCCGAGTAGTCGCGGCTCCACACCGGGCCCAGCACCACCGAGGGGTTGATGCTGCAGTACTCCAGGCCGCCGCCTTCACGCGCCACCCAGTCGCGCGCGGCGCGTTCGGCGATGGCCTTCGAGCGGATGTAGGGCGTGGCGCCGGGGCAGTCGTCGGGGGTCCAGTCGGCTTCGGTGAAGTGGTGCTCGCCGCGGCCGCGGCCGTAGGCGACGGCAGCCACCGAAGACGTCATCACGAAGCGCCGCACGCCGGCCTCGCGCGCGGCGCGCAGCGCACGCAGGGCGCCGTCGCGGGCCGGCACGATCAGTTCGTCGGCATGTTTCGGCACCCCCATCGGCAGCGGTGAAGCCAGGTGCGCAACATGGCTGCAGCCCGCCGCGGCTTCGGCCCAGCCGGTGTCGTGCATCAGGTCGGCGGCGAAAAATTTCAGCCGTGTGTTGTCGATGGCCAGCAGCCGCCTGAGCTCGGCTTCACGCGCCAGGCAGCGCACGGTGGTGTGCACCGTCCAGCCCGCGGCAACCAGTTGGCGGATCAGGAAACCGGCGATATAGCCGCTGCCGCCGGTGACGAGCACGGTGGACGGGGCGGGAGGCTGGGGCATGGGCAAGCTCGGGTTGCGGCGGGGGCGGGCCCGTCCAGCATAGCGGGGGCGCCGGCTAGTGGCGCTGCGGCGCCTAAACTGGGCAGGCTGCCGGCGCTGCCGCGCTCCGCACCCCTCCCGACACCCTGCTCCACCCACGGCGATACCCATGCTCAGCTGGCTCTTCAAGAAACGTGGCCCAGCCGCTGCGCCCTCCCCGCCATCGACCCCGGCGCGCACGGCGCCGCCTGGGCGGCGCGCTGCCGCCCAGGCGGCGCCCGCAGCGGCACCCGCAGCGGCGCCCCCCGCCGTCGACGAACGACCGCTGCTGCTGGCGGCGCAGGGCGACGATGCGGCGCTGCTGAAGCTGGCCGCGTCGGCCACGCAACTGGCCACCAGGCTGGCGGCCGTCGAAGGCCTGGGCAGTGAGGACGCCCTGCGCCAGGCCGAGCGCAACTTCCGCAGCCACGACCGCAAGGTGCACCGCGTGGCCAAGCAGCGGCTGGAAGCCGCCGTCACCCAGCGCGAGGCCCGCGCCAGCGCGCAGGCGCTGCTCGAACGCACGCAGGCCCTGCTCGGCGAGGCCCTGGTGCCGGTGAACCACCTCGTCGCCATCGACCGCGAATGGGCCGCACTGCCGGCGCCCGTGCTGCTGGCCGAACAGCAGCAGGCCTTCGGCACGCTGCGCGCCCGGCTCGACAGCCAGATGCGCGCGCAGGCCGAGGCGCAGCAGCACCTGCAGCGCTGGACGGCCGAGGCCCGGCGCCTGCTGGCGACCGGGCCGGCGCAGCTGGCCGCCGCCGCCGAACACGGCAGCGCGCACGAAGCCGCGGGGCTGGCCGATGCCGTGCGCACGCTGCGTGGCACGCGCCCCGACGTGGCGGCCACCGCCGCGCCCGACGCCGCGCTGGCGCGTGTGCTGCAGAGCGTGCTGCAGGTGCAAGCGCGGCTGGCGCGGCTGGAGGCCGCGGCGGCGCCGCAGGACACCGCGCAAGACACTGCGCAGGCAGCGCCCGATGCGGAGCCGGCGCCGCTGCCCGCAGGCGCCACCGAGACGGCCCCGCCCGACAGCGTGGCCGATGCGCCGCCCCTGGAAGCCGCGCTGGCGCGCCTGCTCGACAGCCGCGAAACCGCACAGCAACGCGCCCGGCAGCCGCCGCCGCCCGCGCAGCCCACGGTGCAAGACAGTCCACCGGTCGCCGACACGGCGGCGCGCCAGGCGCAGGACGCTGCGCGGCGCGCAGCGCAGCGGCAGCGCCTCGAAGGCCTGGTGCAGCAGGCCGAAACTGCGCTGGCCGATGGTCAGCTGGGCACGCTGCAGCCGCTGCTGCAGGCCATCGAAGGCGGCCTGGCCAAGGGCCACGCCACGCTGCCCGAGACGCTGCGCGAGCGCGTGCAGGCGCTGCAGGCCGAGCGCGGCCGGCTGCAGGCCTGGCAGCAATGGGGTGGTGCGCGGGCGCGCGACGACCTCGTCACCCAGGCCGAGACGCTGGCGCGGCTGACGCTGGTGGCGTACCCGCAGCCGGTGGCAGTGCCCGTGCCTTTGCCAGCGCCAGCGCCAGTGCCGGTGCCGGTGCCGGTGCCAGTGCCAGTGCCAGTGCCAGCGCCAGTGCCATTGCCATTGCCATTGCCATTGCCAATGACAGTGACAGTGCCGGCGACGGAGGCAGCGGCGGTGCCGGCCGAGCCTGAGCAAGCGGCCGAGCTTGCGGCCGCGCCAGAGTCGCCCGACTCTCCCGAGTCACCCGAAGGCACCGCCGCGGAAATGGCACTGCGCGCGCCCGTCTCGCCCGTCGCGCCCGTCCCTGCCGTGGCATCCACTGCCGCCGTAGCGCCGCCCACCCATGGCGGGCCGAAGCTGAACCTCAAGGCCCACGGCGACAGCCTCCAGGCGCTGCGCAAACACTGGAAGGCACTCGACCGCCAGGGCGCCCCCGCCAGCGCCGCGCAGTGGCAGCGTTTCGACGCCGCGCTGCAGCTCGCGCACCAGCCCGTCGCAGCGCTGCACGCCGCGCAGAAGGCGGCGCGGCTGGACAACCTGGCCGCCCGCGAGGCGCTGCTGCAAACGCTCGAAGCGTGGCCGGCCGCCGACGGCGCGGGCGCCGACCCGCAGGCCGAAGCCGGCGCGCCCGACTGGCGCGCCTGCAGTGGCGAGCTCGACCGCTTCCAGACCGCCTGGCGCAAGCTCGGCCCGGTCGAGCACACGGTGCCGGTGGCGTCGCGCGACGCGCTGCTGCAGCGCCTGCACGCCGCGCTGTCGCGGCTGGAGGCGCCACTGCAGCAGGCGCGGGCCACGGCCGCGGCCGAACGCGAGCAGCTCATCGCCCGCGCCGAGGCCCTGCTGCCCCAGGGCGACCGCCCGGCGCCCGACACCTCGCGCCAGCTGCGCGAACTGCAGGCGGCCTGGCAGGACCATGCCCGCCGGCTGCCGCTGCCGCGTGGTCTGGAAAGCGCGCTGTGGGCGCGCTTTCGCGCCGCCATCGACGGCGTGTTCGCGCAGCGCGACGCCGCCTTCGCCGCGCGCGACGCCGAGCTGGCCGCGCATGTCGGCGAGCGCGAGGCGCTGCTCGAGCGCCTGGCCGCGCTGGACGCCGCGGCGCCGCCGGCTGAGCTCGAACGCATGCTGGCCGAAGTCGACCGCGCCTGGCGCCAGGCGGGTGACCTGCCGCGCAGCGCCGCCGAAACGCTGGAGGCCCGTTTCCGCAGCGCACGCGCGGCCGCAGCCGGCTGGCTGGCCACGGCCCAGCGTGGCCAATGGCAGGCGCGGTGCGAAACCCTGGCGGCGCAATTGGCGGGCTGCGAAGCGCGTGAAGACGGCAGCGCCACCAGTGCCACCAGTGCCTCCAGTGCCTCCAGTGCCGTCAGCGCCGTCAGCGCCGCCAGCGCCGAAACCGACCCGGCCGTGATCGACATGCTGCCCGCGCCGTGGCAGCAGGCGCTGGCGCAGCGCCGGGCCAACGCCCCCACCGCGGGCCCGCTGCCCGCCACCGAGGTGGACACGCTGCTGCTGCGCCTGGAAAGCACGCTGAACCTGCCCGCCTCAGCCGAATGGCAGGCCGCGCGCCAGCAACTGAAGCTGCGCGCGCTGAAGGACGCCATGGAAGGCCGCGCGCCGGTGCCGGCCGGCCCGCCGCAGCAGGCTGGCTGGCTGCAGGCGCTGCTGCGCCAGGCCCGTCTGGACACCGCCCAGCGCCAGCGCCTGCACCAGCTGCTCGCCGCCTTGCGCGACGCACCGCCGGGCACGCTGCTCACACCCGCCGACGCCGACGCCGGCAGCCGCCGCGGGCCGCCGCGGCACACGCCGCAGCCATGAGCCCGCAGGGCCTCCGGAGTGCGCACTCCCGCTTGGTGGGAAGGCGCCCGGACGCGGCCCATCCCTGCGCACGGGCGGCGCCTGGCGCACGCCAGGTTCCTCCGCGGGCCAGGCCGGGCGCAGGGTGCAACCGTGAGCGCGCCGGGCCGCACCCAGGCGCGAATCCCGGAGCGCGCCGCGCGGAGGGTCGTCCAGTGAACCAGCCGGGCGGCCCGCAGGGGTTCAGCCCGGCGCGCGCCGCGCGAAGGGCCCGCGCGTGAACCTGGCCGAGCTGCTGGCGCGCCAGGCGCGGGTGGCGCCGCAGCGCCCGGCGCTGTTCGAAGGTGCGCGGCTTTGGGCCACCCACGGCGAGTGGGCCGCACGCAGCGCCGGCCTGGCGCAGCGCCTGCGCGCCGCCGGCCTGCAGCCGGGCGAGCGTGTGGTGCTCTTCATGCGCAACCACCCGCGCTACCTCGAGATCCTGTGGGGCGCCTGGTGGGCGGGGTTGGTGGTCGTGCCCGTCAACGCCAAGCTGCACCCGGCCGAGGCGGCGTGGATCGTCGCCGACGCCGGCGCACGCTGGGCCTTCGTCACGCCCGATGTCGCGCCCGAAAAACTCGCCGGCGTCGAGCACCAGGTCGACACCACGTCGGCCGAGGCCGACACGCTGCTGGCGCCCCTTGCCGAAAGGGTGGCCGAGGTGGCGCCCGATGCGGCGGCCGCGCCGCCCGCCGAACGCGCGCCCGACGACCTGGCCTGGCTCTTCTACACCAGCGGCACCACCGGCCGGCCCAAGGGCGTGATGCTCACGCACCGCAACCTGACGACGATGGGGCTGACCTACTTCGTCGACGTCGACGCCATCACCGCGCAAGACACCCTGGTCTACGCGGCACCGATGTCGCACGGCTGCGGCCTCTACGCCATCCCCCACCTGATGGCCGGTGCGCGCCATGCGGTGCCGGCGTCGGGCGGCGTCGACCCCGAGGAGCTCTTCGCGCTGGGCCGCACGCTGGGGCCGCTGTCGACCTTCGCCGCGCCCACCATCGTCAAGCGCCTGGTCGACCACGCCGAGGCCTCGGGCCTCGGCCCCGCCGACGCCGCGGCGAGCTTCAAGACCATCGTCTACGGCGGCGCGCCGATGTACGTCGCCGACATGCAGCGTGCACTGCGCGTGATGGGCCCGCGCTTCGTGCAGATCTACGGCCAGGGCGAAACGCCGATGGTGGCCACCGCGCTGTCGCGACACCACATGGCCGACACGACACACCCGCGCCACGCCCAGCGCCTGGGCTCGGTGGGCGTGGCGCAGACCCCGGTGCAGGTGCGCGTGGCCGACGCACATGACCGTGAACTGCCAGCCGGCGAAATCGGCGAGGTGCTGGTGCAGGGCGACACCGTGATGGCCGGCTACTGGAACAACCCCGAGGCCACGGCCGCGGCGCTGCGCGGCGGCTGGTTGTGGACGGGTGACGTCGGCAGCCTGGACGACCAGGGTTTCCTGACACTGAAGGACCGCAGCAAGGACCTGCTGATCAGCGGCGGCTCGAACATCTACCCGCGTGAGGTCGAGGAGGTGCTGCTCACCGCGCCCGGCGTGGCCGAGGTGGCCGTCGTCGGCGCGCCCGACCCCGAATGGGGCGAGGTCGTCGTGGCCTTCGTCGTCGCCCGGCCCGGTGATGCCATCGACACGGCTGCGCTCGACGCCCATTGCCTGGCGCACATCGCGCGCTTCAAGCGACCGAAGCGTTATGTCGTGGTCGATGCGCTGCCGAAGAACCACTACGGCAAGGTGCTGAAGACCGCGTTGCGGGAACGTCTGCGCGCCGCGGGCTGAGGGCCTGCGAACAAATCAGGCCGGCCCGCCGAAGCTATTCGGCGAACAGCAGCGCCGGCGCTTCGAGCAGCGCGCGCAGCGCCTGCACGAAGCGTGCGGCGTCGATGCCGTCGACGACACGGTGGTCGAAGGACGACGACAGGTTCATCGTCTGGCGCAGCACGATGTGGCCGCCGCGCGCCACCGGCCGCTCGACGATGCGGTTGACGGCCACGATCGCCACCTCGGGGCGGTTGATCACCGGTGTCGAGACGATGCCGCCCAAGGCGCCCAGGCTGCTGAGCGTGACCGTCGAGCCGCTGAGCTCGGCGCGCGTGGCGCGGCCCGAACGTGCGGCCTCGGCCAGGCGCGACAGCTCGGCCGCCAGCGCCCAGACGCCGCGCGCCTCGGCGTGGCGCAGCACGGGCACCATCAGGCCGTGCCGCGTGTCGGTGGCCACACCGACGTGCACCGCACCGTGGCGCGTGACGACGCCGGCCTCGTCGTCGAAGCGGGCGTTGATCTGCGGGAATTCGCGCAGCGCCAGCACCAGCGCGCGCATCAGCAGCGGCAGCAGCGTCAGCCGGCCGCGTTCGACGGCATGGCGTGCGTTCAGCGCCGCGCGGGTGTTTTCGAGCTCGGTGACGTCGACCTCCTCGACGTAGCTGAAGTGCGGAATGCGGCGCTTCGACTCCTGCATCTGCAGCGCGATGCGCCGGCGCAGGCCGATGACGGGCACGGCCTGTTCGTCGTGGCGTTCGGCGTACTGCGGTGCGCTGGCCGGCGCGGCGGCGGGCGCGGCCACGCCGTGCGCGGCAACCTGCACGGCAGCATGCGCTGCAACATGGGCATCGAGGTCGGCCTGCACGGTGCGGCCGGCGGTGCCGCTGGCGGCCACGTCCTTGAGGTCGATGCCGAGTTCCCAGGCCCGCCGCCGCAGTGCGGGCGATGCGATGGGGCGCCGGCTTGCCGGGCCCGCGGGTGGGGCTGCTGCCGGGGCGCAGACGGGAGGCGGCGCTGACGCAGGCGGTACGGCGGACGGCAGGGCCGGCGCGGGCGCGGGCGCGGCCGGCGCGCGCCGCGTCGGCCCGGTTTCGGCGGCCTCGATGCGGATCAGTTCGGCCCCCACCGCCATTATCTGACCGACCCGGCCGCCCAGCGCCAGCACCCGCCCGGCCACCGGCGCCGGGATCTCGACGCTGGCCTTGTCGGTCATCACGTCGGCCAGCGCCTGGTCTTCGGTGACCACGTCGCCGGCCTTCACGTGCCAGGCCACGAGCTCCACTTCGGCGATGCCTTCGCCAACATCGGGCACCTTGATGACGCGGATGCCTGCCATCTCAAGCCTCCATGACACGGCGCAGCGCGGCCGCGACGCGCGCAGGGCCGGGGAAGTAGGCCCATTCCAGCGCGTGCGGGTAAGGCGTGTCCCAGCCGGTGACACGTTCGATGGGCGCTTCGAGATCGTAGAAACAATGCGCCTGCACCAGCGCCACCAGCTCGGCGCCGAAGCCGCTGGTGCGCGTGGCCTCGTGCACGACGACACAGCGGCCGGTCTTCTTCACCGAGGCCACCAGCGCCGCGAGGTCCAGCGGCCACAGGCTGCGCAGGTCGATGATCTCGGCGTCGATGCCGGTTTCGTTCGCCGCCGCGTCGCTGACGTAGACCATGGTGCCGTAGGTCAGCACCGTCACCGCGCTGCCCGGCCGGACCACCGCCGCGCTGTCCAGCGGCACCGTGTAGTGGCCCTCGGGCACCTCGCCCAGCGCATGCTGGGCCCAGGGCACCACGGGCCGGTCGTGGTGGCCATCGAAGGGGCCGTTGTACAGGCGCTTGGGCTCGAGAAAGATCACCGGGTCGTCGTTCTCGATAGCCGCGATGAGCAGGCCCTTGGCGTCGTAGGGGTTGCTGGGCATCACGGTGCGCAGGCCGCAGACATGCGTGAAGAGCGCCTCGGGGCTCTGGCTGTGGGTCTGCCCGCCGTAGATGCCGCCGCCGCAGGGCATGCGGATGGTCAGCGGCGCGGTGAAGTCGCCCGCCGAGCGGTAACGCAGCCGCGCGGCTTCGGAAACGATCTGGTCCGACGCCGGGTAGAAGTAGTCGGCGAACTGCACCTCGACCACCGGGCGCAGGCCGTAGGCGGCCATGCCGACGGCCGTGCCGACGATGCCGCCTTCGGAGATCGGCGCGTCGAACACACGTGAACGCCCGTACTTGGCCTGCAGCCCTTCGGTGCAGCGGAAGACGCCGCCGAAATAACCGACGTCCTGGCCGTAGACGACCACGGTGGGGTCACGTTCGAGCATCACGTCCATTGCCGAACGCAGGGCCTGGATCATGGTCATGCGCGCCATGTCAGCGTTCCAGGCGCGCTTGCCGCAGCTGTTCGACCAGGTGCGCCGGCATGTCCTTGTAGACGCCCTCGAACATCGTCTCCAGCGGCGGCACGTGGCCGTCGACGAGCGCGCCGCCGTGGCCTTCGGCTTCCTTCAGCGCGGCAGCCACCGCGGCCTCCAGTTCCTTCTGCACACGTGTGTGTTCTTCGTCGCTCCACGCGCCCAGGCGCAGCAAATGCTGCTTCAGCCGCGCAATCGGGTCGCCGAGCGGGAAACGCTGCGCGTCGTCGGCGGGGCGGTAGCGTGAAGGGTCGTCTGAGGTGGAATGTGCGCCTGCGCGGTAGGTCAGCCACTCGATCAGCGTCGGCCCCAGGTTGCTGCGGGCACGTTCGGCGGCCCAGCGCGAAGCTGCCAGCACGGCCAGGAAGTCGTTGCCGTCTACGCGCAGCGCGGCGATGCCACTGCCCACGCCGCGCGCGGCGAAGGTGGTGGCCTCGCCGCCTGCGATGGCCTGGAAGGTGGAGATGGCCCACTGGTTGTTGACCACGTTCAGCACCACCGGCGCGCGGTAGACATGGGCGAAGGTGAGCGCGGTGTGGAAGTCGGCTTCGGCGGTGGCGCCGTCGCCTATCCAGGCCGAAGCGATCTTCGTGTCGCCCTGGATCGCCGAGGCCATGGCCCAGCCGACGGCCTGGATGAACTGCGTCGCCAGGTTGCCACTGATGCTGAAGAAGCCGGCGCGTTTGTACGAGTACATCACCGGCAGCTGGCGGCCCTTCATCGGGTCGCGTTCGTTGCTCATCAGCTGACAGATCATCTCGACCATCGAGACGTCGTCGCGCGCCAGCAGCAGGCCCTGCTGACGGTAGGTCGGGAAACACATGTCGCCCGGCTGCAGCGCGAGCGCGTGCGCGGTGGCGATGGCTTCCTCGCCCAGGCACTGCATGTAGAACGAGATCTTCTTCTGCCGCTGCGCGAGCAGCATCTTGGCGTCGAAGGCGCGCGTTTTCATCATCGCGCGCAGACCCTGGCGCAGCAGCGCGGCGTCGGCCTGCGGCGCCCACGGGCCGACGGCCTGGCCCTCGTCGTCGAGCACACGCACCAGCGTGAAGGCCAGGTCGGCGGTGCTGGCGGGTGAGGCATCGAGTTCGGGCCGCCGCACCGCGCCTGCGGGCGACAGGTGCAGGTAGGAGAAGTCGGTGGCATGCCCAGGGCGCCCGCTGGGCTCGGGCACGTGCAGGCGCAGCGGTTGCGGCGACGGGGGCATCGGTGGTCTCCTCGGCGACGATGGTACGGCCGCAAGGCGGGCAGCGGGCCTGCAGTCTTCACCGAGAGGCGGGGGCAGCTGAGGTGCCCCCGCGCAACGGCTTCAGAAGAGGAAGATCAGCGTGCCCGAGGTGACAACCCACGCGATCGTCGCCATGGACTCGCTGAACGAGTGCCGCGAGCGCAGATGCTGGTGCAGTTCGCACCGTAGTCGCCGCCAGTTTGCTCGAAGAGCGCCGCGCAGTTGGTGACCTGGAAGTCGTGAGTCGCGTCTTCCTGCGCCTGTGAAAACGGGATCGACGCCGGTATGCTGCCGGCGCCGATGGGTGCAGATCGGAACCCGGGGTAGATCCGCGTGATATTCATGTCGACGTTGGGCTGGAAGCCTTGTTCCAGCGTCGGCTCGGCCATCAGACTTCCCGCTACGCCACGATCGAAATGGGGTAGTCCGTGAGGGCGTGGAGCGCCAGCGCTTCGTACATGGGCATCGAGCCGAAGGCCTTGGCCCGACGCAGTATGTCGGCATCGCCGGCCCGCACCGCCAGCAGGGGCAGCAGGGGCAGCAAGGGCCCACTGCGCATGCTGCGAAGTCTGCTGCCGGCGAGCGAAGGCCCGCCGCCCACCGGCTCACTGGGCGTAGCGCTGGCCCGCCTTCCAGGCGCCGACATCGGTGTAGCTCACGGCTGGCGGCGTCTTGGCCTGGTGGTTGCGCGCAAAGCCGAGGAAGGTGCGCGTCTGCGTCTGGCCCGGTGCCAGTGCCGCGGCCAGGATGTCGGTCGCGCGCTGTTTCGTCAGGCTGGCCAGCGCGGCGCGCGTGGCCTCGTTACGCGCCCACTCGGCATCGCGTTCATAGGCCAGCTCGAAGAGCCGCCCGGCACGCTCGGCAACTGATTTGTCCTTCTCGTCCAGCTTGGCCTGCACGCCGGCGACGATGGTCTGCCAGCCGGCGTCGGGCAGCGCGCGCAACTGCGCCGGCAGCGTCTGGATGAAGGCCTCGGCGCGCTGCTCCACGACGTCTGCCGGGTAGTCACCCGACTGCACGATGAAAAACGCGAACTCGTCGTGGGCTTCTTCGCCGGCACCGCCGAAGACGATGTAGCCCAGCTGCTGCTTCGTGCGCAGTTCGCTGTAGGCCGGCGGGCCGATGAAGGCCGACAGCGCCTGGGTGGCAGCGCGCAGCTCGGGCGTGTCGCGGCCCAGCAGCACCTCGTGCCGGTAGGCCGAGTTGTTGACCGCCAGCGTCTCGCTGCTGCGCAGCGCGTCGCCGGGCTGGCTGACACGCAGGCGGCGGCGCAGCAGCTGTTCGTCGGGCACGGGCTGGGCGCCCAATGCCGCCGCCAGCCCGCGTGCTGCGGCGCGGGCCTGCGTGGCGTCGAGGTTGCCGAAGCTCAGCGCCTCGAGCTTGCCGCGCGTGTACAGGCTGCGGGCGAAGGCCTGCACATCGTCCAGCGTCAGCCCGCGCACCACCGGCAGGATCTCGTCGGGCCGGAAGTAGAACTCGCGCACCGCGCGCCGGCGCGATTCGGTCAGCGTCTGCCAGGCGTCCACACGTTCGAAGGCCGACAGCCCGCGCAGCACACGGTCCTTCAGCGCCGCGAAGCGTTCGGGTGAGACGGCGCAGTCGCGCAGCCCGGTGGCGACCTGCTGCAGCAGGCGGCCGGCTGACGCGTCATAGCCGTCGATGCTGATCTGCACACCCTCCAGCGCCGCCGAGAAGCCGAACTGCAGCCCCGCCTCGGACGCGGCGTAGGTGGTCTCGTTCAACCCCTCGCGCACGCAGGCTTCGTACAGCGGCAGCAGCGCGGCGGTGCGCAGCGTGCCGAGTTCACGCGGCAGGCGGAAGCGCATCACGTGGGCCACCAGCGGCCGCTGGAATTCACTGTCCTGCGCGTGGTACAGCGACAGCGTGGGCTCGTCGATCAGCCGCGTCGGCGTCAGCGGCAGCAGGCCGGTGTGCGCCGGCACATAGGGGTTGGGCGGCGGCAGCTTGATGGCGGCCACCTTGGGCGGCGCCTGCAGCGCGGCGTAGGCCGCGCCGGTCTGCTCCACGTAGCTGTACTTGGTGCCGTACCACTTCTCGACCTTGTCTGTCGGCAGGCCCTTGGCCACCAGCGTGACCAGCAGGTTGTCGGGCCGAAGCTGGCCCAGCACGCGCTGCACCGCCGCCGGCTCCGGCTGCAGCCACAGGTAGGGCACCCGTTCGGCAATCGCCAGCGGGTAGTCCATCACCGCATTGGCCAGGGCCACGGCGCGCCCCGTGCCCTCGCCCTTGTCGCGGAAACGTTCGTCCAGCGAGGCCATCGCGCGGCGCTCGCCGAACAGCGTAGGCGGCATGCCGCTGGCACGCAACTGGTCGATGGCCGCGAAGGCCAGCGCCAGCACACGCGGGTAGTCCTGCAGGCCCTGCGGCGTCAGGCTGATGCCGATGTCGAAGTAACCGAACTGGTGGGTTTCGGCATCGGCGCCGGCGGACAGCCCGGTGGCCAGCCCTTCGGCCTTGAGCTGGGCGAGCAGGCTGCCCGGGCCCTCGTTGCCCAGCACGAAGCCCACCTGCTCGGCAGGCTTGCTACCGAAGTCGGCGCGCAAGTCGGGCAGCGGGAAGCTCAGGGTCAGGCGGCGCAGGTCGGTCACGGGCTCCATGCGCAGCAGGCGCAGCGCCGGCTTGGGCGGCAGCACGTCGGCTGGCCACAGCAACTCGGGGCGCTTCGTGTTCGGCACAGGCGCGAAGTACTGGCGCGCCCAGCGCTCGAGCTGGTCCAGGCTCTGCGGGCCGGCCAGCGCCAGCGTCATGCGGTTGGCGCTGTAGTAGCGGCGGTGGAAGGCCAGCAGTTCCTCACGCGTGGTGCCGGTCAGTGTCTTGCGGTCGCCGATATGGAAGCCGCGCATCGGGTGGCCCTCGCGCAGCACCGAATTGCGCAACGCAAATTCACGCCAACCGTCGTTCTCGAGGTTCTTCTGGTATTCGGAATTGACCGCATTCACCTCGCGCTCGTTGAACTCGGGCTTGAACAGCGGCGCGATGAAAAACTGGGCGAAGCGGTCGAGCGAGCCCTCAAAGGCGCCGGGCGGGATCTGCAGGTGGTAATTGGTGCGGTCGCGTGCGGTGTAGGCGTTGTTGTAGCCGCCGTTGCGCTGCAGGTATTCGCCGAACGCCTCCACCGACGGGTACTTCTGCGTGCCCAGGAAGAGCATGTGTTCCAGGTAGTGCGCCAGGCCTTGCCGCGTGGGCGGGTCGGCCAGGCTGCCGACACCCACCGCCACCGAGGCCGATGAGACGTTCAGCTTCGGGTCTGACAGCAGCAGCACCTGCATGCCGTTGGGCAGCACGAAGCGGCGGTAGGCGGACAGGTCGTTGGGCGCCGCCACGCGCGGCGCAAAGGTGGCGACGTCCACCGCGGCCGCCGGCGGTGCGGCAGGTACTGCATGGGCGGGCGCGGCCAGCAGGCCGGCCACAAGCAGGGAAGTGGTGAACAACGGGTGGCGAATGTGCATGGTGCCAGTGCGTGTGGGGGTGGCCGCGGGTAGCTGCGGCGAAGTGCGTGCGATCCGCGCCGGGGCGCGAGGTTCCGTACAGGCTTCACTGTGGCCCGTGCTCATGGCCGCTTGCGCTTCGACCACGACCGTCAAGGAGGCGCAGGGGCGAGGTGTCAGCCGCACCTGCCCAGCCCGCCAGGCGGCCAGCCGGCCAGGCGGCGGTTGACGCCGTCACCTTCGAGGTGGCGAGTGCGCTGACGCGCTGATGTGGCATCGTCGCCGCCCGACGCGGGCGGGGCTTTGCGTTCGGGCAGGCTTGCTGCGCGACGCCGAGCGCGCGCCGCGGGCCTGCAGCGGCCCTCTAGGCTGCCGCCCTCCACTCCGGCCACGTGCGCCAGCCCGGTTCAGCCGGTAGCGCAGCGGGCTCCTGCGGCAACAGGCGGTCGTATTCCTTCTTGACCACGGCGTGGCACTCGCAGGCGAGTTGCTCGAGTCCCGCACGGTTCAGCACCACGATATGGCCGCGTGCGTAGTGGATGAGCCCGGCGTCCTGCAGGTGAAGGGCCGCCTTGGTCACGCTCTCGCGGCGCACGCCCAGCATGCTGGCGATGAGCTCTTGCGTCACCACGACTTCAGCGCCCCGCAAGCGGTCCAGGCCGTGCAGCAGCCAGCCACACAGCTGCTGCTCGACGGCATGGTGGCGGTTGCAGACGACGGTCTGCGCGATCTGCACGGCCAGCGCCTGGGCATAGCGGAGCATGACCTTCCTGACGGCACCGGACTGTTCGAACTCGTCCCTGATCACCTGGGCCCCGATGCGAAACGCCTGCCCCGCGATCAGCACCGAACCCTGCCAGGTGTCTGCCCCGCCGCCCAGAAACAGGGCCGTGCCGACCAGGCCTTCACGGCCCACCACGGCGACCTCGGCAGACGCGCCGGTCTCCGTCGTGTACAGCAGCGAGACGATGGCGCTGGTCGGAAAGTACGCGAAATGCTGCGGCCTGCCAGGCTCTGAGAGCACCTGCCCCAGCTCTAGGTCGACGTGCTGCAGGTGTTGCTGGCAGCCCGGCCCGCAGACCTTCGTCAATGCGGCGAGCAGGCGGTTGTCGTTCGGGGCTTCGGGTCGGCTCATGGCGACACTCCCTGGACAGTGGTTGCGTCCTTTTCACGCTTGTAGGCGCATCGCGCGACGAACGATTGAGTCAAGTCAATCGCAGGCGAATGCGTGTGCGCTGGCGAACGTAACGCTGGATTCAGCCCGGGTTCGCCGAGCGCCGAACCGTGGCTACCACTGCAGTGGCGGCAGCTCGTGGAATACCTTGCGCGTGCCGATGATCCACTGCTGCTTGAGTGCTTCGAAATAGGTGTCGCCGCTCTCGAAACGCCGCTTCATCGTGACCTTCAGGCTGTCTCTGGCGTAACAAAGCAGGTCGATGGGCATGCCGACCGACAGGTTGCTGAGCATCGTCGAGTCGTACGACACCAGCACGCACTTGGTGGCGTCTTCCAGCGTGGCGCTGGGTGTCACGGCCAGGTCGAGGATGGGTTTGCCGTACTTGGCTTCGCCGGTCTGCAGGAAGGCGGTGTCGGCGCCGGCCTCGATGAAGTTGCCTTCGGCGTAGATGCGGAACAGCCGCATCTCTTCGCCCGCGATCTGGCCGCCGAGGATGAACGAGGCATTGAAGCTCAGGCCGCCGCTTTCCAGATGCGGCCCGTCGCGGCGCTCGAGGTCGCGCATGGCGTCGGCCACCAGGTTGGCCACGTCGAACATCGAGCTCACGCTGTACAGGTGGGGCGGCCTCTCGGCCGCGCGTCGGCGCAGCATGCTGATCACGGCCTGGGTGGCCGCCAGCCCGCCCGAACTCAGTAGCACCAGCACACGGTCGCCGGCGCGTTCGAACACCGTCATCTTGCAGAACCTGGCGTAGTTGTCGACGCCGGCATGGGTGCGCGAGTCGCTCGCCAGGATGAGCCCCTCTTCCAGCTTCACGCCGACGCAATACGTCATGTGGCCTCCACCACGTCGGTCCAGACCCTGAAGCCTTCCAGCGTGTTCGCGCCGAAGGTGCTGGACAGCGCCACATCGCAGGCGTCGCGGCCCCGCGCCACCAGCACGCGGCCGATGCGCGGCACGTTGTTGCGTGCATCGAAGGTGTACCAGCGGTCGCCGAGGTAAGCCTCGAACCAGGCGGCGAAATCCATCGGGCCGTAGGGCGGCGCGGTGCCGACATCACCCAGGTAGCCCGTGCAGTAACGCGCGGGGATGTTCATGCAGCGGCACAAGGCAATCGCCAGGTGGGCGTAGTCGCGGCAGACACCGCGCCCCTCGGTGTGCGCCTCCATCGCCGTGCGCGTGTGGCGCGCGTGCGCGTAACCGAACTCGATATGGCCATGAACGAAGTCGCAGATGGCCTGCACCCGCGCCCAACCCGCCGGTACCGCGGCGAAGTGCTGCCAGGCGATGTCCTCCAGCAACTCGGTCTCGCAATAGCGGCTGGCCAGAAGGTAGACCAGCGTCGACGACGGCAGGTCTTCCACCGCAGTTTGCGGGGCCGCGGGCTCGACGACGTCGGGCGCGCCGCTGTCGTTCAGCAGCGCGTCGCTGCGCAGCACGAACCGGCCCTGCGGGGCGACGAGGCGGCTGCAGCGGTTGCCGAACAGATCGAAGTAGCTGGTGATGGCCACGGCAGGGTCGGCCACCAGCTGATCTGGGCGCACCAGATCGGCCGCCCGTGACGGGTGGATGCTCAAGGCCACCATCATCGGTGTTGGCTGCGCACACTCGTAAGTCATCTCGAAACCGACGCGTAGCTGCATGATGGCCTTCCCTGGCGGCACCCTCTGACAGAGTGGAAGTGGTGTTTGTCAATTCGAGCTGAAAGTGTCGCCGTTGCCGGCGCTTGCTTTCTGTTCGGTATCAAACAAGCGGGCGCCCCCGCCCTCCCTACAGTAGGGCGCGACAGCCCTGTGGCACCGAGGGGCTGGCCACGCCACCTTCGACCCCCATGATCGAGTCCCTGCTGCTGACCACGGCCCGCGTCTGCACGTTCTTCGGCACGCAGGCCCTGACGTGCGCGAGCGGGTTCTTCTTTGAACGCGACGGGCGTCTGTACCTCATCACCAACTGCCATGTGCTGGTCGACCGGCCGAGCGGCCACCTGCCTGACCGCATCGAGATCGAGCTGCACACCGACGCCGACAACCTGACGCACGCGGCCGTGCTTTCGGTGCTGCTGTACCGCGACGGCAGGGCCATCTGGCACCAGGGGCGCGACGGTGCGGGTGACATCGACGTGGCTGCGATCGAGCTCGACCGCAGCGCCCTGCCGGCCGCCGTGGCGCTGCGCTGCTTCACACCGGCCCACCTGCAGCACCCCTTGCAGACGGTCAAGGTGGGCACGCCGCTGCTGGTGGTGGGTTTCCCGCTCGGCTTCCACGACACGCTGCACCACTTGCCGGTGGTGCGGCAGGCCGTCATCGCGTCGTCGTTCGGTTTGCGCTTCCAGGGCAAGGGCTACTTCCTGACCGATGCCCGAACCCACCGCGGCACCAGCGGCGCGCCGGTGGTGATGCAGGAAGACGCCGGCGATCCGCAACTGCCCTGGAAGCTGCTGGGTGTGCACTCCGCGCGCCTGGAGGCGGGTGGGCGCGGTCTGCCGGTCGAGGAGGCTCTGGGCCTGAACTGCGCCTGGTACGCGGACATCCTGCTCACACTCACGTGCGACTAGAAGATCCTGCTCGTTCAGACCGATACCGAACTGGCGTCGAAGCGGTGAAGCGGGCCCTCTCTTCGCCGCCAGGCGCTTGCGTGGCAGCCGTGCACTTGCCTGGCCGGGCTCACACCGCCTTGTCGAGCGCCTTTGTCGCGACGTTCCACTGCACGTAGTAGCCCTTGCCGTAGCGGTTGACGACGAAGGCCTTGGTCGTGCCCTTCCAGAACTTGGCCGGGGGCTCGTTCTTGAGCTTGCGCAGCGTCACGCCTTCCTTCTCTTCCAGCGCCGTCAGCGCCTGCTGGATCTGGCCTTCCAGCGTCGACTGCGCCGCCAGCCGCTCCTCTTCCTTCTTGGCTTCGGCCAGCGAAGTCTGGTGGGCGGCCAGCGTCACGGCGCTGATGCTCAGGCGGCGCGACGCGGTGCTGTTTTTCATGCGCGGCACCACGGCCAGCGCCGGCCAGCACTCCCAGCGCGACGCGTTTTCGTAGGTGAACTGCACACCTTCCCACTGGAAGCTGTCGACCAGCCCGTCGACACCCTTGATCTCGGTCGCGGCCACGTTCAGGTGGAAGGTGTGCACCACGCTCGCCGCCGTGCCCTTGCTGGCGCTGCCGAAACCCGTGACCACACGCAGCTGCAGGTGGGCGTTGGTCTCGGGCTGGTGGATGCCCTTGGACACACGCATCACGCTGCGGCTGTCGGGTGTGTTGTAGGCGTCGTTCAGCGCCTTGAAAGCTTCCTTGCCCTTGCCGGTGTGCTTGTCGGACGTCCACGACGTGAGCAGTTTGCGTGCATTGCAGACGATGCGCTGGTGCTCGGCCCAGTCCATCGTCGATTCCTTGTTGGGCACCGTCTCGTCGGCGTACTGCGGGTGCGGCGAGTCGCCGTCCCAGCTGAAGCCGGTGACGCCTTCGTCGGCTTGAAGAACATGCTCGGGCAAGGTGATCATGGTGTGCTTCGAAAACGTCGAAGACGCATTGAAGTCGGGGCCAATGCGCCACCGTGAGGCGGTAAACCCTTAGGCGGGCGCCCGGCGGCGGCCGCCGTGGCGTCAGCGCGCGTCGTCGGGGTCAGCCAGGCCAGCAGTTCGGCGTTGGTGCGCTCGGCGCTTTCGTACTGCAGCCAGTGCCCGGCCTCGGGCACGAGCACGGTGCGGCACTGCGCGCGGCCGCCGCCCAGCGTCTGCGCGGCCTGCGCCGGCTCGGCGGTCACGTCGTGAGCACCCCATAGCAGCAGCAGCGGGCCCGGGTGCCGGTCCAGCACCGGGCCCAGCCCGCCGGTGGCGTCGCGCTCGAAGAGCTCGACCCCAAGGTATTCCTCGAGCAGCTTGACCTGGCGGCTGACGGCCGCGGGCGTGACGTGCAGTTCTTCGGCGGCACGCGTGAAGCTGTCGTGGCGCGCGGCGGCCTCGAAGGTGCGCAGGGGGTTGAGCGGCGGCAGGCCGGTCCTGGGGTCAGGCGCGTTTCAGCAGGTATCCGCTGAAGGATCGCGTGGTCATCTGACGGCAACGCTTCGGCGATCTCTGCCCGGGCCAAGATCGCGTTCAGCGCTCGCCGGGCCGGTGATGGCGCACCTGCCGGTCTGATCTGTACAGGAATTTGGCTTTTTCTATACACGTTGACCAGCATATGCATAGCAGCTACCCGTGTCTTCACCGGACCGGCCCGGGTTTTCCGGTGCTCGTTATGGCAGGTCCAATTGGGCTGGAAAACGTAGATGTTTCCGCAGGACGCCTGGGCTGTTTTCGATGAAGAGCTTGGCCCAAATCCGCAGCGTGCCGTCTCGCAACAGCGCGGCTCGGCGCCACAGAGCGGTGCCACCAGCAGAGTGACCGCGCTCGCCAAGGCGCCGGTTTTCGGGTTCATTTGTCTACCCCGGATGAACGCGCCCAAGGGACAGCCGTAGGCCGCCAGATCAGCCGAAGCTGGCCCGATAGGTTGTCGGATCGAGCAGGCAATGGTGTTCGATTGGCCCCGCCAACTCGAACATCCGAGGTGCCGAGCGGAAGTCGAACATCCGATAGAGCCTGAAGCGGTTCTCTCGCGCCTTGGCAAAGCGAACCTCGTTGGCCGACACGAAAAAGGGCGTCCGTTCGCCGAACGTGGTGGTCTTCACCTCGATGAAACGTTCACTCCCATCGGCCTCAAACGACTGGATGTCATAGCCCAGGCCATCGCCCTGTGTACGTGAGACGTGTTCGATCTTCTCTGCGAGTTGCCCGGCGCCCAGTTCGACCAAGCGCCAACGCTCGAAGGCCAGGGCGAATTCCTCGCCAGCCTCGCCAAGTCGGCGGTTCTGCGCCTCACGCTGAAGGTAATCGCGGCGGACGGCACCGCGCTCGTAAGCGGCCGGCGCTTCGCGGATAACGTTTTCGCGCCTCGGCGCTTGCGTCCTGACCTTCGCGAATTCGACCGTCGACGGCACTTCGACCGGCCTTTCCACAGCGGACAAAGCAGCCTCATCCAGAACCCTGTGACGCAAGACCTGGGCCGAGACGGCATCGGTCAGCACGCGGCGCTGGAAGTTCACACGCGGCTTGTAACCACGCAGATAGGGAAAGCCGAGTTCGATCATCACGGCACTGATGTTGCCGTGCTTGAATTCGATGGACGCTTCACTCCGACCCGACAAGCTGGTCATCAGGCGGCGGCGATGCTCTGTCTTGCTGTAGCGCTGGCCGTTCAATTCCAGCGTCAGCATGGATAGGTAGTCGGCGACGATGAGTTGAACCTCAACTTCGGTCCAATCTTCGCCTCGCCCCTGGGCAGAGCGATGGCGCACCGTGAATCCGAGTGCCTGGAGCAGCGTACCGACGGTCGCATCGCCGCCTGAGAAGTCGGCCGGGTGCAAAGGGCCAGACTCGGGAAACTGCAGGCCCAAAGCGACACCGGCGACGGCCTTCGAGTCAGCTTCGATGCCCGTTCGCGGATCGATCACGAAATAATCGCGTGAAGCTCCAAAACCGTAATGGCTTAGAAATGCATCACGGCCCAAGCTCTGAAATTTATCCAGCGCTGCCAGCACGGCAGCCGCACTGCTCAGCTCGGTGAGACGCCGGTTCACCGTAACTTCCTACAGCATCAAGCGTCGATATTCGCCGCCCGCAACGCATTGCTCTCGATGAATTCGCGACGCGGTTCCACCTCGTCGCCCATCAGCATCGTGAACACCCGATCCGCCTCGATCGCATCGTCGATCTGCACCCTCAGCAGCCGGCGCACGGTGGGGTCCATCGTCGTTTCCCACAGCTGCTCGGGGTTCATCTCGCCCAGGCCCTTGTAGCGCTGACGGCCCACGGCGCTTTCGGCCTGCTGCATCAGCCAGCCCATCGCGGCGCGGAAGTCGGCCACCTTCAGTTCCTTCATCTTCTCGCCCTCGCCGCGGCGCACCACGGCGTCCGAGCCCAGCAGTCCCAGAAAGGACGTGCCCGCACCGGCCAGCGCGGCGTAGTCGGCGCCGTGCACGAAGTCTTGCGTGATGACGCTGCTCTTGACGTTGCCGTGGTGGCGGCGGCTGATGCGCAGCAGGTGCTTGTCGCTGCGGGCGTCGAACTCGGCGCTGACCATCGCGTCCTTCAGCGCCGCCTGCATCGCCACCGCGCTGGCCTCGGCGGCGCCAGCGCTGTCCAGGTCCAGCGTCAGGCCGCTGGCGATGGAGCGCACGGCGTCCACGTCCATCCAGTTGCTCAGGCGGTCGGTCACGGCGTTGGCCACCAGGTAGCTGCGCGCCAGGGTTTCGAGCGCCGGGCCTTGCAGGGCCGGGCGGCCGCCATCGGTGGCGCCGTCGGGCCAGACGCTGGCGCCATCCAGCGCCACGTTCAGCAGGAAGGCGTCGAGCGCCGGGCCGTCCTTCAGGTATTCCTCGTGTTTGCCCAGCTTCACCTTGTACAGCGGCGGCTGCGCGATGTAGATGTGGCCACGCTCCACCAACGTGGGCATCTGGCGGTAGAAGAAGGTCAGCAGCAGGGTGCGGATGTGCGCACCGTCCACATCCGCGTCGGTCATGATGATGATGCGGTGGTAGCGCAGCTTGTCGACGTTGAAGTCTTCGACGCCGATGCCGGTGCCCAGGGCGGTGATCAGCGTGACGATGCTGTCGCTGCTGAGCAGGCGTTCATACCGTGCACGTTCGACGTTCAGGATCTTGCCGCGCAGCGGCAGGATCGCCTGGAACTTGCGGTCGCGTCCTTGTTTGGCGCTGCCGCCGGCGCTGTCGCCCTCGACGATGTAGATCTCGCACATCGCCGGGTCCTTCTCCTGGCAGTCGGCCAGCTTGCCGGGCAGGCCCAGGCCATCGAGCACACCCTTGCGGCGTGTCATCTCGCGGGCCTTGCGCGCAGCCTCGCGGGCGCGGGCGGCGTCGACGATCTTGCTGCAGATGATCTTGGCGTCGTTGGGGTTCTCGAGCAGCCAGTCGGTGAGCAGCTTGCTGACGATGTCTTCGACCGGGCCGCGCACTTCGCTGCTGACCAGCTTGTCCTTGGTCTGGCTGCTGAACTTGGGCTCGGGCACCTTCACGCTGACGACGCAGGCCAGGCCTTCGCGCATGTCGTCGCCGGCGATCTCGACCTTGGCTTTCTTGGCGATCTCGTTGTCGTCGATGTACTTGTTGATGACCCGCGTCATCGCCGCGCGCAGGCCGGTGAGGTGGGTGCCGCCGTCGCGCTGCGGAATGTTGTTGGTGAAGCAGAGCACGTTTTCGGCGTAGCCGTCGTTCCACTGCATCGCCACCTCGACGCCGATGTTGGTGCCCTGGTCGCTCATCTTGTCGCCCATGGCGTGGAAGATGTTCGGGTGCAGCACCTTCTTGCCGGTGTTGATGAAGCCGACAAAACCCTTCACGCCGCCGGCGAAGGCGAAGTTGTCTTCCTTGGCGTTGCGCTCGTCGACGAGGCGGATCTTCACGCCGTTGTTCAGGAAGCTCAGTTCGCGCAGGCGCTTGGCCACCACGTCGTAGTGGAAGTCGATGTTGCTGAAGATCGTGTCGTCGGCCAGGAAGTGCACCTCGGTGCCCCGCTTCTCGGTGTCGCCGACGATCTTCATCGGGCTGGTCTCGAAGCCGTCGCGCATCTCGATCGTGCGGTCTTGCGTGACGCCGCGCTTGAACTCGAGCTGGTGCACCTTGCCCTCGCGGCGCACGATCAGGCGCAGCCACACGCTCAGCGCGTTGACGCAGCTCACGCCTACGCCGTGCAGGCCGCCAGACACTTTGTAGCTGTTCTGGTTGAACTTGCCGCCGGCGTGCAGTTCGGTCAGTGCAATTTCAGAGGCAGAGCGCTTGGGCTCGTGTTTGTCGTCCATCTTCACGCCGGTGGGAATGCCGCGGCCGTTGTCGGTGACGCTGATGCTGCTGTCGGTGTGGATGGTGACGACGATGTCGTCGCAATGGCCGGCCAACGCCTCGTCGATGCTGTTGTCCACCACCTCGAACACCAGGTGGTGCAGGCCCGTGCCGTCGCTGGTGTCGCCGATGTACATGCCGGGGCGCTTGCGCACCGCTTCCAGGCCTTCCAGGATCTGGATGTCGCCTTCGCCGTAGGCCACGCTGGCTTCGCTGCCGGTGCTGGCGTGCTGACCTTCGGCGCTGGGCAGTTCACGTTGGGTGACACCCTCGCCGAGCTTGTGGGGCTTGTCGGCGGGGTTGTGGGCTTGCTGCGGGTCGGTCATCACGGGCTCTTTTCGCTGGCGGGCCGGTCTGTTTCCGGCCCCTCTAGAAACGCTGAAGCGGGCCGCGGCCCGCTGCTTGCACTGGCTTGCCGCCGAGGCGTCGCTAGATGCGCATGGGCATCACGACGTACTTGAAGCCGGGTTGGTCGGGAATGCTGAACAGCGCGCTGGCGGCGCTGTCCTGCAGTTCCAGCTTCACCATCTCGTGCGGGCTGTTGGCCAGCACGTCGATGAGGTAGGTGACGTTGAAGCCGATCTCGATGGCATCGCCTTCATAGTCGATCTCGAGTTCTTCCTTCGCTTCTTCCTGCTCGGCGTTGCTGCTGGCAATGCGCAGCAGGCCGGGTTCGATGTTCACGCGCACACCCTTGAACTTCTCGCTCGTCAGGATGGCGGCGCGCTGCAGGCTGGCCAGCAGTGGCACGCGGCCCAGCACCACGATGTTCTTGTGGTTCTTCGGGATGACGCGGTTGTAGTCGGGGAACTTGCCTTCCACGAGCTTGGTGACGAATTCCATCTTCGAGAACACGAACTTGGCCTGGTTGTTGGCGAAGCGCATCTCGATCGCGGTGTCTTCGTCCTTCAGCAGGCGCTGCAGTTCCAGCACCGTCTTTCGCGGCAGGATGACTTCCTGCTTGCTGGGCACGTCCTGTTCCAGCTGGGCCTGGGCCAACGCCAGGCGGTGGCCGTCGGTGGCCACCAACGTCAGTATCTTGCCTTCGGCGATGAAGAGGATGCCGTTGAGGTAGTAGCGGATGTCGTTCACCGACATCGCGAAGTGCACCTGGTTGATGAGTTCACGCAGCGTCTTCTGCGGCACGCTGAAAGTGGGGCCGAAGTCGACACTTTCGTTGACGAGGGGAAAGTCATCCGCCGGCAGCGTCTGCAGCGTGAAGCGGCTCTTGCCGCCCTGCAGCGTGAGCTTGTTCTGGGCGGCGCTGAGCGTCACGGTCTGGTCGGCGGGCAGGCTGCGCAGGATGTCGATGAGCTTGCGCGCGCCCACTGTGGTGCTGAGCTGGCCGACATCGCCGCCGAGTTCGGCGTTGGTGCGGACCTGGATCTCGAGGTCGCTGGTGGTGAACTCGATGCTCGGGCCGTTCTTGCGCAGCAGCACGTTGGCCAGGATGGGCAGGGTATGCCTGCGCTCGACGATGCCTGCCACCGACTGCAAGGCTTCGAGGAGGTTCGCCTGTGCCGCTTTGAGAACGATCATGCCTTTTCCTCTTTTTAAACTTGGTAGTAGCTAGTAGGGCCGTCCCAGTTCTGGGGACAACGCTATTTTCGCCTTTTCCATCAAGGGCTTAGGAGCTGGCCAACCCTGTGGGCCCGGCCCCGCCGCCGCTGTACCGGCAAAGGGGACAAACCCGCCGCGTAGCCCCTGGCTGTGGACAAGCACCGGGTTGTGCCGGCTCTTTCCACAGGCTTTGCAACATCACGGATTGTGACGCGCGGAAGGGGCGGTTTCAGCCCTTCAGCGTCTGTTCCAGTACGTGCAGTTGCTGGTTCAGTTCGGGGTTGGTGGTGCGCTCGGCGCCGATCTTGCGCACCGCATGCAGCACCGTGGTGTGGTCGCGGCCGCCGAAGAGTTCGCCGATCTCGGGCAGGCTCTTCTTGGTCATGTCCTTGGCCAGGTACATCGCGATCTGGCGCGGCCGGGCGATGCTGGCCGGGCGCTTCTTGCTGTACATGTCGGCGACCTTGATCTTGTAGAAGTCGGCCACCGTCTTC
>JBBRBW010000040.1:0-35856 GCA_038205425.1 Burkholderiales bacterium | reverse complement strand
ACGCGGCTGGCGGTGACGTAGTCGCGCCCCATCTCGGCCAGCGCCGAGCCGCGCACCAGCCGCACGTAGCCCGGCAGCGCGCCGACGGCAATCGCGATCACCGTGTTCACCAGCCCCGGCCCCAGGATGGTGATGACGCAGATGGCCAGCAACAGGCCGGGCAGGGCCAGCAGGATGTCCATCAACCGCATGATCAGGGGTGACAGCCAGCGCCCATGAAAGGCGGCCAGCAACCCCAGCAGCACGCCGGGCACCAAAGCCAGCAGGACCGAGGCCAGGCCGATCAGCAACGACACCCTGGCGCCGAAGAGCAGCCGGCTCAGCATACAGCGACCGAGTTCGTCGCTGCCCAGAGGGAACATCGCCAGCCCGCCAGCCTGCCACATTGGGGGCACCAGCAGGTGGTCGCGGTACTGTTGGATGGGGTCGTGCGGCGCCAGCCAGGGCGCGAACACGGCGCCCAGCACCACGGCGGCGAAGACGAAGAAGGCGATGGTTGCGCCGCGGTTGCTGGCGAAGGCGGTGATGAATTCGCGCAGCGGCCCAGCGTCAGACTGGGACGGTGGCGCGGGTGTGTCCTTGGTAGCGGCGGTCACGGGTGCGGCGCTCACTGCTCGGGCGCAATCACATGCAGTCTTGGAAAGTAGGTGCGAAACCGCGCAGCATCTCGCGTCAAGACCGTCCAGTCATTGGCCATGGCGTGGGCGCCGATGAAGAAATCAGCCAGGACCTGGTCTTTGGTGCCGCCGCGACGCCGGTAGTGCAAGTGGGCACGCGCGGCCAAGAACAAGGCGCTGCGCGACAGCTCCACAAAGCTCAGCTCCAGTGCTTCAACCTCCGCGTCCAAGGCGCTGGGGTTGTCAAAAGACATCGCGAGCTCAGCGTAGATCACGGGGTTGATGGCCAGCCGATGCACGCGAGACAAGGCACGCAATTGCTGTAGTGACCAAGCCGCCCAGGTGGCATCGTCCTGCAGCACGTCAATGAGCACGTTGGTATCGACGAGAACGGTGGTCAACACCTGCGCCTCGTGTGGATCAAACCAAGGGGTCGCGAAGCATTTTCATGTACTCCTCGGTGCTGGGGTACTTGATGGTGGCCGACCCGCGTGCAGCCTCGAACCGGTCAGCGACACGCCGTTTTGTCTTTGTCGGCGCCACGGCTCTGATGACCACTTCACCCTGGCTGTTCACGCCAAACTCCACCGGCATGCCGGGTTGCAAGTTGAGCGAGTCACGAATGCGCTTGGGGATAGTGACTTGCCCCTTGCTGGTCAGGTTGGTAGCCATGGGGCGCTCCCAAGTGTTACACAGGTCAGTATAGTAATACAGCGCGGTATCCGGCCTGATCGCCGCGGCAATCGCACGCGCCTCAACCCTTCCCCCGCATGCGCGGGTTGACCACGCCGTACAGCAAGTCCACCACCAGGTTGACGCCAATGAAGATCAGCGCCGAGACCAGGATGCCGGCCTGCACCACCGGGTAGTCGCGCCGCGCGATGGCGTCGATGAGCCACTTGCCGATGCCCGGCCACGAGAAGATGGTCTCCGTCAGCACCGCGCCGCCGAGCAGGCTGCCGACCTGCAGCCCGAGCACGGTGACGACCGGGATCAGCGCATTGCGCAGCCCGTGGTGCACGATGACACGCGCCGGGCTCAGGCCCTTGGCGCGCGCGGTGCGCATGTAGTCCTCGCGCAGCACGTCCAGCATGGCGCTGCGTGTCATGCGCGCCACCACCGCCATCGGTATCGTGCCCAGCACGGTGGCCGGCAGCAGCAGGTGCAGCACGGCGCTGGCGAAGGCGCCGCTTTCCTGGCCGCGCAGGTCGGCCAGCGCGCTGTCGACCAGCATGAAGCCGCTGACGGTGTCGACGTCGTATTCGATGCCGATGCGGCCGCTGACAGGCGTCCATTCCAGCCCGACGCTGAAGAACATGATGAGGATCAGCCCCCACCAGAACACCGGCATGCTGTTGCCCACGGTGGCCAATGCCATCACGAGCTGGTCGAACCACGAGCCGCGTTTCAGCGCCGCGGCGATGCCCAGCGGCAGGCCGAGCACCAGCGCCAGCACCAGCGCGGCCAGCGCCAGTTCCACCGTGGCCGGGAAGAGCACCGCGAACTCGGCCGACACCGGCTCGCGCGTGACCAGGCTCTTGCCCAGGTCGCCCTGCAGCAGCTGCAGCACATAACGCCCGTACTGCACGTGCAGCGGCTGGTCCAGGCCCAGCTGCGCCATCAGCGCCGTGCGCGCGGCTTCGTCGAGCCGGCGCTCGCCGACCATGATCTCGATCGGGTCGCCGGGAATGAGCCGTATCAGCGCGAAGGCCACCAGCGTCACGCCCAGCAGCGTGGGGATGAGTGCGGCGAGCTTCTTGAGCAGCAGGGTGAACATGGGCGGGGGCCGCGTCAAAGCAAAAGGGGCCTCGAACGAGGCCCCCGGTGCTGCTGGGCAGCCGTCAGAAGAACTTGTAGTTCACGCGCAGCGTGAATGCACGACCGCGCGGGTCGGCCACGCGCGGGTCCCACCCTGCGCCGGCAGCGAAGTCCAGGTTGTGCGCGGTGAAGGGCGGGTCCTTGTCCAACAGGTTCTTGATGCCGCCGGTGATGCTCAGGTTCTTGATGCCGGTGTAGGTGGCCGAGACGCCGTAGGTCGTGTAGCTGTCGACATCGGGGTTGAAGCCCGGCGGCACGACACCCACCGGCACTTCGTCCTTGTAGCCGCTGACGTAGCTCTGCGACAGCGTGGCCGCCCAGGGGCCACGGATGTAGGTGAAGCGGGCCTCGTGCTTCCAGCGGACGAACAGGTCGCGCGAGTCCCACTGGCCGGCAGTTTCGAGATACGGCTCGGTGGAGAAGACGCGTGAACGGTGGCTGTCGATGTAGGTGCCGTTGATGCCGGCATTCCACTTCGCGCCGGCCAGCATGCCGTTGAGCAGCATGTTCACGTCGACACCGCGGGTGATGTCGCCGTCGGCGTTGACGAAGCCGGCGCGGATGAAGCCGCCGGGGCCGTCGAGGCGGCCATCCGTGCCGCGCACCAGGTTGCCCGGGAACGTGGTGTAGTTGGCGATCACCTGCTGCGGCGTCAGCTCATAGATCAGGTCGTTGCGCTTGATCTCCCACAGGTCGGCGCCGAAGCTGAGCCAGGCCGCCGGCGAAGCGACGAAGCCCACGGTCCACTGCTTGGACGTCTCGGGCTGCAGGGTCTTGTTGCCCCCTTGGCGGGCGTTCGGACGGATGGCGCACACGGACAGGTCAGCGCCCGGCGCTGTCGGGCCGTTCGGGCACAGCACGGGGTCGGCGATGTTGCCGGGAACCGGCGAATCGCCCTCGGCGCCATAGAGCTGGAAGAAGCTCGGCGCGCGAAAGCCGGTGTTGTACGAGCCGCGCAGCAGCAGCTGTTCCATCGGGGTCCACTTCAGCGCCACCTTGGGGTTGGTGGTGCTGCCGAAATCGCTGTAATGATCGTTGCGAACGGCCAGCGTGGCTTCCAGGTTCTTGACGATCGGCACTGCCAATTCGGCGAACACGGCGGTGATGTCGCGCTTGACCTTGGGGAACTCGGCATCGAAGGGGGCCTGGTAGACCGGGCGCGTCGTCACCGAGCCGTCGCTGAACTGGTAGCTTTCCTGGCGCACGTCGAAACCGATGGCGGCCGACAGCGGGCCCGTCGGCAGCTGCATCAGTTCACCCGACAACGTGCCGTCGACCTGCACCAGCGTCGACTTGCCGCCGAACAGGCGCGTGCCCTCTGCGCTGGCGCCTCGGATGAGGTCCAGTGCAGCCTGGGTCTGGTTCTGGCCCGGCAGCAGCCAGGGGTTGATGAGACCGCTGCCGAAAGCCGAGACCATCGAATCGGTGAACAGGTAGCCAGGGCCGAGCTTGGATTCGGCCTTGCTCTGGGCCGTCGAAAGACCGAGCTTGTAATCCCACTTGCCCAGCACCACGCCCTCTGCACCCAACAGCAGCCGGTAGGCGTCGGTCGTGGTCTCGATCGTGCGCCCGCCGCAGATGACGCAGCGGTAGCGGAAGGCGATCTTCTTCGTGGCGTCGAAAGCCGGGATGTAGGCCGACAGGTTCTGGTAGTAGGGGCCACCCACCGGGTATTGGGCACCGGCTATGCTGCCGGTGGTAGTGATCTGGTAGGGCTCGAACTGCTTGGTGGCCTTGGTCTGCGAACCCACGAACTCGGCAAACAGGGTGTGTGCGCTGTTCAGCGCGTAGCTGCCGCGTGCCACCAGGTTGACGCGGTCCACCGGCTGGATCAGGACTGCCGAGCCGCCGTAGTCGAAGGCGCAGGCGTAGGTGGCGCCCGGGCTGGACCAGAGGGCGGCCTGGTACTGCGACATGCCGGGAAGGGTGTCGCACTTGCCTTGGAAACTCAGCAAATTGGCGCGGTTGAACGTACGTGTCGCGCCAGGCACGGTGAAGCTGCTGCCGATGGCCGTGCCGGCCGACCCCGTCTGGGTGGCGAAGGGTGTGCCGGACGTATCGGGCGACAGGCCGCGCTCGGGTTGGAAGCCGTTGGAGAAGGCGCGTTCTCTGCCACCCAGGATCTTCTGCGTGTCGACCGTCAGCGCGGCCATGACGTTGTAGCCGTCGCTGGTCAGGTCGCCCCATCCGCCCAGCAACTGGCCGCGGTAGATGTTTCCGCCGCCGGCTTCGGTGATGTCGACGAAACCCGTGGCTTCCAGGCCGGTGTAGTCGCGACGCAGGATGAAGTTGATGACACCGCCGATGGCGTCGGTGCCGTAGATGGCCGAGGCGCCGTCGGTCAACACTTCCACGCGCTCGACCGCACCCAAGGGAATCGAGTTCAGGTCGACCGCGTTGCCCTTGGCGCCGTGCGTGGATACGCGGCGCCCGTTCAGCAGCACCAGCGTGCTGTTGGCGCCCAGACCGCGCAGGTTGGCGCTGCTGTTGCCGTTGTTGTTGCGGTCTGTCGTGCCGAGCTGGATACCGACGTTCGATGACAGGTTGTCGGCGCCGCTGCCGTTGGCGCTGATGCGCGCCACCAGTTGCTCGGCGCTGACGATGCCCGAGCGGTCGATCTCGTCGCGCGAGATCACCTGCACCGGCAACGCGCCTTCGGCGGCGATGCGCTTGATGCTGGAACCGGTGATCGTGATGCGCTGGCTGGGTGCCGGTGTCTGCGCCAGCACATGCGTAGCCAAACCCAGCAGCGCCAGGCTGCCAACGACGGTCTTCAGTTTCATCAGGGTTCCTCGGGGGGTTGTGGTGACGGCCGGTCTTCGAGCCGGCTCGCCGGAGCGCGATGCACACTGTCGCAGTGTTGCCGCGCAGCATAAGACGGCCCATCCGGGATAACCAAGGATGTGAAGAGGCTGTCGCTTTCATGCAAATGGCGCGGCCTGCCCGCTGCCGCTCGGGCCGGTCTGCGCCGCGCCGCCGTCGTGTGAACATTGCGCCTGCACCCCGCCACCGATCCCAACCCTCGCACCCGCCCTTGGCTCCCTCGTCGCTCACCGCCGCCCACCCCTGGCGCTGGATCCCCACCCTCTACTTCGCCCAGGGCCTGCCCTACGTGGTGGTGTTGACGCTGGCCGTCGTCATGTACAAGAACCTGGGCGTCAGCAACACCGACATCGCGCTGCTGACGAGCTGGCTCTACCTGCCCTGGGTCATCAAGCCGTTGTGGGGGCCGCTGGTCGACCTGCTGGGCACCAAGCGGCGCTGGATCGTGGCGCTGCAGTTCGTCGTCGGCGCCGCCCTGGCGGGCGTGGCGCTGGTGGTGCCGGCGCCGGCCTTCCTGCAGGCCACGCTGGTGGTCTTCTGGCTGATGGCGTTTGCGTCGGCCACGCACGACATCGCGGCCGACGGTTTCTACATGCTGGCCCAGCCGCCGGCTGCACAGGCCGCCTTCGTCGGTGTGCGCAGCACCTTCTACCGGCTGGCGATGATCGGCGGCCAGGGCGGGCTGGTCTACCTGGCCGGGCATCTGGCGCAGCGCACGGGGCAGGTGGCACAGGCCTGGGCGTGGGTGTTCGGGCTGCTGGCGCTGCTGTTCGTGTGGGCCGCCGCGTACCACCAGTGGGCGCTGCCGCGGCCCGTGGCCGACCGCCCGGCGCCCCGCAGCGCAACCTTCTGGGCCGACTTCGGCACCGTCTTCGCCGCCTTCTTCCGCAAGAAGGAGATCCTGCGCCTGCTGGCTTTCCTGCTGCTGTACCGCTTCGCCGAGGCGCAGCTGCTCAAGCTGGTGACACCCTTCCTGCTCGACCCGAAAAGCGCCGGTGGGCTGGGCCTGACGACGCAGGAAGTGGGCATCGCCTACGGCACGGTGGGCATCTCGGCGCTGACGCTGGGCGGGCTGCTGGGCGGTTGGGTCATCAGCCGCGGCGGGCTGAAGAAGCTGCTGTGGCCGCTGATGGTCTGCATGCACCTGCCCAACACCGTGTTCGTGGCGCTGGCCTGGGCCCAGCCTTCGAGCCTGTGGCTGGTGAGCGCGGCGGTGGCGCTGGAACAGTTCGGCTACGGCTTCGGCTTCACCGCCTACATGGTCTACATGCTGATGGTGGCCGGCGGCCACGACGGCGCACCGGGCACCGACGGTGCCGGCGGCCCGAACCCGCACAAGACCGCGCACTACGCGCTGTGCACGGGCTTCATGGCGCTGGGCATGATGCTGCCGGGCATGGGGGCAGGCTGGCTGCAGAGTCAGCTGGGTTACCTGAACTTCTTCGTCTGGGCCTGCGTCGCCACGCTGCCGTCGTTTGCGGCGGCGGCACTGTTGCGCATCGACCCGGCCTTCGGCAGAAAGTGAGGCCCCCAGGCTCACTGCGTTCGCCACCCCCCGGGGGGGCTCATGCAGTGGCCCGGCGGAGCCGGTTCCGCGCAAGGCCTTGGTCGGCTGGTCTGCATGCGTTGCTGCGGCGCCTAGACTTGCCGGCTTGAAGCGGGCCCGTGGGGGCCGGAGCAGGGAACAGCGATGCGCATCACCATCATGGGCAGCGGCGGGGTAGGCGGCTATTTCGGTGGCCGGCTGGCGCAGGCCGGGCACGAGGTCAGTTTTGTCGCACGCGGCGCACACCTGCAGGCGCTGCGCAAGCACGGCCTGCGCGTGATCAGCCCGCTGGGCGATCTGCAGCTGAAGCAGGTGCGCGCCTTCGAGAGTCCGGCCGAGATCACGGGGGCCGACTTCGTGCTCTTCGGCGTCAAGCTCTGGGACACGGTGGACGCCGCGCAATCGTTGTGGCCGCTGCTGGGCGAGGACACCGTGGTCGTCTCGTTCCAGAACGGCGTCGTGAAGGACGACCTGCTGCGCGAGGCCCTGGGCGCGCGCCATGTCGCCGGTGGCGTGGGCTACATCGCGGCCAGCATCGCCGAGCCGGGTGTCATCCGCCACAACGGCACCATGCAACGCCTGGTCTTCGGCGAGTTCGACGGCAGCACGAGCCCGCGCCTGCAGGCCTTCGCCGCGGCCTGTGCCGAGGCCGGCATCGACCACGAGCTCAGCCCCCGCATCCGCCAGGCGCAATGGGAGAAGTTCGTTTTCCTCGTCGGCCTGTCGGCCACGACCACGCTGGCGCGCCTGCCCATCGGCCGCATCCGCAGCCACCCCCGCGCCCACGCTTTCCTGCACGACGTGATGGACGAGGTGGTGAAGGTGGCGCGCGCCGAGGGCGTGCCGCTGCCGCCCGAATACGCCGAGAACCGCCTGGCCTTCGCCGACACGCTGCCCGAGACCATGACCTCGTCGATGCACCACGACCTGGAACGCGGCAACCGACTCGAGCTGCCGTGGCTGAGTGGCGACGTCGTCGCACGTGGCCGCCGTCTGGGCGTGCCCACACCCTGCAACCGCGCCGTGGTCGACATCCTCTCGCTGCACGCCGACGGCCGGCGCGACTGACCTTTCCGATCTGCGGCGGCGCGGTTCCTGCCGCGTCAGCACGAAGGGGCGTGGACGTCTGTCTGCGACCCACTGCAGTCGAAGCTAACCAAGACTTCGTCGCCACAAAGCCGCCGTTGCGGATGACATTGCCCCCTGGCGGTCACCGGCGACAAACCGACCAACGGAAGTCGTGGCGCCGCAAAACGCCCTCGCCCCAGTGGCGCCGCCGGCGGGCCGTGCGTCAAATGTCGACAACGCAACACTCGAGCAAGCGGCAGGGGCGATCGGCATCGACCGAGCCTCGCCTCGATCAGACAGACGCAAACCTCCGTCACCAACTCGCGCTCTGACGTTGCGATGGTCTGCTGGACTCCCAATGTGCAGGGCGCACATGTGCGACTCGGCTATTCGCGAGTACGCGGCCATCCCATAGGAAGCCCGGTTTTTGCCTGCGTTGCGCAAAGATTGATGGCACCGCGCCGCTCACAGGGACGTCGCAAAAGCGTGTGCCGCAGCGAATGACAGAGGTGCTGCGCGTGTTGGGTTTGCGTACACGAGCACGCCGCTCTCCTCGGTACGTTCTGCGCATTCGACTTTGTTCGCTGCCGTACAGATTGCGCATCCATTCTGGTTCAGCATGACAACGAAACCGGATGAAGTGGCGCATTTTTCTTCAACAAGATGCGCTTCTCTTGTTCGGCCAATCGTGAAGGCGTCATTCGCTGTTTGCTGACGACACATTCTTTGACGCAATTGAATGGAGGTGGACTGTGGCTTCAACCGACCCCAAACTTCAAGCTAGCAGCAAGTCCCGCAAGAAGGGATCCGCGCCCGGGGGTGGGCTGCCAAAGTGTATGACGGGCATCAAGGGGTTTGACGAAATCACGGAAGGCGGACTTCCAAGAAACAGAATCACGTTGTTGTGTGGGAGCACCGGCACCGGGAAAACGTTGCTTGGCGTAGATTTTTTGATCAGCGGCGCGCAGAAATACGAAGAACCCGGCGTCTTCATGTCGTTTGAAGAGAATGAAGAAGAGTTGTACAAGGACGTGGCTTCGCTGAATTTCAACCTGCAGGCGCTCGTCGCTGAGAAGAAGATTGTTTTCGACTTCGTTCTGCTCGAACGAAGGGACATTCAGGAAGAAGGGGAATTCAACCTCGAAGGTATATTTGTCCGACTTGAGCAGGCCATCGATTCCATCAAGGCAAAGCGCGTCGTGCTGGATTCCATCGAATCATTGTTCGCCGGCATCCACGACGACGGCATCCTGCGCCTCGAAATCAAGAGACTCTTTCGGTGGCTCAAAGACAAGAAAGTCACCGCACTGATCACCGGCGAAGTGCAGCAAGACACCGGCGAAGTGCAACAAGGCTCGTTCACTCGCCACGGTTTGGAAGAATACATTTCCGACTGCATCATCCTTGTCGACAACCGGGTGCGGGAACAGATTGCGACACGGCGAATTCGTGTCATCAAATATCGCGGATCCAAGCACGGAGTCAACGAGTATCCGTTCGTCATCGACGATGGTGGGCTTTCGGTCATCCCCATCACTTCTGCGGGCATGGACCAACCGGGCACGGCGGCACGGGTGGCTACAGGCGTCGCATCACTGAACAAATTGTTCCAGGGTGGCGGATACACCAGAGGCAGCACGGTTCTCGTTTCCGGCACCGCAGGCACTGGCAAGACCAGTCTCGCAGCGGCTTTCGCCGTGGAAACGTGCAGGCGCGGGGAGAAATGCCTGTTCTTGTCGTATGAAGAATCGGCCGGGCAACTTGTCCAGAACATGAGCTCCATCGGACTCGATCTCGGGCCGCTGGTCAAGAAAGGGCTGCTGAAGATGGTGTCCACCCGGCCCTCGTTCTTTGGTCTGGAGATGCACTTGCTTGACTTGTACAAGCTCCTGGCCGAATTCCAGCCACGAGCCGTGGTCATCGATCCGCTGACGAGTCTGTTGGGGCAAGGGAACCCACTGGAAGTTCAGTCCATGCTCACCCGCATGATCGATGCCCTCAAATCCAAGGGCATTACTGGGCTCTTTACCAGCCTGGTATCTTCGACCGCGCTAAATGACACGAGCGGTGAAATCGGCGTTTCGTCCCTGATCGACACTTGGATCGTCGTCCGGGAATTGGAGGAAAACGAGGGGAAACGTCGCATCCGCGGCCTCTACATTGTCAAGTCGCGCGGCATGGGCCATTCAAGCGATGTGCACAAACTGGTGCTTGGCAACGACGGACTGAGTCTTGTGCCTATGGATTCCGGGGCCACTGCAGGAGACATCCATAAAAGGAAGGTCGGAAAAGGCACCGCCACGAGTCAAAAATAAGAAAATCTTCTAGGAAGACCGACAGTGCCCCCCCTCGACGCGAACATGAGAAAGTCCATTCCCACGTGCGTTGTTGGAATTGGCGGCTCGGCGGGCGCTCTGAATGCGTACAAGTCGCTTTTGGATCATTTGCCTGCCGACACTGGCATGGCATTCGTGATCATTTCGCATATGAATCCGGTCGCCTTCAGTCAGTTGGCACTAATTCTGGCACGTCACACGAAGATGCCGGTGCTGGTCGCATCGGCTGCCATGCCGATGAGCGCGAACCATGTTTTTGTAATTCCGGCCAACGCTGATCTCGAGGTTGAGGAACACAAGTTCAAGGTTACTTCGCCTCGGAGTCGACGCAACGCGCAGATCGATATTTTCTTCGCTTCGATCGCGGAAACCTTCGGCGACCGGGCCATCGGGGTCGTCGTCTCGGGTTACGGCGGGGATGGCACTGCAGGGTGCAAGCACATCAAGGAAAAGGGCGGCATCACCTTTGCGCAGGATAAATCGGCAGAGCTCGCTTCCATGCCTGTCCGTGCGCAGGCCTCAAGCTTTGTGGATTTCGTTTTGCCGCCGGACAAGATTTCTTCGGCGCTGATTGAGATCGGTGCGCGCTTCGCTCGTAGCCTTTGAGGTTTCATCGCTGATTGCCCAACGGTGCCCGCAGCAAACGGCCAGGCGAGGTCGATGACTTCAAAGGTGCCCGCCGCGAACTTCAGTTGATGGCCGAACCGCGTCGGCCGATCCGTCAGACCGGATGTAACGGCTGAACCACCAGGCGAACGCCTAGGGCGGTACATACACGGTTGACGGTGTCGAAGCGCGGCGCACTGCCGGGCCGCAAGGCCTTGTATAGCGCTTCCCTCGTGATGCCCGCCGCCTTGGCGATATCGGTCATGCCACGCGCGCGTGCGATGTCACCCAGCGCGGCGGAGAGCAGTCCTGCGTCGTTGGCCTGCAGGATATCAGTCAGGTAAGAAGCAATGGCCTCGTCGCTGTCGAGGTATGGCGCGGCATCAAATGCCGGCGGCTCGTCAACCTTGATTCGTGCGCTCATCTTCGTTTCCTCTCTCAGTCGAGCAGGGCGGCTGACGCCTTTGCGCGCCTGATGTCGCTCGCTGAACTCGGCGTCAATGTAATCGAACGATTACAGTCCGTCAATCCTGCCCAGCCGAACATCCTGCCTAGCCGAACAGCCGGGAGCGACAGCTCTGGTCCCCCGTCAGCGCAGGCACTCCCGGCTTCGCCACCTCGAACCGGCCAGCCTGGAGCACCCGCTCCTGGCCGGGACTGTGAGTACGGCGCGGCACCCGGGAGTTGACCTTCGCTATGGCGCCAGCGCGGCTGACTCCTTTCACGGGGCTTGGCTGGCTCGAGTCGACCCCAAGCATTCGCCCGCGACGCCAGGCAGCCAACCGCAAAGCAGTCAGCCGTCCAGCTACCTCGGATCGGTGGTGACCATTCGCGTCGGAGCCTGGTACGGTTTGAAGGTTCAGAAGCGGCCTGGCCGAGGCCAGGTGAATGACCGCAAAGCTGCCCACCGCAAACGCTGGGTCATGGCCGTCCACCTCGCGACCCGTGAACACCCGCATGCAAGTCAACGCCGGCCACCGGCCCGGTGCACGCCCGGCGCATCGATTTCAGCCCTGCGGCGCTGCGGCGCGGTCGGCTGGGTGGTTTACGCCATCGTTGGTCGGCACGTTCTGGATGTCGAACGGGTTCACACCTTCCAGGCAGCCGACGTTGTAGCCGTACTGGTCCGGGTTCGACCGCCGGCGGTGGTGGGTGTAGATGCCGCAGTGGCCGCAGAAGTAGTGCCTGGCCGTGCCGGTGTTGAATCGGTAGACGCGCAGCGCCGATTCGCCCTGCAGGATCTTGATGCCTGCGAGTGGCACCGAAGCGACGATGGCGCCCTTGCGGCGGCAGACTGAACAGTCGCAGCGGCGCGGGTCGACGATGCCGTCGGGCAGCTCGAGTTCCAGCACCACGGCGCCGCAATGGCACGAGGCGCGGTGCCGCGCCTGGATGGCAACACCGCCGACGGTCTTCAGCACCTTGCGCTTCGCATGCGCCGCTCAGCGCTTGTTGCGCAGGCCGTCCAGTACGCGGCGAGATCACCCAGCCCACCGCCCAGGCCACCCAGCATCGCACCCAGGTCACCCTGAGGAAGCTGGCCGTTGTGGCTCAGTTTGTCGACGAACTGCGGCAGCATCTGCGCCAGCGTGCCCAGCGCGTCCTGCGGGTTGACACCCAGCTGGCGTGCGAAGCCGGCCACGGCGTCGTGGTTCAGCACCTGGCCCAGCGCATCCGCCGACACCGGCTGGTTGGGGCCGGTGGAGATCCACGAACTCACCGCGTCGCCCAGCCCGCCCTGCTGCAGCTGCTGCAACAGCCCGGTCAGGCCGCCGCCCTGGCCCAGCATGCCGATGAGGGCCTGCAGCGGGTCGGCCTGGCCGGACATGCCGGTGGCTTGTGTTCCGGCATGGGTGCCGGCGCTGGCGCCGAGCGCGCCGATGACGTTGTCGAACAGACCCATGTGTTTGCTCCCGAGGTAATGGCGTTCCGGCGTGCACTGTGCCCGATGGCCGGCCGCTGTCAAGCCGGCGTGCCTGCGGCGGACAGGCCCAGCCAGGCCAGCACGGCCAGCGGCGCGGTGTCGGCGCGCAGCACCCGCGGCCCCAGCGCGACGGCTGCAAAACCGGCTGCGACGGCCGCGGCCTCTTCGTCGGGCGTCAGGCCGCCCTCGGGGCCGCTGAGCGTGAGCACGCGGCGCACGCCGGCCCAGGGCAGGGTAGGCAGCGGCCGCGCGCCGGGCCGCAGGCTGAGCACCAGGCGCAGCGTGCCGCCGGCCGCGCCCAAGCCGCCCAGCCAGCCGGGGAAATCCTGCACCGGCGCCACCACCGGCACGCGGGCGCGACCGCACTGCTCGCAGGCCGCCACGGCGATGGCCTGCCAGTGCGCCTGCTTGCGCGTGGCGCGTTCGCCAGCCAGCCTGAGCACCGACCGGGTGGTCATCAGCGGCTGGACGGTGGCCACGCCGAGTTCGCTGGCCTTCTCGACCAGCGCATCCATGCGCTCGTTGGCCGGCATGCCCAGGGCCAGCGTCACGGCCAGCGGCAGCTCGCTGCCCACCGGCTGCGGCGCGCCCACGTGCACACGCACCTCGCTGCGGCCCATCGCCAGCACGGTGGCCGGCCAGTCTTGCCCCAAGCCGTCGAAGAGCTGCAGCGTGTCGCCGGGCTGCACACGACGCACCTGGGCGTGGCGCGCGGCGCCGGGCGGCAGCGTGAGTTCGGTGCCGGCGGCCAGCGGCGTGTCGATGAAGAGGCGCATCGTCATGGCTTCAATCGCTGTTCAGCAACGCTTCCACCGCCAGCGCCACGCCGGCCAGCGCCGCGTCGTGGCCGCCGGGCGCGGCCAGCATCAGGCCCACCGGCAGCGCGCCCGGCGCCTGGCAGGGCAGCGTGAAGGCACAGCCGTCGAGGAAGTTGACGGCGAAGGTGTTGCGCAGCAGCAGGCCGTTGGCCTTGAAGAAGGCCTCGTCGCTGGCCACCAGCTCGGCGATGGGCGGCGCGGTGATCGGCACCGTCGGGCAGATCAGCGCGTCGAAACCGGCCAGGCGCTGCGTCACGCGCGCGATCCAGTCGCGCCGGCGCATCAGGATCACCAGGTGCTCGGCCGCCGTGGCGCTGGCGCCGGCTTCGATGCGCAGCGCCACACGCGGGTCGAAGCGTTCACGCTGCGTGCGCAGTGCGTCGCGGTGGGTCGACCAGGCCTCGATGGCCGACAAGCCGCCCGGTGCGTTGATCTGCGATATCTCTGCCAGCTCGGCCAGCGGCAGCGCCACGATGGCCGCGCCGGCGGCCGACAGCCGCTGCAGCGTGCGCTCGAAGGCCGCAGCGACCGCCGGTTCCAGCGTTTCGAGCAGCAGCGTCTGCGGCAGCGCCAGGCGCAGGCCGGCCAGCCGGCGGGGTGTCACCGCCAAGGGCGCGCCGGCCAGCACGCCGTCGACGGTCAGGCAGTCGTCGACGGTGCGCGCCATCGCGCACACCGTGTCGAGCGTGAACGACAGCGGAAAGGCACCCCCCAGCGGCGTGCGCGCCTGTGTGTTCTTGAAGCCCACCAGCCCGCACAGCGCGGCCGGGATGCGGATCGAGCCCCCGGTGTCCGAGCCCAGTGCGGCCACCGCCTGGCCCAGCGCCACCGACACCGCCGCGCCCGCCGACGAGCCGCCGGGGATGCGCGCCACCGCGGCGTCGCAGGGGTTGCGGGGTGTGCCGTGGTGCGGGTTGATGCCGACACCGGAGAACGCAAATTCGCTCATCGCCGTCAGTCCGGTGAGCGCCGCGCCGGCCCGCTTCAGCCGGGCCACGGCCTCGGCGTCGGCGCTGGCCGGCGCGGCACCGGCGCGCAGCACCGAGCCGGCCATCGTCGTGCGGCCGGCGATGTCGTAGAGGTCCTTCACGGTCACCGGCAGCCCGGCCAGCGCTTGCAGCGGCCGGCCCGCGGCGAGTGCAGCGTCGGCGGCCCGCGCGGCCGCGCGGGCCGCTGCGGGCAGCAGCGTGGTGTAGACCTGCGCAGCGGCTGGCGAGACGGCGGCGGCCAGCACTTCTTCGATGAGCGCCGCGTGGGCGCCGGGCTGGTTCAGGCGGGCGCGCAGTTCACGGATGGGGGGCAGCAGCAAGGGACACCTCGGTTCGGGCACGGCGCCGGACGCCTGCCCGGGGCGGCGCATTCTCGCGCAGCGCCCACGCCCCAGGAGCGTGGGCGGCAGAAGGTCGTCGGCTGCAACGCGCGAGAAACCGGCACCGCCGGGTATCACCTCCTGCGCCCAGGGGGCCAGCCCTGGGCTTGTCGGTGCTTCTCTGCGGTACTCGGTTTTCGCACGTTTCGCTTCGACGCCTTCTGCCGCCCACGCTCCTAGAGGGGGTCGCGCAGCGCGCGCCGCAGCACCTTGCCCACCGGCGACTTCGGCAGGTCGGCGCGGAACTCCACCACCTTGGGCCGCTTGTAGCCGGTGAGGTTGGCTTCGCACCAGGCGCGCACGTCAGCCTCGGTGGGCCGCGCGCTGGCCGGCGCCTGGCGCACCACCACCATCTTCACCGCCTCGCCGGCGCGTGCATCGGGGATGCCGACGACGGCGCATTCCTGGACCCCCGGCATCTGCGCCAGCACGTCCTCGACCTCGCCCGGGTAGACGTTGAAGCCGCTGACGAAGATCAGGTCCTTCTTGCGGTCGACGATGCGGAAGTAGCCGCGTTCGTCGACAACACCGATGTCACCGCTGCGCAGCCAGCCGTCGGCGGTCATCGCCCTGGCCGTCTCGTCGGGGCGCTGCCAGTAGCCGGCCATCACTTGCGGGCCGCGCACCGCCAGCTCGCCCGGCGTGCCCGGGGGCACCTCGTGGCCGTCGTCGTCGAGCAGCGTGAGCTCGGTGTTCGGCAGCGGCAGGCCGATGTGGCCGCTCCAGCCCGTGGTGTCGACGGGATTGCAGGCGACCGAGGGGCTGGCCTCGGTGAGGCCGTAACCCTCGCAGATCGGGCAGCCGGTCTTCTCGAGCCACAGCCGCGCCGTGGCCCGCTGCACGGCCATGCCGCCGCCGATGCTCAGGCGCAGGTGGCTCCAGTCGACGCGGTCGAAGCCGGGCTGCCGCAGCAGCGTTGCGAACAACGTGTCCACCGCGGGAAAGCTGTGGAAGCGATGGCGCGCGAGCTGCTTCAGCAGCGCGCGCAGGTCACGCGGGTTGGGGATCAGCAGGCTGCAGCCGCCGATGAACAGCCCCAGCAGCATGATCACCGTGAAGCCGTAGATGTGGTGCAGCGGCAGCGCACACACCGTCACCGGCTGCTCGCCGGGCGGGATGCGCGCCAGCGCCGGCTGGTACCAGGCACGTTTCTGCACCAGGTTGGCCACCAGGTGGCGGTGCAGCAGCACCGCGCCCTTGCTCAGGCCGGTGGTGCCGCCGGTGTACTGCAGCAGCGCAATGTCGTCGGGCCCCGGCGTCACCGGCAGCAAGGCCATGCGCCGGCCGCGCGCCAGCGCTTCGACGAAGCGCGTCGCGCCGGGCAGCTGAAACGAGGGCACCAGCTTGCGCACGCGGCGGGTCACGTGGTTCACCAGCCGGCCCTTCAGCGGGCCCAGCATGTCGCCCAGGCTGGCCAGCAGCACGTGCTGCACGGGTACGCGGTCCAGCACCTGCTGCAGCGTGGCGGCGGCGTTCTCGATGACCACGATGGCCTTCGCGCCGGCGTCCTTGAGCTGGTACTCCAGTTCGCGCGGCGTGTGCAGCGGGCTCACGTTCACCACCACCAGCCCGGCACGCAGGATGGCGGCCACGGTCACCAGATATTGCGGCACGTTCGGCAGCATCACCGCGACGCGGTCGCCGCGCAGCAGGCCGCTGCCCTGCAGCCAGGCGGCCAGTGCACGCGACAGGTCGTCGACCTCGCCGAAGCTGATGTCGCGGCCCATGCAGCGACAGGCCGGCCTGTCGTGGTACTGCGTGAAGCTGTCTTCCAGCAGCGCCACCAGCGAGGGGAAAAGATCGGTGCGCACCTCTGCCGGCACGCCGGCGGGGTATTGCTTCAGCCAGATCTTCTGCATCACCGCCTCGTTACCCCCGACGAACGATTCTGACGGCTGGCTGACACCCGTACATGAGGGGATTCGATAGCGGCCAGGCGCGTGCTTCGTGCAAGGCTGCCGCGCGTCTGCGGCGCGTCTGCGGCGCGTCTGCCGCGCGTCTGCGGCGCGCCGGGCCACGGCGCCCCGCGTGAGATCACGTGAGATCGCGTTGGGGCCCTGGCGGGCCTTCGGGCCCTACCGGACCCGCATGCGCAGGTTCAGCGCGCGGCGCTGCGGTCCGCCGGTGCTGGTTGGGCGCCCGCAACCGCGGCCGCGGCTGCTGCGGCCGCCGCCGGCGTGCTGTCGCTGGCCAGTTCCACCAGCCAGGCCAGCGCCAGCTGCGTGAACTTCAAGGCGTGGTTGGCCTGGTTGCCGAAGGTGGCGGTGGTGTCGTTGGCGGTGTGGATGGCAAAGTTGTAGCTGCTGTTGGCGGCCTCGAAGGGGAAGGACGCGACATAACCCCGGTTGTGCCAGGACGCATGGTCGCTGCAGCCGTAGCCGCAGGCGTCGTAGGCCACCGTGAGGTCAGGCAGGTAGGCGGCCGCGAGGTTGGCCAGGAACTGGTTCTGCGCCGCGTTGGTGTAGTCGGTGTAGATCCACAGGTCCTGCGCGCTGCCCTTGAAGGCCGTCATGTCGAGCTGCATCACGCCGACCACGCGGTCGGGCCGCGACGCGGCCGCGGTGGCGATGGCGGCCGAACCCAGCAGCCCCACTTCCTCGGCGGCGTAGGCGATGAAGCGGATGTTGCGTTTGGGCTGGAAGTTGTTGGCCACCAGCACGCGGATGATCTCGGTCAGCCCGGCGACGCCACTGGCGTCGTCGTCGGCACCGGGCGCACGCGCCTCGATGTTGCTGCCGGCGATGCTGTCGAGATGGGCGCCGAGCACCAGCGTCTCACCCGTGTTGCCGGTGCCGATGAGTTCGAACTCCACCGATTTCTGCGCCCAGGTGTGCGTGATCTGCTTCAGGCGCCAGCGCGGCCGGCTGCCGGTCTGGGTGCGCGAGGGCAGCAGCGTGAGCCATTTCGTGCGCAGCCAGTCAGATGCCGCCACGCCATGGGTGCTGTTGTAGCGCCGGTTCTGGAACGCCGACAGGTCGGTGATCGTCGACAACAGGTTGCTGGCCTGCAGCTGCGGCAACAGCGCGTTGACCTGGATCGGGTTGTCGATTGCGTAGCTGGGCAGCAGCAGCAGCGTCGTGTCGGGGTTCTCCAGCCGGTGCAGCGTGGCCAGCGCCTCGGCCATCGATTCGTGCTGCACGAAGCCGCCGCACTTGCGCAGCTGGCGGTGCACGGCCAGCGACAGCGTGGGAATCATCTCGTCGTCGACCTCGACCGCGTGCACCGCTTCGCTGGCCTGCTTCAGCTGGCTGCCACCACGCTGCACCGGCACCGTCACCGCGACCTGCGTGCTGGCCAGCGTGCGCGCGTTCGGCGCCACCTTCTGCAGCACGGCGTGGGCGTCGCCGCCGATGGTGATCCAGGCCGGCGCGGCCAGCGCGGCACCGGTGGTGCACAGCGTGGCGATGGCCGCGGCGGCGGCTTGCTTCAGTAGGCTCGGGGTCATGGCGGTGTCCTTGGCGACGGTGCGGCGGGGCCCTCGTGGGGCGACCCCCATTCTGGAGCAGTGCGCCGCCGCCGCCGACGGGGGTGCACCCTGCATCCGTGGGGCGGGCGTTTGTCGGGCCCGGAAACGCCGAAGGGGGCCCAAGCCCCCTTCGTCCAGAAGGCCGCCAGGCCGGCGGCTACTCGATCGCCTTGACCATGTCCTCGACCACCTTCTTCGCGTCGCCGAAGACCATCATCGTCTTGTCCATGTAGAACAGCTCGTTGTCCAGCCCGGCGTAGCCGCTGGCCATCGAGCGCTTGTTGACGATCACGGTCTTGGCCTTGTAGGCCTCCAGGATGGGCATGCCGTAGATGGCGCTGCCCTTGACGTGCGCCGCGGGGTTCACCACGTCGTTGGCGCCCAGAACGATGGCCACGTCGACCTGGCCGAATTCGCCGTTGATGTCTTCCATCTCGAAGACCTGGTCGTAGGGCACCTCGGCTTCGGCCAGCAGCACGTTCATGTGGCCCGGCATGCGGCCGGCCACCGGGTGGATGGCGTACTTGACGCTGATGCCCTTCTCGGTGAGCTTGGACGCGAGTTCCTTCACCGCGTGCTGCGCGCGCGCCACCGCCAGGCCGTAGCCGGGCACGATGACCACCGTCTCGGCATTGCCCAGCACGAAGGCGGCGTCGTCGGCGCTGCCGCTCTTCACGCTGCGCTGCGCGCCGCCGGTCGCCACGGGGCCCGCGACCTCGCCGCCGAAGCCGCCCAGGATGACGTTGAAGAAGCCGCGGTTCATGGCCTTGCACATGATGTAGCTCAGGATCGCGCCCGAGCTGCCCACCAGGCTGCCGGCAATGATCAGCATGCTGTTGTTCAGGCTGAAGCCGATGCCCGCCGCTGCCCAGCCGGAATAGCTGTTCAGCATCGAAACCACCACCGGCATGTCGGCGCCGCCGATGGGGATGATGATCAGCACACCCATCGCGAAAGCGATGGCCAGCATGGCAAAAAACGCCGGCCAGCTTTCGGTGAATGCGAAGACCATGCCCAGGGCCAGCATCGACAGGCCCAGCACGAGATTGATCTTGTGCTGGCCCGCGAAGGTGACCGGCGCGCCCCGGAAGAGGCGGAACTTGTACTTGCCGCTGAGCTTGCCGAAGGCGATGACCGAACCGCTGAAGGTGATGGCGCCGATGGCCGCACCCAGGAAAAGTTCGAAGCGGTTGCCGGTGGGGATCTTCGCGCCCTTGGCGACGATGCCGAAGGCCCAGGGTTCGGCCACCACGGCCACGGCGATGAACACCGCGGCCAGGCCGATCATGCTGTGCATGAAGGCCACCAGCTCGGGCATCTTGGTCATCTCCACGCGCTTGGCCATCAGCGTGCCCAGAGCGCCGCCGGCCAGCAACCCGCCCAGCACCCAGGCCATGCCCTGCGCGCGTGCCTGGCCCATCTGGCTCGACAGCTCGACGATGAGCGCGGCGGTGGTGAACACGGCCAGCGCCATGCCGATCATGCCGAACAGGTTGCCGCGAATCGACGTCGTGGGGTGGCTCAGCCCCTTCAGCGCCTGGATGAAACAGACGCTGGCGACGAGGTAGAGCAGCGTGACGAGGTTCATGCTCATCTCAGTGCCCTTCCTTCACGGCGGCCGGGGCCTTCTTTTCTTTCTTCTTGAACATCTCGAGCATGCGCCGCGTGACGAGGAAGCCGCCAAAGACGTTCACCGCGCACAGCGCCACGGCCAGCACGCCCATGGTTTTGCCCAGCGTGGTTTCGGTGAGTGCGGCGGCCAGCATGGCGCCGACGATCACGATCGCGGAAATCGCGTTCGTCACCGCCATCAACGGCGTGTGCAGCGCGGGCGTGACGGTCCACACCACGTGGTAACCCACGTAGATGGCCAGCACGAAGATGATCAGGTTGGTGACGGTGGGGCTGACAAGATCCATGGCCTACTTTCTCTTCACTTCAGCGTTGTGCGTCATCAGGCAGGCAACGACGATGTCGTCGTCCATCGGCACCTGGAAGCTGCCTTCCTTGGTGAGCACGAGCTTGAGGAAGTCGAGCACGTTGCGCGCGTAGAGCGACGACGAGTCGGCCGCCACCAGCGCCGGGATGTTGGTTTCGCCAACCAGCGTCACGCCGTACTTGACGACGGTGCGGCCGGCCTCGGTCAGCGGGCAGTTACCGCCGGCGGGCGCGGCCATGTCGACGATCACGCTGCCGGGCTTCATGCTCTTCACCATGTCTTCGGTGATCAGCACCGGCGCCGCGCGGCCCGGGATCAGCGCGGTGCTGATCACGATGTCGGCCGCCGCCACCTTCTTGGCCACTTCGACCTTCTGGCGGTCCATCCAGCTCTGCGGCATCGGCTTGGCATAACCGCCCACGCCCACGGCCGCTTCGCGTTCCTCGTCGGTCTCGTAGGGTACGTCGATGAACTTGGCGCCCAGGCTCTCGACCTGTTCCTTCACCGAGGGCCGCACGTCGCTGGCTTCGATGACCGCGCCCAGGCGTTTGGCGGTGGCGATGGCTTGCAGCCCCGCCACGCCCACACCCAGGATGACGATGCGCGCGGCCTTGATGGTGCCGGCCGCCGTCATCAGCATCGGAAACAGGCGCTGGTACTTGTCGGCGGCCATCAACACGGCCTTGTAGCCGGCGAGGTTGGCCTGGCTGGACAGCACGTCCATGCTCTGTGCACGCGTGGTGCGCGGCGCGGCCTCGAGCGCAAAACTCGTGATGCCAGCCGTGGCCAGGCGCGCCAGGTTGTCCTTGTCGAAGGGGTTGAGCATGCCCACCAGGTTGGTGCCCGGCTTCATCAGGCTCAGTTCGTCGGCGTCGGGGCTCTTCACCTTGAGCACCAGATCGCAGGCGAAGGCGCCGGCGCGGTCGGTGATCTCGGCGCCGGCCGCGGCATAGGCCTCGTCGGTGGCGCTGGCGGCCACGCCGGCACCGTGCTGCACGCGCACGGTGTGGCCCTGGGCCTTGAGCTTCTTCGCCGTCTCGGGCGTGACTGCGACACGGGTTTCCCCCGCCGCGGATTCGAGCGGAACCCCTATGAGCATGTACGCCTCCTAGCGTTTCGTCCTTCTTGTGGGCGAGCGAAGCTACCACAAACCGGCCTGCTGCCAGGGTGCGCTGTGTCAAGCTGCGCGCTGCCTAGAATCGGCCGACGATGCCCGAAGCCCTCCTGCCCACGCACTGCGACGTGCTCGTCATCGGCGCCGGCCCGGCCGGTAGCGCCTGCGCGCAGACGCTGGCACGCGCCGGCCTCGACGTGCTGCTTGTAGACCAGCACAACTTCCCGCGCGACAAGGTCTGCGGCGACGGCCTCATCCCCGACACCCACGCCGCGCTGAAGCGCCTGGGCGTCTACGAAGAGGTGGCGGCGCTGGCGCAGCCCGTGCAGCACGTGCGCTGCGTCGGGCCGCGTGGCGGCCAGGTCGACGTGCCCGGCTCACTGAGTGTGCTGCCGCGCAAGGTGCTCGACCACGTGCTGGTGCGTGCCGCCGAAGGCGCCGGCGCCCGGCTGCTGACGCCGCTGCGCTTCGAATCCCCCTTGCTCGACGGCGAGCGCGTGGTGGGGGCTGCTTTCAAGGCGCCCGACCGCGGCGAAGGCGGCCGGCACGAGATCAGCGCGCGCTGGGTGGTGCTCGCAACCGGCGCCGTGCCGCAAGGGCTGACGGCCGCCGGGCTGTGCGAGCGCCACACGCCCAGCGGCGTGGCGCTGCGCGGCTACGTGCACTGCCCGGCACTGGTGGGGCAGATCACGCAGCTGCAGATCGTCTGGCACAAGCGCCTGCGCGGCGGCTACGGCTGGATCTTCCCGGCGCCCGGCGGCGTCTTCAACATCGGCGCCGGCCTCACCGGCAGCTACCGCGTCGAGCAGGGCAAGGGCCGCAAGCGCGAGATGAACCTGCGCGAGATGTTCGACGCCTTCTGCGCGGTCTACGCCCCTGCGGCCACGCTGATGCAGCAGGGCACGCTGCAGGGCGAGATCAAGGGCGCGCCGCTGCGCTGCAGCCTGCGCGGTGCGCGCTGGTCGCGCCCCGGCCTGCTGGTGGCCGGCGAGGCCGCCGGCACCACCTACGCCTTCACGGGCGAAGGCATCGGCAAGGCGCTGGAAAGCGGCCTGCTGGCGGCCGACGCGCTGCTGCACGATCGCCAGGCCGCCGACGCCGCGGTGCAGCAGCGCCACGAAGCCGGCCTGCACGCGTTGCAGCCGAAGTTCGACCTCTACGACATGGCCAGCCGCGTCAACGAACACCCCTGGCTGGCCGACCTGGTGATCTGGCGCGCGCAGCGCAGCCCGCGCATCCTGCGCCGCATGAGCGGCGTGCTGGAAGAGACGCAGAACCCGGGCCGCCTGTTCACCCTGACCGGCCTGCGCAAGCTGATGTTCGAATGACACCGATGAACCAGGAGTCCCCATGCCGCGCTCTGCCCGCTTGAACTTTTCGCCCCCGGCCCTGGCCTTGCTGCTCGCCGCCTGTGGCGGTGGCGGGGGCGACGCCGGCGTCCAGCCACCGGTGGTGACCCTGTCCACCACCACCAGCGTGAAGTACGGCGAGACGATGCTGGTCACGCTCACCGGCACGCGGCTCGACCAGGCGCTGACGCTCGAATCCACCGGCTGCCGCAACTTTGCGCGCAGCACCACGGCGCCCAACGTCAGCAGCGCGACCACGGCCTACTACACCTGCACCACCTCGGGCACCGGCGCGCGCGCGGTCACCGTGTCCGGTGCCGGCCAGACGGTGGCCAGCGTGCCCTTCACGGTGCCCGTGCCGCAGGTGAGCATGGTTATCGAGAGCGGCATCACCACGCTAGGCACGCTGGTCTTCACCTTGGCGCCCGACGCGGCGCCGCGCACGGTCGACAACTTCCTGGCCTACGTGAAGAGCGGGTTCTACAACGGGCTGGTGTTCCACCGCCACGGGCGTTTCGACAACGGCAGCACCTTCGTGCTGCAGGGCGGGGGGTACACCGCGGTGAGCAGCGCGGTGGCCTTCCCAGCGGCCAAGCCGGCCAGCGCGCCGATCCCTCTGGAGGTGGGGCGCGGGTTGTCGAACCTGCGCTTCACGCTTGCGATGGCTCGGCTGTCCGCGCCCGACACGGCAACCTCCGAGTTCTTCATCAACACCGCGAACAACGCGTCGATCCTGGACCCGAGCGCGACCAGCGCGGGTTATGCCGTGTTCGGCAATGTGACCGGCGGCTTGGCGCTGGTCGATGCGATGGTCGCCGCGCCATGCAACCGGTCGCCCCGGAACTTCGACTTCGACCCGCGGCAGCCGCCCAGCCAGGACTGCGTACCCGAGCCCAACCTCGTCATCAGCGGCGCACTGCAGACGCAATAGCCGACACGCTGCCATGTGCCAGCTGCTCGGCATGAACGCCAACACGCCGACCGACGTGATGTTCAGCTTCGCCGGCCTGGCGACGCGCGCCGACGAGCACAAGGACGGCTTCGGCATCGCCTTCTTCGAGGACCGCGGCCTGCGCCACTTCATCGACCGCGACGGCGCGACCAGCTCGCCGGTGGCCCAGATGGTCAAGCGTTATCCGATCAAGAGCGATGTTGTCATCGCCCACATCCGCAAGGCCACCGTGGGTGCGGTGGCACTGCAGAACTGCCACCCCTTCGTGCGCGAGCTGTGGGGCCGCTACTGGGTGTTTGCGCACAACGGCGACCTCAAGGCCTACGCGCCGCGGTTGCACGGTGCTTTCCACCCGGTGGGCGACACCGACAGCGAACTGGCTTTCTGCTGGCTGATGCAGGAACTGGCCAAGGCCCACGCCAGCGTGCCGCCCATCGACGAGCTGACCCGCACGCTGCGCGAGCTGCTGCCGCAGCCGGCCGCGCACGGCACTTTCAACGTGCTGCTGAGCAACGGCCAGGCGCTGTGGGCGCATGGCAGCACGAAGCTGTATTCGGTGCAACGCCGCCACCCCTTCACCGCCGCCACGCTGGCCGACGAGGATCTGAGCATCGACTTCGCCGCCCACACCACGCCGCAGGACCGTGTCGCCGTGGTGGCCACCGAGCCGCTGACGGCCGACGAGGCCTGGTGGCCGTTCGAGCAGGGCGAACTGCGTGTTTTTGTCGGCGGCGAGGCTGTCGCGGCCTGACGCGGCACCACCGGCCGGCGCGGCGGGCCGCCGTCTGCTGAGGCCGTCCACCGCCGCCGTCCACCGCCACGGGCCACAGGCCACGCCGGCCGATCCACCGTTCGCCGCGTCGGCCCGCCGCCGCTGGGGGCCAGCTCCTAGACTGCCGCCCATGCCCACCACCCCCCGCATCGACTGGAGCCAGCTCTGGTACCCCGGCCCCAAGCGCGCGTACACCGCCGACGAGATGGCGCGTGCCGGCAGCGACGCCCCGAGCCCGACGCTGGTGGTGGCGGCCGGCGTCAACTTCGCCACCGTCGCCTTCGTGGCGCTGCAGCTGGCGCCGGCGGCGCACACCGCGCGGCTCACGGCCGCGCTGGCCGCGCTGGCCGTGATGGGCAGCGTGGCCGCGCGTTGGCTGTGGCGGCGGCCCTGGCGGCGGCCGCTGCTGCAGGCCCAGCTGATGGTGGCGGCGGCCATGCTGCTGATGACCTTCGGCATGCGCTGGCGCCTGCCCGAACGCGCCGATCGCGAGTCGGTGGCGCTGGTGCTGGTCATCGGCAGCGCGCTGCTGGTGGCGGCGCTGTGGTTCCTGGTCGTCTGGCGCGCGCAGCAGATCGACGCCCGCCTGCGTGAGCAGGCCGAACGCGAGAAGGCCATCGAGATGGCGCGCCGCCTGGCCGCGGCCCAGATCGAGCCGCACTTCCTGTTCAACACGCTGGCCTCGGTGCAACACTGGGTGCAGAGCAAGGACGACCGCGCCGCGCCGCTGCTGGCCGCGCTGACGGGTTACCTGCGCGCCACGCTGCCGCTGTTCGACCGCGCGCTGCTGCCCGCGGGCGACGAACTGGTGGCCGTGCAGCGCTACCTCGAGGTGATGCAGGCGCGCATGGGTGAACGCCTGGCCTGGCGGCTGGACATCGAACCTGGGCTGGAGCGCACCCTGCTGCCGCCCGGCCTGCTGCTGACGTTGGTGGAAAACGCCGTGGCCCATGGTGTCGAACCGCAACTGGCCGGCGGCGAGATCGTGCTCACCGCGCGCCGCGACGGCGCCGCGGCCTGCTTCGAGGTGCGCGACACCGGCCCCGGCCCCAGCGCCGACCTGCACGACGGCGTGGGCCTGGCCAACGCACGCCAGCGCCTGGCGCTGGCCTGCGGCGACGCCGCCAGCCTGCGCCTGGAGCCCGCACCCGGCGGCGGCTGTAGCGCGCGCATCCAACTGCCACTTCACACGCAGGCCCCATGACCACCGCACTCATCGCCGACGACGAGGAAGCCCCGCGTGAACAGCTGCTGGCCGCGTTGCGCAGCACCTGGCCCGCGCTGCGCGTGGTGGCGGTGGCGGCCAACGGCGTCGATGCCTGGGACAACTTCCTCGAGCACGAACCCGAGGTGTGTTTCCTCGACATCCGCATGCCGGGGCTGAGTGGCATCGACGTCGCGCGGCGCATCGGCGCGCAGGCCGCCGTCGTATTCGCCACCGCCTACGGCGACCACGCGCTGGCCGCCTTCGAGGCCGGCGCGGTGGACTACCTGCTCAAGCCGGTGGATGCCGAGCGCCTGGCGCAGACCGTGGCGCGGCTGAAGCTGCGCCTGGCGCCCGCTGCGCCCGCCCCCGACCCGGCGGCGCTGCAGGCCCTGCTGGCGCAGCTGTCGGCGCAGGCGCGACGGCCGCCGCCGCTGGCCGTGCTGCAGGCCAGCATGGGCCGCGAGGTGCGGCTGATCCGCACCGACGACGTTGTCTACTTCGAGAGCGACAGCCGCTACACGCGCATCGTCTTCGAGGGCGGCGATGCGCTCATCCGCACGCCGCTGAAGGAATTGCTGGCCCAGCTCGACGAGCAGCAGTTCTGGCAGGTGCACCGCGCGGTGATCGTCAACCATCGCCACGTTGCGGCGGCGGTGCGCGTCGACGAGGGCCACATGCACCTGACGCTGCGCGGCCGGCCCGAGACGCTGCCGGTTTCACGCCACTTCCAGGGTCTTTTCAAGGGACAGTGAGCGGCTCGCGGCCCACGACGGTGGCTTAGCATCGACGGCACCCCCACGCCGCGTTCGCCGCCCGCAGACCATGCCCGCCCTTCCCATTCCGCGTTTCGACCAGTTCTACCGCCACTCCGAACTCACCCGCCTGCTGCAGGACTACGCCAACGCCGCGCCGCACCTGGTGCAGCTGTCCAGTCTGGGCAAGAGCTTCGAGGGCCGCGACATCTGGCTACTGACGCTCACCCACCAGGCCACCGGCGCCGACACCGACAAGCCGGCTTTCTGGGTCGACGGCAACATCCACGCCGCCGAACTGACCGCCAGCACGGCCTGCCTGTACTGGCTGCACCAGCTGCTGTCCAGCTACGACACCGACGTGCAGGTGCGCCAGCTGCTGGACACCCGTGTGGTCTACATGGTGCCGCGCCTGAACCCCGACGGCGCCGAACTCGCGCTGGCTGACAAACCGCGCCACATCCGCAGCGGCACCCGCGCCTACCCGTATGACGAAGAGCCGGTCGATGGCCTGACGGTGGAAGACGTCGACGGCGACGGGCGTGTGCTGCAGATGCGCGTGCCCGACCCGCACGGCCCCTACAAGAAGCACGAAGGCGACCCGCGCCTGATGGTGGCACGTGAACCCGGCGAATTCGGCGGCGCGTACTACCGGCTGATTCCCGAAGGCACGCTGAAGGCCTACGACGGCCTGAAGATCACCGCCAACCGCGACCGCGAGGGCCTGGACCTGAATCGCAACTTCCCGGCCTACTGGCGCCAGGAGTTCGAGCAGGTCGGCGCCGGCCCCTACCCGACCAGCGAGCCCGAGGTGCGGGCCATGGTCGACTTCATCACCCGGCACCCGAACATCGGCGCGGCAGTCAGCTTCCACACCCACAGCGGCGTCATCCTGCGGCCCATGGGCATGCAGAGCGACGACGACATGACGCCCGAAGATCTGTGGATGTACAAGCGCCTGTCGGACATCGGCGCCAAGCTCACCGGCTACCCGGCCATCAGCATCTGGCACGACTTCAAGTACCACCCCAAGGAAGTCGTCACCGGCACCCAGGACTGGGTCTACGAGCACCTGGGCGCGCTGTTCTGGACGGTGGAGATCTGGGCCCCGAACAAGGAAGCCGGCATCACCGACTACAAGTGGATCGAGTGGTACCGCGACCACCCGGTGGAAGACGACATCAAGCTGCTGAAGTGGAGCGACGAGCAGTGCGGCGGCCTGGCGCATGTCGACTGGTACCCCTACCGCCACCCGCAGCTGGGCATGGTCGAGCTCGGCGGCTGGGACAAGCTGAACTTCTGGCGCAACCCGCCGCCGCATCTGCGTGAACGCGAAGCCGCCCGCTTCCCGGCCTGGCTGCTGCAGCTGGGCCTGACGCTGCCCAAGCTGGAGGTGCTGCGCACCGAAGTGCGCGCCCTGGGCCCCGACACCTGGCGCTTGCGCTTCGCGGTGGCCAACGCCGGCTACCTGCCCAGCTACGTGAGCAAGCGCGCGCTGGAACGCAAGATGGCGCGCGGCACCGTCTTCACGATCCACCTGCCGCCAGGCGTGACGCTGGTCAGCGGCAAGGAGCGCGAAGACCGCGGCCACCTCGAAGGCCACGCGCCGAAGGCCAGCGCGCAGGCCTTCCTGCCCAACCGCGAGGTCACTGGCGACCGTGCGGTGGTCGAGTGGGTGGTCAACGGTGCACGCGGCACGCGCATCGCGCTGACCGCCACCGCCGACCGTGCCGGCACGGTGCGCACCGAGGTGGCGCTCGATTGACCGCGTCCACCGGCAGCGACAAGGCCGTGGGCGCCGACACGCCCACCGGCGACAGCGCGGCCGACGGTTTCGGCACGCTGTTCGAGTTCCTGCCCATCGGCGCCTACCGCTCACGGCCCGACGGCCTGATGGTGCGCGCCAACCCGGCGCTGGTGCGGCTGAACGGGTTCGAGAGTGAAGCCGAGCAGCTGGCCGGCGTCAACGACATCGCCGGCCGCTGGTATGTCGATCCGTCGCGCCGCGCCGAGTTCCTGCGTCTGATGGAACGCGATGGCCGCGTCATCGGCCTGGAGTCCGAGGTCTGGCGCTACAAAGCGCGTGAACGCATCTGGATCAGCGAAAACGCACACGCCGTGCGTGACGCCGCCGGCCAGGTGCTGTTCTACGAAGGCACGGTCGAGGAGATCAGCGATCGCGTGCGCGCCCGCGAGCGGCTCGAGCGCAGCGAGGAGGACCTGCGCGCCATCACCGCGCAGGTGCCGGGTGTCGTCTACCGTGTCGTGCTGCAGCCCGACGGCACGCGCCGCATCGACTTCCTCAGCGACGGCGTGCGCCGCCTGTTCGGGATCGGCCCCGAGGCCGCGGTGCAGAACAACCGCCTGCTGGCGCAGTTCCGCCACCGCGACGACCGCGCGCGTGTGACGGCCGAGATCGAGGCCAGCGCCGAAGCGCGCACGCCGCTGAACATCGAATACCGCGTCGTCCTGGCCGACGGCACCGAGAAGTGGGTGCAGCAGATCTCGGTGGTCGCGGCCAAGACGGCGCAGGGCCAGGTGCGCGTGGGCGTCATGTTCGACGTCAGCGAGCGCAAGTGCGCCGAACTGGCCCTGCTGCGCAACAGCGAGCGCTGGAAACTGGCGCTCGAATGCACCGGCGACGGCGTCTGGGACTGGGCGGTGCAGGAAGGGCGCGAGATGCTGTCGGCGCAGTGCAAGGCGCTGTACGGCTTTGCGCCCGACGAGCTGCCCGACACGCCCGACGCGCTGGACGCCCGCACCCATCCCGACGACCTGCCCGCGATGCGCGTCGCGCGCGAGGCGCACTTCGAAGGCCGCACGCCGACCTACGCCAACGAGCACCGCGTGCAGTGCAAGGACGGCAGCTGGAAGTGGATCCTCTCGCGCGGCATGGTGCTCGAGCGCGACGCTGACGGCCGCCCGCTGCGCATGGTCGGCACCCACACCGACATCACCGGCCGCAAGCAGGCCGAGGAACTGCGTGTCGAGCGCGACCTGGCTGCCGCCGCCGACCGCGCCAAGTCGGCCTTCCTCAGCCGCGTCAGCCACGAACTGCGCACGCCGCTGAACGCGGTGCTGGGTTTCAGCCAGCTGCTGGAGCTGGAGCCCGGCGACGGCCAAAGGCAGCGCCGCTGGGTGGCCCAGGTGCTGAGCAGCGGCCGCCACCTGCTGGCGCTGATGGACGACGTGCTCGACATCAGCAGCGCGCAGACCGGGCAGCTGCCGATGGTCATCGACGACCTGCCGCTGCAACCACTGATCGTCGAGGTGGTGGCGATGCTCTCGGCCGCCGCAACCGCCGCCGGCGTGCGTGTGCACGACGACACCGGCCACGGCCGGGCGCTGACGGTGCGTGCCGACCGCAAGCGCCTGCTGCAGGTGCTGAGCAACCTGCTCAGCAATGCCATCAAGTACAACCGCCCTGGCGGCTGGGTGCGGCTGCGCGCCGAACCCGGCGACGGCACGCTGGTGCTGAGTGTGGCCGACAGCGGCCCCGGTCTCGACGCCACGCAGCGCGCGCGCCTTTTCCAGCCCTTCGAGCGTGTCGGCGCGCAGCATGGTGCGGTGCCCGGCACCGGCCTGGGCCTGGCGCTCAGCCGCCAGCTGGTCGAAGCCATGGGCGGTGGCATCACGGTCGACAGCGTGCCCGGCAGCGGCAGCACCTTCCGCGTGCACCTGCCGGCGGCGTGACGCGGGCGCGGCCCCGACCTGCGGCCCCGACCTGCGCCCACTACACGCCCTGCTCGAAGCGGAACACCGCCACGCTGGCGCGCAGGTTGGGCCAGCGCCGCACCACGCGCCCGGCTTGCAGGCCGAAGCAGTCGTTGACGGCCAGCCCGCAGCGCTGCGCCAGCACCTCGAAGTCATTGAAAGTCGTGACGCGGATATTGGGCGTGTCGAACCACTGGTAGGGCAGCGCACGTGTCACCGGCATGCGGCCGCCCAGCACGTGCAGCCGGTTGGGCCAGTGCGCGAAGTTCGGGAAGCTGACGATGCCGATGCGACCCACGCGCGCCGTCTCGCGCAGCATGCGTTCGGTGTTGCGCAGGTGCTGCAGCTCGACACGCTGCAGCACGACGTCGAAGCTGTGGTCGTCGAAGAGCGCCAGGCCTTCGTCCAGGTTGAGCTGGATGACGTCGATGCCGCGCTGCACGCAGGCCTGCACGTTGGCGTCGGCGATCTCGATGCCGTAGCCGGTGCAGCCCTTGTGGTCGCGCAGGTGGGCCAGCATGCGGCCGTCGCCGCAGCCCAGGTCGAGCACACGGCTGCCGGCCGGCACCAGTTCGGCGATCAGTTCAAGATCGGCGCGTTCACTCACGGCGTCACCTCGGCCGCGATGCGCTCGAAGTAGGCGCGCATCACGCCGTGGTAGCGCGGGTCTTCGAGCAGGAAAGCGTCGTGGCCGTGCGGCGCTTCGATCTCGGCGTAGCTGACGCCGATGCGGTTGTCGACCAGCGCCTTGACGATTTCGCGGCTGCGCGCGGGCGAAAAGCGCCAGTCGGTGGTGAAGCTCACCACCAGGAAGCGGTTGGCGCGTGCGGCGGCGAAAGCACGCGCGAGACTTCCGCCGTGTTCACGGGCGGGGTCGAAGTAGTCGAGCGCGCGTGTGATCAGCAGGTAGGTGTTGGCGTCGAAGTACGCGCTGAACTTGTCGCCCTGATGACGCAGGTAGCTCTCGATCTGGAACTCGATCTCCTGCGTGCTGTAGGCCAGTTCCGCTTCGCGCAGCGCGCGGCCGAACTTGGCGTCCATCGCGTCTTCGGCCAGGTAGGTGATGTGGCCGATCATGCGGGCCACGCGCAGCCCGCGTTTGGGCACCACGCCGTGTTCGTAGAAGTGGCCGCCGTGGAAGTCGGGGTCGGTGACGATGGCGCGCCGCGCCACCTCGTTGAAGGCGATGTTCTGCGCCGAAAGGTTCGGCGCCGTGGCCACCGCGATGCAGTGGCGCAGTTTGTCGGGGTGGCGCAGCGTCCAGTCCAGCGCCTGCATGCCGCCCAGGCTGCCACCCAGCACGGCGGCCAGCTGCGTGATGCCCAGGCGCTGCACCAGCCGCACCTGCGCGTCGACCCAGTCCTCCACCGTCACCACCGGGAAATCCGCGCCCCAGACACGGCCGGTGGCGGGGTTCGGATGCATCGGTCCGGTGCTGCCGAAACACGAACCCGGGTTGTTGACGCCGATGACAAAAAAACGACCGGTGTCCAGCGGCTTGCCCGGGCCCACGAGGTTGTCCCACCAGCCGCGCTGGCCTTCGGCGTCGAGGCCGGCGACATGGTGGCTGGCGTTGAGCGCGTGGCACACCAGCACGGCGTTGCTGCGCGTGGCGTTGAGCGTGCCGTAGGTCTCGCAGCTGAGCTGGTAGTCCGGCAGCACGGCGCCGCTCTTCAGCGGCAGCGGCTCGCTGAAGTGCATCTGCTGCGGCGTGACCAGACCGAGGGAAGCCATGAACCAACCCGACAAACAAAAACCCGGCGCCGCACGAAGCGGGCACCGGGCAGGTGTCCCCTCTTAGCGGTATTTGTTGAGCGCCCGCAATCGGAACAAATCGGCGCTGTGGGCGTGCAGTATAGCCAGCCGCCCAGGCCGCCTGATGCCGGCTCTTGCTGCGTGCATGGACGCCGCCAGCCCCTGGTTCCACGGTTTCGAGGCCCGCGATTTTGCGCTCGAAGGCATGCACATCCGCGCCCGCACCGGTGGCCGCGCGGGCGCAACGCCGCTGCTGCTGCTGCACGGTTTTCCGCAGACGCACGCGATGTGGCAGCGCGTGGCGCAACGCCTGAAGCCGCACTTCCAGCTGGTGCTGCCCGCCCTGCGCGGCTACGGCCGCAGCGCGATGCCGCCGGGCGACGCCGATCACGCCAGCTACAGCAAGCGCACGCTGGCGCTGGACCACGCGCCAGCGCCAGCGCCGGCGCCGGCATCGACCTCGAACACCACCGCGCCTCGCGCGCGGCGGGCCAGCAAATCGCCTGCGACACGCTGGTGCTGTGGCGCGAGCGCGGCGTGGTGGGGCGGCTCTTTGAGCCGCTGGCGCTGTGGCAGGCGCAGTGTGCGGGCCGCGTCACGGGCCGCGCCGTTCCGGCCGGGCACTTCATCCCCGAGGAACTTCCGGACGAGACCGCGCCTGCCCTAATGGCGTTTTTGCCCCCTGAGCCGTACCACCGAAGCGCAGGGACGGCAGGTGAAACAGCGGTAACTCGGGCGATGGGGCGGGCGGCGGGTGGCTAGCATCGCCGCTCAACGCGGCAAACCCCAGGGCTCCGACATGCACGAGTGGCTGCACAGACTCGACCAGCAATTCCCGGTGCGCTACACCGTCTGGCTGCTGTGCGGCATCGGGCTGCTGCTGTTCAGCTTCACCTTCGTGGCCTTCGGCAGCGGCGGATTTGCTGCGCTCGCCTGCCTCTTCCTGGTGGGCCTGGGCTGGCGCGACACCCGCCAGCGGCGGCATTCGGTGCTGCGCAACTACCCGGTCATCGGCCACCTGCGTTTCCTGATGGAGTTCGTGCGCATCGAGATCCGCCAGTACTTCATCGAGGCCGACAACGAGGCCACGCCGTTTTCGCGCCAGCAGCGCAGCCTGGTCTACCAGCGCGCCAAGGGGGCCCCCGACAAGCGCCCCTTCGGCACCCAGCTCGACGTGCACGCCTCGGGCTACGAGTGGATCAACCATTCGATGAACCCCAGCGTGCTGGCCACGCACGACTTCCGCGTGGCCATCGGCGCCGGCGGCACCTCGTGCACGCAGCCCTACGAGGCCAGCATCTTCAACATCTCGGCGATGAGCTTCGGCGCGTTGAGTGCCAACGCGATCCGGGCGCTGAACGCCGGCGCCAAGAAGGGCGGCTTTGCGCACGACACCGGCGAGGGTTCGATCAGCGAACACCACCGCGCGCACGGCGGCGACCTGATCTGGGAAATCGGCAGCGGCTACTTCGGCTGCCGCAACGACGACGGTTCGTTCAGCGAAGCGAAGTTCGTCGCCAACGCCGCCAGCCCGCAGGTGAAGATGATCGAGCTCAAGCTCAGCCAGGGCGCCAAGCCGGGCCATGGCGGTGTGCTGCCCGGCCCGAAGGTGACAGCCGAGATCGCCGCCGCGCGCGGCGTGCCGGTGGGTACCGACTGCGTGAGCCCGGCGCGCCACGGCGTCTTCAACACGCCGGTGGAGATGATGTTGTTCATCGAACGCCTGCGCCAGCTGTCGGGCGGCAAGCCCACCGGCTTCAAGCTCTGCATCGGCCACCCCTGGGAATGGTTCGGCGTCGCCAAGGCGATGCTGGAAACCGGCATCGTGCCCGACTTCATCGTCGTCGACGGCGGCGAAGGGGGCACCGGCGCAGCGCCGCTGGAATTCACCGACCACGTCGGCGCGCCGCTGCAGGAAGGCCTGCTGCTGGTGCACAACACCTTGGTCGGCCTGGGCTTGCGCCAGCGTGTGCGCATCGGCTGCGCCGGCAAGGTGGTGGGCGCCTTCGACATCGCACGTGCGATGGCGCTGGGCGCCGACTGGTGCAATGCGGCGCGCGGCTTCATGTTCGCGCTGGGCTGCATCCAGGCGCAGACCTGCCACACCGGCGCCTGCCCGACGGGCGTGACGACGCAGGACCCGCAGCGCCAGAAGGCACTGGTGGTGGTCGACAAGACCGAACGTGTCTGGCGCTTCCACCAGCACACGCTGGAAGCGCTGAAGGAACTGGTGCAGGCCGCCGGACTGCACCACCCCAACGAGATCACCGCCGCGCACATCGTGCGCCGCCGCGCCGACCACGCCGTGCGCCTGCTGGCCAACGAGCTGAAGTTCGTCAAGCCGGGCGAACTGCTGGCCGCCATCGAGGGCCGCGCGGCGTGGCCGCACAGCGTGTTCGAGCTTTACTGGCCTCTGGCGCGAAGCGACAGCTTCGAACCCGTGCGAAGCGACAGCTTCGTGCCCGCGCGCAGCGACAGCTTCGTGCCCGTGAGCGCCGCCAGTCTCGAACCCGTCGCGCGCACCGCAACAGCCTGAGCGTCGAGACGAGCTAGGGCCTGCGCATGCGGAAACGTGTCTCCGGCGTGATTTCGAAATAGTCGGCCTGCCCGCCACCGCGCAGCACCGGGTGCGCCGCGGCGGTGTCGTAGATGCCGTCGACCAGCAGTTCACGCGCGATGTGCACCGCCACCACCTCGCCGAGCGTCAGCCAGGCCGGCGTGGGCTGGCCGTCGGCGCCCTGCAGCTGGACGATCTGCGTCACGCGGCATTCGAAGGCCACCGGGCTTTCGCCGACACGGGGCACGTTCACGAGCGTCGACGCCACGGGCGTGAGACCGGCGAGCTGGAACTCGTCGACCTCGGGCGCCACCATCGCGCTGCTGGCGTTCATGACCTCGGCCAGCGGGCGCGTCACCAGGTTCCAGACGAACTCGCCGCTGGCGCGTGCGTTGCGCAGGCTGTCCTTTTCGGACGTGCTGCTGAAGCCGACGATGGGCGGCGTGTAGTTGAAGGCGTTGAAGAAACTGTAGGGCGCCAGGTTCAGCCCGCCTTCGGCGCTGCGCGTGGCCACCCAGCCGATGGGCCGCGGGCCGACGATGGCGTTGAAGGGGTCGTGTGGCAGGCCGTGGCCCAGCCGCGGCTCGTAGCTGTGCAGGTCGAGGTGCAGCACGCGCCGCCGCTTCAGGCCACGGGCGGCGCGGTGTCGACGAAGCTCGGCCGCGCGGCCAGCTTGTCGTGGAGCTTGTGCAGGTTCGGGTGGTCGGCGCGCCAGCTGATGTGCGCAAAGCGGAAGTCGAGGTAGCCCAGCGCCACGCCCACGGCCACGTCGGCCAGCGTGAGGTGGTTGCCGGCGCAGAAGGGCTTGTCGCCCAGCCCCAGGCTGAAGGCCCTCAGGGCGCTGTGCACGGTGCGCATCTGGCGGTCTATCCAGGCCTGCGACCGCTGTTCGGCGCTGCGACCGGCCCAGTTCGCTTCCAGACGCGCCAGGATGGCGGCGTCCAGCAGGCCGTCGGCCAGCGCTTCCCAGGTGCGCACTTCGGTGCGTTCGCGGCCGCTGGGCGGAATCAGCTTGCCCACCGGCGACAGGGTGTCGAGGTATTCGACGATGACGCGGGAATCGAAGACTGCTTCACCGCCGTCGAGCACCAAGCAGGGCACCTTGCCCAGCGGGTTGCTCTTGACGATGGCTTCGTTGGCCCAGACGTCTTCGAGGACGAACTGATAGTCGAGCTTCTTCTCGGCCATCACGACGCGGACCTTGCGCACGTAAGGGCTGGTGAGAGCACCGATCAGTTTCATCATCTTTTTTGCACCTGGCCTCTTCCCTGAAGCAGCGCGATTCTATCCAACCATGCCGTGCGGCACGGGTGGGGTCTGTCGTGTGAAGTCCACGTACGCCGGGCGCCCCGGC
>JBBRBW010000039.1:0-36961 GCA_038205425.1 Burkholderiales bacterium | reverse complement strand
TCGCTGCGCGACCGCCAGCAGTACAGCGACCCGGCGGGTCTGGCCGGGCGGCTGGGCATCTCTTCGGCCAGCTGGCCCATCTTCGGGCTGTCCTGGCCTTCGGGCCGCCAGCTCGCGGCACGGCTGGCCACGCGGGTCCTGCGCCCGGGCGAGCGCATCCTGGAGATGGGCTGCGGCCTGGCACTGGCCAGCCTGGTGGGGCACCGCCGCGGCGCGGCCGTCACCGCCAGCGACATGCACCCGCTGGCCGCGACCTTCCTGGCCCACAACCTGCGCCTGAACGCGCTGCCGCCGATGCACTACCGCCACGGCGCGTGGGCCAGCGAGCCGCTGCCGACGCCGGACGGCGCGCGCCCGAACAGCGCCGTGCGCGGCCGCTACGACCTGCTCATCGCCAGCGACGTGCTCTACGAACGCGAATCGGGCGTGGTGCTGGCCGGCTTCATCGGCCGCCACGCCGCGCCGGTGGCCGAGGTCTGGATCGTCGACCCCGACCGCGGCAACCGCCCGCCCTTCAACCGTGCGATGGCCGGGCTGGGCTTCGTGCTCACCGAAGAGCGGCTGGACAGCCGCGCCACCGCTGGCGAAGCCGCCTACAAGGGCCGGCTGCTGAGTTACCACCGTGCAGGCTGACGCGGAGGTGGTGCGCGGCGTCGCGGCGCTGGGCCAGGGCATCGTGTTCTCGATCCGGGAAGAGACGGCGCGCGCCAGCGATGTGCTGGTCGACCCGACGGGCTACAAGCTCAACGTCTGCCTGGAGCTCGGCATGGCCGCCACGATGGGCCGCGACACCCTGCTCTTCGGCGCGCCCGGCACCGCGGAGCGGCGCTTCGCCGCCATCGACAAGTGCCGCATCCACACCTACGGCGCCGATCATGCCAGCCGCGGCTTCTTTCGCGAGCAGGTGCTGGGCTTCGTGCGCCGCGCGCCGACGATGCTTTGAACCCGTCGCCAGCAAGGCGGCGGCGGCTTGCGCACAATCGGCCGCTTTTGCGCCGGAGCCCCCGCATGCCGCTGCCCCTGACCGCCCCCGTGGCCTTCCGCCGGGCCCTGGCCGCCTGCGCGGCCGCGCTGCTCGTGGCCCCGCTCGCGGCGCCAGCCGCTGAGCCGCTGAGCTATCCCGTCACGCGCAAGGTCGACCAGGTCGACAGCTACCACGGCACCCGGGTGGCCGACCCCTACCGCTGGCTGGAAGACGACAACAGCGCCGACACGGCGGCCTGGGTGCAGGCCCAGAACACCATCACCGAGCGCTACTTCGCCGCCGTGCCGCAGCGCGAGCCCGTGCGGCGGCTGTACGGCAGGCTCTTCGACTACGAACGGTACGGCGTGCCCTTCAAGGAAGGCGGCCGCTACTTCTGGACCCGTAACGACGGCCTGCAGCAGCAGGCGGTGCTCTACACCGCCACCGCACTCACGGCCCCGCCCCGCGTTGCGCTCGACCCGAACGCGCTGTCCAAGGACGGCACGGTGGCGCTCACCGGCACCGTGCCCAGCCGCGACGGCCGGCTGCTGGCCTATGGCGTGGCCAAGGCCGGTTCCGACTGGCAGACCTGGCGCGTGCGCGACCTGGCCACCGACCAGGACCTGACCGACGTGGTCGACTGGGTGAAGTTCAGCACGGCCGCCTGGACGCCCGACGGCAAGGGCTTCTTCTATGCCCGCTACGACGCGCCCCAGCCCGGCATGGCGCTCAGCGGCGTCAACGAGTACCAGAAGCTCTACTACCACCGCCTGGGCACCGCGCAGGCCGCCGACACGCTGGTGGCCGAGAGCCCCGCCGACAAGCAACTGCTGATCGGCGCCAGCGTCAGCGACGACGGGCGGCTGGCCTACATCAGCGTCGGCAAGGGCGCGGCGCGCCGCAACGGCCTGCTGCTGCTGCCGCTGCAGGGTGGCGCCTTCGCCGGCGGCACGCCGCGGCCGCTGACACTGGCGTTCGACGCACAGTACCTCCCGCTGGCGCTGGACGGCAGCCGGCTGGTGCTGCGCACCGACAAGGAAGCGCCCAACGGCCGCATCGTCGACGTCGACGTGGCCGCGCTGCTGGCCCCCTTGTCCGGCGCCGCACAGACCGACCTCGGCAAGCTCGACCCGGCGCCAGCGCCGGCCTGGAAGACGCTGGTGCCCGAGACCGGCGACACCCTGGTCGGCGCCACCGCCGTGGCCGGCCGCTACCTGCTGCGCTACCTGCGAGACGCCTCGACGCTGGTGCGCATCCACGCCGCCGACGGCCAGGCCCTGCGCGAGCTGGCGCTGCCCGGCGTGGGCAGCGCCAGCGGCTTCGGCGGGCGCTGGAACGACGGCGAGACCTTCTTCAGCTACACCAGCCTGGTGACACCGGCCGACGTCTTCCGGCTCGACGTCGCCAGCGGCTCGGCCAGCCTCTTCAAGCGCCCGCAGACGGCCTTCGACCCGAGCTTGTACGAAACCCGCCGCGCCTTCGTCACCGGCAAGGACGGCGCGCGTTTCCCGATCTTCATCGGCCATCGCAAGGGCCTGGTGCCCGATGGCAACAACCCGACGCTGCTGTACGGCTACGGCGGCTTCAACGTGCCCACCACGCCGGCCTTCAACGTCACCGCGGCGGCGTGGATGCAGATGGGCGGCGTCTACGTCACCGCCGCCATCCGCGGCGGCGGCGAGTACGGCCGCGCCTGGCACGAGGCCGGCACCAAGCTGCAGAAGCAGAACGTCTTCGACGACTTCATCGCCGCCGCCGAATGGCTGGTGGCGCAGAAGATCACGCGCCCGGCCAGGCTGGCCATCCATGGCGGCAGCAATGGCGGCCTGCTGGTGGGCGCGGTGCTGAACCAGCGCCCCGAGCTCTTCGGCGCCGCCGTGCCCACGGTGGGCGTGATGGACATGCTGCGTTTCCACAAGTTCACCATCGGCTGGGCCTGGGTCGGCGACTACGGCTCGTCGGACGATGCGGCGCAGTTCAAGGCCCTGATGGCCTATTCACCGTTGCACAACATCGCCGCCGGCAAGGCCTATCCGCCGGTGCTGGTGATGACCGCCGACCACGACGACCGCGTCGTGCCCGCGCACAGCTTCAAGTACGCCGCCGCGCTGCAGGCCGCCGACACCGGGCCGGCACCCAAGCTCGTGCGCATCGAGACGCAGGCCGGGCACGGCGCCGGCAAGCCGACCTCGAAGATCATCGCCGAACGTGCCGACATGCTGGCCTTCCTGGCCCACAGCCTGGGCATGAGCGCGCCGGGCCGCTCCCAGGCGCGGATCCCGGAAGCGCGCAGCGCGGAGGGTGGTCGGGTGAGCCTGCCCGCCGCAGCGCCCTGAAGCAGGGCGCCGGCGCGCTGCGGCTGCTCAGGCCACGACGACGCGGTTGCGCCCGCTGCGCTTGGCTTCGTAGAGCGCCGCGTCGGCGGCCTGAACCCAGGACTCGGCGCTCTGCCCCGGCTGCAGCGCGGCCACGCCGATGCTCACGGTGATGGTCTCGCCCGCCATCAGTTCGGCCTGCGCCAGGCGCTGGCGCAGGTCTTCGGCCACACGCTGCGCCGCGTCGGGCGCGATGCGCGGCAGAAGTAGCACGAATTCTTCGCCGCCGGTGCGGAACAGCAGGTCGCTGCCGCGCTTGCGCGCCCCCAAGACGGCGACCAGGCGGCACAGCACCTCGTCGCCGGCGGCGTGGCCGTGGCTGTCGTTGACGCGCTTGAAGTGGTCGATGTCGATGGCCAGCAGCGCGTCGCCGGGTGCGGCCGCGCCGGCCGGCAGCACACGCTGCGCGAGGTGCACCTGCAGGTGGCGGCGGTTGAAGGCGCCCGTCAGCGGGTCGGTGATGGCCTGCGTCTGCAGCGCGCGCTGCAGTTCGCCGACGACGTTGAGCACGACGTTGATCATGATCAGCACAAAACCCAGCGACATGAAGACCCGCGCCGCCAGCGGCGAGCCCAGCGACACCGTGGTGGCCGCCGTGACCGACGCCAGCAGCACCAGGCCCAGCGCCATGGCCTGGCCGCGTGGCAGCACGAAGAAGAACATGAACAGCGCCGGGTAGGCCCAGAGGACGCCATTCAAGCCCTGCGCCAGCACCGAGGTGCAGGCCCCGGCCACCATCACAAAACCCAGCGTCCAGAACGGGATGACCGGCGCCCGGCCCCGCTTCAGCGCCCAGACGTTGGCCAGCATCACGCTGACGAGGATGAGGTTGACGCCGAACATCAGCAAGTTCGCGCCCAACAGGTGGAGCAGCGCAAACGGCGAGAGCGCGAAGACGGTCAGCCGGCTGAAGTTCAGTCGGATGCGTTCGCGGTGCGCAGACAGCGCATCGTCGTCGATGTTCAGCGCACGGCGCGCCCTGGAAAGCAGGTCCACGTCGCGATCTTCGACCTGCCACGCGGCGACTTGAGCCTTCGCGCCGCCAACCCGGCTTTCGGCGTGACAAGGTGTTCATTGCCGCGACGAACGCGGCCGGCACCTACCGTGGTGGCGATGTCAGCCGCGTGTCAGGCCGGCGTCCAGAGCGTCGGCAGGCCGTGCAGCGTGCGCAGGATGCGCGCCAGCGAGCCGTCGCGCACCAGGGTGCCGGCGGCCTCGATGTCGGGCGCGAGGTAGCGGTCTTCCATCATCGCCGGGCAGTGGCTGCGCAGCAGCGTGTGCACCTGCTCCAGCGTCGGCGAACTGCGCAGCGGGCGCAGGAATTCGATGCCCTGCGCCGCGGCCAGCAACTCGATGCCCAGGATGTGCGCGACGTTGTTGATCATCGGCTGCAGCCGCCGCGCCGCGAAGGTGGCCATGCTCACGTGGTCCTCCTGGTTGGCACTGGTGGGCAGGCTGTCGACGCTGGCCGGGTGGGCCAGGCTCTTGTTCTCGCTGGCCAGGCTGGCCGCGGTGACGTGGGCGATCATGAAACCGCTGTTCAGGCCGGCGTTGGCCGTCAGGAAGGGCGGCAGGCGCGAGACGCTGCTGTCGATGAGCATGGCGATGCGGCGCTCGGCGATGGCCCCGACCTCGGCGATGGCACAGGCCATCGCGTCGGCGGCCAGCGCCACCGGCTCGGCGTGGAAGTTGCCGCCGCTGATCATCGTGTTGTCCTCGTGGAACACGAGCGGGTTGTCCGTCACCGCATTGGCTTCGCGCAGCAGCACCAGCGCCGCGTGGCGCAGCTGGTCCAGGCAGGCGCCCACCACCTGCGGCTGGCAGCGCAGGCAATACGGGTCCTGCACGCGGTCGTCGCCTTCGAGGTGGCTTTCGCGGATGGCGCTGCCGGCCAGCAGCTGGCGGTAGTACTGCGCCACGTCGATCTGCCCGGGCTGGCCGCGCAGCGCGTGGATGCGCGGGTCGAAGGGGCCGTCGCTGCCGCGCGCGGCGTCGACGGTCAGCGCGCCGATCACGAGCGCGGCTTCCAGCACCGGCTCGAAGCTGAAGAGCGCGTGCAGCGCCAGCGCGGCACTCGTCTGCGTGCCGTTGATCAGCGCCAGGCCTTCCTTGGCCTGCAGCGCCAGCGGCGTGATGCCGTGGCGCCGCAGCACCTCGGCGGCGGGCCGGCGCACGCCGACGCGATCCGAAGGGTCGCTCTTGTCGAACTCCATGAACTCGCCCTCGCCCATCAGCGCCAGGGTCATGTGCGCCAGCGGTGCCAGGTCGCCGCTGGCGCCGACGCTGCCCTGGCTGGGCACGAAGGGCACCAGACCCGCGTTGTGCACCGCCAGCAGCGTGTCGATGACCACCGGCCGCACACCCGAGTAGCCGCGCGCCAGGCTGGCGGCCTTCATCGCCAGCATCAGCCGCAGCACCGGCGCGGCCAGCGGCTCGCCGACGCCCACGCTGTGGCTGCGGATCAGGTTCCACTGCAGCGTGGCCAGGTCGGCTTCGCTGATGCGTGTGCTGGCCAGCTTGCCGAAGCCGGTGTTGACACCGTAGACGGCGACATCGCCCTCGGCGGCGCGGCGCACGACGGCGGCGCTGGCCAGCACACCAGGCAGCGCCGCCGGGTCCATCACCAGGGGCTGCGGCAACGACGAACCCGCGGCGTGGATGGCCTGCAGTTCGTCGAGCGTGAGTTGTCCGGGTCGCAGCAGCATGTCAGTTCCGCCCGGCCGGCCGAAGGAACTGGCGCGCCCCCACGGGGGGCCGCGAACGAAGTGAGCGAGGGGGCCTCATGCAACCACCATCGGCAGATTCAGACCCTGCTCGTTGGCGCAGGCAATGGCGCTGGCATAACCTGCGTCGGCATGGCGCATGACACCGGTGGCGGGGTCGTTCCACAGCACACGCTCGATGCGTCTGGCCGCTTCATCGGTGCCGTCGCAGACGATGACCACGCCGCTGTGCTGGCTGTAGCCCATGCCGACGCCGCCGCCGTGGTGCAGGCTGACCCAGGTGGCGCCGCCGGCGGTGTTCAGCAGCGCGTTGAGCAGCGGCCAGTCGCTCACCGCATCGCTGCCGTCCTGCATGGCCTCGGTCTCGCGGTTGGGGCTGGCCACCGAGCCGCTGTCGAGGTGGTCGCGGCCGATGACGATGGGCGGCTTGAGTTCGCCGCTCTTCACCTTGTCGTTGAAGGCCAGGCCGGCGCGGTGGCGCTCACCCAGGCCGATCCAGCAGATGCGCGCCGGCAGGCCCTGGAAGGCGATGCGCTCACCCGCCATGTCGAGCCAGCGGTGCAGGGCCGCGTCTTGCGGAAACAGCTCCTTCATCTTCGCGTCGGTCTTGCGGATGTCTTCCGGGTCGCCGCTCAGCGCCACCCAGCGGAAGGGCCCGCGACCACGGCAGAACAGCGGCCGCACGTAGGCCGGCACGAAGCCGGGGAAGTCGAAGGCGTTCTGCACGCCGGCGTCGAGCGCCACCTGGCGGATGTTGTTGCCGTAGTCCACCGTCGGCACGCCGAGAGCCTGGAAGGCCAGCATGGCGCGCACGTGCACGGCGCAGCTTCGCGCGGCGGCCTCGCGCAGCGCCTTGTGCTGCGCCGGCTCGGACTGCGCGGCGCGCCAGCGTTCGACGCTCCAGCCGATGGGCAGGTAGCCGTTGACGAGATCGTGCGCGCTGGTCTGGTCAGTGACGAAGTCGGGTTTCACGCCACGCCTGACCAACTCGGGCAGGATCTGCGCCGCGTTGCCCAGCAGCGCGATGCTGACGGCCTGCTTCGCCGCGGTGTACTTCGCGATGCGCGCCAGCGCGTCGTCCAGGTCTGTCGCCTGTTCGTCGACGTAGCGGCTGCGCAGGCGGAAATCGATGCGGCTCTGCTGGCATTCGATGTTCAGCGAACAGGCCCCGGCAAAGGTGGCGGCCAGCGGTTGCGCGCCACCCATGCCGCCCAGGCCGGCCGTCAGGATCCACCGCCCGGCCAGATCGCCGCCATAGTGCTGCTTGCCGGCTTCGACGAAAGTCTCGTAGGTGCCCTGCACGATGCCCTGGCTGCCGATGTAGATCCAGCTGCCCGCCGTCATCTGGCCGTACATCATCAGGCCCTTGCGGTCGAGCTCGTCGAAGTGTTCCCAGGTGGCCCACTTCGGCACCAGGTTGCTGTTGGCGATCAGCACACGGGGCGCGTCGGCGTGGGTGCGGAACACGCCCACCGGCTTGCCGCTCTGCACGAGCAGGGTCTCGTCGGGCTTGAGTTCACGCAGGCTCTTCAGGATGGCTTCGTAGCAGTCCCAGTTGCGCGCCGCCTTGCCGATGCCGCCGTAGACCACCAACGCGTCGGGGTTCTCGGCCACCTCGGGGTCGAGGTTGTTCTGCAGCATGCGCCAGGCCGCCTCGATGAGCCAATTGGCGCAGCTGATCTGGCTGCCGCGCGGCGCCCGCACGGGATGGGCTTGCGCCGTCTTCTGGATCGCGGACAGTTCGGTCATGGCAGGGCTCCGGGCTTGTGTCGGGGTCGGGGTCGGGGTCGGGGTCGGGGTCGGACTTTACTTGTCTAGACAGGCCTATGCAAGTGCCGTCGTCGGGATTAAGATGCAGACCATGCCTTCCCGCCAGTCCCCTTTGCCGGCCGGCGCGCCCTACACGCGCATCAAGCAGCACCTGCGCGACGGCCTGGCCGGCGGCCGCTGGCCGCCCGGTGCGCTGATGCCTTCCGAGGCCGAGCTCGTGGCGGCCTTCGGCGTCAGCCGCATGACGGTGAGCCGCGCGCTGCGTGAAATGCAGGCCGAGGGCCTGGTGCAGCGCACCCAGGGCGTGGGCACCTTCGCCGCGCCGCTGCACCGCGTCAGCAGCACGCTGACCATCCATGACCTGCACGACGAGATCGTCGCGCGCGGCCACCTCCACACCGCCGTGGTGCACCGCCAGCAGGCCGAGCCCGCGCCGGCGGCGCTGGCCGCGCAGCTGGGCGTGGCGCCGGGCTCGCCGGTCTTCCACACGCTCATCGTGCACCACGAGAACGGCACACCGCTGCAGTGCGAGGACCGCTACGTCAACCCGGCCGCGGCACCGGGTTACGGGCAAGCCGACTTCACGCAGCTCACGCCGACGCAATACCTCTTCCAGCACACCGCGCTCTGGCGCGCGCAGTACACGGTGGAAGCCGCGCGCCCGACGGCGCAGGAAGCTGGCCTGCTCGGCGTGGCCCAAGACGCACCCTGCCTGGTGGTCGTGCGGCGCACCTTCAGCCGCGAGGCGCCGATCACCATCGCGCGGCTGGTGCACCCCGGCGCGCTGTACACGCTGCACGGAGAATTCCAGCCATGAGCCGAAGCGCCCGCCCGACCGAGCCCATTTCCGTCGGCGTCACGCGTCCGTCGACGCGCAGGCCCTGGCGCCAGGAGGCCGCCGCATGATGCGCACCGTCGCCCTGGCCAGCGTCAAGCCGACGCCGTGGAAAAACGGCGGCGGCGTCACGCGCGACCTGCTGCTCTGGCCCACGAAGTCCAAGTGGGTGCTGCGCATCAGCGTCGCCGAGGTGGCGCAGAGCGGGCCCTTCAGCGCCTACCCCGGCATCGCGCGCTGGTTCGCGGTGCTGCAGGGCGCAGGCGTGGCACTGCAACTGGCCGACGGGCCGGTGCGGCTGACACCCGACAGCGCGCCGCTGCACTTCGACGGCGCGCAGGCCCCCGGCTGCGATCTGCTGAACGGGCCCACGCTGGACCTGAACCTGATGGCGCGCCAGGCCGCTGGCCGTGCCGAGCTGCAACGCGCCGTGGCCGGCGTGCCCTGGGCCGGCAGCGCACCGCTGCGCGCCGTGTTCACGCTGCGCGCGGCCACGTTGCACGGCGCCACCCGGGCGCCGCTGGCGCTGCCGGCGGGCTCGCTGGCCTACGACACCACCGCGGCGCCCGGCGCGCCCTGGACCCTGCACGGCAACACCACCAGCGCCTGGTGGCTGGCCTTCGACGCCCACGACCGATGAAGCCTGCCCGCACACTGTGGCGCCACGCGCGCCTGGCCAGCTTCCACGGCCCGCTGCCGTGGGGCTGGACGGAAGACGCTGCGCTGCTGGTCGAAGGCAAAACGCTGCGCTGGGTCGGCGCCGAAGCCGGCCTGCCGGCGGCGCTGCGGCCCGAGGCCGAACACGACCTGCAAGGGGCGCTGGTGACGCCGGGGCTGATCGACGCCCACACCCACCTCGTCTACGGCGGCGACCGCGCGGCCGAGTTCGAGCAACGCCTGCAGGGCGCCAGCTACGAAGCCATCGCACGCGCCGGTGGCGGCATCCGCAGCACGGTCGCCGCCACGCGTGCGGCCCCTGACGCCGCGCTCTTTGCCAGCGCCGCCGCCCGCGCACGCAGCCTGATGGCCGAGGGCGTGACGACGGTCGAGATCAAGTCGGGTTACGGCCTGAGTGCCGAGCACGAGGCGCGCTGCCTGGCCGTCGCGCGCCGCCTGGGGCGCGAACTGCCGCTGACGGTTTGCACCACCTCGCTGGCCGCCCATGCCTTGCCCGACGAATACGCCGGCCGGCCCGACGACTACATCACCGCCGCCATCGTGTGGCTGGCGGAACAGCAGGCCGCCGGCCTGGTCGACGCGGTGGACGCCTTCTGCGACACCATCGGCTTCACACCGGCGCAGGTCGAGCGCCTGTTCGCGGCCGCGCAGCAGCTCGGCCTGCCGGTGAAGCTGCACGCCGAACAGCTGAGCGACCAGGGCGGCGCCGCGCTCGCCGCGCGTTACGGCGCGCTCAGCTGCGACCACCTGGAGCACCTGTCAGCCGCCGGCATCGCCGCGATGCGCAGCGCGGGCACCGTGGCCACGCTGCTGCCCGGCGCCTACTACTTTCTGCGTGACACGCAGCTGCCGCCGGTGCAGGCGCTGCGCGACGCTGGCGTGCCGATGGCCGTGGCCACCGACCACAACCCGGGCAGTTCACCAGCTTACAGCTTGCTGCTGATGCTGAACATGGCCTGCACGCTGTTCCGCCTGACGCCCGAGGAAGCCTGGCGCGGCGTCACCGTGCACGCCGCGCGTGCACTCGGTCTCGCCGACCGCGGCACGCTGGCCCCCGGGCAGCGCGCCGACTTCGTGGTGTGGAACGCGGAGCACCCACGCGAGATGGCCTACCGGCTCGGCCACAACCCCTGCCGCCGCGTCGTCTTCGGTGGCGTTGAACGCGGGGCCATGACGTGACAGCAGCCGGACTGAGTGCAGCTGTTGCCTCGCAAGCCGGCTGCATCTCACGTGGGGCCTGGTCGCTGCGTGGTGTGGCGACTTTTGGCCCATTGCGGACGTACGGCGGCGTGTGCTCTCGTGGTTCGCGCGTGCTTCGTGCTGGGCAGGCCGAGGCCGTCGGGTGGGCTGCTGCGTTCATGTCCCCCGGCCCGGGCTGCGCCAATGCAGGCACGCACTCGGCAACGCAAACGCGAACGTCCGCAACGGGCCGGCATGCGACAGCCCGAACACCCACTTCCCCCGAGGAACTCGCCCCCTTCCCGTGGAGACATTGAAGTGAATCACGACGTTTTCATGCTGCACAAGGGCACCCGCCCACTGCTCATCAGCTTTCCGCATGTCGGCACACAGATCCCGCCACAGCAGCGTGCGCGCTACACCGATCGTGCGCTGCAGGTCGAAGACACCGACTGGTTCCTCGACCGCCTGTTTGCCTTCGCCGAGCCGCTGGGCGCCAGCCTGCTGGTGCCCTTGCACAGCCGCTATCTCATCGACCTCAACCGCCCCAGCGACAACCGGCCGATGTACCCGGGCCAGAACAACACCGAGCTGTGCCCGACACGCCACTTCACCGGCGAGCCGATCTACCGCGAAGGCCAGGCGCCAGACGAGGCCGAGATCCGCCGTCGTGTGTTCGCCTGCTGGCAGCCCTACCACGACACCCTGCACGACGAACTGGCACGGCTGAAGGCGCACCACGGCCACGTCGTGCTCTTCGACGCGCACAGCATCAAGAGCGAACTGCCCTGGCTCTTCGAGGGCAGGCTGCCGCACATGAATATCGGTACCGTGGGCGGCAGCAGCTGCGCGCCGGCCCTGCGCGAACGGGTGCAGTCGGTGTTCGCGGCGCAGACGGCCTACACGCAGGTGCTGGACGGCCGCTTCCAGGGCGGTCACATCACGCGCAGCTACGGTCGTCCGGCCGAAGGCGTGCATGCCGTGCAGCTGGAGATGTGCTGGCGCGCCTACATGGAAGAGACACCGCCCGTCGTCTGGAACGAAGAACGTGCCGTCGCAGTGCAGCCCTTGCTGCAGACCCTGGTGAAGACCTTGCTGGACTGGCAGCCCGCGCGATGAGCGCCGGGCCCGGCGGTCTGTTCTGGGCGCCGCAGGCCTGGCTGCAGGGCGCCTGGGTGCCCGACGTGCTGCTGCGCGCCGGCGCCGACGGCCGCTGGGCCGAAGTGCGGCCGAACAGCGCGGCACCGCCGCAGGCCGAACGCCTGCCCGGCCCTGTGCTGCCGGCGCTGGTCAACGCCCACAGCCACGCCTTCCAGCGCGCCTTCGTCGGCCTGGCCGAACGCCGCGACAGCCCGCATGACGACTTCTGGAGCTGGCGCGACCGCATGTATGGTGTGGCCCTGCGCATCACGCCCGAGCAGCTGCGTGTTGTCGCCGAGCAGCTCTACGCGGAACTGCTGGGCGGTGGTTACACCCACACCTGCGAGTTCCACTACCTGCACCATGCGCCCGACGGCGCCCCGTACGCCGACACGCTGGCCATGAGCCGCGCGCTGGCCGAAGCCGCTTGCGCCACCGGCATGGCGCTGACGCTGCTGCCCGTTCTGTACGAACGCGCCGGCTTCACGCAGCCGGCGTTGCGCGAAGACCAGCGCCGCTTCGCCACCAGCCTCGACAGCGTGCTGAAGCTGCGCGACGGCATCCGCGCCTGGTGCCTGCCCGGCGTCACGGCTGGCGTCGCCGTGCACTCGCTGCGCGCGGTGCGGCCCGCGTCGTTGCACGCACTGGCGCACGCGCTGCAGGGTGACGACGCGCCGGTGCACATCCACGTCGCCGAGCAGACCAGCGAGGTGGACGACTGCCTGGCCGCCACCGGCGCGCGCCCGATCGAGTGGCTGTGCCGCGAAGGCCTGCTCGACGCGCGCTGGCAGCTGGTGCACGCCACCCATGCCACACCGGACGAGATCGACGCCGTGGCGAAAAGCGGCGCCGGCGTCGTGCTCTGCCCGGGCACCGAGGCCAACCTCGGCGATGGCCTGGCCGACCTGCCGCGCTGGCTGGTCAGCGGCACGCCGCTGAGCCTGGGCTCGGACAGCCAGGTCACCCGCGCCTGGCCCGAGGAACTGCGCTGGCTCGAATACGGCCAGCGCCTGGCGCTGCGGCGGCGCAACGTCGCTGCCGCGCCGGGCGCCCAGCCGGCCACCGCCGCGCGCCTCTTCGATGCCGTGCAGCGCGGCGGCGCCGCGGCGGCCGCCATGCCCACGCAGGGGCTGGCCGCCGGTGCACGCGCCGACCTGCTGCTGCTGAACCCGCACGACGATGCGCTGCGTGGCCTGCCGCCTTCGCACCTGCTCGACGGCGTGGTCTTCGCCGCGCCGCAACGGCCCTTCGCGCGCACGCTGGCCGGCGGTCGCTGGGTGCTGCCGCGTGACGCGGCCGCCGGCGTCGCCTTCGAGCGCGTGCTTCGAAGCCTCTGTCAGGACTGAGAAGCCGGCAGGAACCGCACGGCCCGTGCCGGCGCCAAGCCGGACCCTCGGGTACAGTGGCCCCGTGACCTCCCCCGCTGCACACGACGCTGCCGGCACCTCTGAAGCCGAGCGCCTGGCCACCCTTCAGCGCTACGGGGTGCTGGACACCGGCAGCGACAGCGAACTCGACGACCTCGTCGCACTCGCCGCCGCCGTCTGCGGGACGCCGATCGCCGTGGTCAGCCTGGTCGACAGCGAACGCCAGTGGTTCAAGTCGCGTGTCGGCCTTGACCTGTCACAGACGCCGCGGGCGATGGCCTTCTGCGACCACGCCATCCGCCGCCCCGGCGAGCTGATGATCGTGGCCGACACCCACGCCGACCCGCGTTTTGCCGACAACCCGCTGGTCACCGAGCCGCCGCACATCCGTTTCTACGCCGGTGCGCCGCTGGTCACGCCCGACGGCCATGCGCTGGGCACGCTGTCGGTGCTGGACCGCGAGCCGCGCGAACTGAGCGCGGCGCAGCGGCGCGCGTTGGTGACGCTGTCGCACCAGGTGATGTCCCAACTGGAACTGCGCCGCCAGGCCAGCGAGCTCACCGCAACGCTGGCACAGCGCGACGCCGACCTGAAGGCGCTGCGCGCGCTGCAGGACGCACTGGCCGAACGCGAGCAGCGGCTGGCACGCGTGACGGCCCACGTGCCGGGTGTCGTCTACCAGTACTGCCTGCGGCCGGACGGCACGTCCTACTTCGGCTATGCCAGCGAGGGCATGCGCGACATCTACCGCGTGGCTCCCGAAGACGTGCGCGAAGACGCCTCGCCGGTCTTCACCAGCGTCCACCCCGACGACCTGGCCCGCGTGGCGGCCACCATCCAGGCCTCGGCCGAGACGCTGAGCCTGTGGGAGTGCGAGTACCGCGTGAGCTTCGGCCCCGGCGACACGCGCTGGCTGCACGGCCGCTCGATGCCAGAACGCCTGCCCGACGGCAGCACGCAGTGGCACGGCCTCATCAGCGACATCACCGCGCGCAAGGCGGCCGAGCAGTTGCAGCGAGAGCGCGAGACCGTGCTGCTGCAGGCGCAGCGGCTGGCGAAGCTGGGCAGCTGGCGCTGGAGCAGCGCGACGCGCGTGAGCGAATGGTCCGACGAGACCTGCCGGCTGTTCGGCATCGCCCCGGCGCAGCGCTTCGTCGCCGACAAGGACTTCATGGCCTTCGTGCACCCCGAGGATCGCGAGCGCGTGATGCACATGCACCTCGACACGCTGGCCGGCCTGCAGCCCTACGACGTCGAGTACCGCGCCGTCACCCCCGCCGGGCAGGTACACACGCTGCACGCCCGCGCCGAGATCGTGCGCGACGGCGAGAGCGACACGCTGACGATGGTCGGCACGCTGCTCGACGTCACCCAGCGCGTGGCCGCCGAGGCCGAGCTCACGCGCCACCGTGACCACCTCGAGGGCCTGGTCGAGGAACGCACGCACGAGCTCATCGCCGCGCGCGACGCCGCCGAACACGCCAACCGCGCCAAAGGGGAGTTCCTCTCGAGCATGAGCCACGAGCTGCGCACACCGATGAACGCCATCCTCGGCTTCTCGCAGCTGCTCGAGCTCGACCGCAACCTCGACACGCGAACCGCCGGCTACGTGCAGGAGATCCTGCGCGCCGGCCACCACCTGCTGGCCCTCATCAACGAGGTGCTGGACCTGGCGCGCATCGAAAGCGGGCGCATGAGCCTGTCGCCGGAGGCGCTGCCGCTGGCCGAGCTGGTGCACGAGGCGCAGACCCTGGTGCGGCCACTGGCGCAGCAGCGCGAGGTGGCGCTCACCGTCGGGCCGCTGCAGGGCCTGGTGGTGCGCGCCGACCGACTGCGCTTGAAGCAGGTGCTGCTGAACCTGCTGTCCAACGCCGTCAAGTACAACCGTCCCGGCGGCAGCGTCACGGTGCAGGCGCAGGTGCGCGACATGTTCACGGTGCGCATCAGCGTGCTCGACACCGGCATCGGCATCGCGCCGCAGCACCTGCCGCAACTCTTCCAGCCCTTCAGCCGCGTCGGCGTCAGCAACGCCGAGGGCACCGGCATCGGCCTGAGCATCAGCGAGCGGCTGGTGGGGCTGATGGGAGGCCACATCGGCGTGCACAGCGAGCCCGGCGTCGGCAGCGAGTTCTGGGTCGACCTGCCCAGCGACAACCTCGCCGAGGCGCCGCCGCCGCGCAGCAGCGCGCAAGCCGGCGCACCGGCGCCCCGGCCCGGGCGCAACGCGCGTGTGCTCTACGTCGAAGACAACCCGGCCAACCTGAAGCTGGTGGAAATGATCGTGCAACGCCACCCGGGCGTCGAACTGCAGATCGCGCCCTCGGGCAGCCTGGGACTGGACCTCGCGCGCGCTGGCCACCCCGACCTGGTGCTGCTCGACATCCACCTGCCCGACATCGATGGCTTCGAGGTGCTGGCGCGGCTGCGCGCCGACCCCGCCACGCGTGCACTGCCGGTAGTGGCTGTCACCGCGCAGGCCATGCCCGACGACGTCAAGCGTGTGCTGGCCGCCGGCTTCGATGGCTACCTGGCCAAGCCGCTGGACCTGGCGCGTTTTGACGCCCTGCTCGAACGCATGCTGGTCGCGCGCGACGACACCGGCTGAAGTTCAGCCGTCACGGCGCCGGCGGCGGGCTCTGACGCAGTTCGCGGCGCAGCACCTTGCCTACCGCCGTCTTGGGCAGCGGTTCGTCGCGGAATTCGATCACCCGCGGCAGCTTGTAGCCCGTCAGGTGCAGCTTGCAGTGGGCCAGCAGTTCGGCCTCGGTCAGCGCCGGGTCCTTGCGCACCACCACCACCTTCACGGCCTCGCCCGAGCGTTCGTCGCTCACGCCGACGGCACCGGCCTCGAGCACGCCGGGGTGCAGCGTGACGACGTCCTCGATCTCGTTCGGGAACACCTTGAAACCCGAGACCACGATCATGTCTTTCTTGCGGTCGGTGAGGCGGAAGCCGCCGCGCTCGTCCATCACGCCCATGTCGCCGGTGCGCATCCAGCCGTCAGCGGTGAACATCGGGGCACTTTCCGCCGGGCGCTGCCAGTAGCCCTGCATCACCTGCGGCCCGCGCAGCGCGATCTCGCCCACTTGGCCCAGCGCCACCGGGGCGCCCGCCTCGTCGAGCAGCGTGGCCTCGGTGCTGGGCAGCGGCACGCCGATCTGGCCGCTCCACTCCGCGATCGTCACCGGGTTGGCGATGGCCACCGGCGCGCTTTCGGTCAGGCCGTAGCCTTCCACCAGCGGCACGCCGGCGCGCTCCCGCCAGCGGTGCGCCACCACCTGCTGCACGGCCATGCCACCGGCCACCGCGAGCTTCAGGCGCGAAAGATCGACCGTGGCGAAACCCGGTGCGTCGAGCAGCGCGCGGAACAGCGTGTTGACGCCGATGATGGCCGTGAAAGGCTGCTGCTTCAGCGCCTTCAGGAAGGCCGGCATGTCGCGCGGGTTGGCCACCAACACGGTGTGTGCGCCCTTGCTGAAGAAGGACAGGCAGCCGGTGAGCGCAAAGACGTGCACCAGCGGCAGCGGGATGACCAGCGTCTCCTCGCCGTCCTTCAGGTTGGGCGACACCCAGGCCGCCACCTGCAGCACGTTGGCCACCATGTTGCCGTGGCTGAGCATCGCCCCTTTGGCCACGCCGGTGGTGCCGCCGGTGTACTGCAGGAAGGCCAGGTCGTCGCGTTTCAGCGGCACGTCGTCCAGGCTCAGCGCGCGGCCGGCGGCCAGCGCCTGGCGAAAGCCGATCGCGCCTTCCAGCCGCCAGGGCGGCACCAGTTTCTTCACGTGCTTGACGACGGTATTGGTCAGCAGCCGCTGCAGCGGCGGCAGCAGGTCGCCCACCTGCGTCGTGACCACCTTGCGCACCTGCGTCGACGCGATCACCCGCTGCAGCGTGTGCGCGAAGTTCTCCAGCACCACCACGGCCGTGGCGCCGGCGTCCTTGAGCTGGTGCTCCAGTTCGCGCGGCGTGTACAGCGGGTTGACGTTGACCACCACCATGCCGGCGCGCAGCACGCCGAACAGCGCCACCGGGAACTGCAGCAGGTTGGGCATCATCAGCGCCACACGGTCGCCGCGCTGCAGCCCCGCGCCCTTCTGCAGCCAGGCCGCGAAGGCCAGGCTGGCCGCGTCGAGTTCGCGAAAGCTCATCACCGCGCCCATCGAGCTGTAGGCCGGGCGCTCGGCAAAACGTGCACAGCAGGCCGCCTGCACGTCGTTCAGCGACGCATAGGTCTCGAGGTCGATTTGTTCCGGCACACCAGCCGGGTACTGCACAAGCCAGGGCTTGGACATGGGTCGGACTCCTGCACCGCGGCAGGGGCCGCGGCCAACCTGGAGTGTGCCGGCTGCCGGCCGGCGCGGGGCGCATGGCGTTCGCGCCAACGCTGCACCGGCTTGGTTCAGCACACCTTCGGACGGGTGCCCACGGCCGGTGAGGGGCGGCGCCAGGCCCGGGTGATGGCATAGTCGCGCGGGGTTTGAACCGCCCCTGCCCGACAGCCGCACTGTCGTTGCGGCCCCGCGCACGGACTGCGCAGCGAACCGAAGACCCGCCATGCAAGCCCCGGCCCAGATCGCCTCGTCCACCGCCGGCCCCGGCCCTGGCGCCCTGGCCGGTCGGCGCTGGTGGGGCTGGTCATCGCCGCGCCGATGCCGGCATCGGTGCGGGCACAGGGCGGCAGCTGCTCGGGGCCCTGGCGGAACTGGCGACCGACACGCGAGCCGGCTACGCCGGCGTACAAGCGGGCGCAGCGGCGCCGGTGGCGCCCTTCGACACCGCCGCGGCGGTGCGCCGCCTGGGCGGCGACCAGGCCTTGTTCCAGCGTGTCGTCGACCATGCCGCGGTATTCATGTCCGGCTGGCTGCAGGCCTGGGAGCGGGCCCGCGCCGAGGCCGACTCTGCCCAGGCGCTGCGCCTGGCGCACGACCTGAAGGCCGTCGCTGCCACGCTGGGCGCCAACGCATTGAGCGAGCAGGCCACCGAGCTGGAAGGCCTGCTGCGCAACGGCGGCGCGGTGGAACCCGCGATGGCTGACCTGCGCGCCGCGCTGGCGCCGGTCATCGTGGCCTTGTCGCGCAGCCGCAGTCCGGCCTGAGCCGGCACAGCGCCCTTGTGCCGGACGGGCAAGGTATGTATGATCCATACATACTTACTTTGTCAGAAACTGCCATGGAAGCCACCGTTGCCGAACGCGGCCAGATCACGCTGCCGAAGGCCGTGCGTGATGCGCTGGGCCTGACCAAGGGCACGCAGCTGAAGGTCGAACTCGACGGCAGCCGCATCATCCTGCGCAAGAACGTCGACGACGCCATCTCGCGCCTGCGCGGCCGCTTCAAGCTGCCGCCGGGCGTGACCACCGACGACATCATGCGCGAGTTGCGCGGCCGCGCCCCCGGCGACCCCTACCTGCCGCCCGACGACCAGTGATCGCCATCGACTCCTCCGTGCTCATCGACCTGCTGGGCGACGACGTGCGTGCCGAAGCCGCCGAAGACAGCGTGCGACAGGCGCTGGTACGCGGCCCGGTGGTGGTGTGCGACGTCGTCGTTGCCGAGGTCGTCAGCGGCCTGGGCTACGGCGCCGAGCTGTTCGACACGCTGGAAGACGCCGGCATCGGCTTTTCGGCCATCGAGTCGCGCGCCGCGGTGCGCGCTGGCGAGATGCAGCGCCGCTGGAAGGAACGCCGCAAGGCCGAAGGCCTGCAGGCGAGCACCCCCACACGCGCCGTGCCCGATTTCCTCATCGGCGCCCACGCCCTGCTGCAATGCACGGCGCTGATCACCCGCGACGCCGGGTTCTTCCGCGACTACTTCAAGGGCCTGAAGGTCATCGTGCCTCAAGCCTGACGTCAGCCCGCTGCGTCATCCTCACCCGATTCATCCTGGAGACCACCCCATGCTGCAAGCCTACCGCCAACATGCCGCCGAACGCGCCGCGCTCGGCATCCCGCCGCTGCCGCTCGACGCCAAGCAGGTCGCCGCGCTGATCGAGCTCATCAAGAACCCGGGCGCCGAAGACACCGCCTTCCTGATGGACCTGCTGACGCACCGCGTGCCCCCGGGCGTGGACGACGCGGCCAAGGTCAAGGCCAGCTTCCTGGCCGCCGTGGCGCACGGTGAAGTGAAGGTCGCGTTGATCAGCAAGGCCAAGGCCACCGAGCTGCTGGGCACCATGGTGGGTGGCTACAACGTGCACCCGCTGATCGAGCTGCTCGACGACGCCGAAGTGGCGGGCGTGGCCGCCGACGCGCTGAAGAAGACGCTGCTGATGTTCGACTTCTTCAACGACGTGGCCGAAAAGGCGCGCGCCGGCAACGCCAAGGCCAACGAGGTGATGAAGAGCTGGTCCGAGGCCGAGTGGTTCACCACCCGCCCCGAGGTGCCGAAGACGATCACCGTCACCGTCTTCAAGGTGCCCGGCGAAACCAACACCGACGACCTCAGCCCCGCGCCCGACGCCTGGAGCCGCGCCGACATCCCGCTGCACTATCTGGCGATGCTGAAGAACACGCGCGCCGGCGCAGCCTTCAAGCCCGAGGACGACGGCAAGCGCGGCCCGATGCAGTTCGTCGAGGACCTGAAGAAGAAGGGCCACCTCGTGGCCTACGTCGGCGACGTCGTCGGCACCGGTTCCTCGCGCAAGAGCGCCACCAACAGCGCCGTCTGGGCCACCGGCCAGGACATCCCGTTTGTGCCGAACAAGCGTTTCGGCGGCGTCACTTTGGGCGGCAAGATCGCGCCGATCTACTTCAACACGCAGGAAGACGCGGGCTCGCTGCCGATCGAAGTCGACGTGACGAAGCTCGAGATGGGCGACGTCATCGACATCCTTCCCTACGAGGGCAAGATCCTGCGCGACGGTCAGCCCGTCACCCACTTCGAGATGCGCAACCAGGTCATCTTCGACGAGGTGCGCGCCGGCGGCCGCATCAACCTGATCATCGGCCGCAGCCTGACGGCGCGGGCGCGTGAATTCCTGGGCCTGCCGGCTTCCACCGTGTTCCGCCTGCCGCAGGTGCCCGCGGGCACGAAGGCCGGCTTCACGCTGGCGCAGAAGATGGTCGGCCGTGCCTGCGGCCTGCCCGAAGTGAACGGGACACAACAAGGCGTGCGCCCGGGCACCTACTGCGAGCCGAAGATGACCAGCATCGGCAGCCAGGACACCACCGGAACGATGACCCGCGACGAACTGAAGGACCTGGCCTGCCTGGGCTTCAGCGCCGACCTGGTGATGCAGAGCTTCTGCCACACCGCGGCCTACCCGAAACCGGTGGACGTGAAGACGCACCGCGAGCTGCCGGCCTTCATGAGCAAACGCGGCGGCATTTCGCTGCACCCTGGCGACGGCATCATCCACAGCTGGCTCAACCGCATGCTGTTGCCCGATACCGTGGGCACCGGCGGCGACAGCCACACACGTTTCCCCATCGGCATCAGCTTCCCGGCGGGCTCCGGCCTGGTGGCCTTCGGCGCCGCCACCGGCGTGATGCCGCTGGACATGCCCGAGAGCGTGCTGGTGCGCTTCAAGGGCAAGATGCAGCCCGGCGTGACGCTGCGCGACCTGGTGCATGCGATTCCGCTGTTCGCCATCAAGCAGGGCCTGCTGACGGTGGCCAAGACCGGCAAGGTCAATGAGTTCTCGGGCCGCATCCTCGAGATCGAGGGCCTCCCCGACCTGAAGGTCGAACAGGCTTTCGAGTTGAGTGACGCGTCCGCCGAACGCAGCGCCGCGGGCTGCACCATCAAGCTGAACCAGGCGCCGGTCATCGAGTACCTGAACAGCAACGTCGTGCTGCTGAAGAACATGATCGCCCAGGGCTACGCCGACAAGCGCAGCATCGAGCGCCGCATCGCCAGGATGCAGGAGTGGCTCGCCGCGCCCAGCCTGCTGCAGGCCGATCAGAACGCCGAATACGCACACGTGCTCGAGATCGACATGGACACCATCAAGGAGCCCATCCTGTGCTGCGCGAACGACCCTGACGACGCGAAGTTCCTGTCCGACGTGGCCGGCACCAAGATCGACGAGGCCTTCATCGGCAGCTGCATGACCAACATCGGTCACTTCCGCGCCGCGGCCAAGCTGCTGGGCGGCCAGCGCGACATACCGGTCAAGCTGTGGGTGGCACCGCCGACCAAGATGGACGAGAGTGAACTCATCAAGGAAGGCCATTACGCCAACTTCGGCGCCGCCGGCGCACGCACCGAGATGCCGGGCTGCAGCCTGTGCATGGGCAACCAGGCGCAGGTGCGTGAAGGCGCCACGGTGGTCAGCACCAGCACGCGCAACTTTCCCAACCGGCTGGGCAAGAACGCCAATGTCTACCTCGCGTCAGCCGAACTGGCGGCCATCGCCAGCAAGCTGGGCCGGCTGCCGACCGTGGCCGAGTACCAGGCCCAGATGGGCATCGTCAACGCCGACGGCGCCGACATCTACCGCTACATGAACTTCGACCAGCTCGAGGAGTACGCCGAAGTGGCCAAGGGCGTCACCACCTGACACCGCCGCCATCTGCCTCGCGCAACGGCCCGCCTCGGCGGGCTGTTTTCATGTGGCTGACCCTCGCCCCGCCGCCATCTGCACACTCGACGCACGGCAAGTTTTCTGCGCCCGCACGGCGCGTCAATGGCGGTGTAGATCCACCGGCGTCAGCCGGTCGTCTTGGGAGCACACCGACGGACCACCGGGTATCAACCAGGAGGTCACCATGCCCAGCGCCGGACTGCTGCAACAAGCACAGGCGGGCTCGCCGCCCGCCAACGACACACCGCTGAACGAGATCGGCTTCGCCGAGTTCACGTCCAAGCTCATCACCGACGTCTTCTATGCGCTGGTGTCGGCCAACGTCACGCAGACCAAGTCGTATCTGGAACTGCTGCAGAGCGTGTCGAAGAGCCTGACCGTGTTCATCAACGAGACGCACGACGAGATCGGCGGCGCGCAGCTCCTCGACCTGCCCAGCGCAGGGGCCTGGCGCTGGACATCGGCAAGCCCGGCGGCCTGGCCACCTATCTGAAGCTGAAGGTGCGGCCCGCGCCGGCCGCGGAAGGTGGTGTGGCCACCATCGGCGCCACCGCGCGCGCCGAGATCGAGATCAGCTTTGCGCCGACGCAACGGCCGGGCTGAGCGCGTGCACTGCAGGCGTCATCAGGTCGGCCAGTGTCAGCCTGTCCAGCACCTCGAGGAACCGCGCCATCGCGTGGTGGAGTGCGCACTCCAGCCCACACTGACCGGCCAGCCGGCAGGTGTTGCGTTCCGGGTCGAAACATTCCAGCAGCATGAAGTCGGTTTCGGTGCAGCGCACCACGTCGCCGACGCGGGTCTCGCTGGCCGGCGCGAGCAGGCGCAAGCCGCCGCCGCGGCCGCGCCTGGTTTCCAGGTAGCCCAGTGCGGCGAGCGCCACTACGACCTTCGTGAGGTGGCTGCGCGATATGCCGTGGGCCTGCCCTATCTCCGAGATCGTCACCGGCGTGGCGCGCGCCTCGTTGGCCGCGCAATACATCAGCACCCGCAGGCTGTAGTCGGTCCACTTCGTCAGTTGCATCGAGGTCACTCCGGGGTGCAGGATGCGGCGCGCAGCGAGCTCCTTCTTGCGCTGCGTCAAGGAAGAGCAGGGAACTCGCAGACACCGGCCTCGATTGCCGCTTCAATAGAAGCATCCGACATGAACATTCTGACGCCGGATGGCGCGAAGCGTCGGTAACTTCGAAGCGGTGCGGAATGGAGCAGCCTGTGAACACGAGACGAGCGACGCGGCAGCGCGGTCTGGGCGGCCCCACGTGGCTGCTGGTGCTGCTCGCCGTGGTGACGGGCATTGCCGCGGGCGTCGGCGGCTACACGATGGTCTACGCCGAGGGCCTGTCGTACATGAGCTCCGACCCCAAGGTGTGCGCCAACTGTCACATCATGAATTCGCAATACGACTCGTGGCAGAAATCCAGCCACCACACGGTGGCGGGCTGCGTCGACTGCCACCTGCCGCACGACTTCGTCGGCAAATGGATGGCCAAGGCCATCAACGGCTGGCATCACTCGAAGGGCTTCACCATGCAGGACTTCCACGAGCCCATCGCCATCAAGCCGCCCAACAGCCGCATCCTGCAAGCCAACTGCCTGGCCTGCCACGGTGACCTGGTGCACGACGCCGCCGCCGAGACCGGCCGCCCCGGCGAATTCACCTGCGTGCACTGCCATCAGACCGTCGGCCATGGCGTCAGCGCCGGCCTGGGCGGGCCCCGTTCCTGAATCCGGAGGTTCAATGTTGATCACGACTTGCATCGCGAAACGCGCCCAGAGCGGCGTTTCCACCCCGCTGCTCATCGGCCTGGTGGTCGTGGTGGCCATCGCGGCGGCCGGCGCCACGGCGTTGCTGACCAACGTCTTCGACCGCAAGCAGGATGCGAAGACGACAACCACGCGCCTGGTCGAGGTGACACAGGACACCACCGACCCCGCGAAGTGGGGCGTGAACTGGCCCAGGCAGTACGACAGCTACCTGCTCACCGCGCAGTCGACGCGCACACGATTCGGCGGCCACGGCGGCAGCGAGGCCTTGCCCGAAGAGAAGATCGTGCGCGACCCGTGGCTGAAGAAGATGTTCCTCGGCTACGCGTTTTCCATCGACTACCGCGACCGCCGCGGCCACGCCTTCATGCTGCAGGACCAGGAAAACACGCAGCGCCTGACCAAACCGCAGTCGGGGTCGTGCCTGCACTGCCACGGCGCCGTGATGCCGCTGTACCGCGAACTCGGCGGCGGCGACGCCATGAAGGGCTTCGAAGCCAGCTACAAGTTCAGCTACAAGGACCTGAACAAGAAGCTGCATGACATGGGCCACGGCCACTCGGTGACCTGCGCCGACTGTCACGACGCGAAGACGATGCAGCTCATCGTCACGCGGCCGGGTTTCATCCAGGGCATACAGAAGCTGGCCAACTCGGAGGCCGAGACGCCGTTTGCGCCGTCCATCGAACGCTGGCGCGCCGCCGGCAAGGCCAAGCCCTACGACCCCAACACCGACGCCACGCGCACCGAACTGCGCTCCTACGTGTGCGCGCAATGCCACGTCGAGTACTACTGCTCTTCGCAGATGCCGCTGACCGTCCCCTGGGGCAAGGGCACCCGCGTCGACCAGATGGAGGCTTTCTGGAACGAGACGAAGTTCGCCAGCGGCGAACGTTTCTTCGACTACAAACACGCCGAGACCGGTGCGCCCATCCTGAAGGCCCAGCACCCCGAGTTCGAACTCTGGAGCCAGGGCATTCACGCACGCAGTGGCGTGGCCTGCGCAGACTGCCACATGCCCTACCAGCGTGACGGCGCCACCAAGGTGTCCGACCATTGGGTGCGCAGCCCGCTGCTGAACATCAGCCGCGCCTGCCAGACCTGTCACAAGCAGCCTGAAGACGAGATCAAGAAACGCGTCGACATCATCCAGCAGCGCAACTTCGACCTGATGCAGCGTGGTGGCGTGGCCATCACGACGCTCATCGACACCATCAAGGCGGCCAAGGCAGCCGGCGCCACGCCCGAGCAGCTGAACGACGCGCTGGAACTGCAACGCAAGGCGCAATGGCGGCTGGACTTCATCGCCGCCGAGAACTCGATGGGTTTCCACGCGCCGCAGGAAGCGGCAAAGACCCTGGGCGAGGCGCTGGACTACGCACGCCAGGGTGAACTCGCGGTGGTGCGGCTGGGCATCGGCGTGACCAAGGTCGCGGCCGTGAGCACGCCACCCGCGGCACCAGCCCCCGCGCCGGCACCAACACCCGCGTCGGTCAAGAAGCCCTGAGCCGACTGCCCAGCGACATCACGGCCGCTGCAAGCGGTCGCTAAGCGGTCGCTAAGCGGTCGCTAAGGCCCGACCTCGGCTTCGACCGCTTCGACGCCCTGCGGCGCAAAACAGCGCTGCGGGCAGTCGTGCCAAACGCCGTCGCGCTTCACGCGCAAGGTGGTCGCTGCACCCCGACGCCAGGCGCAGGGCATACCGGCCCAGGTGAACCGCAACGCGCCATCGAGCGGGATCTCGGCCAGGTCCAGCAGCACGGGCTGGAAGTGCACCAGGCCATCGCCCACCCGCAGGCCCAGTTCACCCCAGCGGGTGAGGATCTCTTCCTTCACCTGCCCCGTCATCCCCGGCTGCTGCGCACCGCCTTCGCCCGGCGTGTGGCTGTAGGGGTCGGCCGGGAAGGCGCCGTAGTCGGCCACGCTCTTGCGGTAGCCCAGGCCGTCGCGCACGCGGCGGTAGAAGTGCTGCAGCGCGGGCCCTTCGGGCGCCGCCAGGTCGGCGGCCTCGAAGACACGCTCCTGCACCGCCAGCAGCAACTTGGCCACCATGTGCCAGTAGATGCAGCCCAGGCCCTCGTAGCCGAACATCGTGCCCGAGCGGCCGGTGAATTCGTGGTGTTTCAGCAGGCGCTCGTAGGCCTCGGCCAGCGGCACGAGCGCCGGCCCCAGGTCGGCCGCGGCCGCCTCCAGGTCGCCGCGATTTGCCAGCGCCGGGGCGAAGCGCACGGTGCCGTCGCTCTGCTGCTGCAGCAGCCCGCTGCGGCCGGCGGCGAGCAGGCGCTGCACCACAGGCAGCGCCAGCGCTGCGGCGTCGAGGCGGTTGCGTTCGAAGAAGCCGGGCAGTGCGCGGTCGGGGTAGAGCAGGAAGGACAGGCGCCCGGGCGTGTACAGCGCGCTGTCGAACAGCGCCTGCAGCAGCGCCACCGCCTCGGCCAGCGAAAGCAGGCCGCAGGACAGCAGCGCCACCTGGCCTTCGAGCATCGGATAGAGGCGGCCGACCTCGGCGCCGCCGGGCATGAAGTGCACGAGTGTGTAGCTGTCGAAGAGGCCGTCGTCGCGCCGGGCGCGTTGCAGCGTGGCGTCGACCAGGGGCAGCAGCTCACGCGCCAGCCCGGTCAGCAGGCCGGCGGGCGCGGTCGCCGGCGCGCGGCCGGCCGCGCTGGCGTAGGCCGCGGCGCGCCAGGGGTCGAGGATGGCGCCGGCACGGTCGAGGAAATCGCGGCGCGCGGCGCTGTCGTGCACCGCATCCGTCGGCGTGGCGCGCACCAGCGCGCCGAACTGCAGCAAGGCCTGCAGCGTCGGCGCCGCCAGCGCGAAGCTGCGCTCGGCGCCGGGCAACGCGATCACGAAGGCCAGGAAGCGCCGCAGGTGCGCCAGCGTCACGAGCGACAGCCCGTTGCCGACCAGCGCGTTGTTGGCGTCGTTCCACTCCGGGCGCTGGGTGTGCAGCCACAGCCCGCCGCCGGGCAGCAGGCTGCCAGCCTTGGCCAGCACGATGATCGCCAGCTTCTCGCCCAGCGTCGCCAGCAGCGGCAGGCCGCTCGCGTCGCAGACACGCAGCCCGTCGCTGCCCAGCTGCTGCGCACGCGCCATCGCGCGCTGGTGCGCGGCCTCGTCGAAGTCGATCGTGTGTTTCGGGCTTGCCACCTGCATGGCGTGCGGCTTCAGGCGGTAGGGAATGTCGGCGAAGCTGAAGACGGCGCGGTCCCACAGCGCCGGCAGCAGTGCCGGGTCGTGCGCCTGCGCGGCCTCCATCAACTTCAGCAGGTAGATGACCTGGTGGTCGCCCCAGTAGCCGATGTGGCTCCAGGGGTCGCCGGGCTCGATGACTTCCCAGTCGATGCCGTCGCGGCCGATGCGGTAGGGGTTGTAGCCGTCGGGCGACATGGCGCCCAGGAAGGCCGTGATCATCGAACCGGCGTAGGCTGGCGCGCTGGACAGCAGTGCCTCCCAGTTCTGGAAGATGTCGCGCCAGTTGCCCTGGTAGTTGATGACGCGCCGGCCGGCGGCGTCGCGCACGTGGATCGAAAAGTGGTTCCACGGCCGGCTCGGGTCGCCGTGGCGGCGGCTGAAGGTCAGCGGCAGGTATTCCAGCACCAGGCGTTCGGCCTGCGGGCCACCGCCGTCGCGCGCCGCCTCCAGGGCGAAGCCGCGCTCGACCTGCGCCGGCCAGCCTGCGGCCACTTGCGCCAGCGCCGCGCCCAGCCCGTGGTGGCGCTGGTGCACGAAGGCCAGCAGGTCGTCGCGGTCGAAACGTGTGCCGTCGACGAAGACGCCGCCGCGCATGACGTTGAAAAGCACGTTGGCGCGGTGGTGCGCCGCGGCCATCGTGTCGCCGGACTGCTGGAAGGCGTCGGCGCACGCCAGCAGTTCGTCCAGGCCTGCGGTGTTGCGCTGGCGCGCGGCGACGATCTCCTGCACCGTGCCGCCACCGGCCTCGAGCTGCCGCGCCAGTTCATAAGCCTGGACCTGCGAACGTGGGCCGTCGATGACGATGTGCCACTCGCAGGGCCCGGCCTGCAACAGGGCCTCGAAGTGGACGAGGAAGGCGCCGCGGCGGCCACGGGTCAGCGTCTCGGCCTCGACCTGGCCGGTGCGGCAGAAAGCAGCGACTTGCGAAGCCGAGAGCAACGTGCGCGCACCTGCCGGCAGGCCGGCATGCCAGGCGGTCAGCGCCTCGAAACACTCCTTGGGCTCGGCGCGGTCCCAGATCTGCGCGTAGAGCGTGAACAGCCCCAGACGCCCGCCCGCGGCGGCCTGGTTCCACTTGTAGGCGTCGGTCAGGCTGCTCATCGTCGACGACACCTTCACGCCCACGCCCGGGGGCAGCAGGTTGAGCACGCCGTCGAGCACCTGCACCGCGCGCACGGCGCTGCCGTCCAGACGCGCAAGCCGCGCCGACCGCACCAGACCCAGCGCCGCCGCGGTGAACCACTCGTACTGGAACGACAGACCGGCGGACGCATGCAGCTCGCGGAAGCGGATGCGCGTGCCCGAGAGGTTCTTCCATACCGAACGCTGCACGGCCGCCCCGGCGTTCTGCGGCGCAAAGGGTTGCCACAGTTCGCGCCCCGCGGGGCCGTCGATCAGGATCCAGCTGCGCGGCCCGGTGTGTTCCCAGCGCGTGTGGATCTTGTCCACCGTCTCGTAGGGCAGGAAGGCGCCCTCCTCGTCGCGCCGGCCGGCGGCCAGCGAGCCGGCGCTGGAGACGAACGCCCAGAGGTCGCTGTCGCCGGCCAGCGTCATGAAGAACGGCGGCTGCCGGTCGTAGCCGTCGATGCGGTACCAGGTCTCGTCGGCCTCGGTGACAAAACCGCCGGCAGGCGTGGCGGCGTCCATCGTGGCTGCCGGGGAGGGTGGCCTCGGGGTATTTGAAAGCGCTTTCATTGCGGCCGCATCATAACCATGGTGCGGCCGGAAGTGTCACGTCGGGCCGGGCTGCGGCGTCGGTCGCCGATGCCGGCGGGCCCGCCGCAGGCGCATCACACGCGGGGGCGGGCCGCGCGCAGCCCGGCCCTCGCGGCGCTCAGAACTGTTCCCAGTCGTCGGTGCCGGTGCGTGCAGCGATGGCTGCCGGCGCCGGCTGGGCGGGCGTATGCGGCGCTGCGGGCGCCGCCGGCCTGGCCTTGCCAAAGGCCGGGCGCTTGACGTTGGTCGCACGGTCGGGGCTGCGGCGTTCCACCGGTGCCACCGGTTTTCCCGGCGCTGCCACCACCGGATAAGCCGGCGCGGCTTCGTGGCCTCGAGCATCGCTGCCTACCTTGAACACGGCCACGGCGCTCACCAGTTGCTGCGCCTGCTGCTTCAGGCTCTCGGCCGCGGCGGCGCTCTCTTCCACCAGCGCGGCGTTCTGCTGCGTCACCTGGTCCATCTGGCTGACGGCCTCGCCCACCTGGGCCACGCCCTGGCTTTGCTCGGTGCTGGCGCTGCTGATCTCGCCCATGATGTCGGTGACGCGGCGGATGCTGGTGACCACCTCTTCCATCGTCACGCCGGCCTGGTCGACCAGCACCGTGCCCTGTTCGACACGCTCGACACTGGCCGTGATCAGGCTCTTGATCTCCTTGGCCGCCTCGGCGCTGCGCTGCGCCAGGTTGCGCACCTCGCTGGCCACCACCGCAAAACCACGGCCCTGTTCACCGGCGCGCGCGGCTTCCACCGCGGCGTTCAGCGCCAGGATGTTGGTCTGGAAGGCGATGCCGTCGATGACGCTGATGATGTCGACGATCTTCCTGCTGCTGTCGTTGATGCCCTTCATCGTGCCGACGACCTGGCCAACGACCTCGCCACCCCTCAGCGCCACGGTGCTGGCGCTCATGGCCAGCTGGTTGGCCTGGCGCGCGTTGTCGGCGTTCTGCTTGACGGTGCTGCCCAGCTGCTCCATCGACGCAGCCGTCTGCTCCAGGGCGCTGGCCTGCTCTTCGGTGCGCTGGCTGAGGTCGGCGTTGCCGCTGGCGATCTGCGCCGAGCCGGTGGCGATGCTGTCGCTGCTGTTACGCACGGTGGCCACGATGCGCACCAGGCTCTCGTTCATGGCCTTCAGTGCGCCGAGCAGACGGCCGGTCTCGTCGCTGCTGCGCACCACGATGCGCGAGCTCAGGTCGCCCTCGGCCACCTTCTCGGCCACGGTCACGGCTTCGTTGATCGGGCGGGTGATAGAACGGGTGATCCACCAGGCAAGCAGCGCGCCTATGCCGACCATGCCGGCCAGCAGGCCGAACATCAGGATCTTGGCCTGCGTGTAATGGGCCTCGCCTTCGTTGACAGACTTGCTGACGAGGTCGATCTGCATCTCGTTGAGCGTGCTGACCGCCTCCATATAGGCGATCTGGACCGGCCGCAGCTGTTCGTCGAGCAGGGCAATGGCCGTTTCACGCTCGCCGGTCAAGACCATATCCTTGAAGCGCTTCACGAGTGGCAGGTAGGCCGCGCGGCGCTCGATGACCTCGTCCATGCGCGATTTCGCAACCTTGCTCACCATCATCGGCGCCAGCAACTCAAGCGTCTTGGTCACGTTTTCGCTGGCCTTGGTGGCGGCGGCCAGTCCCTCCTTCATCTTTGTGTCGTCGCGAGCGATCACCGCATTGCGCAGTTCGATGGAAATGAAGCCGACGTCCTTTATCACGCCGTTCAAATGCACGAGCTTGGGCACGCGGTCGGCGCCGATGACGGTGAGTTCCGCGGAAATCTCGGACAACCGGCCTATGCCGACGAAGACCACCGCCGCGGCCAGCGCGATCAAGGCACCGAAGGCGAGCGCCAAGCGTGACCCGATTCTCAGGTTGCTGAAGTTGTACATGTGCACTTTTCCATGAAGGGGCGAATGGTCAGGATGGCGGCTGCCCCGGGGAAACCTGGGGCGGGACTGCTGCGCCAGGGCCGGTACTTTCGCCGGCCTTTGCGGCCGTGTCTGGTGTCTTTCGGCGCTTCTCCACGTCAACTTGAGGTCCTCAGGGGCACAAGTCGGTGCGGTTCCGCACGCGACGAAGCGGCGAGTGAACTGCGACTGCAGGCGCCGCGCAATGCCCGGCCGGACGCCCGCCTGCCGCGGTGGGCTCGATAGAATGGTCGGCTCACGTAGACCCGGCGAGCGCATGGCCACAGAAGCGATTTCCCCAAATGCCGGCAAGCCCGCAGCCGCTGCAAACGCGTCGGCGCCGAAGCCGGGCAATTTCCTGCGCGGCATCGTCGAGCGCGACCTCGAGTCCGGCGCCTACGCCGGCCGCCACTTCGGCGGCAGCCCGGGCGACGCCGCGCACCACGCCGCCGGCCCGCTCGACACGGCCCGCATCCGCACCCGCTTCCCGCCCGAGCCCAATGGCTACCTGCACGTCGGCCACGCCAAGAGCATCTGCCTGAACTTCGGCCTGGCGCGGGACTACGGCGGCATCTGCCACCTGCGCTTCGACGACACCAACCCCGAGAAGGAAGAGCAGGAGTACGTCGACGCCATCATCGAGGCCGTGCACTGGCTGGGCTTCGACTGGGCCGTGGCCGGTACCAGCCACCTCTACTACGCCAGCCACTACTTCGACTTCATGTACCGCGCCGCCGAGGCGCTGGTGACGGCCGGGCTGGCCTATGTCGACGAGCAGACGCCTGAGGAAATGCGCGCCAACCGCGGCGACTTCAACACACCCGGCACCGCCAGCCCCTTTCGCGGCCGCACGCCCGAGCAGAATCTGGCGCGCCTGCGCGAGATGCGCGACGGCAAGCTGGCCGACGGCGCGGCCGTGCTGCGCGCCAAGATCGACCTCGCGTCGCCCAACATCAACCTGCGCGACCCCACGCTCTACCGCATCAAGCGCGCCACGCACCACAACACGGGCGACACCTGGTGCATCTACCCGATGTACACCTACGCGCACCCGATCGAGGACGCGCTGGAGCACATCACGCACAGCATCTGCACGCTCGAGTTCGAGGACCAGCGGCCCTTCTACGACTGGCTGCTCGAGCACCTGGCCGAGCTCGGCCTGCTGGCGCGCCCGCTGCCCAGGCAGCACGAGTTCGGGCGCCTGAACCTGAGCTACATCGTGACCAGCAAGCGCAAGCTGCGCCAGCTGGTCCAAGAGGGCCACGTCAGCGGCTGGGACGACCCGCGCATGCCCACGCTCTTCGGCATGCGCCGGCGCGGCTACACACCCGAGAGCATTCGCGCCATGGCCGACGGCAGCGGCGCGAGCAAGACCAACATCTGGCTCGACTACAGCGTGCTCGACGGCTGCCTGCGCGCCGACCTCGAAGCCCAGGCCCCACGCGCGATGGCCGTGCTCGACCCGCTGAAGCTGGTGCTGACGAACTGGGCCGAGGTCTACGGCAGCGACGCCCACCTCGAGCCCTGCACCGCGCCAGCCCACCCGCAGCGGCCCGAACTCGGCCAGCGCCAGTTCATGCTGGCGCGCGAGGTCTGGATCGAGCGCGACGACTTCGCCGAGACGCCGCCCAAGGGCTTTTTCCGCCTGTATCCACCAAAGACGCAGCCTGACGGCAGCGTCGTCTCCGGCAACAAGGTGCGGCTGAAGTACGGCCTGGTCGTCGAATGCACGGGCTGCGAGAAGGATGCCGAAGGCCGCGTGAAGCAGGTGCTGGCGCGCGTGGTGCCCGACACCCGCAGCGGCACACCCGGCGCCGACGCCGTGAAGGTCAAGGGCACCATCACCTGGGTCGGCGTGGCCGATGCGCTGCCGGTGACGCTGAAGCTCTACGACCGCCTCTACACCGAGGCCCAGCCCGAGGCCGGCGGGCGCGACCACCTCACGGTGCTGAACCCGAATAACCTGGTCGTCGCACAGGGCTGGCTGGAACCCTCGCTGGCCGGCACGCCGCGCGAGGCACGTTTCCAGTTCGAGCGTCACGGCTACTTCATCGCCGACCGCGTCGAGCACCTGGCGGGCGCGCCGGTCTTCAATCGCATCACGACGCTCAGGGACAGCTGGGCGGCGTAGAGTGAAGTTCCCCGTGCTCGCGAAGGAGTTGCACATGTCGCCCTTGCACCTGCTGCAAGCCACGAAGCCGCTGGGAGCGACCTTCGTGACGCTGACTCTGGCTTGCGCCGCCGCCCTGCCCGCCTGGTCGGGCGAGGTCGAAGTCAAGTTCATCGACCCCGACAAATTCGCCGACGCCGGCCGCAGCAACCGCGACCGCGAGCGCACCCTGCAGACGCTGGGCGACTACCTGCAGACGCTGGGCCGCGAACTGCCCGTGGGCCAGACCCTGCGCGTCGAGGTGCGGGACATCGACCTCGCCGGCAACATCGAGCCCTTCGGCTGGTACCGCAGTGACGAGGTGCGTGTGCTGCGCGGCCGCGCCGACTGGCCCCACGTCTACCTCAGCTACAGCCTGCAGGCCGAAGGCCGCACGCTGAAGTCGGGCGAGTCGCAGCTGGCCGACCTGAGCTACATGTATTCGCTGCGCGGCCGCGACCGCGCGGTCGGTGAACTGGCCTACGAAAAGCGCATGGTGCGCCGCTGGTTCGACGAAACCTTTGCCGGGCGCTGAGCGCAACCGGCGTCCCCACCCATCCCCAGACGGAGTCTGCTCCCTTGCGCCTCAATCTCACGCACACCGCCCTGCTCACCGCCGTGCTCGCCCTCGGCACGGCCGCCCACGCGCAGGACGCGCTGACCAAGGCCGCCCAGGAGCCGGGCGCCGCCACCACGCCCAGCGGCCTGATCTACCGCTCGCTGAAGGAAGGCAAGGGCCCCAGCCCGCAGGCCACCGACACCGTGCGCGTGCACTACCGCGGCACCTTCCCCGACGGCCGTGAATTCGACAGCAGCTACAAGCGCGGCCAGCCCGCCACCTTTCCGCTGAACCGTGTCATCAAGTGCTGGACCGAAGGGGTGCAGCGCATCAAGGTCGGCGGCAAGGCCAAGCTCACCTGCCCGGCGGCCATCGCCTACGGCGACCGCGGGGCCGGCGGCGAGATCCCGCCCGGTGCCACGCTGCAGTTCGAGGTGGAACTGCTGGGCATCGAAGGCAAATAGGCCAGCGCTTCGCCGCTGCTGCGGCGGCGCGCCGCAGCAGCCGGTGCCGCAGGACCGCCGGCCTACAATCGGCACCTCTCGGCACGCCCGCATCGGTGCCGTCCGCAAGGAAGGTCGTGCCCGTGTCCCCAGCCCATTCTGCCGTTGTCGGCACCCTCACCAGCACCATCACCAGCACCGGCACCGGCACCTTCATGCCGTCCGACCTGCCCACGCTGGAGCGTGAGCTGGCCGCCCTGTTCGTACAGGCGCTGAACCTCGAAACCGCGGCCGAAGACATCGACCCCGCCAGCCCGCTTTTCGGCGAAGGCCTGGGCCTGGACTCGATCGACATCCTGGAAGTGGCGCTGGAGGTGTCGCACCGCTACGGTTTCCAGCTGCGCTCCGACGACGAGAACAACCACCAGATCTTCCAGTCCCTGCGCACGCTGGCCGCCCACGTGGCCCAGCACCGCACGCAATAGCGGCGCATGCCCCACTGGCGCATCGTGGCCGTCGCGGCGGCGCTGACCGCGTATGCCGTGCTGTCGTACGCGCTGATGGCCTATGCACCCGACCGGCCCTGGTCGGTGGCCCTGCTGTTCGGCCCGCTGCTGGTGGCCATCGCCATCGGCGGCTGGGTGCGGCGGCACGCGCCCACGCTGCTGGGCTGCGCCGCGGCGACGCTGCTGCTGGTGGGGCTGGTGGCACGCGGCGGCCCCGACCTCAACCGGCTCTACGTGCTGCAGCACGCCGCCATCCACGCCGCCCTGGGCCTGTCTTTCGCTATCACGCTGCGCGGCGGCGCCACGCCGCTGATCACGCTGATGGCCGAGCGCATCCACGACGTCTTCACGCCCGCGATGCGCGCCTACACACGCTGGCTCACCGGCGTCTGGGTGGCCTACTTCGTGGGCATGGTCGTCCTTTCGCTGGCGCTCTACGTGCTGGCGCCCTGGCCTTGGTGGTCCTTCTTCTGCAACGTGCTCACGCCGCTGGCGGCCACCAGCCTCTTCGTCGGCGAGTACCTGGTGCGCTACCGCCGCCACCCCGAGTTCGAACGTGCGTCGCTGGCCCAGGCGCTGAAGGCCTACCGCGCCAGCGGCCGATGAACGCCACGCTGCCGCTGCTGGCCGCGCGCGACCTGGCCGCGCCGCTGGCCTGGCGCCAGGGCCTGCCCGTCAGCGCCGCCACCTTCCTGGGGCAGGCCGCAGCGCTGGCCGAGCACCTGCCTGCACGGGGCCGGCCCATCAACCTGTGCCAGGACCGCTACGCCTTCGCGCTCGGCCTGGCCGCGGCGCTGCTGCGCGGCCAGACCAGCCTGATGCCCCCCAACGCGCTGCCCGAGACGCTGCGCACGCTGCCGCCCGAAGGCAGCGCGCCGTATGCGCTGCTCGACGACGCCGAACTCGACGTCGGGGGCCTGCGGCGTGTGTTCGTCGCGCCGCCGGCCGCTGCGCCCGCGGTCACCGCGGTGCCACCGATCCCCTGCGCGCTCGAAGCCGTGTGCCTGCTCACCAGCGGCTCCACCGGCGCGCCGCAGCCGCATGTCAAGCCATGGGGCATGCTGGTGGCCAACATCGCCGCCGAAGCCGAACGCCTGGCCGAATTCATCGGCCGGCCCAACCTGCAGGGCCTGAACCTGCTGGCCACCGTGCCGGCGCAGCACAGTTACGGCTTGGAGTCGACGGTGCTGCTGGCGCTGCTGGGCGGCGCCAGCTTCGACGCCGGCCGACCCTTCTACCCCGCCGACATCGCCGCCGCCCTGGCCCGCCTGCCGGCACCGCGCGCACTGGTGACGACACCCTTCCACCTCAAGACGCTGCTGCGGGCCGGCGTGGCGCTGCCGCCGGTCGAACTGGTGCTGTCGGCCACTGCGCCGCTATCGCCGCAGCTCGCGGCGCAGGCCGAAGCCGTCTTCGGCGGGCGGCTGGTCGAGATTTACGGCTGCACCGAGGCCGGCCAGGTGGCCGCACGCCGCACCACGGCCGGCGAGACCTGGCGCACGTTGGGTGCACTGCGCCTGTGGCGCGAAATGGGCGCCGACGGCGAGCGCTACCTCGTGCAGGGCGGTCACGTGACCGAGGCCACGCCGCTGTCCGACCTGCTTGAACTCGACGACGCCCAGCACTTCCGCCTGCTCGGCCGCGCCGACGACCTGATCCACGTCGCCGGCAAGCGCAGCTCGCTGGCGCACCTGGACTTCCACCTCAACCGCATCCCGGGCGTCGACGACGGCGCTTTCTGGATGCCGGACGAGCAGGTCGACGGCATCACGCGCCCGGTGGCCTTCGTCGTCGCGCCCACGTTGTCGGCGCACGAAGTGACGCTGGCGCTGCGTGAACACCTGGAAGCCAGCTTCGTGCCGCGCCGCGTGGTGCACGTGACGGGGCTGCCGCGTGCAGCCACCGGCAAGCTGACGGCTTGCGCCCTGGCCCGTTTTGCCCGCGACGCGTTGAACGGGGGTGAACACTTCGACATCCCCGCTGACCACCCCGCCTTCGCCGGCCACTTTCCCGGCCAACCCGTGCTGCCCGGCGTGGTGCTGCTGTCGCTGGTGATGCGTACGCTGGACACCCGGCCCGCACTGCGCCATCGCCTGGGCGCCACGCCGCAGATCGTGCAGGTCAAGTTCCTCGGCCCCGTGGGCCCCGGGGCGCGCCTGCGCGTGCAGCTTCGTGAGCACGGCAGCGGCGTTGCCTTCGAGGTGCAGCGTGATGACGCCGTGGTGGCACGCGGGCAGCTCGGCCCCGGGCTCGCCGCATGAGCCCCACCCGGCCGCCCGAAAGGCCTCATTCCCGCTTGGCGGGAGCGGCCGCAGGCCCCGGGGTGCACCCGTGAGCGGCGCCGCCGCGAAGGACTGGACCGCCACCCAGGAGCGCAGCAACCTGCTGGCCCTGCGCACCATCGCCTGGATCGCCACGCGCCTGGGCCGGCCGGCCGCGCGCGCGCTGCTGCACCCGATCACGCTGTACTACCTGCTATTCGCGCCCGGTCCGCGCCGACAGTCGCGCCGCTACCTCGCCCGCGCCCTGGGCCGCCCGGCCACGGTGGCGGACCTGTACCGCCACGTCCACGCCTTCGCCTCGGTGGCGCTGGACCGCATCTGGTTCGCCAGCGGTCGCCTGGACGTCTTCGACCTGCACATCAGCGGCAGCCCGCTGGTCGACCGCACGCTCGAGGAAGGCCGCGGCGGCTTCCTGGTCGGCGCCCACATCGGCAGCTTCGAGGCGCTGCATGCCGTCGGCACCAGCCATCCCGGGCTGCGCGTGGCGATGGTGATGTACCCCGACAACGCCCGCATGATCCACAGCGTGCTGCAGGCGCTGTCTCCCGACTTCGAGCTCAGCATCATCCCCATCGGCCAGCGCGGCTCGGCACTGGCCATCCGCGACTGGGTCGAAGGTGGTGGCCTGGCCGGTCTGCTGGGCGACCGCTTCACCCCCAGCAAGGCCGTGCACGGCAGCAGCCTCGAACAGCCGTTCTTCGGCCTGCCGGCGCAATTCACCGACGGCCCGATGCGGCTGGCGATGATGCTCAAGAGCCACGTCATTTTCATGGTCGGTCTGTACCGCGGCGGCAAGCGCTACGACGTGCGCTTCGAGTCGCTGGCCGACTTCCGCGACCCACCCGACGATCTGGCCGAACGTGAGCGCCTGGTGCGGGCGGCCGTGG
>JBBRBW010000038.1:0-37399 GCA_038205425.1 Burkholderiales bacterium | reverse complement strand
GGCGCTGGCGGAAGACCCGGGCAGCGGGGCGATCCAGGAGTTCCTGGCCGACCTGGCGCGTGAGCATGCGTTGTGGGTGGTGGGCGGCACGCTGCCGGTGAAGGCCGGCATGGCCGACCACGTGCTCAACCGCTGCGCCGTCTACGCACCCGACGGCCGCGAGGCTGGCCACTACGACAAGATCCACCTCTTCGCCTACGACAACGGCCGTGAGAGCTATGACGAAGGCCGCACGCTGTGCGCCGGCGGCACGCCGGTGGCGCTGGAGCTGGCCGACGACAGCGGCCCACTGCCCGGCGGCCGCGCGCTGCGCCTGGGCCTGAGCATCTGCTACGACCTGCGCTTCCCCGAGCTCTACCGCGCGCTGATGACGCCGCCCTGCGACCTGCTGGTGGTGCCTTCGGCCTTCACCCACACCACGGGCCAGGCGCACTGGGAACTGCTGCTGCGCGCCCGCGCGGTGGAGAACCAGTGCTACGTGCTGGCCCCGGCGCAGGGTGGCCTGCACGAGAACGGCCGCCGCACCTGGGGCCACAGCATGGTCGTCGGGCCCTGGGGGGAGGTGGTGCAGGTGCTGCCCGAGGGCGAAGGCGTGGTGATGGCCGAGCTGGACCCGGCGCACATCGCGCAGGTGAGGCAGCAGTTGCCGGCGCTGGGGCATCGGCGGTTGTAGCTGGCGCCCTGTATTTCTGCGGGGCCGCTTGTGGACGGCTGCTGAGTGGTTTGTGCGCGCATGAGCCGCGGCAGGCGTGGCGCCCGCCGGCTTTCATGGGGCGCTGGTCATCACGCGCGAGCCGCTAGCGGTTGAGAGACAGGACGACACTGGCGATGCAGCCCAGCATCGCCGCGGCGAACTCGAGCGTCCTTGTTGCCAGCGGTCTGGCCTGGTCACGGCGGGCGCCCTCGCGAATCGTCATGTTCAGAAGACCTGCTCGCCACTCGGTGTACAGCAAGTTGCTGAAGGCCACGCAATACAGGACCGCGAGGGTGGCCCGGATGAAGCTCCCTCGCACCTCAGGCAACAGAAGTACCGCAACGGAAAGCACGACAACCGCAGCCTGTGCCGCCGAAGCCCAGGCCGGTGGTGGATTGATCGGCTTTGTGTCCATGGTGCGTCCTTCAGCAGCCGCCACCACTGTACCCGTAGCCCGCAGAGTCCGCCCATGCTTCCACCGAGGCATAGTCGCCACCCGTCTGCTCCAGCCTGTCGTGCAGGCTGAGCAGCCCGAAGTCGTAGCTGATCGCTTCTTGGGCTTGGCCCAACGGGATCCCAGTCAGTCCGCTCAGGTCATTGACGATCTCGTTGATCGTTCCTCCGATGTCGTGGTAGAGCGAAGGCGCAAACGTCTCGATGAGCGGGGCCACCACATAAGTACCGAAGCCGGCGCCTAAGCCCCAGAAGCCCACCAGCCGAGGCGCCATGTACGCCGCCGTCTGGTACAGCGATGCCGCAACGCTCGTAGCCCCGGTGGCCGCGAGGCGGAAGCCCTGGTAGATGCGCAGAGGTGTCATGTCCACGTTGGGCGAGAAGGGCTGCTGGTTCATCGTCGGCACGATGAGCCCGCCCCCCGTCGCGCGTTCGAAGGCCGGCAGCTTCTGGGGCGCGTAAAGGGCGATGGCCTCGTAGACGGCCGCGGTGCCGAAGACGCCGGCCAGGCGCGCCAAGGCCTCGTCACTGCAGCGCACCGCCGCCACCGGCAGCGCACGGCCGGTGCGGGACAGGCCGTCGAGGTCCGACGCGTAGAGCTGCGCCAGCGAGCCCAGTTCCAGGTCGCTGCTCTGCAGCAGGCGGCGGTTGAGCACCTTCACCGGCAGGCGCGCGAAGCCCTGCTCCACGAGTTGCGGGAAGATCGCCGCCATGTGCGCTGCCCATTGGTCGCGCGTGGCGTTGCGCATGGGCGGGTCCAGCCGCCAGAGGTGGCCGGCCCTGATTTGCTGGGCCGCATCCTCGACGGCGCTGCCACGCGGCCACCAGCTCGGGTCCCAGTCCCACCCGCCGCCGCAGCCGCCGCCGTCCCACATGACCGCGCGTGCGTGCGGCGCAGCCAGCGCCAGCAGTGAAAGGCCGAGGGTTCTTCGAGTCATCTGCATTTCCGTCTCCCTTGATCAACCGCGACTTGCGGCCTAGGCATGTTTCGGCCGCGTGTCGGGCGACGCAATCGCCTCAAGGTGGGATGGATGGGGGATGGCAGACTTCCCCCATCGGCGGGATGCACCGTTCAGCCTGCTGCGTCTGACCCAGGCGGGTTGGCCGCGCGGCAGGCCCTAGCAAGGCGGACGGGTGCGTACGTACCGACGCCGCGGCCCCGCGGAAAGACACACGCCCCGATGCGCGCCAGCCCAGGCGCGCCTGCAGCGCAGATGCCTATGGGAAGGCCGGCTACCGCCCCCCGAACATCATCCTCCGCGCCAGCCAGCCCTTCACCGGCGGCAGCGCCTGCAGTGCCGCCAGCCCCAGGCCGCGCGCGGTGGCGGCGCCGGGCAGCTTCCATGTGAAGCTGCGGGCCAGGAAGTCGGTGGTGGCGATGGTGCTCCAGCGGTCGGGGGCGCGCGCCCATTCCACGCGCTGCAACGCCAGCCGGATGTCGCTCGTCCAGCGCAGCGCCGCCACGAGTTCATGCGCGTCGCGCAGGCCCAGGTTCAGGCCCTGGCCGGCCACCGGGTGCAGGGTCTGGGCCGCGTTGCCGATGCGCACGGTGCGGCCGCTGACCAGCGCGCGTTCGGCGTTGAGGCCCAGCGCAAAGTCCTTCAGCGCCGACAGCTCGACGAGCCGGCCCGCCGCGGCGGGGAAGACGGTGTTCAGCACCGCCAGCCGCTGTGCGGCGGTCAACTCGCGTACCGGGTCGGCGTTCGTCGGCACGCACCACACCAGCGCGGCGCGCGCGCGGCCGTCGGCGTCGGGTGGCAGCGGCAGCAGCGCCGCGGGCCCGTGGCGCGTGAAGCGTTCGAAGGCGGTGCCGGGCGTGGCGCCTTCCAGTGTCGCGGTGCCCACCCAGGCCGTCTGGCCGTAGTCGCCCGTGAGCGCCTTGCGCCCCTGGGCAGCCCCCAGTGCCGTGGGCGCGGCCTGGCCGAACACGCCGCCCTCGGCCACCACCACCAGGTCGAAACGTTCGGCGATGCCGGCGTCGACCTCCACGCCGTCGGCCTCGGTCTTCAGCGCCGCCACCGGCGTGCCGAAGCGCGTGTGCAGGCGTTCGGGCTGCTGCGCCGCGCGCGCCAGCCAGGCGGCCTGCAGTGGCGCCACCAGCGCGCCGTAGCTCAGCACGGCGCCCAGCTGCGGCACGCCCAGTTCGTCGGCACGCAGGCGCACCTCGGCCTCGCCCCAGCTGGGGGGCTGCTGCGAGACATGCACCTCGGTGATGGGCTGCGCCGCGTCGCCCGGCCAGGCGCCCAGCCGCTGCAGCAGCTGCACGCTGCCCAGGCTGAGTGCCAGCGTGCGCGGGTCGGCGCCCACGTCGCGTTCGACCGGTCGCGCGTCGAAGAGCGTGATCTGCGCGTTCGGCAGCGTCTGCGCCGCGTGCAGGCCCAGCGCCAAGCCCACGGGCCCGGCGCCCACCACCGCAATCTGGCAACCCGTCGTCATCATTGGCCGTTCGTCCCGCTGCCCCGTTCGAACGCCAGGGCCCACGCTTATTATTCGCCGCACCACGTATCCAGGGGGTTCGCCATGGCACTGATGGATTTCATCAAGAAACAGTTCATCGACATCCTGGAGTGGACGGAGACCGGCGACGGCACGCTGGCCTTCCGCTACCCGATGGCGGGCAACGAGATCCAGTACGGCGGCAGCCTCACCGTGCGCGAAAGCCAGATGGCCGTCTTCGTCAACGAAGGCAAGGTGGCCGATGTCTTCGGCCCCGGCATGTACAAGCTGACCACCCAGACGATTCCGGTCCTGACCTACCTGAAGAACTGGGACAAGCTCTTCCAGAGCCCGTTCAAGAGCGACGTCTACTTCTTCAGCACGCGCCAGCAGCTCGACCGCCGCTGGGGCACGACGCAGCCCGTCACCATCCGCGACAAGGATTTCGGCGCCGTGCGGCTGCGCGCGTTCGGCAACTACGCCTATGCGATCGCCGACCCGAAGCTCTTCCACACGGCGGTCAGCGGCACCACGGCGCGCTATACGGTCGACGACCTCGACGGCCAGCTGCGCGGTCTGATGTTGCAGCACATCAGCGACGCCGTGGCGCAAAGTGGCGTGCCCTTCCTCGACCTGGCCGCGAACCAGATCGAGTTTGCGAAGCAGTTGCAGGAAGCCACCGCGCCCGAATTCGCCAAGCTCGGCCTGGCGCTGGTGAGCGTGACGGTGCAGAACGTCAGCCTGCCCGAGGAACTGCAGAAGATCCTCGACCAGAAGATCGGCATGGGCATGGTCGGCGGCGACATGGGCAAGTTCATGCAGTACCAGACGGCGCAGGCGATTCCGAAGTTCGCCGAAGGCGCCGGTGGCGGCGGGGGTGGCATTGCCGGCGACGCCATGGGCCTGGGCGCCGGCGTGGCGCTGGGGCAGGTGATGGCGCAGCAGCTGTCGCAAGGTCTGCAGGGCGGGGGCGCCGCCGCGGCGCAGGCCGCCGGGGCCGCCGCGGCGGCCGCGGTGGGCATCAAGCCCGACGAGGTGATGGCCACGCTGGAAAAGCTGGCCGACCTGAAGGCCAAGGGCATCCTTACCGAAGACGAGTTCGCCTCGAAGAAGGCCGAGCTGCTGAAGAAGCTGGTGTGACCGTGGGCCGCTGAGTCGTCCGCGTGGCGACTTCCTCCCAGCGCGTCTACCGTGCGGCCTGCCCGAACTGCGGCGCGCCTGTCGAGTTTGCGTCGGCCGCGTCGAGCAGCGCCGTCTGCAGCTTCTGTCGCAGCACGCTGGTGCGCGACGGCGAGGCGCTGCGCCGCATCGGCGTCAGCGCCGAGCTCTTCGACGACCACAGCCCGCTGCAGCTCGGCGTGCGCGGCACGCGCCAGGGCGTGGCCTTCACGCTCGTCGGTCGGCTTCAGTACGGCTACAGAACGGGCCCCCAGGTTTCGGCTTCGACTTCGCCACCCCCCGAGAGGGCCGCAGGGTCGACCGGCGCAGCCGGATCGGCCCTGGACGGCACCTGGAACGAATGGCACGCCCTTTTCGACAACGGCCCGGACGGCCCAAGATCGGCCTGGCTCAGCGAAGACAACGGCGCCTATGTCATCGCCTTCGACGCCCCGCGGCCGGCGGACGCGCCGATGCTCGATGGCCTGCGGGCGGGCACCCGTGTGCTGGCCGACGGCCGCGCCTGGGACGTCGCCTCGGTGGTGCGCGCCAGGCTCATCGCCGCGCAAGGCGAACTGCCTGCACCGCCGCGGCTGGAAGGCGAGTTCACCGTCGTCGACCTGCGCAACAGCGCCGGCGAGGTGGCCACGCTCGACGACATCGACCCGCAACGCCCGGGCTGGTCGGTCGGCCGCAGCGTGCTGCTGGCCGAGTTGGCACTGCAGGGCCTGAAGGAAGCCAGCGAGAAGACGCTGGGCGCCCGCGGCGTCGAATGCCCGAGCTGCGGCACCGCGCTGGAAGTGAAGCTGGCGACCACGCAGAGCCTGGTGTGCACGAACTGCGCCGCCGTGGTCGACATCAGCCAGGGTGTCGGCGCCGACCTGGCCTTCTACCAGCAGAACAACGCCGGTGTGGCCGGCGCCGCGCCGCGCATCCCGCTCGGCCGCAGCGGCCCGCTGGCCCTGGGCGGGCCGCTGCTGCACTGGCAGGTGGTGGGCTACCAGGAACGCTGCGACATCCCCGGCGCCGGCGACGACGAAACCAGTTTCTGGCGCGAGTACCTGCTCTACAACACGACGGCCGGCTTTGCCTTCCTCGTCGACACCGACGAGGGCTGGAGCTGGGTGCGGCCGATCACGGGCGCGCCGGCGGTGCGCGGCGAAACCGCGCGCTGGGACAGCGTGGACTACCGCCAGCGCTGGGCCTACGCCGCCAAGGTCACGTGGGTGCAGGGCGAGTTCTACTGGCGCGTGCAGCGCGACGAACGTGCGCAGGTCACCGACTACGAAGGCCAGGGCAGCGCGGCGACGAAACGCCTGTCGCGCGAACAGACCGCAGCCGAGGTCACCTGGTCGGCCGGCGAGACGCTGCCCGCCGCGACCGTGGCCGACGCTTTCGGCCTGGCGCGCGCGGCGCTGCCCGGCGACGTCGTGCCCACCGCCTTCAAGGCCAGCGGCGTGCCCAAGGCGCTGATCATCTTCCTCGTCGTGATGGGGGCCGTCATCGCACTTTCGCAGTGCGGCAGCGACGAATGCGCCGACGTCAAGAACACCTTCGGCGCCGCGAGTGCCGAGTTCCAGCAGTGCCAGCGCAACCGCGCCAGCGGCAGCGGCTTGCGCACCGGCGGCGGCAGCTATGGCGGCTGGTCCAGCGGCAGCGGCGGCCACAAGTGACGCGCCGCGGCCGTGCCCTTTCCATGCAATTCACAGGAGAACGCAGATGATGGGTATCGAGTGGCTCAAGCCGGCCGTGTTCTTCGGTTCGGTGCTCTACGCGCTGGTCGGCGTGGCCGTGTTCTGGCTGTGTTTCGTGATCGTCGACAAGCTCACGCCCTACGACCTGTGGTCCGAGATCATCGAAAAGAAAAACGTCGCGCTGGCGATCGTGGTGGGCGCGATGTGCATCGCCATCGGCATGATCGTGGCCGCGGCGGTGCATTGAAACCGGGACGGGCTCAGCCGCCGCGCGTGAAGTCGCGCCTGGGCCTTCGCCAGCCGTGCAAGCCCTTCCGGGCTTGCACGCGCGGGCTCAGCCAGATGCCCGGTCGCACACCGGCTTCCTGGCCTGTTGCCGGCCAGCGATGTCGCGGCGCCAGCGCAGGTAGAGCTCGCCGGCCTGCGGGTCGGCGCTGCGCAGTGTCTGCACGAGCTCGGTTTCTGAGCCGGCCGGCTCCCAGCGGATCGTCGGTTGCACCGGCACGTAGCGTCGCGTTTCCCGCTCCAGCGCCACCAGCCGCATGAGCGGGAAGTCGCGCCCCAGGCCGCCGGCCAGCGCGGCGCGGAAGTAGCGCTGCACGAGCACGAAGTCCTCCAGCGGCGCCATGAACTCGTCGTAGGACGGGCTGTTCAGCGAGTCGCGCAGGTAGGCCGGCAGCTTCTCCTGCAACGCGCGGCGCAGCTGCTGCAGCTGCGCGGGCGGGAAGTCCAGCGCCGATGCCGTGGCTTCGTCGACGTCGTTGCCGCGCTCGGAGGCCCGGCGCAGCGCGAAGGTGGTGTGCACCCACAGGTCGACATGGCCCAGGCGGTCGGGGCTGCGCTGCAGCCAGGCACCGCCAGCCGCCGGTGGTGCGGCGCGCTCGCGAAACTGCGAGGTGTGGTCCTCGGGGAACCAGTAACTGGGCGGCAGGCCCTGGCCGTGCACACGCTGGCACAGGCAGGCGCCCAGCGGCTCGCCACTGGCGGTGGCGCAGGCGTGGGCCTGCTGCAGCAGCCGCGTCGAGCCCGGCAGCTTCTTCTCCTCGGTGGCGACGAAGCGCTCCAGTGAATTGGCCACCGCCGGCGAGAACGTCACGGTGCCGAGCTTGCGCCGCGTCACGGCCTCGTCCACGTCCTTGCGCGGGCAGGCCTGCGCCGCCGGCACCGTGGCCACCGCCTCGGCGAGTGCCACCACGCCCATCCAGCGGCCGAACTGCTGGCGGTCGGCAGACAGCTCGGCCAGCCCGGGTGCCAGCGTGCCGCGCGACGAGGGAAAACTGAAGGTGTCGATGAAGCGGTCGGCCTCGATCACGCGGCAGCCCAGCGGTGTGTCGGCCAGCACCGGGTGCAGGTAGGTGACGCGGCCGATCATCCGGCCGTCACCCGCCGTGATGGTGGTGGCGACGACGCGCCGGTCGGCGGCGTAGCGCAGCGCCTGGTTGACGATGCCGGCATCGAAGCTGCCCAGGGCTGCCCAGCGTCCGCTGCTGCGCGCTTCCAGCGCCACGCGCGTGCCGGACGGGCCGGGGCCGAGCGTCCAGCGCAGATCGGTGACGGCCGGGGCGGCCGCCGGCGTGTCCTGCCCAATGAGCACGCCGCGCACACGGAAGCTGCGCGAGGCGAGGTGGAAGCTGGTGGCCCGCGCCTGCGCAAAGCCCTTGGCGGGGCTGCCGTGGCTGCTGCCTTTGGCGTTGCCACCACCACCACCACCGCCGCCGCCGCCACCGCCACCGCCACCGCCACCCGCGGCGGCCGGCGCAGGAGCCTCGGGCGCCGCGGGGAAGAGGCCGTCATAGCCGCCCAGGCGCTCCAGCACGGCGGCACGCATCGCGGGTTCGGGGTGCAGCTCGGCCACCTTCGTCGCCACCCTGCGAGTGATCTCGATGTCCTGCTGCACCGGCTTCGGGCCCACCCAGCCGTGGCCCTCAGCGGCGCCCAGCGCCTGCACGAACTCGCGCGCCTCGGCCGAAGCCTCGAAGCCGAAGCGCCCGGCGGCGCGTGCCATGACGTCGGGCCGCGCGGCGTCGATCACCGCGTCGGCCAGCCAGCTCTTGCCGGCGACCGTCGACCACGTCTTCACCGCCTCCTTGCCGAAATCCTTGGCCAGCTTCTGCGCCTGCTTGCCCAGTTCGCTCGAGGGTTTGCCATCGACGGCGCCGAAGGCTTCGTCGAACAGGCGCCCCATCAGCTTGCCATGGGCGTCCAGCGGCGACATCGGTGTGCCGTAACGGCGCTCGACGGCAGCGGCCCAGCGTGCGTAGCGGCCTGGGTTCTGACGCTGCAGTGCCTCGACGTGCGGTTGGAACTCGCGTTCCAGATGTTGCTGCAGCGCCCGCAGTTCGGCCGCGGCGGCGTCATCGCCTTGGCTGGCCAGCGTGCGCACCACGTCGTCGGCCACCTCGCCGCGCACACGGGCGGCGGCGCCGCTGCCGGCGGGCACCTCGATGCGCTGGCCGTTGAGGGCAGCGCGCACGAACTCGGTCTCGGCCGCGGCGGCACGCGGCGTGCCGGCCAGGCGTTCGACGAGCCCGGCGCGGGCCACGTCACGCGCCGCGGCGCGCGCCAGCAGGCGCGTCGTGGCCTGCACCGTGGGTGCCACCGACGGCAAGGGCGTGTCGGCCTCTTCGGCCGGCGGCGGCAGGGTTCGCGCCTGCGACAGCGCCTGGCCCAGTTCACGCTGCGCCTCCTGGCCCATCACGTTGACACGCAGGTTGTTCACCGCCAACTGCAGGCTGTTGGCCAGCGGCTCGGCGGTCCAGCCCAGCAGCGTCACCAGCAGCAGCGCCGTCACGACGTGCGACAGCGGCTTGCGCACCAGGCCCAGGTCCTTGCAGAAGCGCTCGCTGGCCAGCATGCGCAACACGCGCTGCCAGGGGCCGGCCGGCGCTGCGGCCTCTTCTGCGGCAGGACGGGCAACGGCCGCCTCGAAGTTCAATTCCTTGCGTGCGAGTTCGACGGCCAGTGCCGACATCAGCTGCGACAGCTCGTCACGCGCCTGCGCCACTGCGGCCTGCGTCAGCGTGGCGCCTTCGTCGCCGCGCGTGTGCGCCGACAGCGCCAGCACCCGTGCGTCCAGCTGCTGCAGCAGCGGCTGCAGTTCGGGGTCGTCGCGCGCGGCGTCGATGCGCTGCGGTTCCTTGTACAGGCTCTCGTAGAGCTCGCCTGCGCGTGTCGACCAGGCACTGGCCACCCGCCGGCGCGCGTGGCGCGCGGCGAGGAAGAGCGCCACCGCGGCACCCGCCAGAGTCAGCGCACCGAGCACGGTGCCGTAGCCGTCGGCGGCGGCCTTGGCGGTGCCGTAGACCGAAGCCAGCGCCTCGATGACGGCCTGCGGCGCACCGCTGGCGCCCACAGACAGCCAGCCGAACACCGCCACCATGGCCATCAATACGGTCAGCGTGAGGGTGCCGATGGCCGCCAGGTCGCGCAGCTTCTCGATGACCACCAGGCTGCCGGCGCGTGCCAGCTTCTGGCGCAGGTCGGCAGCTTGCCAGCGGTCCTTGCTCAGGGGCAACAGCCACAGCTGCGTCAGCGCCCACAGGCAGGCCAGGAAAATCCAGAGGGCATACGGGTTCATCGCAGCTCCTTGGCGGCCGTCGATGGTGGCCGGCTTGGCGAAGAGTCGACTATCGGCGCTGGGCGGCTGCGCGGCGTCGGACAGAAGGAGGATGACTCTCGTTCTAGGGGGGCGCCGAGCGGCTCAGGCTGACAGCCCGCGCTCGCGCGGGCGGGCGCTCAGGCGTAGCTTTCCCAGTCACGCCGCGCGGGGTGGTCGAGGTGCGGCAGGTGGTTGAAGCTCACCAGCATGTGGCGCCTGGGCGTGAAAGCGAATTCGGTCAACGCGCTGTTGCGGATGCGCATGTTGAGTTCGATCATGGCCTCGGGCGACGTGCCCAGCACCTGGTGCACGGCGGTGGCGATGGGGCCGCCGCTGCTGACCAGCAGCACGTCGCCTTCGTACGCCGTGCGCACGTACTCCAGCGCGGCGGCCACGCCGGCCACGAAGTCGGGCCAGGCCGGCATGCCTGCGGGCTCGGTCTCGCCCGCCATCCAGCGCGCCAGCGCCTGGCGCAGCAGTCGGAAGTGCGCGCGGTAGACCTCGGGGCTGTCGGGCTTGGCCAGCGGGCGGGCGTGCACGGTGCGGATGAGCGCCTCGCTGTCGTACTCGTTCAGCCCCGGCCGGGCCAGCGCTTCGGGCAGGCCGGCAGCGCCGAAGCCCGACGCGATGGCCGCCAGCGACTGCTCGTGCCGCCGCAGCGTGCCGCGCAGCGCCGCGTCGAAGACGATGCCACGCGCTGCAAACCACTGCCCCAGCGCCTCGCACTGCCGGGTGCCCAGCGCGCTGAGCTGGTCGTAGTCGGCGGCGCCGAAGCTGGCCTGGCCGTGGCGCACGAGGTAGAGCGTTCCCATGGCGAGCATTGTGGCCAGCCCGCCGCGGCGCCGCCTGTCGCGCTGCCTGTCGCGCCGGCGACCGCCGGTGCCTGCCACGCGACAGCGCTGCGTTAGGCTCCACGCGTGCCTGCTACCGCGCCGCCCCAGCCGCCCGCCGAGCCCGCCCCGGCGGGTGCGGCAGTGGCACGTGTCAGCCTGGCCGAGCTGGCGCTGCTGATCTCGGTGTTCGTGGTCGCCGCCTGCGGCCTGGTCTACGAACTCGCCGCCGGCGCACTCGCCAGCTACCTGCTGGGCGATTCGGTGCTGCAGTTCAGCACCGTCATCGGCACCTACCTGTTCGCGATGGGCCTGGGTTCGTGGGCCAGCCGCCTGCTGCAGCGCCAGCTGGTGGCGCAGTTCCTGCGCATCGAGCTGCTGGTGGGCCTGATCGGCGGGCTGATGCCGGCCTTCCTCTTTGTCGCCCACAGCACGCTGCCGGCCGAAGCCGCCACTGCCTTCCGCGTGCTGCTCTATGGGCTGGTGGGTGTGATCGGCGTGCTCGTGGGGCTGGAGATTCCGCTCGTCATGCGCATCCTCAAGCGCCACTTCGCGCCGCGCTGGGCGCTGTCGGAGCTGGTGTCCGACGTGCTGACCTTCGACTACCTCGGCGCGCTGGCCGTGGCGCTGGCCTTTCCGCTGCTCTTCGTGCCGCGCCTGGGGCTGGTGCGCACGGGCCTGTTCTTCGGCCTGCTCAACGCCGCGGTGGCGGTGTGGGCGCTGTTCATCTTCCGCGCCGAACTGCGGCGCTGGGGCGCGCACGCGGCCGCGGCCGCGGCGGTGATCGCCGTGCTGCTGGCCGCCATGGCCGGCGCCGACCGCCTGACGACCTGGGCCGAGGACGGCTTCTACGGCGAAGACATCATCGTGCGCGAGAGCAGCGACTACCAGCGTGTGGTGGTCACCGCCGGCAGCGCCGGCGTGCGGCTGTTCCTCAACGGCAACCTGCAGTTCCACAGCCGCGACGAGTACCGCTACCACGAGGTGCTGGTGCACCCGGCGATGGCCGCGCACGGCGCGCCGAAGCGGGTGCTGGTGCTGGGCGGCGGCGACGGCATGGCCGTGCGCGAGGTGCTGAAGTACCCCGGCGTCGAACAGGTCACGCTGGTGGAACTCGACCCGCACATGACGCGCCTCTTCGCGCAGCACCCGGTGCTGCGGCGCCTGAATGCCGACGCGCTGGCCAGCCCCAAGCTGCGCATCGTCAACACCGACGCCTACACCTGGCTCGAGGGCCATGCGGGCAAGGAAGGCGAGACCTTCGACCTCATCGTCATCGACTTTCCCGACCCCACCAACTTCGCCTTGGGCAAGCTCTACACCACCAGCTTCTACCAGCGCGCCGACCAGGCCCTGGCCGCCGGCGGCTGGATGGTGGTGCAGACGACCTCGCCGCTGATCGCACGCAAGAGCTTCTGGACCGTGGTGACGACGCTGGAAGCCGCGGGCCTGCGCACCATGCCCATGCACGTGCATGTGCCCAGCTTCGGCGAGTGGGGCTTCGTCATCGCCGGCCACCGACCCTGGCGGGTGCCCACGGCGCTGCCGCCCGGCCTGCGTTTCCTGACGCTCGAAGGCTTGCCCGCGCTGCTGCAGTTCCCGCCCGACATGGCGCGCGTGGACGCCGCAGCCAACCGCCTGAGCAACCAGGTGCTGGTGCACACCTTCGAAGCCGAATGGGGCCGCGTGCGCCAATGAGCAGCAGCCCCGGCGTCGGCGTTCGGCGGCGCAACCTGCTGGCCGCTGGCGGCGCGGCGGCGGCCGTGGCGGCGGGCTGCACGCCGGCGGCGCCGGCACTGCCGCCGGTGGCTTGGGTCGGCGCACGCCACGAACGGGGCCACCGCCTGCGCAGCACGGCGGCGCTGCCGCCGCCCGCCGTGCAGCGGCGCGCGGGCGTGCTGGTGGTGGGCGCCGGCATCGCCGGGCTGGCCGCGGCGCGCGGCTTCGAGCAGCGGGGTGTGCCCGACGTGCAGCTGCTGGAACTGGAAGACAGCGCCGGCGGCAACAGCCGCGGCCACACGCTGGCCGGCATGCGCTGCCCGCTGGGCGCGCACTACCTGCCGGTGCCCGACGACGACGGCCCGGCGCGCGAGGTGGCGGCCTGGCTGCACGAGATCGGACTGCTGCAACGCAAGCACGGCCGCAGCGTGGCCGACGAGCGCCACCTCTGCCACAGCCCGCAGGAACGCCTGTTCATCGACGGCGCCTGGGCCGAAGGCCTGCTGCCGCCGGTCGATCCGGGCTCGACCGCGGCCGCGCAGATGCAGCGTTTTGCGCAGGCCGTGGCCGAACTGCGGCGCAAGGGCCGCGGCGCGCGTGGCGAACCGGCGTTTGCCTTGCCCGCGCACCGCAGCGCCTGGGGCCCGGTGCAGGCCGAACTGGACCGTACGACGTTTGCGTTATGGCTCGACGCACAGGGCCTCGGCGACGAGCGCCTGCGCTGGTACCTCGACTACTGCTGCCGCGACGACTACGGCGCCGGCTCGGCCACCGTCTCGGCCTGGGCCGGCGTGCACTACTTCGCCAGCCGCCATGGCTTCCACGCGCCGGGCAGCGAAGGCGGCGCAGGCGGCGAAGGCGCGGCCGAACGCGAAGGTGTATTCACCTGGCCCGAGGGCAACGCCTGGCTGGTGCAGCGCCTGGCCGCGCCCTTCGCCGATCGCCTGCACACCGGCCGCACCGTGCTGCGAGTCACCGAGGGTCGGCACGACGTGCAACTCCTGGCCTGGGACGAAGCCGCGCAGCGGCTGGAAGCCTGGACCGCGCCGCAGGTGGTGCTGGCGCTGCCGCTGTTCATCACCGCGCGCCTGCTCGAGTCGCCGCCGCCGGCCTTGCGTGCCGCCGCCAAGGGGCTGGGCTACGCGCCCTGGCTGGTGGCCAACCTGCAGCTTGACAAGCCGCTGCTCGACCGCGCCGGCGCGCCACCGGCGTGGGACAACGTCGTCTACGGCAGCCGCGGCCTGGGGTACGTCGACGCCATGCACCAGGGCCTGCGCCCGGTGGCCGGCGCCACGGTGCTGACCGCCTACCACGCGCTGCCACGCAGTGAACGCCCGGCCCTGCTGACCGACGAAGAGCGGCCGTGGGCCGAACGTGTGCTGGCCGAACTGGCGCCGGCGCATCCCGACATCCACCGCCGCGTGCAGCGTATCGAGCTCATGCGCTGGGGCCATGCGATGGCCATTCCGGCGCCTGGGGTGCAGCGTCACCCTGCGCTGCAGGCGCTGCGCGCGGCGCGTGGGCGGGTGCGCTACGCCCATGCCGACCTCGCCGGCTGCTCGGTGTTCGAAGAGGCCTTCACCGCCGGTTGCGAGGCTGCGCTACCCTAGCCGGCTCTCCCACTCGGAAGCCCCACCACCATGCAATACCGCCGTCTCGGCCGCAGCGGCCTGCGCGTCAGCACCCTGTCCCTCGGTTCGTGGGTCACGTACCACAACCAGGTCGACACCGGCCAGGCGCGCGAGATGATGGCCGCGGCCTTCGATGCCGGCGTCAACTTCTTCGACAACGCCGAGGTCTATGCCAGCGGCCGCAGCGAAGAGATCATGGGCCGCGCACTGAAGGAGCTGGCCTGGCCGCGCCTGAACTACGTCGTCAGCACCAAGTTTTTCTGGGGCCTGGACCGCAACGGCGACGCGGTGAACCGCAAGGACACGCTGAACCGCAAGTACCTGCTGCAGGCCATCGACGGCAGCCTGCAGCGCTTCGGCCTCGACTTCATCGACCTGATCTACTGCCACCGCCCCGATCCGCAGACGCCGGTCGAGGAAACGGCGCGCGCCATGAACGACATCATCAACCAGGGCAAGGCGTTGTACTGGGGCACCAGCGAATGGGCCGCGGCCGACATCCACGCCGCCTGGGAAGTGGCCGACCGCCACGGCTGGCACAAGCCGGTGATGGAGCAGCCGCAATACCACCTGTTCCACCGCAGCCGCGTCGAGCAGGAGTACGCCCACCTCTACGACGACATCGGCCTGGGCCTGACGACCTGGAGCCCGCTGGCCAGCGGCCTGCTGACCGGCAAGTACCGCGCCGGCGTGCCCGAGGGCAGCCGCGGCGCGCTGGAGAACATGGCCTTCCTGCGCGAAGGCCTCGTCGACGCGGCAAAAAACGCCGCCGTGGCAAAGCTCGAACCCATCGCGGCCGAGCTCGGCGGCACGCTGGCGCAACTGGCCATTGCCTGGGTGGCGAAGAACCCGCATGTCAGCACCGTGATCACCGGCGCGTCGAAGCTGTCGCAGTTGCAGGCCAACCTGGGCGCGCTGGAACTGCTGGACAAGCTGACGCCCGAGGTGATGGCACGCATCGACGCCATCAGCGCGCCGCTGGCGGCCTGAGGTCTGGCCCCCAAGCTCACTGCGTTCGCTACCCCCGAGGGGGCTCTTGCAGCGGCCCGGCGAAGCCGGTTCCGCGCAAGGCCTAGGTGCACGCGATTTGACGCGTGAGCGCACCGACCGGCCCGTGGCATGGCGCGGGCCGTTTCAGCGGCGGTGGTCCCTCAGCCGGTCTTTCGCGTCTCGCGCTTCGACTCGCAGGCCACGCAGCGCTGCGTCTGCGGTTCGACGAGCAGGCGCTCGAAGGGGATACGTTTACCGCAGTCGACGCACTGGCCGTAGTCGGCCTCGTGCAGGCGCTGCAGCGCCGCGGCCAGCGCGGCGAGTTCGCTGCGTTCGCGGTTCGTGAGCGTGGCGCCGATCTCCTGGTCGCTGGCGAACTGCTTGGCGTCGTTGCCGTCCTGCTCGCGCGCCGCCAGCGCCTTCTCGGCCTGCGACCGACCCTGCTGGTGGCCTTGCAACTGCGCCTGCAGCACCTGTTGGCGTTCGCGCAGCACTTGGGCCAGCATCTCGCGCTGGGCGTGGGTGAGGGGGTGGCTCATGGTGCTTCCTAGGTGACGGGGTGCCGGCCGTCGGGGCCGGGTGGACGGGGTCCAAGTTACGCGCTGCCATCGGCCGCGGCTTGATGGCGCGCAAGATGTGCTGGGTTCGGGCGGGCTCAGTGCAGCCTCAGTGCACCGTCAGTGCACCATCAGCACCGGCAGCGTCATCGTCTGCAGCACGGTGCGGGTGACGCCGCCCAGCGCCCATTCGCGCGCCCGGCCGTGGCCGTAGCAGCCCATCACCAGCAGGTCGGCCTGCAGGTCGGCGGCCAGCGACAGCAGCGCCTCGCCCAGCTCGCGTGGGGGCCGGCCCTGTTGCGGGTGTGCCGTCGCCACCACGCCGTGGCGCTGCAGGAACTGCAGTGCGGGCGCCAGGGGGTCGGTGTCGGCCGCCTCGTGCTCGTTCCAGCCCACCACGTGCACCTGACCCGCACGCAGCAGCAGCGGCAGCGCGGCGTCGAGCGCACGCGCCGACTCACGCGTCGCCTTCCACGCCACCAGCACGGTCTGCGCAATACATGGCGCTGTCTCGATGTAGGGCAGCACGAGGCCAGGCTTGCCGGTGCCCAGCAGCACCGAGGCCACGAAGTCGGCGGGCACGCCGGCCGGCGTCTCGGCCTTGGGGTCGCGCTGGTTCAGCACCAGCAGGTCGGCGGCCCAGGCGGCGCGCGTGAAGGCGCGCACCGGTTCGTCGAGGCTTTCCTGCCAGGCCAGCTCGGTGCAGCCGGCGGTGGTGCAGGCGCGCCGGAAGGCCGCCTGGGCGGCCTGGCGCATCTCGGCCTCGCAGGCGGCGAACTGCCCGGCCGCGCTGCTCTCGGCCGACATCGCAAACGGGAACTGCATCGGCAGCGGCGTCACCGCGTACAGCACCTCGGCCCTGGCGCCGAGCTTGCTGGCGAAGTCGCGCACCCACGGCAGCTTGCGGCCTTCGGCAGACTCGGTATCCAGGTGCCATAGCAGGGTCTTGATCTCGTTCATGCTCAACTTTCCACGCCGGCGCGCGTGTGGCGTCGGCAAGTGCAGCATCGGCCAATGCCGGCCCGCCGTGTTGACCATGGTCAAGCGGGCGCCGCAAGCACCGTGTCGCCGGCAGGCGCGGCGTAGAGTGAAGCCATGTCCCCGCAAGAACTGCGCATCCGTCGTGTCGCCATCGACACCTGGCGCGAAAGCGTGGCCTACCTGCACCGCGAATGCGCCGTCGTGCGCGCCGCCGGCTTCCAGGCCCTGGCCAAGGTGGCGGTGCGCGCCAACGGCATGGCCATCAACGCCGTGCTCAACGTCGTCGATGACGCCGCCATCGTGCTGCCGGACGAGCTCGGCCTGTCGGAAGACGCCTTCGCGCGCCTGGGCATCGCCGCCGGCCATCCGGCGCAGGTGCTGCCGGCCGAGCCACCGCCTTCGCTGCCGGCGCTGCATCGCAAGATCGCCGGCGAACGCCTCTCGCGCGAAGACCTGCACGCCATCATCGACGACGTGGCGCAGGCGCGTTATTCGAAGATCGAAATGGCGGCCTTCGTCGTCGCCACCAACGGGCAGGACCTGGAGCGCGACGAAGTGCTCTACCTCACCGAGGCCATGATCGACGCCGGCCGCCGGCTCGACTGGCAGCACGCGGTGCGCGGCGGCCCGGTGGTCGACAAAGCACTGCATCGGCGGCATCCCGGGCAACCGCACCTCGATGCTGTTGGTGCCCATCGTCACCGCGCACGGCATGCTGTGCCCGAAGACCTCCTCACGGGCCATCACCTCGCCCGCCGGCACTGCCGACACCATGGCCGTGCTGGCCGAGGTGGAACTGCCCTTCGAACGGCTGCAGCAGATCGTGCGCGACACCAACGGCTGCCTGGCCTGGGGCGGCAGCGCGGGCCTGTCGCCGGCGGACGACATCCTGATCTCGGTCGAGCGGCCGCTGGGCATCGATTCACCCGGGCAGATGGTGGCCAGCATCCTCAGCAAGAAGATCGCCGCCGGTTCCACCCATCTGGTGCTGGACATTCCTGTCGGCCCGAGCGCCAAGGTGCGCTCGATGCCCGCGGCGCAGCGCCTGCGCAAGCTCTTCGAGTTTGTCGCCGGCAGCCTGAACCTGCACCTCGACGTGATGATCACCGACGGCAGCCAGCCCATCGGCCGCGGCATCGGCCCGGTGCTGGAGGCGCGCGACGTGATGCAGGTGCTGCGCAACGAGCCCGATGCGCCGCAGGATCTGCGTGACAAGGCGCTGCGCCTGGCCGGGCGCGTGATCGAGTTCGACCCCGACGTGCGCGGCGGCGACGGCTGGCGCATCGCGCGCGACATCCTCGAGTCGGGTCGCGCGCTGGCGCAGATGGACGTGCTGATCGATGCCCAGGGCCGGCGCGCCCCGGCACCCACGCTCGGCGCGCTGACGCACGAGGTGGCCGCGCCGCAGGCCGGCACGGTGGCGGCCATCGACAACCTGCAGCTGGCGCGCATCGCGCGCCTGGCGGGTGCGCCGCAGGTCGAGGGCGCGGGGGTCGACCTGCTGTGCAAGGTGGGCGCGCCGGTGGCCGCCGGGCAGTTGCTCTACCGCATCCACGCCTGCTACCCGGCCGACCTGCGTTTTGCCTGCGACCTGGCAGGGCGCGGCAGTGGCTACCAGATCGACCCCGCCCGCGCTGCGCTGGGCTGAGGCCTGACCTTCTCGGCTTCTGACGACCGTTGGCGCTTGGCGGCTCAGGCCGCCACGCCGAAGATGCGGCCGACGCCGGCCGTGAGCGCCATCGCCAGCGCGCCCCAGAAGGTGACGCGCAGGATGCCGCGCATCATGGACGCGCCGCCCGTGTAGGCCGAGAGGGCTCCGAGCACGACCAGGAACACCAGCGACGCGGCGCCGACCACGGCCGCCACCCTGCCGGCGGGCGACAGCCAGGCGGTGAGCAGGGGCGCCGCGGCGCCGACCGTGAAGGCAGCGGCCGACGCGAAGGCGGCCTGCAGCGGCCGCGCGCTGGCGTGCGCCGACAGGCCGAGTTCGTCGCGTGCATGCGCGCCCAGCGCGTCCTTGGCCATCAACTGCACGGCCACCTGCTGCGCCAGGCTGGGCTCGAGCCCGCGCTGCACGTAGATGCCCGCCAGCTCGGCGGTTTCGCGCGGGCCGTCGGCGGCCAGTTCGAGGCGCTCGCGCGCCAGGTCGGCTTGTTCGGTGTCGGCCTGCGAGCTGACCGAGACGTACTCGCCCGCGGCCATCGACATCGCCCCGGCCACCAGCCCGGCCACGCCCGCCACCAGCACGGCGCCCTGCGTGGCATTCGCGGCAGCCACGCCGATGATCAGGCTGGCGGTGGAGACGATGCCGTCGTTGGCGCCCAGCACGGCGGCGCGCAGCCACCCGATGCTGTCGGTGCGGTGGGCTTCGGTGTGGCTGCGGGACATGGTGTGTACCTGGTGGTGGAGAGGGTCGACGACGCGGTCTCAGCGCGTCGCCGTCACGCGGTGGTGGGTGTGGCTGTGCCCGTGTGCATGCGCACGCGCAGCGTCGTGATCGAGGGCCCGGCCCTTGCCGGCCGGGCCGCACGGCGGCAGCGTTGCGCAGCCGCTGCCCATCGCCTCGCACGTGACCTGCAGCGTCACGTGGCGGATCTCGAAGCTGGCGTGCAGTGCTTCGGTGGCCTGGCGCAGGAAGTTGTCGTCGCCGCCGCCGGCGGGCATCACCAGGTGCGCGGTGAGTGCCGTTTCGCTGGTGCCCATGGCCCACACGTGCAGGTCGCTCACTTGCGTCACGCCCGGCATGCCGGCCAGCAGCGCGTGCACCGCGTGCAGGTCCACGCTTTCGGGCACGCCGTCGAACAGCAGGTGCAGCGACTGCCGGAACAGGCCCCAGGTGCCGACCACGATGAGGGCGGCGATGAGCAGGCTGACCACCGGGTCGAGCCAGCTCCAGCCATAGAGCAGGGCCAGGCCGCCGGCGATGACGACGCCGGCCGACACCAGCGCGTCGGCCGCCATGTGCAGGAAGGCGCCGCGGATGTTGAGGTCGTGCTGGCTGCCGCGCAGGAAGAGCAGCGCGGTGGCGCCGTTGACGACGATGCCGATGCCGGCCACGACCATGATGGTCACGCCCTCGATGGCCTGCGGTGACTGCAGCCGGTGTGCCGCCTCCCAGGCCAGCGAGCCCATGGCCACCAGCAGCAGCAGCGCGTTGACGAAGGCGGCCAGGATGCTGGCGCGCTTCCAGCCGTAGGTGTGGCGCGCGTCGGGCTGCAGCCGGCCGGCCAGCGCACCGCCCCAGGCCAGCACCAGGCCGATGACGTCGCTGAGGTTGTGGCCGGCGTCGGCCAGCAGCGCCAGCGAATTCACCTTCCAGCCGTAGAAGGCCTCGATGGCGACGAAGACGATATTCAGCGCAATGCCGATGCCGAAGGCCGCGTTGAAGTTCGCGGGGGCAGGGTCGTGGTCGTGGCCGGCGCTCATCGTGGCGCGCGGCGTGGGGTGTGCGGGGGATTCATGCTCGCAGTATGCGGGGGCGGGGGCGGGGGGCGGGGGCGGGGGGCGGGGGCGTGCGCCGCGGCGCCCGCGACGCCGGCGTTCACACGGTGTGTCTCGGCGTTCGAGGAAGCCTTCAGGCGGCCAGCCCGCTTTCGATCTTGTCGCGGCTGGGAATGCCGCCGGCGTGCACCACCTTGCCGTCGATGACAACACCGGGGGTGCGCATCACGCCGTAGCCCATGATGTCGCGCAGTTCTTCCACCTTGCCCAGCGTGACGGGCACGCCCTTGGCCTTGGCGATCTGTTCGATCAGCGCCAGGGTGGTCTTGCAGTTGGCACAGCCGGAGCCGAGTACCTTGATGTCCATGGTGTTTTCCTTGTGGCGTCGGTGACTGATCACTCGCGTCCAGGATCACTCGCGTTCGAGTTCGAGATAGGTGCGGCTGGCGTTGCCGGGCATCAGCTCGGCGGCGTTCAGCAGCCGCATGAAAGGCGCGGCGTCGAAGCCTTTCACCGCGGCGCTGACGTCGGTGCCGTCGTCGACCGCCTTCTTCATGTGCGCGCGCAGCGCCAGCAGGTAGGCCTGGCTGTCGGCCCGGGCCTGGGCCACGGTGGCGACGCGGCCGTGGCCGGGTACCAGCACCTGCGGGTTCAACTGCTCGATGACGGCGAAGGTGTCGAGCCAGTGCTTCGTGTGGCTGACGGGCAGCACGCCCAGCATGCGGTCGACGTAGACCACGTCGCCGGTGAAGAGCACCTGCTTGTGCGGCAGCCAGACCATCGTGTCGCCCGGCGTGTGCGCGCCGCCGCGGTGCTTGAACTCGAAGGCCACGCCGCCGAGTTCCAGCCGCGCGTTGTTGTCGGCCAGCCAGCGCGTGGGCAGCGTGGGCAGCGTACCGTCGGCCTTCGCACCCAATGCGGCTTGCAGGCCCATCAGGTGGTCGTTGCCGCGGTTGAGCATGTCGGCCTTGCCACCGGCGTGGGCGATGACTTCCGCGCCCTGGCCGGCGAAATAGCCGTTGCCCAGCCAGCGGTGGTCCTGTCCGCCGGTGTTGAAGACCCACTTCACGGGTTGCGGGGTGACGGCCTTCACTGCGGCGTGGATCTGGCGTGCACTCTGGAAGGTGGCGCCGCTGTCGATGAGCACCGCGCCGGCCGGCGTGACGACGAGGCCGATGTTGGCGTTCAGGCCTTCGTTCTCGGCCGTGCGCGGGCCGGTGTCGCCGATGTGCGCGTAGACGCCGTCGGCCACGCGCTGGAAGCGCACGTCCACGGCCTGCGCGCCGGCGCAGGCGAAGCTCACCACGGTGGCGCACAGCAGCTTGTCGAGCAGTTTCACGGTGGACGGTTCCTTCAGAGCACGGTGTTGAAAACGAAGCCGACGCTGAGGATACCGGTGGCCACGACACCGGCGAAGGTGGCGATCAGCCGCAGCTTCAGCACCTTGCGCAGGATGATCATCTCGGGCAGCGAAAGCGCAATGACACTCATCATGAAAGCCAGCACCGTGCCCAGCGCCGCGCCCTTGGCCAGCAGCGCCTGCACGATCGGAATCACGCCGGCGGCGTTGCTGTACATCGGCACGCCGATCAGCACGGCGGCGGGCACCGACCACCAAGGGGCGTCCTTGCCCATGATCGAGGCCATGAAGTCCTGCGGCACCCAGCCGTGGAGGGCGGCACCGATGGCGATGCCGGTCAGGATCCAGGGCCAGACTTTGCCGACGATCTCGCGCACGCTGGCCAAGCCGGCTTCGATGCGCGCTTGCAGCGTCAGCCCGTCGTCGCCCACGGCGGCATTCACCTTGGGCATGTCGCGCACCCAGTCTTCCAGGTGGGCTTCCATCTTCAGGCGGCCGATGACCCAGCCGGCGACGATGGCGACCGTCAGGCCCAGGCCCAGGTAGAGCGCGGCGATCTTCCAGCCGAAGAGGCCGAACAGCAGCACCAGCGCCACTTCGTTGACCATGGGCGCCCATTCGTTCACCTCTCTCCTTGAAGACGAAGAGGCAGGCAAAAGGATGCGCGCCTTTCGGCGGCAGCGCGCTGCGCCTACAGGAAGCGCGCGATCTGCTCGATGTCTTCGGGGAAGAGCTGGCCGGCCTCGGCCATCAGCACGCGGCCGTCGCGCCCGCGCACCACGGTGACCGGCAGGCCCTTGGGCTTGGGCAGCGCGCGCGCGAAGGCCGGGGTGACCAGGCCCGAGGGGAAGCTGTAGCCGCGCCGGGCCAGGTAGCCGGTGGCGTCTTCGGGCTTGCGGTCGATGGACAGGCCCCAGAACTGCAGCCCGCGGCTGCGCTGCGCGAGCCAGAGCTTTTCCATCAGCGGGCTCTGCACGGCGCAGAAGGGGCACCAGCTGGCCCACCAGTACAGCACCAGCACGTGACCGTCGGCGTCGGCCTGGGTGAGCGTGCGGCCGTCGAAGCGCGTGAAGTCGGGCAAAGGCAGCAGGCTGCCGGGCGCCGGTGGCGGGCCGCCGCGGTCGGTGCCGGCTGCGGGCGCCTGCGCCGCCTGCTGTGCCCATGCCGAACCGCCCGCCAGGCCCGTCACGGCGGCCAGCAGGCTGCCGCCCAGCAGCGTGCGCCGCTGGCAGGCATACCGTGTTCGGGGCCCGTGCCGATGCGTCATGGTTCGTCCTTTGCCTTGCGTCCCGCGTGGCCGCACACGCTGCCGTCGCGTTCGAAGCGTACCCTGCAAACGTTCGTGAGCCGGTCGCGCAGTCGCTGGCGCGCACGCAGCAGGCGCGACTTGGTGGCCGGCAGGCTCAGGCCGTGGGCCTGTGCGTAGGCGCGCTGGGTCTGGCCTTCCAGGTTGCAGGCGTGCAGGATGTGCTGGTCGTCTTCGGCCAGCTCGGCCAGCGTGCGTGCCAGGCAGCCGGCCAGCGCGTCGACGGGCGCCACGGCCTGCGCCTCCTGCGGCAGGGGCTCGGCCAGTTCATCGGTGAAGGGCTCGTGCGGGTGTGCGGTGCGTGCGCGGTCGATCAGCGCGTTGCGCGCCACCTGGAACAGCCAGGCCCGCGGCTGGTCCAGCGTGCAGAAGCCGGGGCCCTGCCGCAGGGCCTTGACGAAGACGTCCTGCAGCACGTCTTCGGCGGCTTCGGCGTCGGCCGTGTGGTGGCGCAGGTAAGCGCGCAACTCGGCCTCGTGGGCCTGCCAGGCCGCCGTCACGCAGGCGGATGGGGCCGAAGGGTCGGGCCCGGCCGTGCGCTTCATCGCCGCGCAGGCGTCATCGGTGCGCGCGCGCTCGCACCGCGGCGCCGCTTTCGTACCAGGGCTTGCTGGCGTTGACCCAGCGCACCACCAGCAGCATCACCGGCACCTCGATGAGCACACCCACCACGGTGGCCAGCGCCGCGCCCGACTGGAAGCCGAACAGGCTGATGGCCGCGGCCACCGCCAGTTCGAAGAAGTTGCTGGCGCCGATGAGCGCCGACGGGCAGGCCACGTTGTGCGCTTCGCCGGCGCGGCGGTTCAGCCAGTAGGCCAGCCCCGAGTTGAAGAAGACCTGGATCAGGATCGGCACCGCCAGCATCGCGATGACCAGCGGCTGCTGCAGGATGGCCTGGCCCTGGAAGCCGAACAGCAGCACCAGCGTCGCCAGCAGTGCCGCCACCGACCACGGGCCGATGCGTTGCAGCGTGCGCTCGAGGGCCGCCGGCCCGCGCCGCAGCAGGGAACGGCGCCACAGCTGCGAAAGCACCACCGGGATCACGATGTACAGCCCGACCGAGGTGAGCAGCGTGTCCCAGGGCACGGTGATGGCCGACAGCCCCAGCAGCAGCGCCACGATGGGCGCAAACGCGAACACCATGATGCTGTCGTTCAGCGCCACCTGCGACAGCGTGAACACCGGGTCGCCATTCGTCAGCCGGCTCCAGACGAAGACCATCGCCGTGCACGGCGCGGCGGCCAGCAGGATGAGGCCGGCGATGTAGCTGTCCAGCTGTTCGGCGGGCAGCCAGGGCGCGAAGACATGGCGGATGAAGAGCCAGCCCAGCAGCGCCATCGAGAAGGGCTTCACCGCCCAGTTGATGAACAGCGTGACGCCGATGCCGCGCCAGTGCTGCTTCACCTGGCCCAGGGCGCCGAAGTCGACCTTCAGCAGCATCGGGATGATCATGACCCAGATCAGCAGCCCCACCGGCAGGTTGACCTGCGCAAACTCCATGCGGCCGATGGCCTGCACGGGCCCGGGCAGCAGCTGGCCCAGCACGATGCCGGCGACGATGCACATGAAGACCCACAGCGTGAGGTAACGCTCGAAGACGTTCAGCGGCGCGGGCGCGGGTGCGGCGGCAGGGGCGGGCAGGATGCGGGTGCTCATGTCGGAAGGGGCATGGATGCAGGGGTTCAGCTGCGCACGATGTCTTCGAGCGCGGCGCGCAACGTGGTGCGGTCCATCGTTTCCAGTGGCAGCGCCAGCAGCTGCAGCATGCGGTAGCCCAGGGCCTGCCGCGTCAGTTCGAAGGCACGCCGCTGGCCTTCGTCGCCGCCTTCGGCGTGCGACGGATCGGGGTAGCCCCAGTGCACCTTCACCGGCTCACCGCCCGCGCCGCCGAAGAACACCGGGCAGGCCTCGACCGCGGCGCTGTCGCAGACCGTGATGACGATGGCCAGCGGCGGCGCGCCGGGGCCGCTGAATTCGTCCCAGCTCTTGCTGCGGGCGCCGTCGGTGGCGACGCCGGCGTGGCTCAGCGCTTCGAGCGCAAACGGGTTGATGCGCCCGCTGGGCGCGCTGCCCGCGCTGTGCGCCTGCACGTCGCGGCCAAGCTTGCCGGCCCAGTGGTTGAGCATGCCTTCGGCCAGCACGCTGCGTGCCGAGTTGTGCGTGCACAGCACGAGCACGTGGGTGCGCATGTTTCAGCCGCGGCGCTTCAGCAGCACGACGATGCGGGCTTCACTGCGACGCCCACCGGCCGGCCGCTGGGCTGTACGGCCACCGCGGACGTGGCCGGCGCGCAGCAGGCGGCCGTGACACCGGCCGCTGGCGCTCCTTCGTTGAACACGGGGATGTCGGCCAGCGTATGGAAGTGTTCCCAGGCGATGCCCTGCGGGTCGGTCACCCAGTGCTTCTCGCTGCGCGCGTAACAGCAGGTGGTCTGCCCTTCGTCGAGCAAAGCCAGGTCGGCCGCCGCGGCGCGGGCCTTCATCGCGGTGAGTTCGGCGGCGTCGTCGGTCTGTATGCCCAGGTGGTCGATGCCGGGTTTGCCGCCGCGGGTGGAGATCGCGAAGTTCACCGGCGGGTCCTGCAACATCCACTTCGCGTAGTCGCCTTCGACACGCGCCGGTTCGGCTGCGAACAGTTTGGAATAGAAGCCGATGCTCTGGCCGATGTCGTCGACGTGCAGGTGGACATGGAAGCGTTTCATCGCGGTGCCTTTCGGTTCAGCAGGGGGTGCAGGTGGGCGCGGCGTGTGTGCCGGCGGACAGTGCGCAGGCCGCGCCTTCGCAGCAGTGGGCGGTGAGGTAGTCGAGCAGCGCATTCATCTGCAAGAGGGCGGGCCGGTAGATCAGGTTGCGGCCGTCGCGCTCCTGCGTCACCAGCCCGGCCCAGGTCAGTTCCTTGAGGTGGAAGGACAGCGTGGACGGCGGCACGCCGAGCGCCGCCGACAGGGCGCCAGGTGTCATGCCCTGCGGGCCGACGCCGACCAGGGTGCGGAAGATGCGCAGGCGCATGCCTTGCGCCAGCGCGGCCAGGGCGGTTACTGCGACTTGTTCTTCCATATTTCAAGTTTGATGGAAATATAGCCGCCGCGCAAGCCCTGGTGTGCCGCCCCGCCGGCGTGCGCCACGGCTGCTCAGGCGGCCCGGGCCAGGTCGAGCAGCAGGAAGTAGGGGATGCGTGCTGCGTCCTCGAGGTCGGGGTGGGCAAGTACCGCCGCCTCGGAAGGCCGCGGCTCGTGCAGTGCGCGCAGCGTGAAGCCGGCAGCCAGCGCCCAGCCCCGCCAGTCTTCCAGCGTCGCATGCTGCGCCGAGGTCGCGAAGTCGTACTTCCAGCCCGTCCAGTGGTAGCGCACGGGGCCGCGTTCGAAGTAGCGGTCGATGCACAGCCACTGCTTGGCGCCCGACGCGTCCTTGGCCCAGCGGCGGAGCGGCGTGTCGGTGCACGGGTGGGCGATGGACATCACCAGCCGGCCGCCGGGCACCAGGGTGCGGTGCACGGCCGCCAGCACACGTGGCACGTCGGGCATGTCCTGCAGCGCCAGGCAGGAGGTGACCCTGTCGAAGCTGGCTGCCGCAAAGTCTGCCGTCAGCTCGGCGGCATCGCCGCAGCGGTATTCGATGCCCAGCGGCGCTGCGGCCTCGATGGCGCGGGCGTGGCCCAGCATCGCGGGCGAGAAGTCGGCGCCGGTGACCTGCGCGCCGCGCTGCGCCATCTCGCGCGTGAAGTAGCCCGTGCCGCAGCCGACGTCGAGCAGCCTGAGCCCGTGCACGTCACCACACAGCGCCACCTGCGCCGGGCCGAACAGCGCCAGCCGGTAGAAGTCGAGCCCGGTGGCCTGCGCGTCGGCATAGGCGTCGGCGGCGGCATCCCATTCGCTGCGGGTCGTGTCGATGTCCAAGGGCGGGGTGCATCGGTGCGTCCATTTGCTGCCGGAAAAGACGCAGACTCCAGGGCCGCCAGGCGCCAGGTTTGTTGCGCTTGTGCTCAAGCACCGACAACGATTCAGCGTAGGCCGCGCGACCGGACAGCGCCGGCCTGCGCGCGAGTGGATGCGACTGGCCCGTTGCGGCGCAACGGGTCTTGCACAAGAGTCGGCCGAGTGGCGGAATGGCTGGTCGAGCAGCCAGTCAAGCCCGACAGCCGGGTACCCGCAATCGATCAGAACCAGGCATCTGACCGTCGAGATTGACGGCCTCGCAGCGGTTTTTCATCTGCATAGGCGCGGCAATCACAGCACCAGCGCAGCCAGCCGCTGCATGAACTCCACTGGCGATATCACGATGTGGGTGATGCTGTCGGGCCAGGGCGTCTTCAGCCTGACCGCCGCGCTGGTGGTGCTGGTGTTGCCGGGGTGGGTGATGGGCGCCTGGTAGGGCGACGCCCGCCTCAAGCAGGTCGAATCGGGCGTTTGGATGCCTGCGGCCTCTGAACCTCGCCGTCGGCCCCGGCTCGTGCGCGCTCCAGCGCCAGGTCCAGTGTTTCCATGAACTGCAAGACCTTGATCGGCTTGGTCAAGTAGCGGAAGAAGCCGGCAGCCAATCCCTTTTCGATGTCGCGCGGCATGGCGTTGGCGCTGATCGCCACCACGGGGATGTGCGCCGTCAATGGGTTGCCGGCGAGAACCCCGAGCGCCGTGACGCCGCTGATGCCGGGCAGGTTGATGTCCATCAGGATGACGTCGGGCAGCGCCACGTTCGCGATCGCTATGCCTTGCGTTCCGTCCATCGCGGTGAGCAGGCGGATGTCGGGCCGGCGCGCCAGCATCTTGTTGACCAAGAGCAAGTTGGCCGGGTTGTCTTCGATGCAGAGCACGGTGCGCTGCTGCGCGCCGCTGTCAGCGGCGGCGGCGGCAGGGATGAGATCGCTCTTGTCCAGGTTCAGTTCGACGGCGGGCGCAGCGGCCAACTCGATCCAGAACACGCTGCCGAGACCTACCGTGCTTTCCACGCCGATCGCGCCACCCATGAATTCGATCAACTGCTTGCTGACGACCAACCCGATGCCCGTGCCCTCTTCGAGCCCGGTTTCCTGGCCGAGCCGATTGAAGGGCTGAAACAACTGCGCCAGCTTGTCCGGGCCCAGACCTTCACCCGTGTCGCGAAAACTCACGTGCACTTGGTTCCCGGGGCGGGCGCTGCAAGTCACATCGACCGAGCCGCCAGCGCGGTTGTACTTGATCGCGTTGGACAGCAGATTGACGAAGACTTGCTTGACCCGCGTGCGATCGCCGATGACAAACAAGGGCGTCTCGGGCTGCGTGAATCGAACTTGGATGCCAGCCTTGTGCGCTTGAGGCTCGATCATGGCCTGGCAGTCCTGCATCAACTCGTCAAGCGAGAGCGACTCCAGCGACAAGGACACCTTGCCGGATTCGATGGCAGCCAGGTCGAGGATCTCGTTGATGAGTTCCAGCAGATACCAGCCGGCCTTGATGATCTGTGCGGCGCTCTCCCGATGCCCGGGCGCGAGCGGCGGCGACTCGGAATCCATCAGCTGTGCGAAGCCGAGGATCGCGTTCAGAGGCGAGCGCAGTTCGTGCCTCATGCTCGACAAGAAGTCCGACTTCGCGAGATTCGCCCGCCCGGCTTCGACGTTCGCGGCCAGAAGTTCGATGTTCGATTCACGCAGCGCCAGAACCAGGTGTTGTCGCTCGGCCTCGATCTGCTTGCGCGCCGTGTTGTCGGTGCCGATCAGCAGGTAGCCGATGAGGGCCTGCTTTGCATCGCGCAGCGCCGTGGCGGACACCACGGCAGGCAGGCGGCTGCCGTCCTTGCGAAGACAGGTCAGTTCGTAGGTGTCCTCGATGTTCCGTGATGCCTTGAAGAACAGCGCGTCGAGGCCGGACGTGACGGGCACATGAAACTCGGCACTGAGGGCGGCGGCTCGCTCGATCAGCTCCTCAGGCTCGAAGATGTCGGCGAGCGAGAGCTTGTCCGCCACCTCTGCCGCGCGGTAGCCGAGCATGCGTTCGGCGCCGACGTTGAAGATCTGGATCACCCCCGAGGGGTCGGTGGCAATGCTGGAAAAGTTCGTGCTCTTGAAGATGGCAGCCTGCAAGGGGTTGGTCTTGAGCACGGCGGCACGTACCGCGGCCTTCGTCTGTTCGTCCTGCTGGAGTTGGCGGGTTGCCGTCCGCGCGCGCTGGCTCTGAAACGCCAGCGCGGCCAGCAGCAGAGCCATCAACCCGCCGGCCATCAGCCAGCGATTCAGCTCGGCGCTTTTGAGTTCGGCGAGCAAGGCTCTTTCCAACCGCTCGGTCTTTCCGAGCAGAGCGAGTACCTCGTCTGCAGCCAAACGACCGGCAACCACCGCCGCTGACAAGTCGCCACGGTCCGGGCTCTCGGCCATCAGCAGGCTGGTGGCCAACAGGCCCAGGCGCTTGTCGATCGCCACCTGCAGCCCGCTCAGCAAGACCTGCTGCGACGGGTTGTCCCGGGCCAACGCCCTGAGTGCGTCCAGACTGGGCTGCACGGCGCTGATGGCGAGCGCCCGCTCCTTCAGCAATTCCGGCTCTTTGGTCAGGAAGTAGGCCCACTGCCGAGACTCCGCCCGGCCGAGGACCAGACGCAGATCGTCCACCTGGTCCATCACGCGGTGCGACTGCTCGACCGACGTGAAGATCGTCGCGGGCCCGGCAAAGCGCCAACCCAACACACCGACGAGCAGCGCCAGGGCCAGCAACATGGCGTTTCGGTACCAGCCCGAACGGCTGGCAGCCAAGTCAATAACTGCAGCGTCAGTCATTCGTTGTAGGCGTCGTGCAATTCCATGATGCCAAGGCGGCGGGGTTCGGGCACGTCCACGACGTTGCAGGCGTCGGGTGCCTGGCACCCTCTATCCACGGAACGGCGTCGCCTCAAGACGCAGCGCACGATGGATGCCCGGCATCGCCATCCCCGCAGGCTTGACGGGCGCAGGAACGTAGCGGCTTCGCTTGCCTGCTTCTGTGCGCTGGCACACACAGCACGCGCGGTCGGCTGGGCGGGACGGGAATTCCCATCGATGCTCTCATGGTCGAAAGGCACGGGTCGGCTGCCGGGAAGCCGCCCGCCGCCGACACGGGCGGGTGCCGGTCAGCGTCGAACGGCCGTCGACAAGAGTTCGTTCGGCCGGACGGCCGGGCACGATGACAGACACTGCGCCGCCTGGCTGAACGGCGCGGAAGCGTTCCCTCACGCGGCACCGGCGGAAGACCGCATGCGCGGCCCCGCCTTCGCAGCGCCGCCGCACGCGGACCGGCAAGCGCTGGCAGCATGTCCACCTATGCGGCATCTGTTGAAGTCCCTTGCCAGACCGCGCGAAGCGCCCGCCACGGTGATCCAGGCTGCGGCCAGCCCCGGCGCCACGGCGGCCGGCGGCCCGGACCTGCCGGCGTCAGCCGCGCTGTGCGTGCTGTACGACGGCAGTTGCCCGTTGTGCCGGCGCGAGATCGCCGTCTACCGCGGCTTGCCGGCGCGCCAGGCTCTGCGCTACGTGGATGTCAGTGCGGCGGCACCGGCGGCGCTGCCGGCCCATCTGTCGCGCGATGCCTTGCTGGCACGGTTTCATGTGCAGCGTGCCGACGGCCGCGTCGACAGTGGCGCGCAGGCCTTCATCACGCTGTGGGCAGCCCTTCCGGGCTGGCGCTGGCTGGCGCGGCTGGCCTTGCTGCCGGGCCTGCCCTGGTTGCTGGAACGCAGCTATCGGGGCTTCCTGCACCTGCGGCCCGCCCTGCAGCGCATGGCCGCGGCCTTCGAACCCGCCGCGTTGCATGTGCCGGCCGACATGCGGGGCGAACTGCGCTCCGACCACGCCGGCGAGACCGGCGCAGTGTGGATCTACCGCGGCGTGCTGGCCTTGGCACGAGACGCCGCGCTGCGCGACTTCGCGCGCCGCCACCTGGCCACCGAACAAGAGCACTTGCGGCGCATGGCCGCCGTGCTGCCCTGGCCGCAGCGCAGCCGCCTGCTGGTGCCCTGGCGCGTCGCCGGCTTCCTGACCGGGGCACTGCCGGCGCTGTTCGGCCCGCGCGCGGTTTACGCCACCGTCGCTGCCGTCGAGACCTTTGTCGATGGTCACTACCAGCAGCAGCTGGACCGGCTGGACGGTCGGGCCGAGGCCGCACCGCTGCGCGCCTTGCTGGCCGCATGCCAGGCCGACGAGGTCCACCACGGCGACGAAGCCCGCGCCGCGGCGCCCGCCCCTGGCCGTCTGTTGCGCGCCTGGTGTGCGTTGGTGGGCAGCGGTTCGGCTGCGGCGGTGGCGCTCGCCCGGCGTCTGTAGGTTTGCTTTCGGCGCCTTGCGGCGCGTGACGGTGCCCCAGCGCCGCCGGGCGGCCGCGGCCCGATCAGGTCGGCGCCGCGGGCGCCTGGACGACGTGCAGGTCGCGCCGCGGGAACGGGATGTTGATGCCGCCGGTATCCAGCGCCGGCTTGTTGAGCTTCAGCAGGTCGAGCTGGGTGTCCCACCAGTCGGCGCGCGCAATTCAGACGCGGAACAGGATGTCCACCGGACTCTCGCCCAGGCCCTGCACCTTGATCAGCGGCGAAGGCTCTGCCCCAGCAGGTCAGCAGGTCAGCAGAGCCGGCAGTTGTTCTGTGTAGCGTTCGAGGCTGTCATGCATGGTGCCCCGAGCTGGCCCGCTCGGCTTGCCGGCCAGACGCAGGGCTTGCGAGTGCGTCTGCTGCGCGCTTCAGCGCGCTGCCGGAGCAACGTTGGCCAGGTAGTGCGCCAGGTGTGCCAGGTCGTCGTTGCTCAGGCCGTGCAGGGCCGCCGACATCGCCGTGTCGCGCCCGGGATCGGGCTTGTCGCGGTACATCTTCATCGTCGGCAGCAGATAGGCTTCGTGCTGACCCGCCAGCCGGGGCACCTGGTTCTGGCCGGTGTAGTCGGGCAGATGGCAGGTGCCACACAGGGCGCGGCCCGCAACCTCGGCGCCGCGCCGGCGCCGGGCTTCATCGACCGCGGCCACCGGCATCACCACCGCCTGCGCGCTGAAGTGCCGGGCCAGGGCGACGATCTCGGCGTCGTTCAGGCCCCCCATCACCGCCTTCATCACCGGCACATCGCGCAGTCCCTCGCGGATCAGCACCAGCTGGTTCTCGATGAAGATCCTGGGCTGGCCGGCGATGGAGGGGATGGCCGGCGTCGGCGAGTTGCCGCTCGGCCCGTGGCAGGCCGCGCAGGCCTCCACGGCCGCGGGCTGCGGCTGCGCCAGCGCGGCGACCGACGCCGCCGCCAGCGCCGCCGCCAGCACGCTACTTCGCATAGGTGATGCGGTAGATGGCTCCCAGTTGCTCGTCACTGATCAGCACCGAACCATCGGGCAGTTGCAGCAGGTAGGTCGGCCGGCCGCTGATGCTGTCGTTGCTGCCGTCCAGGAAGCCGGTCATGAAGGACTGGATGCGCGGGTTGTTGCCCTGCGCATCCATGCGCACCGTGACCACGTCATAGCCGAACTTCTGCGTGCGGTTCCACGAGCCCTTGCGCGCGACGAACATCGTGTTGCGGTATTCGGCCGGGAACATGCTGCCGGTGTAGAAGAACACGCCCATCGCCGCGGCGTGCGGGCCCAGGGTCTGCACCGGCAAGCTCACGCCAGCGCAGGCGTTGGCCTTCGGGAAGTCACGGTCGGGAATGCCGTCGGCATGGCAGTAGGGAAAGCCGAAGTTCAGCCCCGTCTTGCTCATGCGGTTGAGTTCGTCGGCCGGGCCGTCGTCGCCCATCCAGTCGCGGCCGTGATCGGTGAACCACATTTCCCTGGTCTCGGGGTGCCAGGCAAAGCCCTGCGTGTTGCGAACACCCTGGGCGATGACCTCCATGCCGGAGCCGTCGGCGTTGTAGCGGCGGATCTGGGCGTATTCACTGCCCGGCTCGCAGATGTTGCACGGCGCGCCGAAGGGCACGTAGAGCTTGCCGTCCGGGCCGAAGGCGATGTACTTCCAGTTGTGGTGCTGCTCCTTGGGCAGCTTGAACACCGCCGTCATGTCCACCGGCGCCGCGCCCGGGTTGCTGGCGATGCCGTCGTAGCGCAGCACCTTGTCGATGGCCATCACGTACAGCGCGCCATTGGCGTAGGCCACGCCGGCCGGTTGCACGAGCTTGTCGACGACGACGCGGCTGCTGCGCGAGCTGCCGTTGTCCGTCACTTCGTAGACGCGGCCGATGCCGCGTGTGCCGATGTAGATCTTGCCGTTCTCGGCGCGCGCCATGGCGCGTGCGCCTGGCATGCCCGTGGCCCAGATCTCGGCCTTGAAGCCCGGCGGCAGCTTGTAGTTCTGCAGCGGGATGTCGCTGGCCGGCGTGGCCGTCAGCTTGCCCGCCACGGGTGCCAGAGTCGAGCCGGCCTGCTGGGGCGTACGGCCCTGCTGCCAGGCTGGCGCGGCCGCGGCCGCGGCAGCCGGGGCCGGCGCGGTGGCCTGGGGCGTCATGGATTGGCATGCGGCCAACGACAGCGTGGCCAGGGCCAGGAAGGTCTTTTGAAGCATGGGTGTTCTGTGATGCAACGGCGCCTCCGTTTGAGGCCGCGGCATTATCTGGCTCTCGCATCGGAAGCGACTTTCGTCCGTCTCGGTGCTTACCCGTGCGGCGGCGTCAGAACGGCTGCGTCCAGCGCGCGCTGAAGAGCAGATTGCGGCCGGGGGCGGGCTCGAAAAAGCGCTGGTTGCCTTCGTTGACGATGACGCTGCCGGCGACGCGTCGGTCAGCCAGGTTGTCGATGCGCCCGAGCAACTCGAGACGCCCGGGTCCGACGCTGGCGCCCCACTGTGCGCGCAGCGCGAGCAGGCCGAAGCCGGCGGCGAAGTCGCTGTTGGCGTCGTTCACGGGCAGTTTGCCCTGGGCACGCCACTCGGCCGCGAGTTCGAAGGAAGGCAGCGCCTGCCAGGCGACTTCGGCGTAGGCGTAGGCCTTCAGCGTGCCGGCGATGCGGTTGCCCTCGGGCACCAGCAGCCCGCCGCGGTAGCTTGCGTCGAGCCAGGTCACTGCGGTCTGCGCGCGCCAGGCCGTGGCAACGTTCCAACGCAGGTCGAGCTCGGCGCCGCGGCGCTGGGTGCGGCCGACATTGCGGAAGCTGGTGCGCCCGCCGCTGCTCTGGGCCACGCCGATCTCGTCGTCGCTGCGCGCGTCGAACACGGCCGCGTCCAGACTCAGCCCCAGCGCGGCGGGCCGCCACTTGGCGCCGATCTCGAACTGGCGGCTGGTCTGCGCGGCCAGTGCGGTGTTGAAGCCGGGCTGGCCATCGGGGCGGTAGGCGAATTCGTTGAAGGTCGGTGACTCGAACCCCCGCGCTGCGCTCAGGTAGAGGTTCAGCTCGGGACTCGCGCGCCACTGCAGCGCCGCCACCGGGTTGGTGTAGCCGAAGTCGAGCGTGCCGGAGTCGTCGCCGTTGGCGCCGACGATGTAGCGGTCCTGCGAACGGAAGCTGACACGGCCGCGGCGCACGCCGAGCGTGGCCGTCCAGTCAGGCGCCAGGTCGAGCTCGCCCTGGGCGTAGATGTCGCGGCTGCTGATGCGGTTGAGCTCGTCGCGGCGCAGTTCGCCGGTGACGCCCAGCACTCGGTTGTTGCCGTCGCCGATGTAGTTTCGAAAGCCGCGCCGGTCTTCGCGGCTGCTGTCGGTGCTGGCCCCGGCCACCAGCTGCGCGCGGCGTTCGCCGGCGAGCGCCCAGCGCCAGACCAGACGGGCGTCGGCGCCGCTGTAGCTGCGGTCGAAGTCGATCACGCCGCCGGGCTGCGTCGGCGGCGCCTGCGCGGTGTCCGGGATGGACTGCCACTGCGTCACCGATCGTTTGCCGCTGTAGACGGCGAGCTGGCTTTCCTTGAGCGCGCCGCCGGCGTCGAAACGGTGGCGCCAGCTGGCGCCGGCCTGGTCCTGCCAGACGTTCTTGCGCGTGTTGTAGCGGAAGCGTTCGCCCGGCATGGACTGCGGCAGCGCGACGCCGGTGGTCTGGTCGGGGTCGGCCGCGAACTGTTCGCGCGTCAGCCCCAGCGGGTCGAGCGAGGGCTGGTTGATCGAGTTGAGCACAACAACGACGCGGTCGTTTTCGCCGTCCCACCCGAGCCGTACGTTGCCCAGCGTGCGCTCGGCGGCACTCTGCGGGCGGAAGCCGTCGATGTCGAATTTCGAGACCTGCGCGCGCAGGCTGAAACCGCCGCCCAGCGGTGCTTCCAGGCCCAGCCGCCACTGCTGCAGCCCGTCGCTGCCGCGGTCCAGCGCCAGCCTGATGGACCGCGTGCGCGGTGCGGCGCTGACGAGCGAGATCACGCCACCCGAACTGTTGCCGTACAGCGCCGAGAACGGTCCGCGCAACACCTCGATGCGTGACGCGCCGGCAAGGTCGAAGTTCGAGACCTGGCCCTGGCCGTCGGGGCCGCTGGCCGGGATGCCGTCGGTGTAGAGCCGCAGCCCGCGCACGCCGAAGCTGGCGCGGGCGCCGAAGCCGCGTGAGTTGATCTGCAGGTCCTGCGCGTAGTTGTTGCGGTTGCTGGCCACCAGGCCCGGCACGCGCGACAGCGCCTCCGAAAGGTTGACCATCGGCCCGGCTGCGCGCAGCGCATCGGCGTCGACCACGCCGATGGCGTAGGGCGTGTCGAAGGCGCGCTGCTCGGCACCGCTGGCCGTGATGACGATGGTCTCGGTGACTGGTGGGGCGGTGGACCCGATTTGGGCGTTCGCGCTGCTGGCCAGCGTGCTCAGGCAGGCCAGGGTGACAAGTTCAAGGCGCAGTCGCTTCGACGCGGATGGAGGCGAACCACGCCGCGAGATTCTGGATGTCGTCATCGGTCAGGGGTTTGGCCATGACGGCCATCACTTCATGTTTTCGCGCGCCGCTGCGATAGGCGCGCAATTGGGTGGCGACGTAGATCGCCGGTTGGCCGGCGAGATTCGGTGCGTCGGGTGCATTCGAGATGCCCAGTGTGCCGTGGCAGACGCTGCAGGCCTGCGCCTTGGCACGCCCGGCTTCGGCGTCGCGCGCCGCAGCCGGGCCACCGCCCGCGAGGGCGGCGGCCACGGCCGCGACCGCGAACCACGGTCGCGGGCCCGCAGTCATCGGCTCACGGTGCGCTGTAGGTGACGCGGTAGATCGCGCCGGCGAAGTCGTCGCTGATCAGCAGCGAGCCGTCCTTCATCACCGCCACGTCCACCGGGCGGCCGCGGTAGACACCGGTTTCGCTGTCGAGGAAGCCGTCGGCGAAGACCTCGTGCTTGTCGGCCGTGCCGTCGGCCTTTAGCGAAACGAAGTCGATCAGGCCACCGCTGGCCTTGGTGCGGTTCCAGGAGCCGTGCGCGGCAACGAAGATGCCGCCCTGGTACTTGGCCGGGAACATCTTGCCCGCATAGAAGGTCATGCCGAGTTGCGCCTGGTGCGCGGGGAACTCGATCTGCGGCTTGGTCCAGTTCGCCGGCGGCTTCATGTCCTTCAGGTCGGGCGCGGCGGCCGTGCCTGCGATCGGCACGTTGTTGCCGTGGATGAACGGGTAGCCGAAGTGTTCGCCGCCGGCCTTCGTGATGCGGTTGAGTTCACCCGGCGGAATCTCGTCACCCATGCCGTCGGTCTGGTTGTCGGTGAACCAGACGGTCTTGTCCTTGGGGTTGATGTCCATGCCGACCGAGTTGCGCACACCACGGGCAACCACCTCGCGGCCCGAACCGTCGAAGGCGTGCATCCGGATCATGCCGCCGATGCCCAGTTGTTCGTACAGCGCCACCTTCTCGCGCGGCTGCACGTTGTAGGGCTGGCCCAGCGTGATGTAGAGCTTGCCATCGGGCCCGACGCGGCACGTGCGGGCGCCGTGGTTGTAGCTCTCCTCGTCGGGCGGAACCAGCTTGCCCTGGCCGACGACTTCGATGACGGCGACATCCGGGCCTTCATAGAAGAACTCGGCGGCGGGGAAGTTGAGCACGCGGTTGTGCTCGGCGACGATCAGGAAGCCGTCCCGGGTCCAGCAGACGCCGTTCGGGTTGGTGAACTTCAGGCTCGGCGCGAAGGACTTCACCTCGTCCGCGACGCCGTCGCTGTTGCGGTCGGTGACGGCCCAGACGGTGGTCTTGCGCGTACCCACGAACAGCATGTTGGTGCTGGGTGCCACGGCCATGTGGCGTGCATCGGGCACCACGGCGAAGAGTTCGATCTTGAAGCCGGCCGGCATCTTCACGCGCTTGAGGTTTTCCTTGATCGCGTCGGCGTTCTTGCCGGTCTGCGGCACCACCGGGATGTTCAGGTCGGTGGTGGCGACCTTCATCTGCTTGAGCTTCTCCAGGTTGGGCTGCGACGCGGCGGGCAAGGCCAGGCAGGCCATCAGGCTGGCGGCGACAGTCAGACGCAAGGGTTGCATCACGGTGTTCGGCATGGTGTTCGGTCTCCTGGGTGTTGTGTGGCGGACTTCGCCGTGGGGGAGGCAAGACTAGCGTCGGCACGCCCTACCCCCACCAGGGAACACCCTAGGGGGCTCGGTTCATCCCCACGCACGTGGGGAACACCCGCACCCCGTTCTACGCTGCTGGCAATCAGTGCGGTACATCCCCACGCACGAGGGGAACACAACAGGGCAATTTCCTGCGTGCTGTGCGTGCT
>JBBRBW010000037.1:0-38042 GCA_038205425.1 Burkholderiales bacterium | reverse complement strand
CTGGATGCCGTGGGTGCCCTCGTGGATCATGTTCAGGCGGTTGTCGCGCCAGTACTGCTCGACCATGAAGTCGCGTGTGTAGCCGTAGCCGCCCAGCACCTGGATGGCCAGCGAGTTCGCCTCCAGGCACCACTCGCTGGGCCAGCTCTTGGCGATGGGGGTCAGCACCTCCAGCAGCGTGGCGGCCTCCGCCGCCGCGTCGGGCTCGCCGGTGTGCTGTTCGTCGACGAGCCGCGCACAGTAGAGCGCCAGCGCCAGCCCGCCTTCGACGTAGGCCTTCTGCGCCAGCAGCATGCGCTTGACGTCGGCATGCACGATCAGCGGCACCGGCGGCTGCGTGGTGTCCTTGCCCGCGCCGGTGAGCGGTCGGCCCTGCGTGCGCTGGCGTGCGTAGTCCAGGCTCTGTTCGTAGCCGGCCTGACCCAGCATCACCGCACCCAGGCCGACGCCGATGCGCGCCTCGTTCATCATGTGGAACATGCAGCGCAGGCCTTCGCCGGGCGCGCCGACGCGCCAGCCTACGGCGCCGGACTCGCCGTTCACCGGGAACCGGCCTTCGCCAAAGTTCAGCAGTGCATTCGTGGCGCCGCGGTAACCCAGCTTGTGGTTCAGGCCGGCCAGTGCAATGTCGTTGCGTACCCCGGTCAGTTCACCCTGCGCGTTCACCAGTTGCTTGGGCACGATGAAGAGCGAGATGCCCTTGACGCCGGGCACCAGACTGCCGTCGGGCCCGGGGATCTTGGCCAGCACCAGGTGCACGATGTTCTCGGTGAGTTCGTGCTCGCCGCCGCTGATCCACATCTTGTGGCCGCGCAGGCGGTAACGCGGGCCGAGTGGGTCGGTCTCGAAATCTTCGCCGTCGGGCACGGCACGCGTGGTGACGTCCGACAAGGACGAACCTGCCTGCGGCTCGCTCAAGCACATGGTGCCGAACCAACGGCCGGCGAAGAGCTGCTCGGCGAAGACCCGGCGCTGCGCCGGTGAGCCGTGGGCCATCAGCAGGTTGGCGTTGCCGGTGGTCACGAGCGCATAGGCCGACAGGCCGACGCTGGCCTTGCTGAAGAAGGCGTTGGCCGCCATCTCGACGACGCAGGGCAGTTGCATGCCGCCGCGTTCGAAATCCTGCGCCGCGGCCAGCATGCCCGATTCGACGTAGGCTGCCAGCGCGGTGTGTGTGGTCGCCGGCAACTGCACACGTTCGCCGTCGAAGCGGGGTTCCTGCGTGTCGGCGATGCGGTTGGCCGGCGCGAACTTTTCGCGCGCGATGCGTTCGCAGGTGTCCAGCACCTGGCTGTAGGTGTCGAGCGCGTGCTCGGCGAAACGCGGGCGCGGCAGCAGCGTGGCCAGGTGCAGCCAGTCGTACAGCAGGAAGTCGAGCGTGGCGCGCATGGTGTTCAGCTGCGCACCGCGACAAGGGCCATGGTGGCCGACGCCTTCATCACCAGCGTGCGCGGGCCCGGGCCCTCGGCGTAGACCTCGGCCTCGGTGAAGCTGAGCATGCGGCCGGCTTTCAGCACCCAGGCCTCGCAGACCAGGCGTTCACCGACGCCGGGCCGCAACAGGCTGGTCTTGAGTTCGGCCGTGATCGCCCAGAAGCCGTCTGCCACCAGCGTCTGCGCCGCGCTGCCCATCGTGTGGTCGGCCAGCGTCGCCAGCACGCCGGCGTGGGTCTGCCCGGTGTGCTGCTGGTGGCGGTGGGCCAGCGTCAGCATGGCGGTGATGCGGCCGGGCGCACCGGCCACCGGTTCGACTCCCAGGTCGACCATGAAGGGCGAGCGGGCGAAGAAAGCGCGCAGCGTGTCGAGATCGTGGTCCATGGCGCGCGCTCAGCCGCCCGGCGCGCCGACCGCACGCCCCCGCCGCGCGCACGCCCCCATCACAGCACCTCGAAGACGCCGGCCGCGCCCATGCCGCCACCGATGCACATCGTCACGCACACCCGCTTGGCGCCGCGGCGTTTGCCTTCGATGAGCGCGTGGCCGGTGAGGCGCTGGCCGCTGACGCCATAGGGGTGGCCCACGGCAATGGCGCCGCCGTTGACGTTCAGCCGGTCCATCGGGATGCCCAGCGTGTCGGCGCAGTACAGCACCTGCACGGCAAACGCCTCGTTGAGTTCCCAGAGGTCGATATCGGCCACCGTCAGGCCCAGGCGCTTGAGCACCTTGGGCACCGCGAACACGGGGCCGATGCCCATCTCGTCGGGCTCGCAGCCGGCCACCGCGAAGCCGAGGAAACGGCCCAGCGGCTGCAGGCCCTTGCGCTGCGCCACCGACTCGTGCATCAGCACGCAGGCGCCAGCGCCGTCGCTGAACTGGCTGGCGTTGCCGGCCGCGATCACACCCCCGGGCAGCGCCGGACGGATGCCGCAGATGCCCTCGTAGGTGGTGCCGGCGCGTATGCCTTCGTCGTTCTCGACCGTGACCTGCCGGCTGCGCAGGCCCAGCGTGGCATCGGCCACGCCCATGGTGACGGTGATGGGCGCGATCTCGGCCTTGAACAGACCCGCTTCCAGCGCCGCGGCGGCCTTCTGCTGGCTGCCGGCGCCGTAGTGGTCCATGCGATCACGCGCGATGCCGTAGCGCTTGGCCACCTGCTCGGCGGTCTGCAGCATGCTCCAGTAGATCGTCGGCTTGTGCTCGACGAGCCAGGGGTCGGCCAGCATGTGCTTGTTCATCTCCTGCTGCACGCAGGAAATGCTCTCGACACCGCCGGCGACGAAGATGTCGGCTTCACCGGCGATGATGCGCTGCGCCGCCATCGCGATGGTCTGCAACCCGCTGCTGCAGAAGCGGTTGACCGTGACGCCGCTGGTGGTGACGGGTAACCCGGCACGCAGCGCGATCTGGCGCGCGATGTTGGCGCCGGTGGCCCCCTCTGGGTTGGCGCAGCCCATCAGCACGTCGTCGACCTCGCCGGGCTCGATGCCCGCGCGCTCGACCGCGGCCTTCACCGCATGGCCGCCCAGCGTGGCGCCGTGGGTCATGTTGAAGGCGCCCTTCCAGCTCTTGGCGAGCGGCGTGCGGGCGGTGGAGACGATGACGGCTTGGCTCATGGTGGCTTTCCTCGGGTCTCGGCTCAGGTGAACGACTTGCCTTCGGCTGCCAGCTTCGCCAGCAGCGGCGCGGGTTGCCAGAACGTGGCGTCGTCCAGCGGATTGGCCGCAAAACGTTTCATCGCCTGCACGACGTTGAACAGGCCCTGCTGATCGGCGTAGCACATGGGCCCGCCGCGGAAGAGCGGGAAGCCGTAGCCGGTGAGGTAGACCATGTCGATGTCGCTGGCCCTGCTGGCGATGCCCTCTTCGAGGATCTTCGCGCCTTCGTTGACCAGCGCGTAGACCAGGCGGTGCACGATCTCCTCGTCGCTGATCTTGCGCGGCGTGATGCCGAGATCGGCGCGGTGCTTCTCGATCATGGCGACGACGGCCTGTGAAGGGTTCGCGTCGCGCTTGCCCGCCTGGTAGTCGTACCAGCCCATTTGGGTTTTTTGACCATACCGCCCCATCTCGCAAAGCAGGTCGGCGGTCTTGCTGTAGCGCATGTGCGGCTTCTCGACGTAACGCCGCTTGCGGATGGCCCAGCCGATGTCGTTGCCCGCCAGGTCGCCCATGCGGAACGGGCCCATCGCCATGCCCCACTTCTCGATCGCCTTGTCGACCTGCTCGGGTGTGCAGCCTTCTTCGAGCAGGAAGCCGCCCTGGCGGCCGTACTGCTCGATCATGCGGTTGCCGATGAAGCCGTCGCAGACACCGCTGACCACCGCCGTCTTGCGGATCTTCTTGGCCAGCGCCATCACCGTGGCCAGCACGTCCTTGGCGGTGGCCGCGCCGCGCACCACCTCCAGCAGCTTCATCACGTTGGCGGGGCTGAAGAAGTGGGTGCCGATCACGTCCTGCGGGCGCTTCGTGAACGACGCGATGACGTTCACGTCCAGCGTGCTGGTGTTGGTGGCGAGGATGGCGCCAGGCTTCATCACCTCGTCCAGCTTCTTGAAGACCTTTTCCTTGACGCCCATTTCTTCGAACACGGCTTCGATGACCATGTCGGCGTCGGCAATCTCGGCGTAGTTCAGCGTCGTGCTCAAGAGCGCCATGCGCGCGTCGAGCTTGTCCTGCTTGAGCTTGCCCTTCTTCACCTGGGCGTCGTAGTTCTTGCGGATCGTGGCCACGCCGCGCTCCAGCGCTTCGGGCTGCATCTCCAGCATCACCACCGGGATGCCGGCGTTGAGGAAGTTCATCGTGATGCCGCCGCCCATGGTGCCGGCGCCGATGACGGCAAGCTTGGCGATGTTGCGCTTGGGCGTGTCTTCGGGCACGTCGGGAATCTTGGACGCCGCACGTTCACCGAAGAAGGCATGGCGCAGCGCCTTGCTCTCGGGCGTGAACATCAGCGCGAGGAAGGTCTCGCGCTCGAACTGCAGGCCGTCTTCGAAGCTGCGTTTGACGGCTGCTTCGACGGCATCGACGCACTTCGGCGGCGCCGGGAAGTGTTTGGCCATGCCCTTGACCATGTTGCGCGCGAAGCCGAAGTAGGCGTCGGCGTTGGCATGGCGGGCCTTCAGGTTGCGCACCCGCGGGTGCGGGCCGGGCCGGGCGCCGACTTCGGCTGCAAACGTGCACGCGCCTTCGAGGAAGTTGCCTTCGATCAACTTGTGAAACAGCTGCTGCCCCGGCATGCCGGCCAGCACTTCGCTCCTCACCGGCTCGCCGCTGACGATCATGTTCAGCGCCGTCTCGACATCGATCACCCGCGGCAGGCGCTGCGTGCCGCCGGCACCGGGCAGCAGGCCGAGCTTGACCTCGGGCAGCGCCACGCTGGTGGCGGGTGCGGCCACGCGGTAGTGCGCACCCAAGGCGAGTTCCAACCCGCCGCCCATGCACACGCTGTGCACGGCAGCCACCACCGGCTTGGCGCAGCTTTCCAGCATCAGGATCAGCGACAGCAGGTTGGGCTCGGCCATCGACTTCGGTGAGCCGAACTCCTTGATGTCGGCCCCGCCGGAAAACGCCTTGCCGGCGCCGGTGATGACGAGCGCGGTCACCGCGGCATCGGCCACCGCACGCTCGACGCCGGCGGCGAGCGCAACGCGTGTGTCGTAACCCAGACCATTGACCGGCGGGTTGTCGAGGGTGAGTACGGCCACGGGGCCGCGAACTTCGTACTGGACGCCCATGCTGGCTCCTTCAGGCTGAAATGGAACGGTCGTTCGATTCTAGGGTTGGCCTGCGGCTGCGCTGTCCCAGACAAGACAGCGCCGATCAAGTCCTTGCGCGGATCCGGCTCCACCGGTCCGCAGCAAGAGCCCCCTCGGGGGGCTGTGCCGGCGCCGAGCGAGCGCCTGCGCGCTCGCGAGTGGCTGGCACAGGATGGCCGGCCTGCAAGCCGGCAAGCGGCGAAGGCGCGCAGCGACAAGCCTGGGGCTCACACCTCCAGCCACTCCTTGCGGATGTAGGCATTCGCGCGCAGTTCGGTCGGCGTGCCCTCGAAGACGATCTGGCCGTGGCCCATCACCAGGCAGCGGTCGGCCACCTCCAGTGCGATGGTCAACTTCTGCTCGACCAGCAGCACGCTGATGCCGCGCCGCTTCAGTTCACGCAGATAGTCGGCGACGAGTTCGACGATCTTCGGCGCCAGGCCTTCGGTGGGCTCGTCGATCATGATGAGTTCGGGGTCGCCCATCAGCGTGCGGCACAGTGTCAGCATCTGCTGTTCGCCGCCGCTCAGCACACCGGCTTCGGTGTGCTGTCTTTCCTTCAGGCGCGGGAACATCGTGTACATGTCGTCGAAGCCCCAGCGCGACGCCTTGGCGCCGGACTTCTGCCCCAGCAGCAGGTTCTGGTGCACGGTGAGGGTGGGAAAGATGTCGCGGCTCTCGGGCACGTAGCCGATGCCGGCGTGCGCGATCTCGAAAGCCTTGCGGCCCATCAGCTCTGCGCCCTTGAAGCGCACCGAGCCCGTGCCGTCCACCAGGCCCATGATGGCCTTGACCGTGGTGCTGCGCCCCGAGCCGTTGCGGCCGAGCAGGGCCACGATCTCGCCCGCGGGCACCTCGAAGTGCACACCGTGCAGCACGTGGCTCTTGCCGTAGTAGGCGTGCACGTCCTTGAGTGCCAGCATGCTCAGTGCCCGGCCTGCGCGTCGGCCGCCACCGAGCCGAGGTACGCCTGCTTCACGCGCTCGTCGGCGCGCACCTTCTCGGGTGTGTCGAAGGCGATGACCTCGCCGTAGACCAGCACCGCGATCCTGTCGGCCAGGCCGAAGACGACCCCCATGTCGTGCTCCACCGTCAGCAGCGTCTTGCCCACCGTCACCTCGCGGATCAGCTTCACGAAACGCGAAGTCTCGCTGCGGCTCATGCCGGCGGTGGGCTCGTCCAGCAGCACCACGCTGGCGCCGCCGGCGATGGTGATGCCGATCTCCAGTGCACGCTGCTCGGCATAGGTGAGGTTCATCGCCAGCACGTCGCGCCGCTTGTGCAGCTTGATCATGTCCAGCACCTCCTCGGCGCGGTCGTTGGCGTCGTGCAGCTCGGCCAGGAACTTCCAGAAGGCGTAGCGGTAGCCCAGGCTCCACAGCACGGCGCAGCGCAGGTTCTCGAACACGCTCAGGCGGTTGAAGAGGTTGCTGACCTGGAAGCTGCGCGCCAGACCGAGGCGGTTGATCTCGTAGGGTTTCAGGCCGTCGATCCTGCTGCCGTTCAGCAGGATCTCGCCCGAACTGATGCCGAAGCGCCCGCTGATCAGGTTGAACAGCGTGCTCTTGCCAGCGCCGTTGGGGCCGATGACGGCCACACGCTCGCCCGGCTTCACCGCCAGGCTGGTGCCGCGGATGATCTCGGTCTTGCCGAAGCTCTTGCGCACGTCGCGCAATTCCAGCGCGTAGCCAGGCTCGCCGCTCAAAGCGCCGTTCACAGCGTCGTTCACAGCGCGGTCTCCCGGCGCTTGATCTCGCGCTCGATCTCTTCCTGCGTGCGACCCCACTGCAGCAAGAAGTGGCGCCGCACCAGCTCGAACAGCGCCACGCCCACCAGCAACACGAAGCCGGCGCCGAACCAGCTGTCCAGGCCCTTGGCGTTGAGCGTCGCGCCCACGATCTTCAGCTCTGGGCCCAGCGCCTCGTTCAGCTGCAGGTGGTAGAGCATCTCGACCATCGTCCCCGCACCCGCGACGATGGTCAGCGCCGTACCGGCCAGCGCCAGGTAAGAGGCCAGCAGCGGCCGCAGCTTGCCGAAGGCGGCCACACGCAGGTTCATCATGAGCAGGCTGCTGATGCCGCCCGGCGCGTACATCACCATGAAGACGAAGATCAGCCCCAGGTAGAGCAGCCAGGCCTGCGTCAGCTCGGACAGTAGCACCAGCGCCACGACCATCAGCACGGCGCCGATGATGGGCCCGAAGAAGAAGCCCGCGCCGCCCAGAAAGACGAAGAGCAGATAGGCGCCCGAACGGCCCGCGCCCACGACCTCGGCGGTGACGAGCTCGAAATTGATCGCCGCCAGTCCGCCGGCCACGCCCGAAAACAGGCCCGAGGCCATGAAGGCCATGTAGCGCACACGCTGCGTGCTGTAGCCGATGAACTCCACGCGTTCCGGGTTATCGCGCACGGCGTTGAGCATGCGGCCCAGCGGCGTGCGCGTCAGCGCGAACATCAGCGCGGTGCAGACGAAGCAGTAGACGGCGATCAGGTAGTAGACCTGGATCTGCGGCCCGAAGCTGATGCCCCACACCGCGTCGCCGACCACGCGGTTGCTGCTGATGCCGCCTTCGCCGCCGAAGAACTCGGGCAGCATCAGCGACATCGACCACACCAGTTCGCCGATGCCCAGCGTGATCATCGCGAACGGCGTGCCGGCCTTTTTCGTCGTCACGTAACCCAGCAGCGCTGCGAAAAACAGGCCCCCCGCGGCGCCGGCCAGCGGCACCAGGCTCACCGGCAGTGCCAGCCGGCCCTGGCCGACCATGTTCAGCGTGTGGATGGCGAGGAAGGCGCCCAGCCCGGTATAGACCGCATGCCCGAAGCTGAGCATGCCGCCCTGCCCGAGCAGGATGTTGTAGGCCAGGCAGGCAATGATGGCGATGCCCATCTGCGACAGCATGGTCAACGCAAAGCCCGAAGACCACAGCTTGGGTGCCAGCGCCAGCACCAGCGCAAACAACCCCCACAGCACCCAGCGCCCGACGTTCCAGGGCTTGAAGCGGTAGTGCGGGCGCGTGGCGTGACTACGGCGCTTCACCATGTCAGGTGGCCCAACTCATTTCGCGCGATCCGCGACACGTACAACACGTCGCAGCGACCAAGCTTCCCGCCGCGGAGCCGGCTTCGTCGGGCCGCTGGCGGACGGCCAGCGGCGAGGACGCCGCTGGCGCTCGGAGGCGAGGAACAGTTCGCAGGGACTGTTCCTCGTTCGACTCGCCCCCCTCGGGGGGCGAAGGCCGCGGCTCCAAGTCCGCCTGCGCGGACTTGGACGGCCGAGCAGGCAACGCCTCTGGCGTTGCGTGGAGCGAAAGCGAGCTTGGGGGCTCCATTTCAGCCTTCCCGTGTGCCGAGCAGGCCCTTGGGCCGGAAGATCAGGATCAGCACCAGCAGCAGGTAGGGCAGGATGGGCGCGGCCTGCGCCAGCGTCACCTTCAGCAGCGGGTAGCCGAAGTCGCCCGGCTTGAAGACATGGCCCAGCGTGCGCGCCAGGTCGAGCAGCGACTTGTCCACCGTCAGCGGCAGGGTCTGCAGCAGGCCGATGAGCAGCGAAGCGACGAAGGCCCCGGCCAGCGAGCCCATGCCGCCGACCACGACGACGACAAAGATGATCGAACCGACGATGGTGGCCATCGAAGGCTCGGTGACGAAGGTCATGCCGCCGATCACACCGGCCAGCCCGGCCAGGCCGCAGCCGCTGCCGAAGACGAGCATGAAGACCCGCGGCACGTTGTGGCCCAGCGCCTCGACCATCTCGGGGTGCGTCAGCGCGGCCTGGATGACGAGGCCGATGCGGGTGCGCGTGAGCAGCCCCCACAGCGCCACCAGCATCACCAGCGCCACCACCATCATGAAAAATCGCGTGGCCGGGAATGTCGAGCAATGCACCACGGCGGCTTCGGTCGACGCGCACAGCGCCGCGGGCGCCGCACCCCACGCGAGGCTCAGGCCGTCGGCGGCCGACTGCACCACGGTGAAGGCCGCGCCCTGCAGCAGGGGCGGCGGCGCGAAGGGCACCGACGACAGGCCCCAGATCAACTTGGTCACTTCCAGCATCACGAAGGACAGGCCGAAGGTGATCAGCAGTTCGGGCACGTGGCCGAACTTGTGCACGCGGCGCAGCGCAGTGCGCTCGAACAGCGCGCCCAAGGCGCCGACGAGCACCGGCGCGATGAACAGCGCCGGCCAGAAGCCGAACACCCGTGTCAACGAGTAGGCCACGTAGGCGCCCACCATGTAGAAGCTGGCGTGGGCGAAGTTCAGCACGCCCATCATGCTGAAGATCAGCGTCAGCCCCGAGCTGAGCATGAACAGCAGCAGCCCGGCGCTGATGCCGTTCAAGACGTTGATGAGCAGCTGGTCCAAGGGGCGGTCAGGCGGGTTCGGGGCAGCGCGCGGCGCGCGAAGAAAGGGCCCTGCGGCGCGCGCGCCCCAGGGCCCCGGCAGCAAGGGCCGCGTTCAAAGGCCGGCAGGCCGCTTCATCTGGCACGAGGTGGGCGTGCTGGCGACATAGGGTTCGAAGGTCTTCACCGTCCTGAAGTTGTAACCGGTGTTTTCGACGCTGTAGTCGTAGGGCTTGGCGCCCGCCTTCTGCCATTGCGCGATGTAGACCGTCTGCTGCAGCTGGTGGTCGGCCTTGCGCATCGTGACCGCGCCGCTCAGGCTGTTCACTTCCAGGCCTTCCAGTGCCGCGGCCACCTTGATCGGCGCCGTGCTCTTGGCCTTGGCCATCGCCGCGCCCAGCAGCGCGTAGGCGTTGTAGATCTGCGCGGTGTAGAAGTCGTCGTTGAACTTGGCCTTGTAGTCGTCCATCAGCTTGCGGCCGGCGGGCGCCTCGAAGGGCATCACGCCCACCTGGTAGACACGGCCGGCGGCGTTGGCGCCCATCGCCGTAGGCGTGCCGCTGACGCTGGCGTAGTAGGTGTAGAACTTGGCGTTCAGCCCGCCGTCGTTGGCGGCCTTTACCAGCAGCGTGAGGTCGCTCGACCAGTTGCCTGTCACGACCGTGTCGGCGCCGCTGGCCTTGATCTTGGCAATGTAGGGCGCGAAGTCGCGGGTCTGCGCCAGCGGTGTCAAGTCCTCGCCGACGATCTGCACGTCGGGCCGCTTGGCGGCCAGGTTCTCCTTGGCGTACTTGGCGACCTGGTGGCCGTGGGCATAGTTCTGGTTGATCAGGTAGACCTTCTTGATGTCGGGCTGGTCCTTCATGAAGGTGGTCAGCGCCTCCATCTTCATCGAGGTGTCGGCGTCGAGCCGGAAGTGCCAGAAGCTGCACTTCTCGTTGGTCAGCGCGGGGTCGACGGCGGCGTAGTTCAGGAACAGCACCTCCTTGCCCGGGTTGCGCTCGTTGTACTTGTTCAGGAAGTCGATGATGGCCGTGGCCGGGCCGGTACCCGTGCCCTGGGCGACATAGCGTATGCCCTGGTCGATGGCGGCCTGCAGCGCATTCACCGTCTCCTGCGGGCTGAGCTTGTTGTCGAAGGAGACGATCTGGAACTTCACGCCCGCCGGGTTGGCCTGGCTGAAGCGTTCGGCCAGGAACTGGAAGCCCTTGAGCTGGTTCTGGCCGGTGGCGGCGGTCAGGCCGGTCAGCGCGTCGATCCAGGCGATCTTCACGGTTTCGCCCTTCTGCGCCTGCGCGTTGCTGCCGGCCATCACCATGGCGCCGCCGAACAGCAGGGCCAGTGTCGTCTTGCGGTACGTCATCTCTTGTCTCCTGGAATGGTTTTCTCGAAACGGGCGAAGTGTGCCCAAGGGTTGGGGCCCTGGCGCACAGGGACTACCCCGAAGCCGCTGTAACCTCCGCGACAGGGGGATGAGCCCGCCGGCGCGACACCGCCGCCGCGCCGGCAGACAATCACCCCATGAAAGACGCCGAACCCCACCCCCACGACGACGCGCGCTACCCGGTGCGCAAGAGCGATGCCGAATGGCGCGCCGAACTCGACCCCGTGCAGTACCGGGTGGCGCGCCACGCCGACACCGAGCCTGCCTTCACCGGCAAGTACTGGGACAACTTCCAGGCCGGCCACTACCACTGCGTGGGCTGCGGCACGCTGCTCTTCGAGAGCGCCACCAAGTTCGACGCCGGCTGCGGCTGGCCGAGCTACTGGCAGCCGGTCAACAGCGAAGTCGTCGAACGTATCGTCGACGCCAGCCATGGCATGGTGCGTGTGGAGGTGCGCTGCAACAAGTGCGGCAGCCACCTCGGCCATGTCTTCGAGGACGGGCCCGAGCCCACTGGCGAACGTTTCTGCATCAATTCCGCCGCCATTCACTTCAAGGCAGAAGACCAGTGACCGCCGAACAGATCGAGACCCTGCTGCGCGCCGCGCTGGCGCCGGAGGCGATACAGGTGAACGACGACAGCCACCTGCACGCCGGCCATGCTGGCGCGCGCGAGGGCCGCCACTTCAGCGTGACGCTGACCAGCGCGCGCTTCGCGGGTCTCGGCCGGGTGGCGCGGCACCGCCTTGTGTCTGATTCTTTGGGTCGGCTGGCCGAGCAGGGTGTGCACGCGCTGGCCATCGTGGCCAAGGCGCCGGGCGAAGACTGAACCTTTTCCACGCGCCGACGCTCCTATTCGGCGCCTCTCGTTCCTACCGCCGCCCGTGCGGGCGGCACCCCTCCCCCCCCCCGAAAGCCCTCCTGCCCATGAAGCTGAAGACCCCTGCCGCGCGCGCGGCCCTCGTCCTGGCCGCCGCCCTGGCGGCGCCGCTGGCCGTGATGGCCCAGAACCTGACCACCGTCAACGGCAAGGCCGTGCCCAAGGCTCGCCTCGAGACGCTGGTGCAGCAGGCCACGCGCGCCGGCCAGCCGGTGACGCCCGAACTCGAGACGCAGGCGCGTGACCAGGTCGTGCTGCGCGAAATCTTCGTCCAGGAAGCCACGCGCAAGGGTCTGGCCGCCAACAAGGACGTCGCCGCGCAGATGGCGCTGGCACGCGAGAGCATCCTGATCCGCGAGTTGTTCGACGATTACCGCAAGAAGAACCCGGTCACCGATGAGGCGGCCAAGGTCGAGTACGACAAGTTCAAGGCCCAGGCCACGGGCACCGAGTACCGTGCCCGCCACATCCTGGTCGACAAGGAAGAAGACGCCAAGGCGCTGATCGCGCAGATCAAGGGCGGTGCCAAGTTCGAGGACCTGGCCAAGAAGAGCAGCAAGGACACCGGTTCGGCCGAAAACGGCGGCGACCTCGACTTTGCCAAGCCCGAGAGCTACGTGCCCGAGTTCGGCGGCGCGCTGCAGAAGCTGAAGAAGGGCGAGATGACCGAGCTGCCGGTGAAGAGCCAGTTCGGCTTCCACGTCATCCGCCTCGAAGACACGCGCGAAGCCTCGTTCCCGGGCTTCGACGAGGTCAAGGCGCAGATCAAGCAGCGCCTGGAGCAGGCCCGCCTGCAGCAGTACCAGGAAGAGCTGCGCACCAAGGCCAAGACCGACTACCAGTTCAGCGCGAAGTAGTAGAGCCCCCTAGCTCGCTCCCGCTCGCGACCCCCAAGGGGGCACTTGCAGCGGCCCGGCGGAGCCGGATCCGCGCAAGGGCTTGGTCGGGGCCCTTGGTCGAGGCATCAGGGCAGGAGGACGGTCGAGCCGGTGGTCTTGCGTGCTTCCAGCGCGCGGTGTGCCTCGGCGGCCTGCGCCAGCGGGAACCGCTGGTCGATGCGAATCTTCACCGCGCCACTCACTACCACTGCGAAAAGATCGTCGGCCATGGCCTGCGTCGATTCGCGCGTGGCGATGTGGCTGAACAGCGTCTGCCGCGTCAGGTAGAGGCTGCCCTTGGGGCCCAGGGCGCCGGGCGCGAAGGGTGGCACCGGGCCGCTGGCGTTGCCGAAGCTGGCCATCAGGCCGAAAGGGCGCAGGCATTCCAGGCTCTTGTCGAAGGTGTCCTTGCCGACCGAGTCGTAGACCACCTTGACGCCCTTGCCGCCGGTGATGGCCTTGACCTGCGCGACGAAGTCTTCCTTGCTGTAGTCGATGGCAAATGCCGCGCCGTGTTCCAGCGCCAGCGCGCACTTGGCGGCGCTGCCGGCAGTGCCGATGAGCTGCAGGCCCAGCGCCTTCGCCCACTGGCAGGCGATGAGGCCGACACCGCCCGCGGCGGCGTGGAAGAGCACGAAGTCACCCGGCTCCAGGCCTTCGACCGGGCGCGTCTTCTTCAGCAGGTACTGCGCCGTCAGGCCCTTGAGCATCATGCCGGCGGCGGTGTCGAAGGCAATGGCCTCGGGCAGGCGCACCACGCACTTGGCCGGCATCACACGCGCTTCGCAGTAGGCGCCCGGGGGCTGGCTGGCGTAGGCCGCGCGGTCGCCCACGCTCAGGTGGTTGACGCCCTCGCCCACCGCCTCGACGATGCCCGCGCCTTCCATGCCCAGCTGCAGCGGCAGCGCATTGGCGTAGAGGCCGGTGCGCTGGTAGACGTCGATGTAGTTCAGGCCGCAGGCGTGGTGGCGGATGCGGATCTCGCCTGGGCCGGGTTCACCCACCTCGACGTCGACGAGCTGCAGCTGTTCGGGGCCGCCATAGGCGGTGATCTGGATGGCACGGGGCACGGCGCGCTCCTGGGTTCGGGTGGTCGGACGAAGCCGCGAGCGTAAGCCAACGCCGGCCCGCGCACCGGGCGCCGGGCGCGGCCGGCCCACCCGTGGCAACATCGCGCCCCCCATGCGACGCCTGCTGCAAGCCCCCAACCTCGTCCTGGCCACGCTATGGGCCGACCAGCTCAGCGGTGCCGGGCTGCCGGCGCGTGTGCAGCGCGCCTACACCAGCAGCATCGCCGGCGAGTTGCCGCCCGACCAGTGCCTGCCCGAGGTCTGGGTCGACGACGACGCCGACCACGCCGGTGCGCTCGCGTTGCTGGCCGAATGGCAGGCGGCGCCCGAGCAGCGCTGGCACTGCGCGAGCTGCGACGAGATCGTCGAGGGCCCCTTCGAGCAATGCTGGAACTGCGGCGCCTGGCGTCCGGCGCAAGCATGACGCTGACGCCGCGGCTGGCGCTGCTGATGACGATGCCGCCGCTGATGTGGGCCGGCAACGCCATCGTCGGCCGCCTGATGGCCGGGCAGGTGCCGCCGCTGACGCTGAACTTCCTGCGTTGGGTGCTGGTGCTGCTGATCCTGCTGCCGCTGGCCTGGCGCGTGCTGGTGCCGTGGCAGCGCGTGGCGGCGCGCTGGCGCTACCTGTTTGTCATCGGGCTGCTCAGCGTGGGCCTGTACAACGCGCTGCAGTACGCGGCGCTGGTGACGTCGACGCCGCTGAACGTGACGCTGGTCGCGTCGAGCACGCCGGTGTGGATGCTGGCCGTCGGCGCGCTCTTTTTCGGCGAACACCCGCGGCCGCGCCAGCTGCTGGGCGCCGCGCTCAGCCTGGCTGGCGTGGCCGTGGTCATCGGCCGTGGCTCGCTGCAGACGCTGCTGCAGGTGCAGTTCGTGGTCGGCGACCTGCTCGTGGTGGCGGCCGCCATCGGCTGGGCCGTCTACAGCTGGCTGCTGGTGCGCCCACCGGCGCACATGGTCGGCGCGCAGCGGCCGCGCGCCGACGAAGGCTGGGACTGGGCCGGCATGCTGCTGTTGCAGGTGGTCTTCGGGCTCGTGCCGGCGGGCCTGTTTGCCGCCGGCGAGCAGGCGCTCGGCGCCGCGCCGGTGTCATGGGGCTGGGCGGTGGTGGGCGCGCTGCTTTACGTGTCGGTGGGTGCGTCCATCGTTGCCTACCGCGCCTGGGGCCTGGCCGTGGCCCAGGGCGGGCCGGCGCTGGCGGCCTTCTTCGCCAACCTCACGCCGCTGTTCGCTGCGTTGCTGTCGGCCCTGGTGCTGGGCGAGGCGCCGCGGCCTTACCACGCGCTCGCGTTTGCCCTCGTCGTCGCGGGCATCGTGGCGTCGAGCTCACGTGCCAAGGCCGGCGGCTGAAGCCTTAGCCGGCGCTGGTGCCGCTTCAGGCGCCGGCGCGGCACGCTGCGCATCGCGCATCAGCCGCTCGGCCGCCAGTTCCAGGAAGTAGAAGCCGAACCTGGGGTTCTGGAAGTACATCTGGCGCACCTCGTCGTAGGTGACGCGCAGCAGTTCGCCGTCGGCCTCGCAGACCACCGTCTGCGTGCGCCTGTGGCCCCTGGTGATCAGGCCCAGTTCGCCGAAGACCTCGCCCGGCCCCAGTTCGACATCGGCCTCGACGGCACGAAACCGGCCGCTGAGCACAAACAGCACTTCATCGGCCGGATCGCCCTGCGTGAACAGGCGTCCGCCGGCGCGCACGTGGGTACAACGCGAGTAGGGCCTCAGCCAGTCCACCGAAAGTCCGCCGGCCGCGGCCTGGTCGATGCGGCGCGTCAGGCGCTGCAACTGCCGCAGGCGCCAGACGTTCAATGGCAGCAGGCTCAGGTGCAGCAGCAACACCGGATACACCGGGCCCGCGGCGCCGTACGCGATGAAGGCCACGTTGGCCGCGATGCCGACCATGCGCAGCCGCAACATGGTCTTCATCGAAAACGTCGCCAGCGTGAGCAACGCGCCCAGGTAGCCAAACAGTTCCAGCGCATGCATGCCTTGCTCCGTGCTTTGCCCACCGTGTCGGCGTGCCGTTCGCAGCCGCGCTGCCGCGCGACGATGGCCGGACTCGGCAGCGAATGCAAGCATCCCGGCGCAAGCGCAGCACAGCCGGCCATGATGCAGCGCAAGGCGGCCGCAGGCGGTCCCGGTCTACAGTGAACGCAGTCGCATTGCGCGGGCCGCCTCGGCCCTGGGCGCGGCCACGAGGATTGCAGCATGCCGATACAGTGGCGCGAGGCCATGGCCGTGGGTGACGAGTCCGTCGACGCCGACCACCGCCAGCTCATCGACCTGATCAACAAGGTCGAACTCATCCTCACCGCCGCCGGCGGGCACATCGAACTCGAGGCCACGCTCGACGAGCTGGGCGCCTACACACACGCGCACTTCGAGCGCGAAGAGCACCTCATGCAGTGCGTAGGCTATCCCGGCCTGGTGGCGCACCGGCAAGCACATCGCGAACTGCGCACCCAGTTCGGCGCGCTGCACAAGGCCATGACGGCAGCCAAGGCCCAGGCGCTGACCGCCACCGAGACGAGCCGCCTCGTCACCTTGCTGCGGGACTGGCTGCTCGACCACGTGCTGAAGGAAGACATGAAGGTAAAGGCCTTCCTGAAGAAGTAGCGAAGGCCCCTGACCTCGAAAAGCCTCGGCGCCGGTCAGAAGGTGCCCGGGTAGGCGCCACCGTCGCTGAGCACGTTCTGCCCGACGATGAAACCGGCATGCACGCTGCACAGGAACGCGCAGGTGGCGCCGAACTCGGCGGCGCTGCCGAAGCGCCGCGCCGGCGCCTGCTGCCGGCGCGCCTCGGCCACGGCCTGCAGCGGCTGCCCGGTCTTGGCCGCGGTGCCGGCCAGCGTGGCCTGCAGGCGGTCGGTGTCGTAGGCGCCGGGCAGCAGGTTGTTGACGGTGACGTTGCGCGATGCCAGCTTCGGCTGCCGCGCCAGCCCGGCGACGAAGCCCGTCAGGCCCGAGCGCGCGCCGTTGCTCAGGCCCAGGATGTCGATCGGCGCCTTCACCGCGCCCGAGGTGATGTTGACGATGCGGCCGAAACCGCGCTCGGCCATGCCGTCGACCACGGCCTGGATGAGCGCGATGGGGGTCAGCATGTTGGCGTCCAGCGCCTTGATCCAGGTCTCGCGGTCCCAATCGCGAAAGTCGCCCGGCGGGGGGCCGCCGGCGTTGTTGACGAGGATGTCCACCTGCGGGCAGGCCGCCAGCGCCGCCGCGCGGCCCTCGGGCGTGGTGATGTCGCCGGCCACCGCCAGCACCTGCACCGCCGGGTTCAGCGCGCGCAGCTCGGCCGCCGTAGCCTGCAGCGCGACCTCGCCGCGCGCGGTGATCACGACGTTCACGCCCTCCCTGACCAGAGCCGCCGCGCAGCCCTTGCCCAGGCCCTTGCTGGCCGCACACACCAGCGCCCACTTGCCCGCGATACCGAGATCCATGCCTAACCTTTCGATGACATTGACGAGGCCCGGGCGAGCAGCCCGATGCCGAGGAGAACCGGCGCCGTGCCGACCACGATCCAACCGTTGAAGGGCTCACCCAGAATGATCACACCCAGGGCGATGGTCGACAGCGGGCCGATCATGCCCGTCTGCGCGGTGAGCGTGACGCCGATGCGTTCGATGGCCATCATCATCATCATCACCATCATCATCACCATCACCATCAGCAGCGGCGCGAAGGTGCAGAACACGGCATTCAGCAGGCTCAGCCCTGGCACCTCGGGTACCACCAGCGCGGCCTGCAGCGGGCGCAGCAGCACGAACTGCAGCAGCACAGCACGCAGGCCATCAGCGTGGCGCAAGCGGTGAGCCGCAGCGCGCCGATGCGCCGCTCACCGCGCTGCCAAAGACGAGCGCCGCGCCCAGCGCGGTGTTGCCGTCCGCGTCGCGCAGTTCGTGGCCGAAAACCCGCAGCACACCACCACAGCTGACGGCCAACGCCAAACCCTGCGCCGGCCGCGCGCGGTGGCTGAAGAGCAGCACGCTCAGGGCCCGCACCAGCGTCGGGTTGAGGTGGACGATCAGCCGTTCCAGGCTGGCGCTGATGTGCTGCAAGCCGGCGAAGTCGAAAAATCTGGCCAGGGAGTAGCCGCAGAAGCCCAACCCGGCCACTGCCTTCAGGTCGCGCCGCGTCAGTGGCGGCTAGCCGCGGCCGGCCCCCCGGGCCGGGCCACGGCGAAGCGGGCTGCGCCGTCACACCGCTTCGGTGCCGCCGGCACCGGCTGCGTCGCCGCGGTCTTGCGGCGCGCGCAGCTGCAGTGCCCACTCGCGGTCGATGCGGCGGTAGCCCAGCGCCTCGTAGATGCCGATGGCCACGTCTTCGGGGTCGGCGCACATCACCACGCGCGCCAGCTGCCAATGTTCGAAGCCGAAGCGCGTGACCGCGTGCACCAGCGCGCTGCACAGGCCGCGCCGGCGCCACGCGGGGTGGGTCGTGACGTGCTGGAAGCGGCCGGTCGCGCCGGGTTTGCTGCCATCGCGCATCAGCCCGCAGTCGGCCGCCAGTTCGCCGTCGCACCAGGCACCGAACCACACTGCAAGGCCGCACTCGGCCATGGCCGCGTAACGCTGCATCTGCGCGCGACGGTGGCGCTCGTAGCCTTCGGGCTCGAAGCCGTGCGGGTCAGCGAGCTGCTGCGCGATCACGGCGTCCATCTCGCGCGCCAGTTCCAGCGGCCGCACCTGCACCACGCCGCGCGGCGTGCGCGGCGGCGCGCGCAGCTCACCCGGCAACTGCTCGATGACCGCGGTTTCGATGAGCTCGAAGCCGGCGGCCGTCCAGGCGGGCAGCCCGCCGGCGGCCGGCGGCCCGTTGACGCCCAGCGCGACGTGGCCCGAAGCCGGCTGCACGTCGGTGATCTCTTCGTCGAAGCGCGCCAGCCAGTGGGCCAGCGCGTCGTCGCGCGGCGGCGCCGGCAGCAGCAGGAAGTTGCCCCAATAGAAGCCGGGGTTGCTCGGCGTGCGCACGACGATGCAATCTTCGCGCTCGTGCACCAGCGCGCCTTCGCGGTGCAGGATGAAGTCGGTACGCCAGCCGGGGCGCAGTTCGTCCAGTTTCATCGTTGCGGCGCCGGCGCGCGGCTTCAGTAGCCGGCGGCCTGCCCGTCGCGGCGCGGGTCGCTGGCCGCGGCGTAGCCGGTCACCGACACGTCGCCCTTCCCTTCGTCCAGGCGCCAGATGAACTGGCCGGCACCGTAGTCCTGGTAACTGTCGGTGAAGGGCGCGATCGGGTGGCCCAGGCCGCGCAGGCCGTCGGCAGTGGCGGGGTCGAAACCGGGCTCGACGTTGACGGTGCCACCAAAGTAGCGCCAGCGCGGCGCGTCGCAGGCGGCCTGCGGCTGCTGCTGGTAGTCGAGCATGCGCACGACCGTTTGCATATGCGCTTGAGGCTGCATGTCGCCGCCCATGATGCCGAAGCTCATCACCGGCCGGCCCTGCTTCGTCAGGAAGGCCGGGATGATGGTGTGGAAAGGCCGCTTGCCGGGGCCCACGAGGTTGTCGCTGGCCGGGTTGAGCGTGAAGCCGTGGCCTCGGTTCTGCAGGCTCAGGCCGTAGCCCGGCACCACGATGCCCGAGCCGAAGCCCATGTAGTTGCTCTGGATGAAGCTGACCATCATGCCGCTCTCGTCGGCGGCCGTCAGGTAGATCGTGCCGCCGGTGGGGCCGTGGCCGGGGCCGTAACTCTGCGCCTTGGTGGGGTCGATGAGCTTCGCACGGCTGGCCAGGTAGGCGTCGTCGAGCATCTGCGCCGGCGTCAGGCGCATCGCCTTCGGTTCGGCCACGTAGGCATAGACGTCGGCGAAGGCCAGCTTCATGGCTTCGATCTGCAGGTGCTGGCTGGCCACGCCGTCCACCGGCAGCGCCGCGATGTCGAACTTCTCCAGGATGCCCAGGGCGATCAACGCTGCGATGCCCTGGCCATTGGGCGGGATCTCGTGCATCGTGTAGCCGCGGTAGTCGCGTGCAATCGGCGCCACCCACTCGGGCTGGTAGGCAGCGAAATCGGCCGCCGTCATGGCGCCGCCGTGGGCCTTGGCGTGCGCGGCGGCGGCCTCGGCCACCTCGCCTCGGTAGAAGGCCTCGCCCTTGGTCTGGGCGATGAGTTTCAGCGTGCGCGCGGCCTGCTGAAACTGGAACAGTTCGCCGACGTGCGGTTCGCGCCCCTTGGGCAGGAAGGCCTCGGCGAAGCCGGCCTGGCCCGTGATCTCGGGCAACGAGGCGGCGTTGCGCCACTTGCCCTGCACGATCACCGGCACCGCGTAGCCGCGCTCGGCGATCTCGATGGCCGGCGCCAGCAGGTCGGCGAAGGGCAGCTTGCCGAAGCGTGTGCTCAACGCCATCCAGGCCGACACGGCGCCCGGCACGGTGACGCTGTCCCAGCCCCGCTTGGGCGGCATCTTCACCTCGGCGCCGTACTTGCCCTTGAAGTACTCGGGGGTCCAGGCCTGCGGCGCGCAGCCGCTGGCGTTCAGGCCGTGCAGTGCCTTGCCGTCCCACAGGATGCAGAAGGCGTCCGACCCCAGGCCGTTGCTGCACGGCTCGACGATGGTCATCACTGCCGCGGTCGCGATGGCTGCGTCGACGGCGTTGCCGCCGTTGTGCAGCATGCGCAGGCCGGCCTGTGCGGCCAGCGGGTGCGAGGTGGAAACGACGTTACGGGCGAACACGGGCGAACGCTGGCTGGCATAGCCGGCGCTCCAGTCGAAGGTAAGGGTCATGGTGATGGAAGACAAGAGGTAAAAAAAGGAAGACGCTGCTGCCCGCGGGCCTGCTCGGAGTATCGCCGGGCAGACGCCGCCGAGTGCCCCGCTCGGACTAGAACGAGGGGCCGGACGGTGGCACGCTGGCGTCGCCGACGTAGCGCCGCAGCACCGGCGGCTCGGGGCCGACGTGGAAGGCCAGCCGTTTGCCTCGCAGTTCGGCGTCGAAGGCGGTGAAACGCTCGAGCCGGCGCTGGTGCTCGACCCAGTTCTCGTCGACGAAGTACTCGACGTAGCGACCGGGCACGGCGACGTCGCGGAACAGGCCCCAGCTGAGCGCGCCCTGGCGCAGGCGCGCGCGGCGCGTGCGCTGCATGACTTCGGCAAACGCGGCGGCGCGTGCGGGGTCGATCTGGTACTCGATCGTCACCATCACCGGGCCTTCGTCGGGCGCCACCGGGAAAGCCGGCTCGGGCGCCGGGCGCACGCTGGCGGGCGTAAAGTCGATCTCGACGCCACCTTCCACCGTCAGGCGGCGTGTGAACAGCAGCACCACCAGGCCGAAGGCGGCGGCGGCCAGCACGGCGTCACGCACGCCTGCCAGCTCGGCCACCTGGCCCCAGGCCAGTGAACCCGCCGCCGAGCCACCCATCAGTGCCATCTGGTAGATGCTCATGCCGCGAGCGCGCACCCAGTTCGGCATCGCCATCTGCGCCGAGACCGTCAGCGAATTGGCCACGCTGATCCAGCACATGCCCACCATCACCATCGCCGGCAGAGCCACCCAGAGTTCGGGCACGAGCACGATCAGGCACGACAGCACGGCATGGGCGACGCTGCCGAAGCGCACGAACTGGTCGCGGTCGAAACGCTCGCGCAGCTGCGGGAAATACAGCGCCGCGGTGATGGCACCAACGCCGACGCAGGACAGCATCACCGTGAAGGTGCCGGCGCCGCCGCCGTGCAGGCTGCGCGCCACCAGCGGCAGCAGCGCCATCAGCCCGGTGGCCTGCAGGAAAAACAGGAAGACGCGCAGCATGATGATCTTCAGCCGCCCGCTGCGCAGCGTGTAGTTGATGCCCACGCGCATGGCGCCGACGAAGCGCTCGCCCGGCAGCGCGCTGGCGCGCGGCTCGCTCTTCCAGCGCAGCACCAGGAAGAAGGCCACGCCGGCCAGCAGCGTGTTCAGCACGAATACCGCCGCCGGGCTGACGGCCGCCAGCAGCACGCCGGCCAGAGCCGGGGCCACGACACGCGACAGGTTCATCGCGATGCCGTTGAGCGCCAGCGCCGCCGGCAGCTCTGTGCGCGTGACGATGCCCGGCACGATGGCCGCGAACACCGGCCAGCGCAGCGCCAGCCCGATGCCGTTGGTGAAGGTCAGCAGCAGCAGCAGCGGCGCCGTCAGCAGGCCGGCCAGCGACAGCGCCGCCAGCAGCAGCGCGTTGACGCTCACCCAGAGCTGGGTGGCCGCAAAGTAGCGCCGGCGGTCGAGGATGTCGGCCAGCGCACCGCTGGGCAGACCAAGCAGGAAAACGGGCAGCGTCGACGCCGTCTGCACCAGCGCCACCATCACCGGGCTGGTGGTGAGCGTGGTCATCAGCCAGGCGGCCGCCACGTCGTTCATCCACATCGTCATGTTCGCCGCGAGCCAGGCGAACCAAAGGCCCCGGAATACGGGGCCCTGGAGTGGCGCTAGGGCGACGGGAAGCGGCATGGGGCAAACCGTCAAGCGGCCGAAGGCCGCAATGATGCCCTCAAGGGGACGCCGCGGAGCCGGCTTCGCCGGGCCGCTGGCGGCGCCGCCCTGCGGGGGAGCGCCGCAGGCGCTTCGGGGGCGGACTCAATCTGCGTCCTGGAACGCCTCTTCGCGCTTGTTCTTGATCGACGGCAGCATCACCACCACCACCATCAGCGTCGCGGCGATCAGCAGGCCGGCCGACAGCGGGCGCGTGGCGAAGGTCGTCCAGTCACCGCGGCTGAGCAGCAGCGCGCGGCGCAGGTTTTCTTCCATCATCGGCCCGAGGATGAAGCCCAGCAGCAGCGGCGCCGGTTCGCAGCCCAGCTTGTAGAACGCGTAGCCGATGACGGCGAAGCCCGCGCCCATGTAGACGTCGAAGGCGTTGTTGTTCAGCGTGTACAGGCCGATGCAGCAGAAGGACATGATGGCCGGGAACAAGAAGCGGTAAGGCACCGTCAGCAGCTTGATCCAGATGCCGATGAGCGGCAGGTTCAGGATGATCAGCATCGCATTGCCGACCCACATGCTGGCAATCAGGCCCCAGAAGAGCTCGGGGTTGCTGGTCATCACCTGCGGGCCGGGCTGGATGCCCTTGATCGTCATCGCGCCCACCATCAGTGCCATCACCGCGTTGGGCGGGATGCCCAGCGTCAACATCGGGATGAAGCTGGTCTGCGCGCCGGCGTGGTTGGCGCTCTCGGGGCCGGCCACGCCGCGGATGTTGCCCTTGCCGAACTCGACCTCACCCGGCTTCATGCGCATCTTCTTCTCGAGCGTGTAGGCCGCAAACGAGGACAGCAGCGCGCCGCCGCCGGGCAGCACGCCCAGGATCGAGCCCAGCGCGGTGCCACGCAGCACGGCGGGCCAGGCGTTCTTGAAGTCCTGCATGGTCGGCCACAGGCCCTTCACGTCCTTCGTGAAGACCTCGCGGTGCTCGGCCGGCTGGCCCAGGTTGGCGATGATCTCGCCGAAGCCGAACACCCCCATCGCGATGGCGACGAAGCCGATGCCGTCGGTAAGCTCGGGGACGTCGAAGCTGTAGCGTGGCACACCCGAGATGACGTCGGTGTTGATCTGACCGAGCAGCAGGCCCAGCAGGATCATCGAGATGGCCTTGACCAGCGAGCCCGAGGCCAGCACGACGGCGCCGATGAGGCCCAGCACCATCAGGCTGAAATACTCGGCGGGGCCGAACTTGAAGGCCAGCTCGGTGAGCGGCGGCGCGAAGGCGGCGATGATGATCGTGCCCACGCAACCGGCGAAAAAGCTGCCCAGACCGGCAGCCGCCAGCGCCGCGCCGGCGCGGCCCTTGCGGGCCATCGCGTAGCCGTCGATGGCGGTCACCACCGAGCTGCTTTCACCGGGCACGTTGATCAGGATGGCGGTGGTGGAACCGCCATACTGCGCGCCGTAGTAGATGCCGGCCAGCATGATGAGGGCCGGCGTGGCGTCAAGCGCGTAGATGCTGGGCAGCAGCATCGCGATGGTGGCCACCGGGCCCAGGCCGGGCAGCACGCCGATGAGCGTGCCCAGCAGCGCGCCGCCGAAGGCGTAGGCCAGGTTGATCCAGGTGAAGGCGACACCGAAGCCGAGCGCGAGGTTGTTCAGGAGTTCCATGGTGTGTGCCTCAGCGTGCCAGGAAGGAAGGCCACAGGGGGATGATGAGGCTCAGGCCCCAGATGAAGATCACCCAGCTGCCGGCGGTCAGCACGATGGCGTTGATGATGGCTTCCTTGGGGTGGAACTCGTCGCCGGCCATGGCCGCGATGATCACCAGCAGCGGCAGCGCGATGAACATGCCCAGGTGCGGCAGCGCCCAGCCGAAGCCGGCCACGGCACCGACGATGACGAGCAGCGGCTTCCAGGCCCAGGCGCCCATCTTGTCGCCACCCTCGACCTCGAAGGTCAGCGCCTTGAACAGCACCATGGCACCCAGGATGGCCATCAGCACGCCGAGGCCGAAAGGGAAGTAGGCGGGGCCGGGTCGCGCCGAACTGCCGAAGCTGTAGAACGTGGCACCCCATGCAAATCCGACGCCGACGGTGATGAACATGACACCGGACCAGAAGTCCTTCTCGCTGCGTATCTTCAAACCGTGTCTCCTCTTTTTCGGCAGCGGCGTGGCGGCGCTGGTGCGTGCTGACGCCGTGAAACGACCCCGACATCTCCCCGCCAGAAACGGGGCCGGAAGCCTTGTGCGGCGGAATTCTAGGGACGCATACCATCGCGCCCGCTGTGGTTTCCACGTAAGGCAGCGTCAGCAAAACCCGCGCCATCGGACGCATCGGCGGCGGCGCTCAGGCGTTCAGCGAAGGGGTGCTGCGCAGCACTTCTTCCAAGGTCGTCAGGCCCTCGGCCACCTTCATCGCGCCGGCCAGGCGCAGCGGGCGCATGCCGTCGCGCACCGCCTGCTTGCGCAGCGCGGCGGCATCGAGGTTGGGGTGCACGGCGGTGCGTGCGGCATCGCTCATCTGCAGCAGTTCGTAGAGGCCGGCGCGGCCGCGGTAGCCGGTGTGGCGGCATTCCAGGCAGCCCACGGCCTTGTAGGGCCGCACGCCGCCGGACAGCCGCCAGGGCCGCACCGATTCGTCGAGCGTCTCGCGCGTGATGCTGTCGTCGCGCACCTTGCACGCCGGGCACAGCGTGCGCGCCAGGCGCTGCGCGAGCACGCCGATGACGGTGGCGCTGATCAGGTAGCTGGGCACGCCCAGGTCGGCCAGGCGCGTGATGGCGCCGACGGCGTCGTTGGTGTGCAGCGTGCTGAAGACCAGGTGGCCCGTCAACGCCGCCTGGATCGCCATCTCGGCGGTGGCCAGGTCGCGGATCTCGCCGACCATGATGATGTCCGGGTCCTGCCGCATCAGCGCGCGCAGGCCCTCGGTGAAGCCCATGTCGATGGCCGGCTGCACCTGGGTCTGGTTGAAGGCCGGCTCGATCATCTCGATCGGGTCCTCGATGGTGCAGACGTTCACCTCTTCAGTGGCCAGGCTCTTGAGCGTGCTGTAGAGCGTGGTCGTCTTGCCGCTGCCGGTGGGGCCGGTGACAAGCACGATGCCGTGCGGCCGCTTGATGAGTTCCTGCCAGGCCAACGCTTCGCTGGCGCCGAAACCCAGCGCCGACAGGCCCTTGATCGTGGCTTCGGGGTCGAAGATGCGCATCACCATCTTCTCGCCGAAGGCGGTGGGCAGCGTCGACAGGCGCATCTCGACCTCGCCGCCGGCCCCGTCGACGCCGTCGGGGCGGCGGGTCTTGATGCGGCCGTCGAGCGGGCGGCGCTTTTCCACCACGTCCATGCGGCCCAGCAGCTTGATGCGCGAGGTCATCGCGCTCATCACCGTCAGCGGCACCTGGTAGACGGTGTGCAGCACGCCGTCGATGCGGAAGCGGATCGCGCCCTTGTCGCGCCGCGGCTCGAGGTGGATGTCGCTGGCGCGCTGGTCGAAGGCGTACTGCCACAGCCAGTCCACCACCTGCACGACGCCCTGGTCGTTGGCGTCGAGCGCCTTGCTGCTCTTGCCCAGCTCGACCAGCTGCTCGAAGCTGGCGGTGGCGGCGTTCTCGCCGCTTTTCTGCGCCGCGCGCACGTTGCGCGCCAGGGCATAGAACTCGGTCGTGTAGCGGCGCACGTCGTCGGGGTTGGCCACCACCAGGCGCACGTGGCGGCGCGTGTGGGTCTCGATCTCGGACACCCAGGCGGTGTCGAAGGGTTCGGCGGTGGCGATGGTGACTTCGGTGGCCGAGACCGTCACCGGCAGCGCACGGCGCAGCTCGGCGTACTGCACGCTCATCACGTCGGCGACGCGGCCGACGTCGACACGCAGCGGATCGATGCGCAGATAAGGCAGGCCACAGCGGCCGGCCAGCCATTCGGTGAGCGCCTCGGTGTCGAGCGCCTTGCCGCTGCGCTGGTGGGCCAGGCCGGCGGCGCCCAGGCGCACCAGCGCGTGCAGGCTGGAGGCACCGGCGCGAAAGCGCGCGGCCACGCGCTCGGCGTCTTCGGCGCCGATCCAGCCGTCCTCGTGCAGCCAGCTCAGCAGCAGCGGCCATTCCAGCCGGCCCTTGGGCGGCAGCGCCAGCGAAGGCGGCACCGAGGCCAGCACCGAGGGCCCGGCGGGCGTCGCGGGCGCGGCTGCAACCGCGGCTGCGGCAGCGTGGGAAACAGCAGGCTTCGTCCGGGTCATGCAGCGGTGCTCGGCAAGGGGTTCGGGCGGCAGGTTCAGGCCACGGGCAGGACGGGCGGCTCCAGCGGCTGGTAGGGCCGCACCATGCGAAGCCACTTGCGCGCCGGCAGCCCCAGGGCCCCGAATCGCGCCTCGATCAGCGCCGCACGCGCCGCCAGGACGTCGCGCTCGGGCACCACCACGGCGCGCCCGGCCACCACCACCGTGTTGCCTTCGCGAGTTGGGCGCAGGCTCCACACCTGGTGGCTGCCGAACGCAGCGGCAATGCGGCGGATGCTGCCATGGAAGCTGGCGTGGCGACCGAAGAGATTGACGCTCATCAGCCCCCCTTCTTCGAGCACTGCGCGGCAGGCGGTGTAGAAGTCCACGCTGTCGAGCACGGGGGCGGCGGCCTCCTCGTCGTAGAGGTCGACGTGCAGCAGCCGCACGCTGGCCGGCGTGGCCTGGGCCAGCCAGTCGGCGGCGTCGCCCCGAACCACCTCGGCCTCGGCCGGCAGGTGGAACCAGCTGCCGTTGACGGTGATGACCTGCGGGTTGATCTCGACCACCGTGGTCGCCATCTTCAGCTGCACCGCCGTGAAACGCGTGATGGCGCCCGCGCCCAGGCCGAGCTGCACCGCCTGGCCGTCACCCAACGTCTCGCTCGGCAGCCACAGCAGGCTGGCCAGCATGCGCTGCACGTAGTCGATTTCCACCACCTGCGGCTTCCTGATGCGCATGCCGCCCTGGATCCAGATCGAATCCAGGTGCAGGTAGCGCACGCCGTCATGCTCGGACAGCGTCACGGCGGGCAGCGCGCGCGGCCGGGTCTTGGCGGAGGTCTTGGTGGTCATGGGTTCAGCAATCCTGCCTGGTCGAAGGCAGCACGCCAGGCGCCGAGTTTGCGTTCGAAGGACCAGCTCGCATGGGCCGGGCTGGTGGAGGGCAGACGCAGCACGGTGTAGCCCAGCGCTGCGACGTGTTGCATCGCGCGCGCCGACTCGCCGCCGTTGTGCGCCACCAGTTGCAGCGCCGGGGCGCGGCGGCGCAGGCTCGCGAGGTCGTTGAGCTCGGCGTCCTCGATCGCCTGGTCCAGGCTGCCCACGCGGCGGCAACTGGCGTAGATGTCCCACAGACCGAGGCCACGGCGGCGCATCTGCGCCAGGCGTTCACGGTAGGGCAGCGCCACCAGGTCGAGGCCCCACAGCGCGCCCAGCAGCGGCCAGAAGTTGTTGCGCGGGTGGCCGTAGTACTGCTGTGCCTGCAGCGAGGCCACGCCGGGAAAGCTGCCCAGCACCAGCAGCCGCGTGCTGCGCGACAGCACCGGCGGCAGGCCCTGCAGGCGCGGGCCCGGCGCGACGGTGGCGGTGGCGGTGGCGGTGGCGGTGGCGTCTGCCGTCGGCGACACGGCGCGCTTCACGGCAGCGCCAGCGCGGCCAGCCGCGGCAGCGCCGCCAGCGCATTCGCGCCGGTGATTTGCGCCGTCTCGTCGGGCGTCCAGCCGCGCAGCGCGGCCAGCACGGCGCCGATGCGCGGCAGCTCGGCGGGTTCGTTGCGCCCCTGGTCCGCGCCGGCCCGGCGCAACTCGGCGCTGCGGTACAGCCATTGCGGCGGGATGTCGGGTGCGTCGGTCTCGAGCACCAGCGCCGTGGCGGGCAGGGACTGCGCCAGCGCACGCACCTGCAGCGCACGTTCGAAGCTCAGCGTGCCGCCAAAACCGAGCCGCAAGCCCAGCCCGACAAATGCAGCCGCCTGCACGGCGCTGCCGTTGAACGCGTGGGCGATGCCGCCGGGCACGCCGATGCGCCGCAACCCGGCCAGCAGCGCGTCGGCCGAGCGCCGCACGTGCAGGATGACCGGCAGGCCGGCGTCGCGGGCCAGCTTGAGCTGCGCGCGGTAGAAATGCTCCTGACGCGCGCGGTCACGCGCCAGCGCCAGCTGGCGCTTTGGACCGCTCGCGGGCACAAAAAAGTCGAGACCGATTTCGCCCACCGCCACCAGGCGCGGGTCGTCACGGTGGGCCTGCAGCGCGGCGGCCAGGCGGTCGAGGTCACCGTCGTCGGCGCGGTCGACGTACAGCGGGTGGATGCCCAGCGCGTAGGCAGCGTCGAAGGCCTGCGCCATCGCACGCAGCGCGTCGAAGTGCACCACCGCCACCGCCGGCAGCACCAGGCGCCGCACCCCCGCGTCGCGCGCGCGCCGCACCACGGCGGGGCGGTCGGCGTCGAACTCGGGTGCGTCGAGGTGGCAGTGTGTATCGGTCCAGACGGTGCCCATGCCGCGATGATGCCCCGGCTTGCGTGCCGGTCGATGCAGCACGCCGCGCAACGTGATACCGTGCTTTTTCACATGTCCATGACGCCATGAACAAGGCCCCGCTGTACAGCCGCTCGCCGCGCCGCGACCCACCGCCGGCCGCGCAGGCGCCTGCGCGGCCCACCGCAGACACGCCGTCCGCCGTGCCCGCCGGCGCGGCCGCGCGGCCTTCGCGCCTGAGTGCGGCGCTGTGGGCCGTCGGCGGCGCGCTGATGACCGCCGTGCTGCTGCTGGGCCTGCTGCAGCTGCGCCCCGGGCAGCGGCCCATCACCCAGGACGACATCGACGCCGCCGTGCGCCAGTCGCTCGAGAAGGAACCCCTGCCCTCGGCGGCAGCCAAGGCCTACGAGGCCATCCTGCCCTCCGTCGTGCGTGTCGTCGGCCTGCTCGACGACAAGGACGAAGGCGACGACAAGCCCGAGCAGCGCGCGATGGAGCGCAGCCTGGGCACCGGCGTCGTCATCATCGACAACGGCACGATCCTGACCAACCTGCATGTGGTCACGGGCGCGAAGAAGATCCGCGTGCGTTTCGCCAACGGCCACGAGAGCGATGCCACGATGATCGGCGCCCAGCCCGAGAACGACCTTGCAGTGCTGCGCGCCAGCAGCCTGCCCGACGACCTGGACGCCGCCACCATGCGCAGCACAGCCGACCTGCGCCCCGGCGACCATGTCATCGCGGTCGGCCACCCCTTCGGCATCGGCCCTTCGGTGAGCTACGGCGTGGTCTCGGGCCTGAAGCGCCAGTTCCGCTCGCCCGACGACGACAAGTCCGGCGACAAGCCGCTGTCCAACCTGATCCAGTTCGACGCCGCGGCCAACCCCGGCAACAGCGGCGGGCCCCTGGTCACGATGGACGGCCAGCTGGTGGGCATCGTCACGGCCATCCTGAATCCGTCGGAACAGCGCACCTTCATCGGCATCGGTTTCGCGGTGCCGATCGAAAGCGCCGCCAACGCCGCCGGCATGCCGCCGTTCTGACCCCGCCGCAGCGCGACCCCAAGGAAGCTTCCAATGTCCGAGCAAGCCGAGTCGACAGCCACGCTGATGGAGCGCATCCTCTACGAGGTCAAGCGTGTTGTGGTCGGGCAGGACCGTTTTCTCGAACGTGTGCTGGTGGCCATGCTGGCCCAGGGCCACCTGCTGGTGGAGGGCGTGCCCGGCCTGGCCAAGACGCTGACCGTCAAGACGCTGGCGCGCACCGTGCGCGGCAGCTTCAAGCGCATCCAGTTCACACCCGATCTCGTGCCGTCGGACCTGGTCGGCACGCGCATCTACAACCAGAAGAGCGGCGAGTTCGGCACCAGCCTGGGCCCCGTCTTCACCAACCTGCTGCTGGCCGACGAGATCAACCGCGCGCCGGCCAAGGTGCAGAGCGCACTGCTGGAAGTGATGCAGGAACGCCAGGTGACGATCGCCGGCGAGACGCACAAGGTGCCCGACCCGTTTGTCGTGATGGCGACGCAGAACCCGATCGAGACCGAAGGCACCTACCCGCTGCCCGAAGCTCAGGTCGACCGCTTCATGATGAAGGTGCTGGTCGACTACCCTACCGACGAGGAAGAGTTCGTCATCGCCGAACGTGTCACCGGCCCGGCGGTGGACATCAACGCCGTCGCCGACACCCACCAGCTGGCCGCGTTGCAGCGGGAATGCCGCGCTGTGTTCTGCGACCCGTCGCTGATGCAGTACGCGGTGAAGCTCGTCGGCGCCACGCGCCGGCCTGCGAAGTACGACATGGCCGACCTGGCCAAGTACCTGACCTACGGCTGCAGCCCGCGCGCCACGATCGGCCTCATCGAGGGCGCCAAGGCGCTGGCCATGATGCGCGGCCGCAAGTACGTGCTGCCCGAGGACATGGTGGACCTCGTGCCGGATGTGTTCAGGCATCGGCTGGTGCTGAGCTACGAGGCGCTGGCCGAAAACGTCACGCCCGACGCGCTGGTGCAGCGGCTGCTGAAAAAGCTGCCCGCACCCGACAAGCCGCTGGCGTCATGAAGCCCCAAAGCTCACTGCATTTGCTACCCCCCGGGGGGGCTGAGTGCCGCGGCTCCGGGCCCGCCTGCGCGGGCCTGGACGGCACGAAGGCCCGGGGCGTCTCGCCCTGGGCGTTTGCTGCGGCCCGGCAAAGCCGGTTCCGCGCCAGGACTTGATCATGATTGCTGCCCCTGCAGCCCCACCCGACCAGCTGCTGCGGCAGCTGGAATGGACCGTGATCCGCAAGCTCGACGGGTTGCTGCAGGGCGACTACCGCACGCTGTGGCGCGGTGCCGGCGTCGACCTCGCCGACCTGCGTGAATACCAGGCCCACGACGACGTGCGCCACATCGACTGGAACGTCACCGCGCGGCTGCAGCAGCCCTATGTGCGCCAGTTCCACGAAGACCGCGACTTGAACGCCTGGTTCCTGCTCGACCTGTCGGGCAGCGTCGACTTCGGCAGCGCCGACACGACCAAGCTGAACGTGTCGGCGGGTTTTGTCGCCGTTCTGGCACGCGTGATCACGCGCCATGGCAATCGGGTCGGCGCGCTGCTCTACGGTTCGGCCGTGCACGGCATGATGCAGCCGCGCGCCAGCCGCCTGCAGGTGCTGGAACTGCTGCAGCGCATGCGCGCGCCGCAGGCGCCGCAGCCCCCGGGCACCGGCACGGCGCTGGCCGACCTGCTGAAGGCGGCCGACGGCCTGATCAAGCGCCGTGGCCTGGTCTTCGTGGTGTCGGACTTCATCAGCCAGCCCGGCTGGGAAGACGCGCTGGCCCGCCTGGCGCGCCGCCACGACGTGGTCGCCGTGCGCCTGTGGGACCCGCTGGAAATGGCGCTGCCCGACATCGGTCTCGTCACGCTGGAAGACGCCGAGACCAGCGAGCAGGTCTTCGTCGACGGCTCCGATCCCGCCTTCCGCGAACGCTACGCCGCCATCGCGGAGGAACAGGAAAACACATTGATGGACAGCCTGGCGCACAGCGGTGCCGACGTGCTGGAACTCGCCACCGACGATGACCTGCTCGAGACCCTGATGCGGTTCGCCGACCTGCGCCGCCAGCGCGCCCGCGCCAAGACGCCGCTGCGCTTCCCTGCCACGCTGCGCCGCGCCACGATGCTCGCGGAGGCCCCGCCGTGAGCTTCACGTGGCCGTCGATGCTGTGGCTGCTGGCACTGCTGCCCATGCTGGTGGGGCTGTACTTCTGGGTGCTGAAACGCAAGCGCAAGACCACCGTGCGCCTGGTCAGCATCAACGTGGCCAGGCTGGCCGCCGGCCGCGGGCCGGGCTGGCGCCGCCACGTGCCGCCCCTGCTGCTGCTGCTGGCGCTGGCGGCACTGCTGCTGGCGGTGGCCCGGCCCACCGCCACGCTGACGCTGCCGCTGGCCGAACGCACGATCATGCTGGCGATGGACGTCTCGGGCAGCATGCGCGCCGAGGACGTCAAGCCCAACCGCCTGGTCGCCAGCCAGGAGGCGGCCAAGGCCTTCGTCAACAACCTGCCGCGCGAAGTGCGCGTGGGCGTGGTGTCCTTCGCGGGCACCGCCGCCGTGGTGCAGGCGCCCACCGACAGCCGCGAGGACGTGCTCAAGGCCATCGACCGCTTCCAGTTGCAGCGCGGCACGGCCACCGGCAGCGGCATCATCCTGAGCCTGGCCACACTGTTTCCGGACGACGGCATCGAGATCCAGCATGTCACCGGCCAGCGCAACTTCCCCGGGAGCCCCGCCGGCAGCATCGCGAAGAAGGAGACCAAGCCCTTCACGCCGGTGCCGGCGGGTTCCTACAACTCGGCCGCCGTGATCATGCTCACCGACGGCCAGCGCACCACCGGCCCCGACCCGCTGGACGCCGCAAAGATGGCCGCCGAACGCGGCATCCGCGTCTACACCGTAGGCATCGGCACCACCAGCGGCGAGATCATCGGCTTCGAAGGCTGGAGCATGCGCGTGAAGCTCGACGAGGAGACGCTGAAGAACATCTCGGTGCTGACCCACGGCGAGTACTTCTATGCCGGCACGGCCGAAGACCTGAAAAAGGTCTACGAGTCACTCAGCTCGCGCATGGTGGTCGAGCGCAAGGAAACCGAGATCACCGCGCTCTTCGCCGCCCTCGGGGCGCTGCTGGCGGTGGTGGCCGCCACACTGTCGCTGTGGTGGTTCGGCCGCGTGGCCTGAACCGCACTGCTCAGCCGTTCTGGGGTCGCGGCACCGCCTGCGCCGGACAGTTGCGCACCCGCAGGCTGCTGATGTGGTGCGTGAGGTGGGCGTCGACGTGGCGTTCGGGCAGCAGCGACGGCCCCGCGCGAAGCCATCGTCGACGTGATCCCGCGCGACGAAGCGCGCGAAATCTTCGAGACCACGCGCGCGCTGGTAGCGGCCATCGTCGGCGCGGTGCAGCAAACGCGCTACCGTCGCCGACCCCGCCGCCGACCCCGCCGCCGCAGCGCGGGCTGACGCAGCTGCTGGGCCTGGCCTGACCGCGCCACATGGCGCCGCGCGCTGAGCGCGGCGCAACCGTCGAAGGCCCCGCCGTGACGTGGATCAACGCCGCAGGCCGGGCCGCGTGCCAGATTGGCACCGCGAACCACGAGCCCGCAGCGTCCGGCAGATGAAACCGCTACGGCCGGCCTGCTGCGGAGCGCTTCGCCGACCCGATGAGCGATCTGATCGCCGCGCTGTGGCGCGATGAAACGCCTTACCTGCTGGCCACCGCCCTGGTGCTGGCGCTGGTGCTGTTCCGCGGCCTGTCGGCGGGCCGCAAGACGCTGAAGCACTCGCTGCTGCTCTTCGTCTTCTGTCTGCTGCTGGACACCCTGGGCGCGGTGTTTGCCGTGCGCGGCGAGGCTGCCGTTGCCAACGGCCTGCACCAGGCCGCGCTGCTGGGCCTGGGGGTGGTGCTGATCCGCCTGGCCGGCCTGGCCATCTTCCGCGTGCTGCTGCCGGCGCTGCGCGTGCAGACACCGCGCATCGTCGAGGACATCGTCGTCATCGGCGGCTACCTGCTGTGGGGCATGGTCAGGCTGTCGTATGCCGGCGTCGAGCTGTCCAGCCTGGTCGCCACCTCGGCCGTGATCACCGCCGTGCTCGCTTTCGCGATGCAGGACACCCTGGGCAACATCCTCGGCGGCCTGGCGCTGCAACTCGACAACTCGCTGGCCATCGGCGACTGGGTCAAGGTCGACGACCTGTCGGGCCGCGTCGTCGAGATCCAGTGGCGCTTCACCGCCATCGTCACGCGTAACGGCGAAAAGGTGGTGATCCCGAACGCGCAGCTGATGAAGGGCAAGTTCGTCGTCGTCGGCAGCGCCGAGGGTGCTCAGGGGGGCACGGGCGGCTGGCGGCGCTGGATCGGGTTCAACGTCGCCTACGACGTGAGCCCGGCGCGCGTGATCCAGGCGGTGGCCGAAGGCACGGCCGAGGCCGAGATCGCCAACGTCGCCCGCCGGCCGGCGCCTTCGTGCGTGGCGATGGCCTTCGAGCCGGGCTCGGTGCGCTACGCGCTGCGCTACTGGCTCATCGACCCGCAGGACGACGACGCCACCGACTCGGCCGTGCGCTGCCACCTGCTGGCCACGCTGCAGCGCAACGGCTGGCGCATCGCCGTGCCCGACCAGTCGGTGCACCTGGTGCAGGACGACCAGGCGCACCGCGACGCCGTGTGGCAGCGTGAACTGGCGCGCCGGCTCAAGGCACTGGCCGGCATCGAGCTCTTCGCTTCGCTCGACGAGGCCGAACGCCGCAAGATCGCCGAACGCCTGGCCTGCGCGCCCTTTGCGCGCGGCGACGTGATGACACGCCAGGGCGCCACGGCGCACTGGCTCTACATCGTGGTCAGCGGCGAGGCCGAGGTCTGGTGGCAGGCGCCGGACGGCGAGCGCCGCCTGGTGTCGCGCCTGCCGCCGGGCAGCATCTTCGGCGAGATGGGGCTGATGACCGGCGCGCCGCGCGCCGCCACGGTGGTGGCGGGCAGCGACGCCGAGTGTTACCGGCTCGACAAGGCCAGCTTCGAGGACATCATCCACGAGCGTCAGGCCATCGCAGAAAGCATGGCGCAGATCCTGGCGCAACGCCAGCACGCCTACGGCGAAACGCAGGAGGCCTTCCGCAAGGAACAGCACCTGCCCGTGGCACAACGTGCCGACATCCTCCAACGCATACGCGACTTTTTCAGCCTGGCCTGACTGTGAGCGTAAGGCGTCAGCGTTCGACGCGCAGCAGGCGGCCGTTGCCGCTGTCGGTCAGCAGGTAGAGCCAGCCGTCGGGGCCCTGGCGCACGTCGCGGATGCGCTCGCGCAGTTCGGTCAGCAGCGCTTCGCGGGTCACGACAGTGTTGCCGTTGAGCTCGACGCGCCACAACGCCTGGCCGGCCAGCGCGCCCATGAAAAGCTGGCCGCGCCATTCGGGGAAGCGGCTGCCGGTGTAGAAGGCCAGCCCGCTGGGTGCGATGGAGGTCGGCACCCACCACGACACCGGCGGCTCGAAACCCGGCCCGCTGCTGGCGCCGCCCACCGGCGGGCAGTTGCCAACGGGTGCGCCGTATTCGCAACCGTAGCTCACCCGCGGCCAACCGTAGTTGGCGCCGCGCTGCACGCGGTTGAGTTCGTCGCCGCCCTGCGGGCCGTGTTCGGTGGCCCAGAGTTCGCCGGTGGTGGGGTGCAGCGCCGCGCCCTGCACGTTGCGGTGGCCGTAGGACCAGCTCGTCGGCTGTGCGCCGCTGCGGCCGACGAAGGGGTTGTCGGGCGGCACACTGCCGTCGCTGCGGATGCGCACGATCTTGCCGTGGCCTTGCGAAAGGTCCTGCGCCTTGCCGCGCTCGCTGTTCGACTGCCTGTCGCCCTGCGTCACGTACAGCAGCCCACCCGGCGCGACCACGATGCGACCGCCGAAATGGCCGCTGCTGGCCACCTTGGGCGTCTGGCGGTAGATGACCTGCCAGCCCGTCAACACCGTGGCCTCGGCATTCAGCAGCGCCGTGCCCACGGCCAGCCCGTTGCGGCCGACCTCGGCGCCGCTGCCGGGCTCGGCGTAGCTCAGGAAAATGCGGCGCGTGGTGGCGAAGTCGGCCGCGACTGCCACGTCGAAGAGGCCGCCCTGCCCCGCCGCGTCGACCGCCGGCACCCCGGTGATGGCTGGCGACACGCTGCGGCCGTCGGCCGAGATCGCACGCAGCCGGCCCGGTCGCTCGGTGACGAGCATGCGTCCGTCGGGCAGGAAGGCCAGGCTCCAGGGGTTGACGAGGCCGCTGGCCAGCGTCGTGGTGCGCAACGGGCCGGCGGGGGCCGCCGGTGGCGTGGCCGCGTCGGCGTCGACGGCCCCGCCGCCACCGCCGCAGGCCGCCAGCACGGCCACGGCCAGGATCGTTGTCGTTCGTGTCATGTCCATGGTTGCATCTTGGCGCAGCCGCGGCAGTGGACTGCAAGCGGATGCAAGCACCGCACCCGCGGTGGGGTCAAGCCGCGGCCTCGACGACCATCTGCACGCGTTGCTTGCCGTTCCATTCGTCCAGCGTCAGGCGGTAGGCCAGCCGCGCCTGCGTAGGCAAGGTCTCGGCATGACCGAACCAGATGGCGTCGCGTTCCTGGCCGGCGTGGCGCACCTTCAGCTTCATGTGTTTTTCGCCCACCAGGCGCTGCTGCAGCACCTGCACCTCGTCGCAGAAGACCGGGGCCTCGAAGCCCTGGCCCCAGACCTGCGCGTCGAGCACGGCCACGGTCTGCGGGTTGAACCATTCCAGCGCCAATGGGCCGTCGGTACGCAGCGTGCGCGTGAGCGTGGCGCGGTCGAGCCATTCCTCGGCCACGCGGTGCAACGCGGCAGCGAAGCTGGCCACCGCGTCGTCTGCATCACCCAGCGTGCAGCCTGCGGCCATGGCGTGGCCGCCGAAACGCAGCAGCAGCCCCGGATGGCGTTTGGCCACCAGATCGAGCGCATCGCGCAGGTGGAAGCCGGGGATGCTGCGGCCCGAGCCCTTCAGCCGGCCATCGGCGCCGCGCGCGAAGACGAAGGTCGGGCGGTGCAGGCGGTCCTTCACGCGGCCGGCGACGATGCCGACCACGCCTTCGTGGAAGCTCTCGTCGAACAGCGTCACGGCCGGCGGCACGGCGGCTGCATCGTCGCTGCCGTCGGCAGCAGCGAAGGTCTGCAGCGTGCGTTCGGCCAGTTCTCGCATGCCGCCTTCGACCTCGCGGCGTTCGCGGTTGATGGCATCGAGCTGCGCGGCCAGTTCAGCGGCACGCGCGGCGTCGTCGGTGAGCAGGCACTCGATGCCCAGCGTCATGTCGGCCAGGCGCCCGGCGGCGTTGATGCGCGGGCCGAGCGCAAAGCCGAAGTCAAAACCGGCGGCGCGCGCGGGCTCACGCGCCGCAGCCTGGAACAGTGCCGCGACGCCGGTCTGCATGCGGCCGCTGCGCACACGCTTCAGGCCCTGCGCCACGAGGCGGCGGTTGTTGGCGTCGAGCTTCACCACGTCGGCTACGGTGCCGAGGGCCACCAGGTCGAGCAGGGTATCGAGCTTGGGCTGTGGCGCCGCCGAGTAGGCACCGCGCGCGCGCAGTTCGGCACGCGTGGCCAGCAGCACGTAGAACATGACACCCACACCGGCCAGCGCCTTGCTGGCGAAGCCGCAGTCGGGCTGGTTCGGGTTGACGATGACATCCGCGTCGGGCAGCGAGACGGTGCCGTCGATCAGCGCCGGCAGGTGGTGGTCGGTCACCAGCACCTGCATGCCGCAGGCGCGGGCATGTGCCACGCCGGCGTGGCTGGCGATGCCGTTGTCCACCGTGACCAGCACCTCGGGCGCGCCGTTGCGGTGCAGCCGCGCCAGCTCGACGATGGCCGGCGTGAGGCCGTAGCCGTGCACAGCGCGGTCGGGCACCACGTAGCCCAGCGTGGCAGGCGCGGCACCCAGCAGCGCCAGCCCACGCAAGGCGACGGCGCAGGCGGTGGCGCCGTCGCAGTCGTAGTCGGCCACCACGCACAGGCGCTTGCCGGCGGCGATGGCGTCGGCCAGCAGCACACCGGCCTCGGCCGCGCCCTTGAGCGTGGCCGGCGGCAGCAGGCGGGCCAGGCTGTCGTCCAGTTCGTCGGGCTCGCGCACGCCGCGCGCCGCGAGCAGGCGCGCCAGCAGCGGGTGCACACCGGCCTGCTCGAGCGCGTAGCTCGCGCGGGGCGGCACGTCGCGCTGCAGCAGTTTCGGGGGGGTGCTCACAGCATCTCCATCAGGGCCAGCGGGTCGGGCGACTTGAGCAGCGCGCGGGCGCGGCGCAGCAGGCTGCCGGGGGCCGCTTCCAAGCGCACCCAGCCGCGTTCGCCGCACAACGTCAGCGCGGCGGCATGGCCATTGACGACACCCGCACGCAGCGTGGCCAGCGGACCGGCGTCCAGCGTGTCCCAG